>NZ_JFHR01000023.1 GCF_000722875.1 Sphingobium chlorophenolicum | reverse complement strand
ACCCTGAAGGACAGCCTGCCCGAAGCCGACATCCAGACCTTCCTGCGCCAGTCCATCGCTGGCTATAAGGTGCCCCGCAGCATCATCGCCGTCGACGCCCTCCCGCGCGACGATAGCGGCAAAATCTTTAAACGACGGCTGAAAGACCAGGTGAAGTCAGGCGAACTGCTGGCGGCATGAGCCGCCGGTCCATGGCAGGGCGGGCATAGGCCCGGCCTTGCCATGATCGCCATCATCACCGTCTTCGGGAACAATCGCGCAATTCCCGATTTTATCCTGCATGCCGATATTTCACATTCATCTCCACAATGATGAAGATGTCATCGACGAAGCGGGTCAGGAATTTGCGGACGCCGCGTCCGCAAAAGCACATGCCGTCAGAAGCGGGCGCGAAATCATTGCGGAACATGTCCTGTACGGACGACCCATAAACCTGAACCATCGCCTGGTGGTCGAGGACAATCGACGGCAGCGGCTGGAGACGGTATATTTCCGCGATCTGCTGAATATCGATGGTTGACCGACCCGCGAATATTGGTTCGTCCTCAAGCGGAAACGCCGGATGACTGCCCCGCATCCAGCCTTGCGCCTGTTTCTGCGAAGGCTATCGCTGCGGTCCCGCCTGACGGAGGAAGAACAACAGGCGATCCTCGCGATGCGCGGGCATGTCGGACAGGCGCTGCCCAACCGGGACATCGTGCCGCCCGGCCACCGGGTCGACCATAGCTGCCTGGTGGCGGAGGGGCTGGCCGGACGTTTCGGGCAACTGCCCGACGGGATGCGGCAGATCACCGCCATCTACATTCCCGGCGACATGTGCGACCTGCATTCGGCGATGCTGCCCCGCGTCGAATGGGCGTTGCAGGCGCTGTCCGCGCCGCTAACCTATCTGAAAATCCCGCATGGCGAATTGTTGAGGGTGTCGCGCACCTATCCGGCTGTGGCGGAGGCCTTTTGGCGCGATTGCGTGGTCGACGCCTCCATCATCGCCCAATGGGTGGTCAGCCTGGGCCGGCGCAGCGCCGTGGCGCGGGCGGCGCATCTGCTTTGCGAAATGGCCCTGCGGATCGAAAGCGCGGGCCAGGGAACGCGCACGGTCTTCGACTTTCCCGCGACCCAGATCCATGTGGCCGACGCCCTGGGCATTACGGCGGTGCATATGAACCGCGTGGTCCGTTCGCTCCGGCAAAGGGGCGTGCTGGCCTGGACGGGGCGGACGATCCGGATTCTGGATTGGGACGCGCTCGTCCATATCGGCAGTTTCGACGAAGGCTATCTGGAATTCCACCCCGATGCCGAACGACGCCCCATGTGACGCCCTATGCGACGAGACGGCTTTTCCTGAAGCGGATGTCGATCTTCAAACCGTCGCCCCTCCATTCCCGGCTGAGCGTGCCGCCCGTCCCCCGCAGCGCCGCCTGCTCCAGCGCGGTTCCGAACCCCTCGCGTTCCGGCGCGGAGCCCAGTTTCGGGCCGCCATATTCCACCCACTGGATCGAAACTTCCTCGTCATCGGCGACGACATGGATGTCCAGCCTCCCGTCCGGGGTCGACAGCGCGCCATATTTCGCGGCGTTGGTCGCCAATTCATGCAGCAGCAGCGCCACCGACGTGAAGGCGCCGCCGCCGACCGGCATATCCTGACCGCGAACCGATATGCGCCGCCTGTCCCCAAGCTCATGCGGGGCCAATATGGCCTCCAGCAGGGAAAAGAGCGTCGCGGACGCCTCTACCGATCCTTCCTTGTCCAGGTCCGGCAGCGTCAGTTGGTGCGCGGCGGCAAGGGCCATCAGCCGCGACGTCAGGTCGCGGGTCAGATCCTCCACGCTACCGGCGGATCGCGCGCTGAGGGTGACCAGCCCGGTCGCCAGGGCGAACAGATTCTTCACCCGATGCTGCATTTCCCGCAACAACAGGCTCTGCATGGCGGCGGCCCGCTTTTGCGCGGTGATGTCGCGGGCGATCTTGGACGCGCCCAGAATCTGCCCGGCGGCGTTGCGGACCGGGGAAACCGTCAGCGATATTTCGACCAGCTCGCCATTTTTGCGGCGGCGGACCGTTTCGAAATGATCGATCCGCTCTCCGGCCCTCAATCTTGCAAGGATCCTGTCCTCTTCGTGCAGCCGGTCCTCAGGGATGACGATCGTGATCGGCTTGCCGATCGCCTCTTCGGCGGAATAGCCGAAAAGGCGGCACGCGCCGCGATTCCAGGTGGTGATGATCCCGTCCAGCGTCTTGCTCAAAATGGCGTCGTCGGAATTTTCGACGATGGCGGCCAACAGGGCGCCGGCCTCGATCTGCGATCCCGCGCCCGCTTCAGACCCTGATAAATGGGACAAAATCGTTCACCTCAAAAGCCTTTCCAGCATGACGCTATCCGCCGCTCGACAGAAAGGCGAAGGGAACCCCCTAATAGGTCCGAAAAGCAAAAGCATTTAACGAGGTTAAGAATCCTGCACCCGCTAACGCTTCGCCGGAGCGACCGATGCGGGTGAGAAGCGCTCTCCAATTCCTCCCCATCGAGAGATGGGGAGGGGGACCAGCCGAAGGCTGGTGGAGGGGAAATTTCGGAGGTCGTGCCCCATTCCCCTCCACCATGCTTCGCGCAGGGAGGAATTAAACCTCCCCTTAAGCCTCATATCGATGCGGCCTGCCCAATCGCGACCAGGCCTCATGCCCGGCGAAGCGGGGCGGCAGGTTGGGGGCCAGGGCGCGCAATCCTTGCAGGTTCCGGATGAATATCCTCCCCCGCGAACGCTGGAGGCAGCCGGTTTCGTCAAGCCGCCGGAGCGACCGGTTCACATGCACCGTCGTCAGCCCCAACAGATCGCCAAGCTGTTGCTGGGTGATGGGAAAGTCGAAGCCGCCGTCCGTCACCGCATCCGTGGCGACCAGCCGGTCATGAAGGTCCAGCAGAAAGGCGGCCAGCCGTTCCAGCGCCGAAGTCGCGCCGATCCAGCTCAGCTTCTGCATCAGCGCCACCCGCTCCCTTTGCGTGCTGAGGAAAAGGCCGACCGCCAGCCGGGGGCTTTCCGCGAACATCTTCCCCAGTGCGGCGCTGGAAATGGAGGAGACGACCGCATCCGTCAGCGCCTCCAGCGTCTCGCCCGAAACCATCAGCGCCAGGCTGGGAAATCCCAATATGTCGCCGGGTAGGTTCAGCTTCACGATCTGCCGCCGCCCGTTGCGCAACATGATCGAGGAACCCACCCATCCTTCCATCAGGAAAAAGACGCCGCCGACCTCGTCCCCCTCCCGCCGGATGACCTGTCCGCGCAAAATCTTTCGCCTGCTGAGAGTCCAGCTTTGCGTGATCTCCACATCCTGCGGCGTTAGGGGCACAAACTCTTCTAGGCGATGAAAGGGTGGTTGCACGCAGGTCTCCGGAGAACTGCGGCTTTCATCCAGCTTTTAGTGATGTTTCGCATTTACAAAGGTTAATCGCTGCCGATTAGCATTGGGGCGATACGGCCTGGGCAGCGTGGACAAATTCGGAATGTCGGGAAATGGCCAAATGGCGAACTTTAAATCCTCCCTACGCAAAGCGTGGGGAGGGGGACCGCGCGAAGCGTGGTGGAGGGGAAGCTTCGGAGGTCGTGCCCCTTTCCCCTCCACCAGCCTGCGGCTGGTCCCCCTCCCCATCTCTCGATGGGGAGGAATAGGATGGGTCCGCTTCCCACCCAAATCCTCTATCCGGCAAGTTTTGAACTTGTCCACTCCGCCTTAGCGATCGTCCCCCATATTGCCGTTTGCGTTGGGCGGAATGGCGTTCGACCCGCTACGGGGAACGGGCGCGGTTCCGGCATTGCCCGGCGCGTCGTCCGTCCGGTCGACAGCCGCTCCGTTGAACAGCGCGCGGTTTCCCTCCGCGTCCCCGCCGTCGCAGGCGGACAGGCTCAGGAGCAGAATCGCGGCGCCGGCGGCCGGCCCGGCCCGGCATCCTCTTGCCGTGATCATCCGACCATCTGCATGGCCAGGCGTTTCGCCCGGTACCGGCTGGCCAGGTCGCGGTGCAGCCTGACCATCTGCGGATGGGCGCCCCTCGCCTCCGCGTCGGCGGCCTTCGCCACTTCTTCCCGCTCGCGCGCGGAAAAATAGGCTATGTCGATTTCATCCATCATATCCTCGCTCCTTTTCCCGAAGGATAGGCACAAAGGATAGAACGGCCCCGCGACAAGCGCACCGCCGGACCTGCTAACCTGTCTCAAGCCCAGGGTCGTTCAGACATGGCGCAGCGGAAATCCGCCGCCGCTTTTCCTGCCGTCCCAATTATTTGCACTTTGGCAACATAAGTGAATCCGCCGTCAACCGGATCGGCTATGGTGACGTCAGGTTCAATGCACATTGTCCCAGGGGGGCTCGACGCGGAGTAGCCCATGTTAAGCCAGGTCGCACAGGACAGAAGCCCAGTTCACTTCCGAATGCACCAGTTTCTGGCGCGGGAAAATGAAAAGCCCGAAGCCATGCTGCATCTTCAGGAAGGATGGGCCTGCCGGTACCGGCTGCTGCCCGATGGGCGTCGTCAGATTACCGGACTCTATTTGCCGGGGGATTATTGCGATCCCCAATGGGCGCTGGGTGGACTGCCGTCGCAGCCGATCGTGGCGATCACCAATGTCCGGGCGCTTCAGCTTCCCTGCCGGGCTTCCCATGCCGGTCTGGACGGCCATCACGGCTTTGGGCAGGCGCTGTCCGACGTCATCGAGCGGCAGGCCAACTGGCTGGTCACCCTGGGACGCAAGACGGCCATGGAACGGGTCGCCCATCTGCTGGTCGAATTGTTCGAACGCATGCGCAAGGCGGGCCTTGCCTATGGACAGCAATGCGCGATGCCGCTCACCCAGATCGAAATCGCCGACATGACGGGCCTGACCCCGGTCCATGTGAACCGCACCCTGCAATCCATGCGGGCGAAGGGGCTGGTGGAACTGCAATCCAAATGGCTTCGCATTCCGGAACTTCAGGCCCTGCGCGAAGTGGGCGCGCTGACCCCGCAGGAAGCGGCGGCCTGACGGAATGTCGGGAAATGGCCATGAGCGGACATCAATTCCTCCCTGCGCGAAGCGTGGGGGGGGGGACCGCCGCTAAAAGCGGTGGTGGAGGGGAAAAGCACAGGTCGTGCCCCATTCCCCTCTACCATGCTTCGCATGGTCCCCCTCCCCATCTCCCGATGGGGAGGAATAGGATAGGTCCGTTTTCCACCCACATCCCCCGTCCGGCGAGTCCTGAATTTATCCACGCCGTCTAATTCCCGCCGTGGAGCAGCCTGTCCGTCACCGGCAGACGCATATGCACCTTGAACTTCTGTACCGTGCAGTCGATGTCGGCGGTTCCGTCCAGTTCGAACGGCAGCGTCTTGGTCAGCAATTCCATGCCGAATCCGGAATGCTCGACCGGCGCATAGGGCCCGCCTGATTCCGTCCAGACGATGTGCAGCGCGCGGGGCGGCGCCGGGTCGATCCACCAATCGATCCTCACCTCTCCCTCGGCGCCCAGCGCCCCGAATTTCACGCTGTTATTGGCCAGCTCATGACATATCAGCGCCAGCGTCGGCGCGGACAGGATGTGCAGCCGCACGTCGGGCCCGCTCAGCACCGCCTGCTCCCCCGGCCGCACGGCGAAGGCCGCCAGTTCGTCCATGATCAGGCCATGCATCTCCACGCCATGGCTTTCGGCCAGCGCCAGATTGGATTCGATGCGGGCGACGGCATCCAGACGCCCCAGGAAATGGCTGGTCAGATGGTCGATGGAACCGCTGGTGACGGCGGTCCGGCGAAAGATCGACCGGACGTTGGCGATCAGGTTCCTCAGGCGATGCTGCACGTCGCGGATCGGATCGCGATCATCCGCCGCCGGATCGGCCCGGCCGAAACGCACCATGCAGACCCGGTAATCGGCGGCGGTCACCAGGCTCTCCACGAACACCAGCGCTTCGCACTTGCCCTCGTCCCAACTCAACCGGCCCGCCTTCCCGTCCGTCTCGGAAGGAAGCAGGCGGCCGCCAGTCAGTTCGCCGGGCTGCACGCCCAGCAACCGCGCCAGCGCCGAATTGCCGCGCAGGATGCGGTCATCGGACCCCAACTGGATCTGGGGAAAAGGACAGGCATCGAACAGGAGCAGGAAGTCGGCGCTGTCTGTCGGGGTTGCTGTCGTCACAGGGCCTCTTGCGCCGCCGGATGCAGATAGGACGGGTCGAAGGCGCAGATGCGTTCCAGGGCGGCAAGGTCGGGCACGATCAGATGACGCCGCTGCAACTCTATCAAACCCTTGCGCCGCATTTCCTGCAAAATCCGGTTGGTGTGCACCATCGTCAATCCCGTTGCGTCCGCCAGTTCCAATTGCGTGACCGGGAAGTGGAATCCGGCGTCGGTGACCATCCCCACCTTGCAAAGCCGGTGGTAAAGCTCGCAAAAGAGATGGCTCAACCGCTCCAGTGCGGTGCGCCGCCCCAGATTGACGCACCATTCGCGCTGGATCGACGCGGTGATCAGCGCGTTGATCCACATCGCCTTGGTGATTTCGGGCCGCTCCAGCGCGACTTCCTCGAACTGGCCGCGCCCCACTTCCGCCACCTTGATGGGCGTCAGCGCCGCGACGCCATGGTCGGCGCGATGCAGCAGGAAGCAGAAGGGATCGCACAAATCGCCGGGCAGCAGCAGGCTGACGATCTGCCGCCGTCCATCCGCCAGCATCTTATACCGCGCGCCCCATCCTTCCAGCAGGAAAAAGATGGATGTCAGCCGATCCCCCTGAGCGAACAGGTCGGTCCCGGTGCGCCGCGGAATGGCTGAACGGCCGACAAGGCGGTTGATCGCCTCCCGGTTTTGCCGGTCAAGCGGCCAGTGCGCGGACAGTTTCACCGCTATAATGCTGTCGTTCATCGCGATCGCAGGCATATCTAGGGATGACATTGCCGGTTTTTACCTATGTTATTTTCTGCCGCCGATACCCGTGCGACGGCTCCTGCGTCAGGAGGGACGAATGGCGAACAGGGCGACGTCCGGCACATGTTCCGTGCTGGTGGTGGAGGATGAATATTTTCTGGCGAGCGACCTTTCCGCCTTGCTGGCTGAGGAGGGATTTACCGTCATCGGCCCGCACGGCAGCCTGTTCGGCGCGTTGAAGGCGATTGGCGGCAAGGCGCCCGACATCGCCCTGCTGGACGTCAATCTGCATGGAGAGATGTGCTATCCGCTGATGGACGAACTGATCGCCCGGTCGGTCCCCATCGTCATCGCCACCGGCTATGACGGGCAGGCCCTGCCGGACCGGTTCGATGCGTGCGTCCGCGTCGCCAAACCCTATCGCCGCGATGAGATGTTGGGCGCGATCGATACGGCTCTGGCCGGGGCAAGCTGTCGGCCCTGACATCGGACGGGACCGGGTTTCGTCCATGGGTGATCGTCCTCGGTTTCAGGCCAGTTTCAGCCCTTCCTGGTTCATCCTGCGCGTCAGGTCGCCGGTCGCGCCTTCATCCAGCGCCCGCCGCAGCCGGGGGAAAAGCTCCTCCTCTTCCCGCCGCATATGCGCCTCTATATCGGTGCGGAAGGCGGCCAGCTTCTGCTGGAACGCGCCATTGTCCGCCGCCAGATCCGACAGTTCGTAGAGATATTGCTTCACATAGCCATGGTCGGCGTTGAGCGCGTCCGCCTCTTCCGTCATCCCATGTTCGCGCATGGCGGGATAGACGGCATTCTCCTCCTCCAGCGCATGTTTGCCGAGGGCATGCTTGAGCTGCATCAGCAACAGGGTGCGCCGGGCGGTCGCGCTATCCTCCGTCCTGGCCAGCCCGTCGAACAGCAGCAGCGTGGCCTTGTGCTCCGCCGCCAGCGCCTCGTCCCAATCGCCCGCCAGCATGGTGGGGGCCTGCACCATCAGCTTGCGCCCGGCCGCCCCCAGCAGCGCCAGCCCCATGCCGAGGCCCGCCCCCAGCAGGAAATGGGAATGGCGGTCGGAAGAAAGGCTCGCATGAAGCGCCATGGCATGTCTCCATCACTGTGATGGCGATTGAACGACCCGCCCCTGCCCCCGTTCCTCCGGCACGCCGCAGAGCGCCGCCAGACAAACCTATGTTATGGGAGGACTTCCAGGAGACGGCCGCAAGATCAGGTCCAAAGGTACGACTTGATCCTTGTTAACATGATTTCCCGGAACGAACCGCAGCGCTTCCGAATTCTTCCCTCATACTCCGATCGGAAGGCATGTCTGTGGCTACCCAGCTTCAATATAGTGGATCGCAATTTCTCAATCAGCCGTTTCAGGAACAACTCAGCCGCTGGAACCGGCGGCGTCTGGCGCCCGCCTTCCCGGCGGACGCGACCGCCCCCCAATTCGAGGAGGGCCGGAACATGCTCCGGCTGGAGCATGGATTTATCGAGGAATTGCGCGCCGAAGTGCGGGATGAAGCCGCCTCCGCCCCGATGGAGGCGGACGCGTTCATCGACTGGTTCGAGCGATTGAAGGCGACCGGCCCCGGCCAGCATGACCGCCTTTTCCCCTGGCTGGCCGAAGAGGCGGGCCGCGACGAACTGCGCTGGTTCCTCTCCCAGGAAGCGGCGGGCGAAGCGGGTTTCGACGATCTGGTGGCGATGACGCAGGTCAAGCTGCCCGCCCGCGCCAAGCTGGAACTGGCGCGCAACTATTGGGACGAAATGGGGCGCGGCAATGCGAAAGGCATGCATGGCCCAATGCTGGCCCAGCTTGTCGAAATCCTCGGCCTCGACACCCGAATCGACCACACGGTCTGGGAAAGCCTGGCGTTGGCCAATGCGATGACGGCGATGGCGTCATCCCGCCATTATGCCTGGCACAGCGTCGGCGCGCTCGGCGTCATCGAACTGACCGCCCCGGATCGCTCGGCGCATACGGCGAAGGGGTTGCGCCGCATCGGCCTTTCCGGTTCGGAGCGCCGTTATTTCGACCTCCATGCCGTCCTCGACATCAAGCATAGCCGGGACTGGAATGACGAGGCGATCCGACCGCTCGTCGCCGAAGACCCGCGCCGGGCGACCGCCATGGCCGAAGGAGCGCTGATTCGCCTGCGCTGCGGGGCGCGCTGCTTCGACCGTTATCGCGCCCATTTCGGACTGGAGTAGGGCGCTTGGGCCAGCATATCCTATTGGTGGAAAATGATCCGACCGTCGCCGCGCTGATCGCGGGCTTGCTGGAGGAGGCGGACTATGCCGTGGACGGGCCCCATGCCACGCTGGCGGACGGGGTGGCGGCGGTCGCGAAACATATGCCCGTAGGCGCGGTGCTGGACGTCAGGCTGGACGGCGGCGATGTCGGCCTGCTCGCGGACGATCTCGACCTGTATGACATCCCTTATATCTTCTGTTCGGGCGCGTCGGACGATCCGGTCGTCGACGCCCATCCCGCCGCGCCGCTGATCCCCCGGCCCGCGCTAGCCCGGCGGCTGGTTCCCACCTTGCGCCATTTGCTGCGCTGACGACCGGATTGCCTCAGGGCCGGGAATCCTCCCGGTCCTTTTCGGGATAATCGTCCGGCTTCACCGTGCCGACATTGGGCCGGTCCTCCACCTTTTCCTGCGGCTGCGCGCCACCGGTGCGCGGATCGGCCTTTTCCCGGCCCGGCAAGGCATCGCCCAGCGGACCGCGCGGCGTTTCGGAATCCTCGCGCGGGTCGGTTTTGCCGGTCATGATTCCTCTCCCGATCCCGGCTCCGCCATCTTGCGATGCCGCTCCGCCAGCACGGCGGCGGGCGTCACATGCGCCGCCGCGACCTGCAACTTGTTCTTCCAGCCCGACACGATATGCGCCTTGCCCGCCATCAGCGCGTTCCACCCGTCCTGCGCGACCTTCAGCGCATCGTCCTTCTCCTGCGTCCCGACGCTGGTATCCAGCATCTCCGCCCGGTCGAAAAATTCCGTCTCGGTGGGACCGGGCATCAGCGTGGTGACGGTCACGCCCCCGGCATCCTTAATCTCGTTGCGGATCGCGTCGGCGAAGCTGTCGATAAAGGCCTTGGTGCCATTATACACCGCCTGGAAGCTGCCGGGGATGAAGCCCGCGATCGACCCGGTGATCAGCACCTTGCCCTCGTCCCGCGCCACCATCGGCTTCAGCACCTTCTGCAACAGGTAAAGCGTGCCGGTGATATTGGTATCGATCACCCGCCGCCAGTCGGCCACCTCCTGATCCAGAAAGCCATGGCCCAGCCCGCGCCCCGCATTGGCGCAGAGCAGGTCCACCTGCCGCCCGTTCGCCGCCGCCAGCAAGCGGTCGACGCCCTGCAATGTGGACAGGTCCGCCTCGACCGACTGCACCTCCACTCCATGACGGCGGAAATCGCTGGCCGAAGCGTCGATCAGCGGCTCGTCCGCCACGACAAGCAGGTCATAGCCATCCTGAGCGGCCAGATGCGCCAGTTCGAAGCCGATGCCGGTCGACGCGCCGGTGACGATCGCGAATTTGCCCATGACACTCTCCTTATTGCGGGCCTTATTGCTGGGGCAGATCGGCCAGATGCTGGATATGGCTTTCCACCACCGGCACAATTTCTCCGGCGGCGCGCTTCAGCGGCGCCATGTCGCCGTCCGCCGCATAGCTGCGGTGCAGTTGCAGCGCCGCTTCATGGGCAGTCCGCTGATGCGCGGCATAAACCATGTCCACCCCGTCGGCGGGCGCGGACTTGATCGCGTCCAGCATCGCCTGCTGGTCGGATGTCAGGACCGGCGGCTTGACGGTCAGCTTCGCCTCGCCCGCGGCGGCCTTCAGCGTGGCGGTCGATTGCTGGTGCGCCTTTATCATCATGGTCGCGAAATCGCGGACCTTGGCGTTCTTCGTCTTCTCCAGCACGGCCTGCGATGACTGGATTTCGAACAGATCGCCCGCGCCAGCCTTCGCCAGATAATCCGAAGCGCTCGTCGCCTGAAGGGCAGGCGTCGCCGCCGCCATATCATTGGCCCCAGCCGCATTCTGGCCAGCCACATTCTGGCTAGCCGCGTTCATGGCCGCGCCGTCATTCGCCGCCGCGGAGTTGCCCCCGCCCTGACAGGCAGGCAGCAGCAACAGGGCGCATCCCGTCAGCAGTCCGATCCTCGCCATCTTCGCTCTCCTCATCTCACGGTTTCAGGCCGTCTGCGCCAGGTCCATGCCCGGCTTCAGCACGATCTTGGTCACTTCATTCTGCTTGTCGTGGAACAGCCTATATCCCTCCGCCGCCTGCTCCAGCGGCATGCGGTGGCTGATCAGGAAGGTCGTATCGATCTTCCCCTCCATGATCGCGTTCAGCAGTGCGGGCATATAATGCTGCACATGGGTCTGGCCGGTCTTCAGCGTCAGCCCCTTCTCCATGAAGGCGCCCAGCGGGAATTTGTCGACGAAGCCGCCATAGACGGCGGGCATCGACACCCGCCCGCCCTTGCGGCAGGCCAGTATCGCCTGCCGGATCGAATGGGTCCGGTCAGTGCCGGTGAAGGTCGACACCTTGATCTGGTCCCACACATTGTCCGCGAAGAAGCCATGCGCCTCCAGCCCCACCGCGTCGATGCAGGCGTCCGGCCCGATGCCGCCGGTAATCTCCATCAGCGCGTCATAGGTCCTGCTTTCCTCATAATTGATCGTCTCCGCGCCGAACCGGCGCGCCAGTTCCAGGCGGCGCGGAAAATGATCGATGGCGATCACCCGCTCCGCCCCCATCAGGAAGGCGGACTGGACGCAGAACAGGCCGACCGGACCGCAACCCCACACGGCCACCGTGTCGCCCGGCTCGATTTCGGCATTTTCCGCCGCCATCCACCCGGTCGGCAATATGTCGGACAGGAACAGCACCTTGTCGTCGTCGATCCCGTCGGGAATGACGATGGGACCGACATCGGAAAAGGGCACGCGGACATATTCCGCCTGCCCGCCCGCATAGCCGCCCGTCATATGGCTGTATCCGAACAGGCCGGACATGGGCTGGCCATAGGCGGCCTGCGCGATATCCTGGTTGTCGGCGGGCAGCCCGTTGTCGCAGGCGGAATATTGATGTTTCGAACAATGGAAACAGGAACCGCAGGAAATGGTGAAGGGCACTACCACCCTCTGTCCCTTTTGCAGCGTCGATTTCGGCCCGGTCTCCACCACTTCGCCCATGAATTCATGGCCCAATATGTCGCCGGACTGCATCGTCGGAATATATCCGTCGTAAAGATGCAGGTCTGACCCGCAAATCGCTGTGGACGTGATCCTGATGATTGCATCACGGGGATTGAGGATTTCGGGATCGTCCACTGTCTCCACGCGAACATCATGCTTTCCGTGCCAGGTCAGGGCGCGCATCAATCCATCTCCTCGGCCAGTTGCCGGGCCGTGCGGGCGCCGGTGGCGATTTCGCCCGTTTCCATAAGCTGCTTGAACCGGCGCAGGTCGCGGCGCGCCTGGATCGCGGGTTCGCGCTGGAACAGCTTCGCCACGACCTTGCCGATGACGCCGCCCGGCGGATCGTAGAGGATGGTCGCCGTCACCCATGTGCCGCGCCCGCCCGGTGCATCGCGAAAATCGATGCGCCCGCTGTTCGGCACGTCAGCGCCCTCCTCGGACGCCCAGCCTATCGCCTCGCCCGGCCTGTCCTCTGTGATGGCGGCGATCCATTCGACCGTGCGGCCCGCGGGCGCTTTCACGACCCAATGATATCGCCCGTCGCCCACCGCCTCGACCCGCTCGACATTCTCCATGAAGGTCGGCAGATTTTCCAGCGCCCGCCAATAATCGTAAAGCGCCTGGCGCGGCCGGTTGATGGTAACGGTCTTCGCCGACAGGCTGTCGCCCTTCGGCTCGACCAGGGACAGGGTCGCATCCTCGACCCGGTCCGCGCGCTTGGATGTGCCCGGCGGCGCGTCATCGCGCCCCGGCGTCATGGTTTCGCCCATGCCAGCCTCCTCGTTCGGATGCTGTGGCTAACCATCATATCCCCTCGCCGTTCCGGCCATTCGGGCGTTGTTAACCCAGGTAAGTCATTTTCCTGGATGCCGAACAGGGCGGGACGCATGGGATGGTCGACAATGGGGCAACGACCGCGCGACGAACGGCGCTTGACCCGGACGCCCATCGGCAGCACCAGCAATGCCATGCATGGCGCGACATCCTCCCCCTCCCGGCTGATGATCGGACGCCCGGAACTGGCGCTGATCGGCGCCACCCTGCTGTGGGGCGGCACTTTCCTGATCGTCCACAACGCGATGCGGCACAGCGGGCCGCTCTTCTTCGTCGGCCTGCGCTTCGGCACGGCGGCGCTGATCGCGCTGCCGCTGGCCCTGCCCGTCCTGCGCGGCGTCACCCGGCGCGAATGGCTGGCCGGGACGATGATCGGCATGGGCATCTTCACCGGCTATTCGCTGCAGACATGGGGCCTGCAAAGCATCGCCAGCAGCACGTCGGCCTTCATCACCGCCGCCTATGTGCCGCTGGTCCCCATCCTGCAATGGATCATCCGGCGCAGGCCGCCCCGGCTGGCGAGCTGGGCGGGCGTGGCGCTGGCCTTCACCGGACTGCTGCTGATCGCCGCGCCGGGGGACGGACTGTCGCTGGGACGGGGGGAAGCGCTGACGCTGGTCAGCACGCTCGCCATCGCGCTGGAGATCATCTTCATCAGCCTGTGGGCGGGCCGCGTCAACGTGGCGCGGGTGACGTTCATCCAACTGAGCGTGGCGTCCCTGCTGGCCTTCGCCTTCATGATCCCGGCCGGGGAAGCGATTCCGCCCTTCCACTGGACGGTGGTCATTTCGGCCTGCGGCCTGGGCCTGATGACGGCGCTGATCCAGCTCGTCATGAACTGGGCGCAGCAGAGCGTGTCCGCGACGCGGGCGACGCTGATCTATGCGGGCGAGCCGGTCTGGGCGGGCCTGATCGGCTGGATCGCGGGCGACCGCCTGCCCGCCATCGCCCTGCTGGGCGGCGCACTGGTGGTCGCCGCCGTCCTGGTCAGCGAAATCCGCTTCGGGAAAGGCTGAACCTATCCTATTCCTCCCCATCGGTAGATGGGGAGGTGGCAGCGCGAAGCGCTGACGGAGGGGAAAATGCGCAGGTCGCGCCATTTCCCCTCCACCAGCCTTCGGCCGGTCCCCCTCCCCACGCTTCGCGCAGGGAGGATTTAAACTATTTACCGCCGAAACACCGGCTGTCGCTTCTCAAAGAAGGCAGCAAACGCCTCCTGCGCCTCAGCCGACCGGAGCGTTTCCTTGAACAGCCGCGCCTCCTCCTCGATGCGCGCCGTCAGCACCGCCGGATCGCCCTTCATCAACCTGCGCGTCGCGGCCAGCGCCTGTGGCGGCTTGCTCATCAGCGCCGCAGCCTTCTTCCGCGCATGATCTAGCAATCCCTCAGCCGGGACGATCGCCGTGACGAAGCCCGCATGATCGGCGGTCTGCGCGTCCACCGGCTCCCCCAACAACAGCATCGACGCCGCCTTGGCATAGCCGAATATGGCAGGCGCCAGCAGGCTGGACCCCGCCTCCGGCACGATCCCCAGATTGACGAAGGGCGCGATGAAGCGCGCATCGGGCGCCGCATAGACCAGGTCGCAATGGAACAGCAGCGTCGTGCCCACCCCGACGGCCAGCCCCTGCACTGCGGCGACCGCCGGCTTGTCAAAGGCGGCGATGGCACGGATGAAGTCGAAGGCGGCTTCCCCGCCCTGCGGGCCCGACATGAAATCCTTCAGGTCATTGCCCGCGCAAAAGGCGTCGCCCGTCCCGGCGAACAGCACCACGCCGATCTCGTCCCGCGCCGACGCATCCGCCAGCGCCGCGGTCATGGCGCGGTACATGTCCGATGTCAGCGCATTCTTCTTGTCGGGCCGGTCGATATGGATTTCGATGACGCCCTGATTTTCGACGATGGCGATCCCTTCGCTCACGGCCCGACTCTCCCTTGCTGAATGACCGGCGACTGTTGGCCGATCCGTGCAGGTACGTCTATCCTTTTCCGACCATCCTCCCTAAAGCCGGGCCATGCGACGCCTGCGCGAGATATTGGACCCTTTCCTGCTGCTGCTGCTATGCACGGTGGCGCTCGCCTCCACCCTGCCTGCGCGGGGGGATGGCGCCCGCATCGCCGGGGCCGCCGCCGACGCCGGTATCGTGCTGCTCTTCTTCCTCCACGGCGCCAAACTGTCGCGGGAGGCGATCTGGAGCGGCGCGAAGGCATGGAAACTGCATCTGGCGACATTGGGAACGACTTTCGCGGTCTTCCCGCTGATCGGCCTCCTGACACAGCAGGCGGCGGCGATCCCGCCCTCCATGCGGGCAGGGCTGCTGTTCCTGACCCTGCTGCCCTCCACGGTGCAATCCTCCATCGCCTTCACCGCCATCGCGCGCGGCAATGTCGCCGCCGCCGTGGTCAGCGCGTCCTTCTCCAACCTGCTCGGCATCGCGCTGACGCCGTTGCTGGTCGCGCTCCTGATGGAAAGAAGCGGCACCGGCAATCTGGTCTCGCTCTCCTCGGTCGAGGATATCGTGCTGCAACTGCTGTTGCCCTTCATCGTCGGGCATCTGGCGCGGCCGTGGATCGGCGGCTTCGTGACCCGGCACAAGGCGATGCTGGGCCGGGTGGATCGCGGGTCGATCCTGCTGGTCGTCTATGCCGCCTTCAGCGCGGCGGTGGTGGAGGGGCTGTGGCATCAGGTGTCGCGGACCGAACTGCTGCTGCTGACGGCATTGTGCATTGCGATGCTGATCTTCGTTCTTCTCTTTACCCTGCTGCTGGGACGGCTGCTGGGCTTGAAGCGGGAGGATGCGATCGTGCTGCAATTTTGCGGATCGAAGAAAAGCCTGGCGACGGGCGTGCCGATAGCGGGCGTGCTGTTCCCGGCGGGCGCCGTGGGGCCGATCCTGCTGCCGGTGATGCTGTTCCACCAGATACAGTTGATGGCCTGCGCCGTGCTGGCGCGGCGCTACGCCGCTGCGGCGGAAGGAACGCCATAGCGCCTGTTGCCGGTCGGCGGCCACTGTTGTACATATGTATAAATTTAACGGCGGGGCGATGATGGAGAATGAGAGAGAGGCTTCGACCCGCCTTCCGCGGCGGCCCCACCCGCATTTCCCGCCGCGCATACCGCATATGGGGGATGAGCGGCGGCAGCTTTGGGCTTATCCCAAGCTGTGGTCCGATATCGCTTTCGACATATATCCTCCCGGATTGAGCCGGCCGCATGACCAAAGCCTATGACGCGGTCATCATAGGGGGCGGGCATAACGGCCTGGTCTGCGCCTTCTATCTGGCGCGGGCGGGCTATAGCGTGCGCATCCTCGAACGCCGCGCCATCGTCGGCGGCGCCGCCGTGACGGAGGAATTCCACCCCGGCTTCCGCAATTCGACAGCCAGCTACACGGTCAGCCTGCTGAACCCCAAGGTGATCAGCGACATGCGGCTGGCCGACCATGGCTATCGCGTGCTGGAACGGCCGATCAGCAATTTCCTGCCGCAACCCGACGGCCGCTATCTGAAACTGGGCGGCGGCATCGAACGCACCCAGGCCGAATTCGCCAAGTTCAGCGCAAGGGACGCCACCGCCCTGCCCGCTTATTATGACGCGCTGGAGGTGGTGGCGGACCTGCTGCGCGACATGACGCTGCGGGCCCCGCCCAACGCAGGCGACGGGCTGGCGATGGTCATGGCGGCGCTGCGGCAGGGACGACGGATCGGCGGTCTGTCGCTGGAGCAGCAGCGCGACGCGCTGGACCTGTTCACCAAGTCGGTGCGCGGCTTTCTGGACGGCTGGTTTGAGAGCGAGGCGGTGAAGGCCGCCTTCGGCTTCGACGCGGTGGTGGGCAATTACGCCTCTCCCGACGCGCCGGGCAGCGCCTATGTCCTCCTCCACCACGTCTTCGGCGAGGTGAACGGGAAGAAGGGCGTCTGGGGCCATTGCGTCGGCGGCATGGGGTCGATCACCCGGATCATGGCGCAGGTGGTACGCGCCATGGGCGTGGAGATCAGCCTGGAGGCCCCGGTGGCATCCGTGCTGGTCGACGGATCGCGGGCCGTCGGCGTCCGTCTGGCAAGCGGGGAGGAGGTGATGGGCAAGGCCGTCATCGCCAATGTCGGGCCAAAGCTGCTCTACGAACGGCTGATGGCCCCCGGCGACCTGCCGCCCGATTTCCTGAAACGCATAAGGGGGTTCAGGACCGCCTCCGGCACCTTCCGCATGAATGTGGCGCTGTCGGCGCTGCCCAATTTCACCTGCCTGCCTGGCGCTGGCGAGCATCACCAGTCGGGCATCGTCATCGCCCCGACCCTCGACTATATGGACCGCGCCTATATGGACGCGAAGCGGGACGGCTGGTCGAAGCAACCGATCATAGAGATGCTGATCCCCTCCACCGTGGACGAAAGCCTCGCGCCTGCGGGCTCCCATGTGGCCAGCCTCTTCTGCCAGCAATTCGCCCCCGAACTGCCCGACGGACGCAGTTGGGACGATGAGCGGGAGGCGGCGGCGGACCATATCGTCGCGACGGTCGACGCCCACGCGCCCGGCTTCGCCCGCTCGATCATCGCCCGCGACATCCTCTCGCCCCTCGATCTGGAGCGGAAATTCGGTTTGGTCGGCGGCGACATCATGCACGGCAACATGACGCTGGACCAGCTATGGGCGGCGCGGCCGGTACTGGGGAACGGGGCCTATCGCGGCCCGCTCAAGGGCCTGTACATGTGCGGCGCGGGCACGCATCCGGGCGGCGGCGTGACCGGCGCGCCGGGGCACAATGCGGCGCGCGAAGTCATCAGGGACGGCGCGCTGCTGGGGCGGTGGTTCGGACGGGGGTAAGACCTCCTTCTCCCCTCCCTTCCAGGGAGGGGTTGGGGGTGGGTGCCGCCGAGGCACTCGGCGGCCCAGCGCCAACTTGATGGCGAGCCAGGGGAGCATACTTGCCCTCTCCCCCACCCTCGCCTAAAGGATCGGTTCATGCCCGACATCACCGTTCCATCCTCCCAGTCCGACCTGACCGGCCGGGCGTTGTTCCCGCATCGGCACCTTCTATCCATCGCGGACCTCAAACCCTGGGAAATCCGCTTCCTCCTCGATGAGGCGGAACATTGGGCGAAGAGCAACCGCAACGGCGCGCGCAAGCATGACGACCGGCTGGCGGGCATGACCCAGATCAACGCCTTCTTCGAAAACAGCACCCGCACGCTCCTCTCCTTCGAGATTGCGGGCAAGCGGCTGGGCGCGGACGTCGTCAACATGGCCGCCGCCACGTCCAGCGTGAAGAAGGGCGAAACGCTGATCGACACCGCCATGACCCTCAACGCCATGGCGGCCGACGTGATCGTGATCCGCCACGCCAGCTCCGGCGCGGTGGCGCTGATCGCGGACAAGGTGGACTGCCCGGTGCTGAACGCGGGCGACGGCTGGCACCAGCACCCGACGCAGGCCCTGCTCGACGCGCTCACCATCCGCCGCCGCAAGGGCGGGTTCGAGGGGCTGATCGTCGCGATCTGCGGCGACGTGCTGCACAGCCGGGTGGCACGCTCGAACATGCTCTGTCTCGCCGCGCTGGGCGCGCAGGTGCGAGCGGTCGCCCCGCCCACGCTGATGCCGCCCGAAGTCGAGATGCTGGGCGCCACCCCCTATCATCGCATGGACGAGGGGCTGGACGGCGCCGACGTGGTGATGATGCTGCGCCTCCAGAATGAGCGAATGGACGGGGCCTTCATCCCCTCCCCCCGCGAATATCACATGCTCTACGGCCTGACCCCGGAACGGCTCGCCATCGCCAAGCCCGACGCGCTGGTGATGCACCCCGGCCCGATGAACCGGGGCGTCGAGATTTCCAGCGTAGTGGCCGATCACCCGGACCGCTCCGCCATCACCGAGCAGGTGGAAATGGGCGTAGCCATCCGCATGGCCTGCCTGGATGTCCTGACCAGAGGCGCACGCGGCGTGGAGGGCTGGGCATGACGACGACCACCCCCTTCCCCGTCATCCCCGCGAAGGCGGGGACCCATCTCCCGCCCCATCCCGAAGCGCAAGGCAGGGGGAACGCGCAATGACCAAACTCGCCATCACCAACGGCAAACTGGCCGACCCATCAGGCAAAGACCTGACCCCCGGCATCATCCTGATCGAAGATGACCGCATCCTCGCCTCAGGCGATGTCGCCATCCCCCAGGACGCTGAAACCATCGACGCGAACGGCCTGGTCGTCGCCCCCGGCCTGATCGACCTCGGCGTCTTCGCCACCGACAAGCCCGCCTTCCACTTCGGCGGCATCACCCGCGCCGCGCTGATGCCCGACCAGTCCTCCCCGCTGGACGACGCGGGCCTCATCCGCCAGGCCACCCGCGCCGGCAAACCCGATTTCTGGGTCCACCCCATCGCCGCCGCCACACGCGGCCTGAAGGGCGCGGAACTGGCCGAAATCGGCATGATGCAGGCGGCAGGCGCAAAGGCGGTCGGCACCGGCCGCCAATGGATCGCGGATTCGGGCGTGATGATGCGCGTCCTTTCCTATGCCTCCGGCCTCGGCCTCACCGTCATCACCCATGCCGAGGATAGCGGGCTGGCGGGCAAGGCCGTCGCCACCAGCGGAGAGACGGCGACCCGCCTCGGCCTGCCCCACGCCCCCGCCTGCGCCGAAGCCATGGCCATCGCCCGCGACATCATGCTGGCCCGCGCCACCGGGGCGGCCATCCACTTCCGGCTGGTGACGACCAAGGCGGGCTTCGACCTGATCCGCGCCGCCAAGGCGGAGGGATTGAAGGTCACATGCGGCATCAGCCCCGCCTATCTGTTCCTGGCCGACAATGCGGTGACGGATTTCCGCACCTTCGCCCGCCTCTCGCCCCCGCTCCGGTCGGAGGATGACCGCAAGGCGTCGATAGCGGCGGTCGCGGACGGCACGGTCGACGTCATCACCTCCAGCCACGACCCACGCGGGCCGGAGGACAAGCGCCTGCCCTTCGCCGACGCCGCGCCGGGCATGGCGGGCGCGGAAACGCTGCTCGCCCTCTCGCTCAACCTCGTGCGGGACGGGCATGTGTCGCTCAACCGCCTGATGACCCTGCTCAGCGCCAATCCGGCGAGGATATTGGGCGTCGATGCGGGCGGCTTCGCGCCGGGCAGCGCGGCGGACCTCATCTTCATCGATCCCGACGCCCCCTGGATCGTCGATTCGGAAAGAATGGCGGCGCAGGCCGGAAACACCCCCTTCCACCGGGTGCCCGTGCAGGGCCGGGTACGCAGGATCATGAAGGGCGGGAATTTCCTTTAAGTTTCCCGCTTGCCCAACCCCGCCCGCCACGCTAAAGCGCCCTCCTTCGCTGGCCCCGGCCAGTGCAGGAGTGTAGCTCAGTTGGTAGAGCGTCGGTCTCCAAAACCGAATGCCGGGGGTTCGAGTCCCTCCACTCCTGCCAAGCGAACTGGCCGCGAAGCCTTGTATATACAGGGTTTCGCGGCTAAGTGCGCTTGAAGAAGTATAGGTTGCGGAGCGCGGCCGCACCCCCGGACGCCAGACAGGGCGGGATCGGGAGGGCGGACTGTTGCTTCGCGCTTTGGTGTTTGTTCGAAGGGTTTGAGACAGGCGATGGCGAAGGTTTCTCCGGGCGAATTCGTCAATCAGGTGCAGACCGAGACGAAGAAGATCGTGTGGCCCACCGGCCGCGAAACGATCATGACCGGCGTGATGGTCGTCATCATGACCTCGCTGCTGGGCCTGTTCTTCTTCGGCATCGACACCTTCTTCGGCGCGATCGTTCAGTGGCTGCTGGCGTTCGCCGCCGGCCAGGCTTGATTGGGAGTTAAAGACGGCAACATGGCGCGCTGGTACATCATCCACGCCTATTCGGGCTTCGAGAACAAGGTCAAGGAATCGATCCTGTCCGAAGCCGAGCGCATGGGCCTCTCCCAACTGGTCGAGCAGGTGGAAGTCCCCACCGAGACCGTGACCGAGGTGAAGCGCGGCAAGAAGGTGCAGGTCGAGCGCAAGTTCATGCCCGGCTATGTCCTTGCCAAGCTGGCGATGAACGACGACATCTACCACCTCGTCAAGAACACGCCGAAGGTGACGGGTTTCCTGGGTTCCTCCGGCAAGCCGCAGGCGATCAGCGAGGCGGACGCCGCCCGCTATTTCGGCGCCCAGAAGGAAGCCGAAGCCGCGCCCAAGCACAAGGTCAGCGTCGATTACGAAATCGGCGACAGCGTCAAGGTGCTGGACGGCCCCTTCGCCAGCTTCAACGGCACGGTCGAGGAACTGGATTTCGAAAAGAACCGGGTCAAGGTGTCCGTGTCGATCTTCGGCCGCGCCACCCCGGTCGAACTGGATTTCGAACAGGTCGAACTGTCGAAGTAAATATTCCCTCTCCCGCAAGCGGGAGAGGGCAGCGAGACTTACCGAGCCGCAAGGCGAGGTTAGTCGCAGCGGGAGAGGGCAAACCCCCTCTCCAAATCATGCGGGAGGCGTCCTTCGGGCTGCCGTCTGACCGCTAAACTTGAACCGGGCGCGCCTTCGGGCACGCCCAGCAACAGAGTGAATGAACATGGCCAAGAAGATTACGGGCTATATCAAGCTCCAGGTGCCCGCTGGAGCCGCCAACCCCTCGCCGCCGATCGGTCCGGCGCTGGGTCAGCGCGGTGTGAACATCATGGAATTCTGCAAGGCGTTCAACGCCTCGACGGAAAAGATGGAAAAGGGCACCCCGCTGCCGACCATCATCACCGTCTATGCGGACCGTTCGTTCAGCTTCGTCACGAAGCAGCCGCCCGCCACCTATCTGATCAAGAAGGCCGTCAACCTGAAGTCGGGTTCCAAGGAACCGGGCAAGGTCGTCGCCGGCAAGATCACCCGCGCCCAGCTCGCCGAAATCGCCCAGGCCAAGATGGTTGACCTGAACGCGAACGACATCGACGCAGCGACGAAGATCATCGAAGGCTCCGCTCGCGCGATGGGCCTCGAAGTGGTGGAGGGTTAAGAGCATGGCAAAGCTGACCAAGAAGGCCAAGGTTCTGGCCGCCGCCGTTGACAAGGAAAAGCTGCACGGCGTCGATGAAGCGCTGGGCCTGATCAAGACCCACGCGACCGCGAAGTTCGACGAAAGCGTCGAGATCGCGATCAACCTGGGAGTCGATCCCCGTCACGCCGACCAGATGGTCCGTGGCGTCGTCACGCTTCCGGCTGGTACTGGCAAGGACGTCCGCGTCGCCGTGTTCGCCCGTGGCGACAAGGCTGAGGCCGCGACCGCCGCTGGCGCCGACATCGTGGGCGCCGAAGACCTGCTGGATTCGATCCAGGCCGGCAACATCGACTTCCAGCGCGTGATCGCCACCCCCGACATGATGGGTCTGGTCGGCCGTCTGGGTAAGGTTCTGGGTCCGAAGGGCCTGATGCCGAACCCGAAGCTGGGCACCGTGACCCCGAACGTCGCCGAAGCGGTCAAGGCCGCCAAGGGCGGTCAGATCGAATTCCGCGTCGAAAAGGCGGGCATCATCCACGCCGGCCTCGGCAAGGCCAGCTTCAGCCAGGCCGACCTGCGCAAGAATTTCGACGCCTTCGTCGACGCCATCGTCAAGGCGAAGCCGTCGGGTTCGAAGGGCAAGTACGTCCGCAAGATCGCCCTGTCGTCCTCGATGGGTCCGGGCGTGAAGGTCGACGTGGCGGAAGTCGCCTCGGTCTGATCTGAAGCATTAAACTGATAGGGGAGCCTCCTTCCTCCACGCGGGGAAGGAGGCTTTCGTTTTTTGGAGAGTTGGCACCGTAAAACGCCCTCTCACCCGTTCGGGCTGAGCCTGTCGAAGCCCTCTCTTTTCTTGAAGGAAAGAAAAAGCCCCTTCGACAAGCTCAGGGCGAACGGAGGATAGGCATGCATGTTATAACGCGATCACAAGACACCGTGACTTTGGGCAGACTCGCCCAACAACGGTGTGAACTTCGGGGTGCGTGACCTTGCACCCCGGCTCCGGCCCCGGCCGTAGCGCAACAGGTCATCCAGTATCCGTCGGGAATGGCGGGTCGCCTTTTACCGATGGAAAATATAATGTCTTTCGAACATCTCCCCACCCTCCTCTCCGACGCGCTGACGCGAAAAGGCTATGAAAGCCTGACCCCGGTGCAGGCCGAAGTCACCCAGCCCGAAGCCGAAGGCCGCGACCTGATCGTCTCGGCCCAGACCGGCTCCGGCAAGACCGTCGCCTTCGGCCTCACCATGGCGAAGGAATTGCTGGGCGACAGCAGCCGCCTCCCCGTCCCCGGCCTGCCGCTGGCCCTCGCCATCGCCCCGACCCGCGAACTGGCGTTGCAGGTCGCCCGCGAACTGGAATGGCTCTATGGCGAAGCCCGCGCACGTATTGCCACTTGTGTGGGCGGCATGGACGCCGCCAAGGAACGCCGGGCGCTCAGCCATGGCGCGCATATCGTCGTCGGCACGCCGGGCCGCCTGCGCGACCATCTGGAACGCGGCGCGCTCGACCTCTCCGGCCTCAAGACCGTGGTGCTCGACGAAGCCGACGAGATGCTCGACATGGGCTTCCGCGAGGATCTGGAAGAAATTCTCGACGGCGCGCCCGAAGAGCGCCGCACCCTGCTCTTCTCCGCCACCATGCCCAAGCCGATCGTGTCGCTCGCCAAGCGCTACCAGAAGGACGCGCTGCGCATTTCCACGGTCAGCGACGAACGCGGCCATGGCGACATCAGCTATCAGGCCCTGACCGTCGCCCCCGCCGACATCGAAAACGCCGTGGTCAACCTGCTCCGCTATCATGAGGCGGAGACGGCGATCCTCTTCTGCGCCACCCGCGACAATGTCCGCCACCTGCACGCCAGCCTGACCGAACGCGGCTTCGCGGCGGTGGCGCTGTCGGGCGAGCATAGCCAGAATGAACGCAACCACGCGCTCCAGGCCCTGCGCGACCGCCGCGCCCGGGTCTGCGTGGCGACCGACGTCGCGGCGCGCGGCATCGACCTGCCCAATCTCAGCCTGGTCGTCCATGTCGAACTGCCCCGCGATGCGGAAACAATGCAGCATCGCTCCGGCCGCACCGGCCGCGCTGGCAAGAAGGGCACGGCGGTCCTGATCGTCCCCTATCCCCGCCGCCGCCGGGTCGAATCCATGCTGCGCGGCGCGAAGATTCCGGTCGAATGGGGCACCCCGCCCAGCAAGGAAGCGATCCAGGAACAGGATAATGCCCGCCTGCGCGAGAAACTGATGGAACGCGCCGAACTGGACGAGCAAGACTGGGCGCTGGGCGCGGAACTGCTGGAGGCGAAGTCCGCCAAGGAAATCGCCGCGATGCTGGTGAAGAGCGCCCGCGCCGCCCTGCCCGCGCCCGAAGAATTGCTGGACGCCAGCGAAGCCCCGCAACGCCGCGACGGGCCGCGCCCCGGCTTCGAGGACACGGTCTGGTTCCGCATGGATATCGGCCGCAGCCAGAATGCCGATCCGCGCTGGATATTGCCGCTAATCTGCCGGCGCGGCCATGTGTCGCGGCAGGATATCGGCGCAATCCGCATCGCTGCCCATGAAACTTTGTTCGAAATTCCCAGCGCCATCGCCTCCCGCTTCGTCAGCGCGTTGAAGCGCACGGGCGAGGCCAGCGACGAGGGCGCGGAAGTCAGCTTCCAACAGGTCGAGGGCACGCCCCGTGAAGCCGCCCGCGAAAACCGCCGCGAAGGCCCTCGCGGCAAGGGCCGCCCCAACGATCGCGGCCCCCGCCCGCCCGCGCACAGCCCGCGCCCGTTCAAGGGCGGCCCCAAGCGGCCCGGACCGCGCAAGCCCCGATAACAGGAAAGGGCCGCTCTTCGACAGAGCGGCCCTATTTCGACTGAGCGCACCATGTGCTCCTGCGAAGGCAGGAGCCCAGCTCAGGGCGAGGGAATGGGCTCCTACCTTCGCAGGAGCAGGTCGCGCATCAATCCTACCCCGCCCCGCAAAGGGCCAGCATCCGCGCCGCCAGTTCGCGCTCGCCCATCACGACATGGGGAACGCCCAGCCCCTCCAGATGCGCGACTTCCGCGTCCGAATGGGCGCGGGCGATGACCTGGAGGTCAGGGTTCAAATGGCGCGCATGTTCATGGATGGCCCCGCCTTCGAACCCTTCCGGCACCGCGATCAGCATCCGGCGCGCCTCGCGGATGCCCGCGGCGATCAGGTGGCGGTCCTCCAGCGCGCTCCCCCGCACGACGGAAAGGCCCGCTTCCTCCGCCTCCTCGGCGCGGTCGGGATCGGTCTCCATCACCACGAAATGCGCCTTGCGTTCGGCCAGCCGCTGCCCGATCAGCTTGCCCACCCGGCCATAGCCGACCAGGATGACATGGCCCATGCGAGGCTGTTCGGGCGGCTTTTCCGCCTCCTCCCGCCTGTTGCTCCGCACGATCAGGGAGAAGATCAGCGGATTGAGGAAGATCGAAACGATCGCCCCCGCCAGGATCAGATCACGCCCCTCGGCGGGCAGCACGCCCAACCCCGTCCCCAATGAGGCCAGGATGAAGGAGAACTCCCCGATCTGCGCCAGACTGGCCGCGATGGTCAGCGCCGTGTCGCCGGGATGGCCGAAGGCGCGGACGATGGCGAAGGCGGCGATGGACTTGCCGACGATGATGATCGCCACCGTGGCCAGCAGGGGCAGCGGCTGTTCGACCAATACCGACGGATTGAACAACATGCCGACCGAAACGAAGAATAGCACCGCGAAGGCGTCCCGCAGGGGCAGCGTCTCCTCCGTGGCGCGACGGCTGAGCGGCGTCTCGCCCAGGATCATGCCCGCGAAGAAGGCCCCCAGCGCGAAGGAGACGTCGAACGCCACCGCCGCGCCGAACGCCACGCCCAGCGCTATGGCCAGCACGGCAAGGCGGAACAATTCCCGCGATCCGCTATGCACCACCCAATGCAGCGCCCAGGGAATGACCCGCCGCCCGACGATGAGCATCAGCGCGACAAAGCCCGCAACCTTCAGCAAAGTGCCGAGCAGCGGCGCGAGCAGCGACCCCGCTCCGCCCGCCGCGTCGGCATTGTTCATGACCCCGGCCAGCGCGGGCAGCAGCACCAGCGCCAGCACCATCACCAGATCCTCCACGATCAGCCAGCCGACCGCGATCCGGCCCCGGCGGGTTTCCACCAGATTCGCCCCTTGCAGGGCGCGCAGCAGGACCACCGTGCTCGCCACCGACAGCGCCAGACCGAAGACCAGCCCGCCCATCACCGGCCAGCCCATATAATAGGCCAGCCCCATGCCCATCAGCGTCGCCACCGTTATCTGGCCGATGGCGCCGGGGACCGCGATATTCTTCACCGACAGCAGGTCGCGCAGCGAAAAATGCAGGCCGACGCCGAACATCAGCAATATGACGCCGATTTCCGCCAGTTCGTTGGCCAATCCGGCGTCAGCCACAAATCCGGGCGTGAAGGGACCGACGATGATCCCCGCCATCAGATAGCCGACCAGCGGCGACAATTTCAGGCGATGGGCGATGGCGCCCATGACGAAAGCAACGACAAGGCCCGCGACGATCGTTCCGATCAGGGGCGTGTGATGGGGCATGGATTATCTTTCCCTGGCCGCCGGTGGGAATGCACCCTCCACCGGCAGCTTATCATATTTTCATTCAGCGACAGCCAGCACGGCCGCCGACAGCAGCGCCCCGGCCGCGCCCAGTCCCGCCAGCACGGCAGGCATGAACCACCAGGGCGGGCGGCGCCGGGACGAACCGGGGCCGCGACGACGCGGTCTTTCGCGGATCATGGGAAGGCTCCTTTTTCCTGACGACGGACCGGGACGGCCCGCCTGTAGAGCGATGCGTCAGGAAAGGGCAGGCGGCGCGCGGGCGCGCAGGCGGGAAAGAAGGTGGAAGGAAATCGGGGACGGGAAAGACGGCGAAAATCGGCTGACCAGCCGAATCGCCGGGATAACCGGCATCAGCGAGGCCGCGAACGGCGGCAGGATCGCGGCGGGTGCCGTCAGCGGCGCCCGCCCATCGCCATCCGGCTCCGTCACTCGCAAGAGAATCGGGTTGGCGGCGGCGCGGGCCTTCAACACGACGCTGGTGGTCGCGGGGTTGAAGGCGGAACCGGTAAGCCTGCTGGACGGCGGCCCCAATGGCGCCAGCGCGCTCAGCAGCGCGACGCAGAGCGATAGCCACAGGAACAGGATGAAGGGCAGGCCACCCGGCCCGGCTTCCTTCCTGTATGGCGTCGGCGTCATCTGCGATACTGTCCCTTCGCAGCGCAAGATAGGAACGGACGCGCCGAAAAACCAGCCCCGAAAGCCGAGCTTGCCGGTTGACATCGGCGAGTCATTCCAGTAGCGGGCCACATTCCCGCGCGGGTCCAACAGGGCATTGTCCCTCGACGATCTGCGTAAAGCAGATTTGAACGAGAAGAGAAGAGCCATGTTCGCAGTCGTGCGCACGGGCGGCAAGCAATATCGCGTCGCCGCCGGAGACAAGATCGTCGTCGAGAAGCTGGCCGGGGAGGCCGGTGACAAGGTGACCCTGGACGACGTCCTGTTCGCCGGCGAAGGCAGCGACGTGAAGGACGCGGCCAAGCTGACCGTCGCCGCCGAAATCGTCGCGCAGGCGAAGGGCGAGAAGGTCATCGTTTTCAAGAAGCGCCGTCGGCACAACTACCGTCGCCGCAACGGCCACCGCCAGAATCACACGATCCTCAAGATCGTGTCGATCGCCTGAGCCGCAGCAAAGTCACGAGGAGTTTGAGTCATGGCACATAAGAAAGCTGGCGGTTCGTCGCGCAACGGTCGCGATTCGGAATCGAAGCGCCTTGGCGTGAAGAAGTTCGGCGGTCAGGAAGTGATCGGCGGCAACATCATCATTCGCCAGCGCGGCACCCGCGTCTATCCCGGCCGCAACGTCGGCATGGGCAAGGATCACACCCTGTTCGCGCTGGGCGAAGGCCGCGTGGTATTCCACACCGGCAAGCTCGGCCGCAAATATGTGTCGGTCGACGCAATGGCCGAAGCAGCCGAATAACGGATGATCGATGACGGATCGTCCCACGCAATCGGGGCGATCCTCCTGGCGGAACGGCTTACAGGCCACCGCAAGGTTCGAGGGAAACAAGGGGCGCCCCATCCGGGAGCGCCCCTTTTCCGTTTGCACGGGCGTCTCCCCCCATTTTTCCCTCAAGCCGCTGGAACCGCTCGCTTTCTCACGCGTCATGCGGGCGGAGCCAGCCTGGGAAGACAGTCGTCAAGCCGTAACTTTTCGCGGCCATGGACGTACTGGAGATTAGGAGAATTTCGATGTTCGCCCGTACACCCCGCCTGCTGCTGCGGCCCGGCTGGATGGAAGATGCGCCGGCCCTGGCCGAAGCGATCGGCGATCCCTCCGTCCTGCGCAACCTGACCCGCGCCCCGGCCCCCTATGGCCTTGCGGATGCGCAGGATTTCCTGGCGCAGCCGCAGGACCAGCGCCTGCCGAATCTGCTGGCCTTCACCCGCACCAAGGGCGCGCCGCGCCTGGTGGGCGGCTGCGGCATCCACTTGGCGGACGACGGCGCGCCGGAACTGGGCTATTGGATCGCCCGCCCCTATTGGGGTCTGGGCTTCGCGACGGAGGCCGCGCAGGCCGTCATGCACATGGCGCGCGCGGCCGGGGTCCGCAATGTCCGCGCAGCCCATTTCGCGGACAATCCGGCATCGGGCAACGTGCTGCGCAAGATCGGCTTCCGCCCCACCGGCCGGATCGAGAAGCGCTTCAGCCTGGGCCGGGGCGCGGCGGCCGACTGCCTGGTCTTTCAGGAAGGCGAGGCCCCCCGCATGGTGGCGGATTCGTCCATGGACCTCTACGCGGATTCGCGGCCCGCGCTGGCGGCCTGACCATCGCGATCGGGAAACGGGCCGCGCCGTTTCCCGATCCGCGCAAATCGCCGCCCAACTGCGGGTTTAATTCCGCCGCATAAACCGCTATGGGCGCGCGATGCATTTTCTGGATCAAGCGAAGATTTTCATCAAGTCCGGCTGGGGCGGTCCCGGCGCGGTCAGCTTCCGGCGTGAAAAATATGTCGAATATGGCGGCCCGGACGGCGGCAACGGCGGCAAGGGCGGCGACATCATCTTCGAGGCGGTGGCAGGGCTGAACACCCTGATCGACTTCCGCTACACCCAACATTTCAAGGCGCAGCGCGGCGGTGGCGGCGCGGGCAAGAACCGCTATGGCGCGGGCGGCGAAGACCTGATCATCAAGGTGCCGGTGGGCACGCAAATCCTGTCCGATCCCACGCCCATAGAGGGCAGCGAGGATGAGGACGGCACGATGGAGTATGAACAGGAACTCCTCGCCGACTTCACCGAAGTCGGGCAACGCATCGTCCTGCTGCGCGGCGGCGACGGCGGGCGCGGCAACCTGTCCTACAAGACCAGCACCAACCGCGCCCCGCGCCAGCATGGCACCGGCTGGCCGGGCAAGGAAATGTATGTCTGGCTGCGGCTGAAGCTGCTGGCCGATGTCGGCCTTGTCGGCATGCCCAATGCGGGCAAGTCCACCTTCATCAACCAGGTCACCAATACCAAGGCGAAGGTCGGCGCCTATGCCTTCACCACCACCAAGCCGCAACTGGGCGTGGTGCTGCACCGCGACCGGGAATTCGTGCTGGCGGACATTCCCGGCCTGATCGAGGGCGCGGCCGAGGGCGCGGGGATCGGCGACCGTTTTCTCGGCCATATCGAGCGGTGCCGCGTGTTGCTGCACCTGATCGACGCGACCGGCGACGACCCGGTCGAACAGTTCCGCATCGTGCAGGACGAACTGGCGGCCTATGGCGGCGGTCTGGACGAAAAGCCGCAGATCGTCGCGCTCAACAAGGGCGATCTGCTCGGGCAGGAATTGATGGAGGATATCGCCGAACAGCTTCGGGACGAGGCTGGGGTGGAGGATGTGTTCATCATCTCCGGCGCGACCGGCGAAGGCGTGCCCGCCCTGCTGGACGCCGTGCTGCCGCTGATGGGCGAGGCGCGGGACAGCGATGAGGATGAGGAAGGCGAGGAAGGCGACGCGCCGTGGTCGCCAATCTAAGCGGATTGCATGACACCCGTTCGCTTCGAGCGAAGTCGAGAAGCGGGTGCATGACGGTTCTCGACTTCGCTCGAACCGAACGGATATTTGCTTAGTGACCCCTTCCCTCTCCGGTTTCCCCCCCTCCCAGATCCGCCGCCTGGTCATCAAGATCGGGTCGGCGCTGCTGGTCGATCCGCAGGGCGAAGTGCGCGAAGCCTGGCTGCGCACGCTGGTGGCCGACATCGCGGCGCGCAAGCAGGCCGGACAGCAAATCATCATCGTCTCCTCCGGCGCCATCGCGCTCGGCGCCCGCAGGCTGAAACTGCCCAAGGGCGGCCGCGGCTCCCTTGAAGACGCGCAGGCCGCCGCCGCGACCGGCCAGATCGCCCTCTCCCAATGTTGGGCCAGCCTGCTGCACGAAAGGGGCATCACCGCCGCGCAGATGCTGGTGACGCTGGACGATCTGGAAAATCGCCGCCGCTACCTCAACGCCTCCGCCACGCTGGAGCGGCTGATGGCGCTCGACGTCGTGCCCGTGGTCAATGAGAATGACAGCGTCGCCACGGCGGAAATCCGCTTCGGCGACAATGACCGTCTGGCGGCGCGTATCGGACAGGCGGCACGGGCTGACGCAGTTGTGCTGCTGTCGGACGTCGACGGGCTTTACAGCGCCAATCCGCATGTCGATGCGAACGCCATGCTGATAGAGACAATCGAGCGCATCGATGCGCGCATCGCGGGCATGGCGGACGGCGGCTCCGCTTCGGGCATGGGATCGGGGGGCATGACCTCCAAGATCGAGGCGGCGCGCATCGCCACCGGGGCGGGCGCGCATCTGGCGATCATCTCCGGCAAGGTGGATTCGCCGCTGTCGCACTGGACCGATGGCGGCAAGGGATCGATCTTCCTCGCCGCGCAGGCGAAGGGGGCGCGCAAGGGCTGGCTGGCCGGTCGCCTGACGGTACGCGGGCGAATCGTGGTCGATGCAGGCGCGGAAGCGGCGCTGGGGCGCGGCAACAGCCTGCTCCCGGCGGGCGTGGCGCGGATAGAGGGCATCTTCGCCCGCGGCGACGTGGTCGACATATTGGCGGAGGACGGACGGGTCATCGCCCGCGGCCTCATCGAATATGACAGCGAGGAAGCGGCGCGCATCGCGGGCAAGCGCAGCGAGGATATCGCCGCGCTGCTGGGCCACCTGCCCCGGTCCGTGCTGGTCCACCGCGACCATATGGCGATGGTCTGATCCATGTCCCTGCGCATCGCAATGACCGGCGCGACGGGCTTCGTCGGCGCCGAAACCCTGAATCAGGCCCTGGCGGCGGGGCATCATGTCTCCGCCATCACCCGCCGGGCGCAGCCGCCCCGCGCGCACCTGAAATGGGTGCCCGGCGCGCTGGAGGACCGGGCAGCGCTCAACACGCTGGTGCGCGACGCCGACGTGGTGATCCATATCGCAGGCGTGGTGAACGCGCCCGACCGGGACGGTTTTGAACGCGGCAATGCGCGGGGCACCATGGCGGTGGTCGACGCCATGCGCCAGCGCGGCGTCAGACGGCTGATCCACGTCTCCTCCCTCTCGGCGCGGGAGCCGGGCCTGTCCGACTATGGCTGGTCGAAGGAACTGGCCGAACGGCATGTGAAGGCCAGCGGCCTCGACTGGACCATCATCCGTCCCCCCGCCATCTACGGGCCGGGCGACCGGGAGATGCTGGAACTGTTCCGCATGGCGAAGCGCGGGATCATGCTGATGCCGCCGGGCGGTCGGCTGTCGGTGATAGAGGTGAGCGACCTTGCCCGGCTGTTCCTGACGCTGGCGGTCGAAAAGGACATGAAGAGCCTGACCCATGTCTATGAGGTGGACGACGGCACGCCGAACGGCTGGGACCATATGGACTTCGCGCAGGCGGTCGGCCGGGCGGTCGGGCGGCCGGTGCGAACCTTCGCCACGCCCGCCTGGGCGCTGGGCCTTGGGGCGCGGCTGGACCGGCTGGTGCGTGGCCGCAACGCCAAGCTGACGCCCGACCGGGTCAGCTATTTCTGCCATCCCGACTGGGTGGCGAAGAAGCGCAAGCAACCACCGAAACGGCTATGGACGCCGACCGTGCCGACCGAGCAGGGATTGAAGGCGACGGTCGAAGCCTATCGCGCCAAGGACTGGCTGTAGCTCGCAAGCGGAACCCTATCATGCGCCGCGAGTATAAGCGGTAAACGATAGGAGAATGGCTGTGGCGGAAGAGAAATATACCGATGCGATAGCGCTGCTGAAGGCTGACCATCGCAAGGTGGAAGCGCTGTTCGAAAAGTTCGAGAAAGCGCGCAGCGACGATCAGAAACAGTCGCTGGCCACCCAGATCGTCATTGAACTCAAGATTCACACGATCATCGAAGAGGAAATCTTCTATCCGACCCTGCGCGGCAAGATCGAGGACGACACGCTGGATGAGGCCTATGTCGAACATGACGGCGCGAAGGTGCTGGTGAACGACATCGCCGCCGCCACGCCCTCCGCCGATTTCTTCGACGCGAAGGTCAAGGTGCTGTCGGAAGAGATCAAGCACCATGTCGCGGAAGAAGAGCGCCGATCCGAAGGCATGTTCGCCCAGGCGCGGGAAGCCGGAGTCGACCTGGTGGCGCTGCGCGACCAGATGCTGGCGCGGAAACAGGAACTGATGCGCCAAGCCGAAACCGGCGGCCTCCCCCCGGCAAAACCATCGGCGGTCAAGCTGGTAACCGCTTAAGGCGGAGAGACATCATTCCCCCTCCCGCAAGCGGGAGGGGGTTAGGGGGTGGGTGCGAGCGCAGCGAGCTTCCGGCTTCTCGGCTAGGGAAGAACGCCGCTGACGCGGCGGCCCACCCCCGGCCCCTCCCGTCTACGGGAGGGGAGAAGATAGGCTTGCCCCCCCCTATAATCCAGGCAACCCCTGCGCCGCGAACCCCCAACCCTTGAGTTCCCTGGATCGCCGCAACAATTTCTCAGCATCGCCGATGCCAAAAGGATGAGCATCCTTCATCCCACCCAATTCCTCCCAATCGATCGGCACCGCAACCGGCGCACCCGGGCGAGCCCGCACGGAATAAGGCAGCACGGCAGTACTCCCCCTCTGATTCCGCAGCCAGTCGATGAAGATGCGCCCCTTGCGCTTCGCCTTGCTCATCGTCGCGACGAAACGGTCGGGTTCGGCCGCGCTCAACGCCTGCGCGAAGCGGGACGCGAAATCCTTGTGCGCGTCCCAGTCATGACCCGGCGTCAACGGCGCCACCACATGCACCCCCTTGCCGCCGGAAAGCATGGCGAAGGAGACAAGCCCGATATCGCTCAGCCTGTCGCGAATGTCCTGCGCCGCCTGCCGCACCTTGGCGAAATCCATGCCCTCGTCGGGATCGAGGTCGAATATCATCCGGTCGGGCTTCTCCACCGCGTCGGCGCGGCTCCCCCATCCGTGAAATTCGATAGTGCCCATCTGCACGCAGGCCAGCAGCCCGTCGGCATCCTCGACATAGATATAATCCTCCCACCCCTCATCTTTCTCGCGGATGGGCACCTGGCGGACATGGTCGCCGAACGATCCGCTGTCATGTTTCTGGAAGAAGCATTTCTTCGCCCGCCCCTGAGGACAGCGGACCAGACTGATCGGCCGGTTCGCGGCAAAGGGCAGCATCAGCGGCGCGACACGCGCATAATAGTCGGCCAAGTCGCCCTTGGTCAGCCCATCTTCGGGGAAGATGATCCGCTCGCGATTGCTGATCGTCACGCCGCTCTGGGGCAAGGGCGCGGGTTCAGCCCTTTCCGGCTGCACGGCCTTGGCAGGCTTGTCGGACCGCAGGCCCAGGAAAGTGCCGTGCCGGACGCGCCCCTCGCCGGTGAATTCGGCGAAGGCGACCTCCGCCACCAGCCGGGGCTTGATCCACTGCACGCCCCGCGCCTCCGCTCGCGGTACCTCCAGCGGCGCCTTGTCGACGGTTAGCGGCGCCATCGCCCCGGCCAGTTCCTCCATCGCCGTCGCGTCGAAGCCGGTTCCGACCTTCCCCTTGTAGACCATCGCGCCGCCCTCATTCTGGGCGAGCAACAGGGAAGAGAATGCGCGACCCTTCGCCTTGCTTTTCGTCCAGCCGACCAAAACGAATTCCTGCCGCCGGATGCATTTGACCTTGACCCAGTTGCGGGTCCGGTCGCCGCGATAGGGGGCGTCGATGCGCTTGGCGATGATGCCCTCCTGCCCGGCGTCGCAGAGCGACCGGTAGAGCTTCTCCCCTGCGCCGATCAGATGATCGGCCACATGGACGGGCGGCTGGCTGTCATGCAGCAGCGCCTCCAGCCTTTCCTTGCGCTCTATGGTGGGCAGCGGCCTCAAATCCATGCCGTCCAGGAAGAGCAGGTCGAAGGCGAAGAGGTGAAAGGGCGTATCGGCGCGCTGCGCGCCATGGCCGCGCTTCAGCACCGCCTGCAAGGCGGAAAAGCTGGGATTGCCATCCTCGCCCAGCGCCACCACCTCCCCGTCGATCAGCGCGGAAGGCAGGTCCAGCGCGGCGATCCTCTCCACCAGCGGGCCAAACTTGTCGGTCCAGTCCAGACCATTGCGGGTGAACAGCTTCACTTTCGCGCCATCGACCGCGATCAGCATGCGATAGCCGTCATATTTGATCTCATGCAGCCAGTCATTCCCGGCGGGCACGCTGTCGACCAGCGTCGCCAGTTGCGGCTTCACGAAACGCGGCAGCCCCGTCGCGCCGGCCCTCCGCCCGGCCTTCGAACGCACCTTGGCGTTATGCGCCTCCGCCGCCCGCATCTTGTCGGAAAAGGCCCTTTTCCCGCCGCCCTTCAACGATTGGGTGGCCTCCGCATCCGCCTCGATCTGCGCCATGGACCGTTCCGTCAGCACGCTGGTCAGCGCCCGTTCGACCAGCATGTCGCCCTCTCCCGCCTCCCCATCGTCTATCTTGCGGAGCAGCCAGTTCTCGCGCTTCTCCCCCGGCCGTCCCTTCATGCGCACCAGCAGCCATTCGCCCTTCATCCGCTCCCCATGCAGGATGAAATGGAGGTGGCCGTCCTTCAAATCGTCGGCGCTCTTGCCCGGCACCGGTTCCCAGCTACCCCGGTCCCACAGCATGACCGTGCCGCCGCCATATTCGCCCTTGGGAATATTGCCCTCGAAACTGCCATAATCGATCGGATGATCCTCCGTGCGGACGGCCAGCCGCTTGTCGGCGGGATCCAGGCTCGGTCCCTTGGTCACCGCCCAACTCTTCAGAACCCCATCGATCTCCAGCCGGAAATCCCAATGCAGCCGCGTCGCCGCATGTTTTTGGACGACGAAGCTGTTGCCGCCCTTCTTCGCGACCTTGCCCGCCGGTTCGCGGGTGCGCCGGAAATCGCGCTTGGCGTTATAGGGGGCCAGTGGGTCGGCCGCCATGGTCAGGCGCTCTTGCGCCGGGGCGCGGCCTTCTTCGGCGCGGCGGCCTTCTTCGCCGCTGGCGCTTTACGCCTGCCCTCGCCAGCGGACTGTTTGAGCGCGGCCATCAGGTCGATGATATTGCCGCCCTTGCGCGCCGTGGACTGGTCATCGACATCCTCGATGATGCGCTTGCCCTTGGCCTTCTTCTTCTTGTCGATCAAGCGGTGCAGCGCCTCGACATAGCGGTCGCGAAACTCCTCCGGACTGAAGGGCGCGGTCCGCTTGTCGATAATGCCGACGGCCAGGTCCAGCATATCCTCATCGGCGGTATCGGCGGGCAGCCCCCGAAAATAGGTCTGCGCCTTCACCACCTCATCGGCATAGCGCAGCACCTCCAGCACCAGCCCGCGCCCGCACGGCTTGATCGACACCAGTTGCTCGCGCCCGCGCACGGAAAGCTGCCCCAGCCCGACCTTCTTCGTCCGCCGCAACGCGTCGCGCAGCACGGCATAGGCCTCCTCCGCCAGATCGTCCGCCGGAATCACGAAATAGGGCTTCTCATAATAAAGCACGTCGATCGCGTCAGCCTCGACGAACTGGACCAGATCCAGCGTCTTGCGGCTCTCTATCTTCACCGACTCGATCTCGTCCTGCTCCAGCAGCACATAATTGCCCTTCGACAATTCATAGCCTTTGAAGATTTCGTCGCGATCCACCGGCCCGACGCCGCTCACCACCTTTTCATATTGGATGGGCTTGCCCGTCGGTTCGTGAATCTGCCGGAAACTGATCGCCGCGCCGGATTTGGTCGCGGGATAGACTTCGACCGGAATGGCCACCAGCGCCAGCTTGATCTGGCCCTGCCAATATGCGCGTGCGGGCATGAACAACCTCCATGCCAACAGCGCCCGGAACCGGAGTTGGTTCCCGAAGGGGCAGCGCGCGCCGCCCCTCCAGCGGTTCAATAGGGATAGGTCACGCCATAATAGTCGTAGACGCTATTCCCATAATTTTTGTCATAGGCCGGCTCGTTCCCGGCCGTATAGCGCGGGGCCTGTTCCAGCACATCCTTGTCCAGATCGATCACATAACCGCCCTGCGACGGGTCGTAGCTCAATATGCTCCACGGCAGGGGATAATAATCATTGCCCATGCCCAGAAATCCGCCAAATTGCAGGACCGCATATTCGACCTGACCATTTTGCTTGTCCACCATGAAATTATAGATGGACCCCAATTTCTCATTCTGATGATTATAGACAGCCGTGCCTTCCACCTTGTTGGAAGCGATCAGGCGCGAGCTTTCGTCGGTTTCAATCGTATCGACCATTATCACTCTCCTTTTATGGATTCGTAAAAGGGAGAACGAAGATCTCAGCCAGGCGATCCTGCGTAGCCCCGCCGGAAAGGACGCTTCGGGGCGAAGCGTTCAAAGCCTGTGACGGGAGGCGATTCCTACTGGTCCTAGGCCGCGGGGACAAATTCCCAATGTCGGGCGGACGTTAAATCCTCCCTACGCGCAGCGTGGGGAGGGGGACCGCCGCTGAAAGCGGTGGTGGAGGGGAAAATCGCAGGTGGTGCCGCATTCCCCTCCACCAGCCTTCGGCCGGTCCCCCTCCCCATCTATCGATGGGGAGGAATGATGCTAAAACGACGTCCTCATATTTTAAATTGAATGTCGATACAGCCTAACCGTTGACGATCGTCCCGCCATTGGGATGCAGCACCTGCCCCGACATGTAACTGGCGTCATCGCACGCCAGAAACAGGAAGGACGGCGCGACTTCATTGGGCTGGCCCGGCCGCCCCATCGGCGTGCTTTCCCCAAAATGCTCCAGCTTCTCCGGACTCGCCCCGCCGGATGGGTTGAGCGGCGTCCATATGGGTCCGGGCGCGACCGCATTCACCCTGATCCCCTCCCCGACCAGATTTTCGGAAAGCGACCGGGTGAAGGCGGTGATCGCGCCCTTCGTGCTCGAATAATCCAGCAGTTCGCTCGACCCCTGATACATGGTGACGGACGTGCAGTTGACGATGGCCGCCCCCCGCCGCAGATGCGGCCGCGCCGCCTGCGTCAGAAAGAACATGCCGAAAATATTGGTCTGAAAGGTGCGCCGAAGCTGCTCCTCCGTAATGTCGGCAATGTCCTGATCGGGATGCTGCTCCCCGGCATTGTTGACGACTATGTCGATGCGCCCATATTCCTCCGCCACCTGCGCGACGGCCCGCTCGCAAAAGCCCTTGTCGCCCAGATCGCCCGCGATGCGGATGGCCCGCCGCCCTTCGCCCCGGACGATCTCCGCCGTCTTTTCCGCATCGTCATGCTCGCACAGATAGAGGATGGCGACATCCGCCCCCTCCCGCGCATAGAGCGCCGCCACGGCGCGCCCGATGCCGCTGTCCGCGCCCGTCACGATGGCAACCTTCCCGGCCAGACGACCCGATCCGGGATAGCGCGGCTCCCATTCCGGTTTCGGTTCCAGCCGGGATTCATGACCCGGCAGGCCATCTTCGTGAATCATCTCGGTCTCGGACATCGATACTCTCCTTTCCCTGCCAACGACTGCCGGAGCGATCAGTTCACCCCTTCGCGCAAAGCATCCGAAACCGGTTTCGCTTGGGCGCGTTCTGCCTGTCATGACGAAGCGGCAAAAGCGGACCGAAACGACCGAAACCAATGTCGATACCGGCAGGAAAAAAGCGGAGGCAGGCCTCTTCTACGCAAGCGACGAGGAACCCGGCTTCACCCGCCGCCCCTATCGCAACGGCTGGCGCTATTTCGATACGAAGGGGGAGCGCGTCACCGACCGCAGCGTGATCGAACGGATCAACGCCATGGCCATCCCGCCCGCTTATACGGACGTGTGGATCTGCCCGGAGGAAAATGGCCATATCCAGGCGACCGGCCGCGACGCGCGGGGCCGCAAGCAATATCTCTATCACCCCCGCTTCCGGGAAATGCGCGACAGCAGCAAATATGAACATATGCTGGAATTCGCCAGATCGCTGCCCGGCATCCGCCAGCGGATCGACAGCGACATGCGCCGCCGGGGCCTTCCCCGCGAAAAGATACTGGCAACGATCATCTGGCTGCTGGAGGCGACGATGATCCGCGTCGGCAATATCGACTATGCGCGGCAGAATCGCAGCTACGGCCTCACCACGCTCAACGACCGGCATGTCAGGGTCGAACGCGACGAAATCCGCTTCCGCTTCACGGGCAAGGGCGGCAAGCTGTGGAATCTGAAACTGACCGACCGCCGCGTCGCCCGGATCGTGCGGCAGAGCCAGGAACTTCCCGGCCAGCATCTGTTCCAATATCTGGACGAGGATGGCGAACGGCGCGAAGTCACCTCCGGAGACGTCAACGCCTATCTCCGCGAAATCAGCGGCAGCGACATCACGGCCAAGGATTTCCGCACCTGGGCCGGAACGGTATTGACCGCCCTGACCCTGGTGGAATTCGAAAGGACCGATAGCGAAGCCGCCGCGAAACGCAATGTTCAGGCCGCCATCCGGCAAGTCGCGACCCAATTGGGCAACACCCCCGCCATATGCCGCCGCTGCTATGTCCACCCGCAGGTGATCGACAGCTATCTGACCCAAAGCCTGGTGCTGGAAATCGAACGCAAGGCGAAGCGCGCCGTGCGCAGCCAGCTCGAGGGCCTCCGCCCCGAAGAGATGCTGGTCCTCTCCTTCCTGCAATCGAAACATTGCGCGGCGCAGCCGACGGCCCGCCGATGACCGTCAATAGGAAAAGCGGACGCTGGCCAGCACGGTCGCCGGATCGGCGTAATTTTTATAATAGACCCCCGTGGACGGCTGATAGGTCGAACTAACCGGCTTGTTCGCCCCGAATATATTCCTGGCGGTCAACGCCACCTGGAACCGGTCGTCCGGCAGGGTCCAAGCGATGCTCCCGTTGACGAAGGTCTGGCCCGGCACACGATCCTGCGGCCGGGCAAGCGCGCTCGAATAGAAACCGCTCTGATATTGGGCGTTGGCCGACAACCGCAAATGGCTGCCGCCCGCGCCCAGCGGCACGTCATAGGTCGCCCCGCCGGAAAGCGACCATTTCGGCGCATTGGTCAGCGGATTGCCGTCCGCATCGACGCCATTGCCGCCCGCGCCCTTATAATCGTCATAGACGGCCTTCAGATAGCCGCCCGACGCCTGCACACTGAAGGCGTCGGTCAGCCGCAGGTCATTTTCCAGTTCCACGCCCCAGCTATGCGCCTTGCCCGCATTGCCGCGCCGCAGCCCGACATAGGCCGGGTCGTAGAAGGACACCTGCAAATCCTTATAGTCATTATAGAAGACCGCCAGATTGCTGCGCAGCGCCCGGCCGAACAGGGTCGCCTTCAACCCGCCTTCATAGGTGGTCACCTTCTCCGGATTGAAGGGCAGCGTGGCAAGGTCCAGCCGCGTGGCGCGATTGTCGAACCCGCCGGACTTGAACCCCTGCGACCAGGTCAGATAATTGAGCAGATTGGGGGTCCATTGCGCCTGCACCGATATTTTGGGCGTCAGCGCCTTCCACGTCTTTTCCGCCTCGCCCGCGATGGATTGCGCCACCACGTTGCGATTGTCGTCGATCAGCTTGTTGTCGAACAGGAACCGCTTCTTCTCGATGGTGCCGCGAATGCCCGCCGTCAGGCTGAATATGTCGCTCGCCTTCCACGTGCCTTCCCCGAAAACGGCGTAGGCATCGGTATAGGTGATGTTGTGGGCGCGCTGCTTGCTGATCGGCGCGGTCGCCGCCGTGCCGGTCCGGCTGAACCCGTCCCGCTCCACGAAGAAACGCTCATGCAGGTAGAACAGGCCGCTGGTGAAGCTGACATCGCCCAGTTCGCCGTTCAGTTGCACCTCCTGGCTGATGAACTTGTCCTTATAATGGATCAGATTCTTCTGGATCAGCGCAGCTTGCCCATCATTGTCGTAAAAGACGGGATCGAGGTCAAAGCCGCCCGCCGCCGTGATCGACTTGACCGAAAGCTGGGGCGACAGCGTATAGATCAGGCGCAGCGATCCGTTGAGCGCATTCAGATGCTGGAGCGGCTCCACCTCCGAATAGGACCGGCGGCGGCTGAACGTCCCGCCCGGCTGGTCGACCGGCACATAGGACCGGCTGTCGCTGCGGTCGCGGATCACGTTGAGCGTCAATTGCGCGTCCAGACCGGCGACCCCGGTGAAACGGAGCTTGCCGCGCCATCCATCCAGATCGATGCGGTTCACATCATGGCCCAGCGTCGGATCGTAGGTGACGCCGTCGCGCTTCCGATGGATGTAGGACAGGCTGGCCGACAGCCTATCCTTGACGATCGGCCCGCTGACCAAAGCGCGCAACTGCACGTCATTATAGCTGCCATAGCCCGCCTCCGCCGTCACATGGGTGGTGTCGTCGGGATCGCGGGTGATCAGGCGCAACGCGCCCGCGCTGCTGTTGCGGCCGTACAGCGTGCCCTGAGGCCCGCGCAGCAATTCCACCCGTTCCAGATCGACGAACTCGCTCATCGACCCGATCTGACGGGGGACATAGACATCGTCGACATAGACGGCCAGCACCGGCTCCTGGATCGGATCGGCCTCCCCCACGCCGCGCAGGGAGAAGGTCTGCGTCGTATGGCTGATCGACGCGCGCGCCACGAACAGATTGGGCACCTGCCCCGCCAGATCACGCACGCTGCCGATGTTGCGCTGCTCCAGCAGTTCAGGCGTGAAGGCGGAAATGGCGATGGCGGTCTTCTGCAGATCGGTCGCCCGCCGTTCGGCGGTGACGATGATTTCCCCGCCGCCGCCCGCTTCATCGAGCGGCGCCTGAGCAGATTGGGCCTGAGCCGATTGCGCCAGCAACATGGCGGAAGCCAACGACGCGTTAGCGACGAGCGAACGATATGCATATGTCATGAAAAGCGCTTCTCTACCCCCTCCGCCCCACGCGGATTTTCATTCTCTACTAGATTAGTAGATTTTTAGCGCAAACAAGTTGTGCGCATCGGTCGTTGAGAAGCGCTGAAGTCAACCAGCGCGGACAAATTCAGATCTCGCAGGTGGGATTCGGTGGTCCCCCCTCCCGCAAGCGGGAGGGGGTCAGGGGGTGGGCGCGAGCGCAGCGAGCTTCCGCGCTATCGGCCAAGGAAGAACGCCGCTAACGCGGCGACCCACCCCCACGCGGCCTGAACTCAATATCCACCGGCCGCATGACCCCATCGGGCCTGATCCTGACCCGCACGAACCCCTGCTGACGGACATCCGTCAACTGCCGCGACAATGCCAAAGCGCGCTCCTGCGATGCGAACAAAATGCCCGAACTCAACCCCCGGACCTCCCGCCGCGTACCCAGCGACTCCCGAACCACAATGGCGCATCCCCTCGCCTGCCCCGGATCGTCCCGCCCCAGGGCAGCGGGCAATTCCCGCACCCGAACGATATCGGGGGCCGTCCCCTCGATGCATAACCGGCTGGCAAAGGACAGGCTGTCCTGCCCTTCCGACGAAGCATCCGCAACAGGCCAGTCATATTGATATTGGACATAATGTCCGCGCAACAAGTCTCTCGGATCATAGCCCCGAATGGGCACCAGCCATTCCTGCCCTTGCTGGGCCAGACGATAGGTAGCCGCCCAGCTAAAACCAAAGGCGACCAGCGGCAGCAGCAACGCCCCCGCCAGCCAAAGACGAAGCGAAGAAAGCGCCCTCATTCGCCGTTCCTTTCCGCCGGAGCATAGCGTCTGGATATGCGCACCGTCCCCCAGGCCACCGCCATGGCGAAAGCGCCGGACAGGATAAGGCCCGCCCCGCTACCCAGCAGGTCGTCATTCAGTTCGAAACTGAGGATGATGATGCGAAGGGCCAGCAACGCAATGGCCCCCTGAAACAGCCGCCGCCACCGCGCGAAAAGCGCGCCCGCCGCGACAGCGCTCCACAATAGCAGGAAGAAGAGCGCGCCGATCCACGGTCCCCGCGTCGCCCCCTCGACACCCAGGAGCAGAGCCTGCGCGACATGCAGCACCGCCGCGACGGCCAATATGCCCGCCGTCGCCTGCCCGGACCGGCCTTGCCTGAAGGCCCAGATCACCGCCGCCGTCCCGGCCAGCGCAAGGCTGCGGATCACAGCGCTGCCGACGACATGATGCGTCCCGCTGTCCCACCCGCCCGCGATGATGGCGATGCTCACGCCGGTCAGGATGACGATCATCGCCAGTTGCTCCAGCAACCGCCAGAAGCCGGGCCGGTCGCTGCGCCCGCGCATGAATGCGGCCAGGGCAGCCACCGCCATCGGGGGCGTGGCGATTAGTCCCCAATAAAGGGTGGGCCAGGCGGGCTGCGGCATGGACTGCCCCCACAGCCAGCCCCGGCCATATTCATCGGCATGGGACCAAGCGGTGCCCAACACCCCCGCCAGCCACAGGCCCGCGACCGGCCAGCCCCGCCCGAACAGCAGCAGCAACGGCGAGAAAATGACCAGCCACACCAGCAACGGCTGCCACAGCGGAGAGGATGTCTGATAGACCTGCCCGATATGCCCGAAGAAGCTGAGGCCCAGCACCGCCGCCACGAACAAGGCGCCATCGTTGAAATAATCATTCTTCGCCGCCGCATCGGGCAGATAGCGCCACAACAGCCCCGCCAGCCCGACCATCAAGGCAAAATGGATCGCCAGTCGGGTTTCCCCCGATATCGCGTCCCAATTCGCCGCGACGACGGACACGATGCCCAGACCAATGGCCAGCGCGCCCAGCCCGATGATCGCCCACAGGCCCAGCGGCCGATGATGCGCCGCCTCCCACTCGCGGATTCGCCCGGCGGTCCCGGCATCGATCAGGCCCGCATCCTGCCATGCCTTGAGTTGGCGTTCCGACATGCGCTTTCCCCCCGATTGCCGCCAGACTGCCGGAAACCGGCCCATATTTCCAGTGCATTTCCCTCATTTGCTCTCCCGGTCACCCGACAGCCCATTGCCCCTTGACATGCGCCGCCCATCGCAAGATATGGTACATATGTACCGTATCTCATTACGGACAGGCGGGAGGAAGGATATATGCTGACCAAGGGTGACGATTATCCGCTCCACCAGACCAGCGAGCCGATCGCCTTTGCCGGGACCGACCGCAATTTCTACGACCGTTATTTCTTCAACGGCTATAGTCCGGACGGGTCGGTCTTCTTCGCCGCGGCGATGGGCTTCTATCCCCAACTCGGCATCGTCGACGCCAGCTTCTGCGTCCTTGTCGACGGGGTGCAGCATAATCTCCGCGCCAGCCGTCGGTCGGGCGGAGAAAGGCTGGACCTGTCGGTCGGCCCCATCTCGCTGGAGATCGACGCGCCGCTGGAAGTGATCACGCTGCGCATCGCTCCCAATGACGGCCCCCTGACCGCCGAACTGACCTTCAGCGCCCGCCACTTCCCGATCGAGGAACCCCGCTTCATCCGCCGCAACGGCACGCGGCTGTTCATGGACTATACGCGGATGACGCAGAACGGATTCTGGTCGGGCCGCCTGTCGGTCGACGGACGGCCAATCGAGGTCGGCGACGGCTGGCCCGGAACCCGCGACCGAAGCTGGGGCGTCCGCCCGGTCGGGGCACGGGAACCGCAACCACCGCCCGAAGGCAATTTCAGCCAGTTCTTCTGGCTCTGGACGCCCTGCAATTTCGCCGACCGCTCGCTCTTCTTCCACAGCAATGACGATGGCGAAGGCAGCCCATGGAACCGCCGCGCCGTGATCGCGGGGGAACGCGGAGAGCAGCATTTCGACGCGGCGACCTTCGGCATCGAATGGCAACCCGGCACCCGCCGCGTGGCCCGCATGACCGCCGATTTGGGCGGCGGCCGGTCGTTAGCGCTGACGCCCACCGGGCCGGTCTTCGCGATGAGCGGCCTGGGCTATACCCATCCGCATTGGGGCCACGGCCTCGACCATGGCCCCGAACCGGCGGTCGCGCACGACAGCATGGCGGAGGCGGAGCGCGCCTGGGGCAATCCGCTCGCCATGCATATCCAGGCGTTCGTCACCGCCGAACTGACCGACGGCGGCATCACGCATCGCGGCGTCGGCGTGCTCGAACAAATGTTCGTCGGTCCCCACGCCCCCACCCGTCTCACCGGCCTGATGGAGCCAGCATCATGAATTTCCCCGCATCACCCGAAACGATGACCCCGGCCTGGCTCGCCGAAAAACTGGGCCAGCCGCCCCAGGCGCTTCGCGGCTTCACCTATGGCAAGGTCGGCACCGGCCAGATGTGCGACAGTTTCCGCCTGACGCTCGACTGGGCGGACAACGCCGCCCCCGCCACCGTCATCGTCAAATTCCCCAGCCATGACGAAGCCAGCCGCAACATCGCGAAGATGACCGGCACCTACCTCAAGGAAGTAAACTGGTATCGCGAACTCGCCGCAGGCAGCGGCGTCGCCGCACCGACATGCCATCATGCCGACATAGCGGACGACGACGTCAACTTCATCCTGATCCTGTCCGACCTCGCCCCCGCGCGGCAGGGCGACCAGTTGGCGGGGCTGGGACTGGCCGGACTCGCCCCCTGCATCGACGCGGCGGCGGGCCTCCACGCCCTGCTCTGGAACGATCCCCGGCTTGACGAGACACCGTGGCTCACGCGGGACGCCAGCCCGCTGATCCGCGCCCTCTTCCCGCAACTCTATGCGGGCTTCCGGGATCGCTACGCGACGCGGCTCGCACCGGATATACTCGACCTGGGCGCGGGCATCGTGGAGCGTCTCGAAGCCTATATGGCGCGGCAACCGGCGGCCCGCGCGCTCGTCCACGGCGACCTGCGCATCGACAATATCCTGTTCGCGCCCGGCGGCGACCAATGCTGGCTGGTCGACTGGCAGACATTGGGGCGCGGCAGCGGCGCGACCGACCTTGCCTATCTGATCGGCACCAGCATCGCCGACCCGGCGGAACGCGCCGCCGCCGACCGCCCCGCCTTCGACCAATGGATCGCGGCGCTCCGCAGGCGCGGCATAGCGCCTGACGAAGCCGCCCTCTGGACCGACTACCGGCTCGGCGCGCTCAGCGGCTATTTCATGGCGGTCTTCGCGTCGATGAGCGTCGAGCGCACGGAACGCGGCGACGAGATGTTCGCCGTCATGGCCGAACGCCCTGCCCGGCAGGCGCTGAAATTGGGCAGCCTCGACCTGCTCTGACCCGGCCGGGCAGGCCCTATGCCTCAGGCGCCGCCCAATATTCGCTGCGTCGAGGGGAAAGGCACAAGATGCCGGAACCCTATATTGATCGATTATTTAATAATCCGGCCCTTCAAAGCTGAATCCGCGCAGCCGCGCCGGGGTCGACAAGAAGCCCGCCCAATATGATGCCCGTTACCGACCGGACATAATCCTTCTTGACCTCCTCCGTCACTTCGCTGATCCCGAAGACCCTCAAAGTGTTGCTCCGGTAAAATAGCTGATCGGACGCGCCGGTCACGATGAAGAAGAGATGCATCGGCGGAATATCCCTGAACTGTCCCGACGCAACCCCTTCCGCGAGAATGACTTCGTAGAATTTCGCCAGCGGTTCAATGAAAACCGTGAATACTTTTCCCGAAACTTCCTGATCTTCGCTCTGGATCATATAGTGGATAAGCCGGTTCAAATAGGGCGCCCGCTGATAGGCGCTGACAAGACCGCTGATATGAATGCGCAGCTTTTCCACCGCGGGCAGGTCCAGATCCATCAATTCATGCAATTGCGCGAGCGCCCTTCGGCCGTCCCGCTCCAGGATCGCGTGCAAAAGCCCCTGCTTGTTCCCGAAATGATATTGCACCAGCGCAGGGCTGTGATTGGCCTTTTCCGCGATCTCGCTCAGCGAAACTTCCGAACTGTCCTTCGCGATCATGATTTCGCTGGCGGTCTGCATCAGATATTCGCGCATGTCCGGGCGGCTGCCCATGTCCCGCAGGGGCGGCCTTCCCCGCTTGCCAGGAACGCGAGGCGCCTCTTTCGGCTTGGCATTTTTGACGGTGGGCATCGCACCCCCATATACGCGCAAGCCTGATTTGGCGAGCGAATTTGGCAGCGGACGGCGGCCGGACGAGGAAAATTTCCGCCGCGTCCGGCATATATTGAATAAGCAATCTATTATTGTTAGTTGATCGCTGCACATGAAGGGCCGAGTCGCCCGCCACAACCAAATACGCACAGTGGAGGATCAGGCCTGTGACGCATCCATTCATATCTGCGCGCGCGACGCCCGAAAAACCCGCCATCATCCTGGCCCAGTCGGGCAAAACCCTCAACTATGCGCAATTGGAAGCCAGGGCGAACCAGACGGCCCATCTGTTCCGCTCCCTGGGGCTGAAGCGCGGGGATTGCGTCGCGGCGATCCTCGAAAACGGCCTCGACATCTTCATCTTCCTGTGGGCGGCCCAGCGCGCGGGCCTGTATTTCACCACGCTTTCGACGCGCCTCACCGCCGCGGAATCCGAATATATCATCCGCGATTCCGGCGCGGGCGCGCTGTTCCTCTCCGCCTATGCCGGGACGGTTGCGGAGGAGCTGGCGGCGATTTTCCCGGACCTCCCCAAATATATGGCCGGGGCCCATGACGGCTCCTGCGCCTCCTGGGATGACGCCGCCTCCGCCTTCCCGGAAACGCCCATCGCGGACGAATCCGTCGGCGGCCCCATGCTCTACTCGTCGGGCACGACCGGCAGGCCGAAGGGGGTGAAACGCGCCCTGAGCGAAGGCACGCTTCTGGACCTTCCGCCCATGGCCGCCCTGTTCACGACGCTCTACGGCGGATCGGGCGATAGCGTGTTCCTCTGCCCGGCCCCGCTCTATCACGCGGCGCCGCAGGCCTGGGCCATGCTGGTGCACCAGTTTGGCGGCACCGTCGTCGTCATGGAAAGGTTCGACGCCGAAGACGTGCTGAAGGCGATCGAACGCCATGGCGTGACGGTCGCGCAGTTCGTCCCCACCCATTTCATCAGGCTGCTGAACCTGCCGGAAGAGGTCAGGGCGCGCTATGATCTGTCCAGCCTTCGCACTGCATTCCACGCCGCCGCGCCATGCCCCATCCCGGTCAAGGAGGCGATGATGCAATGGTGGGGGGCCATCATCCACGAATATTATGCGGGGACGGAGGGCAACGGCATGACCGCCATCGATCCGCAGCAATGGCTGAACCATAAGGGTTCGGTCGGCCGCCCCATCGGCTGCGAAGTGCATATCTGCGACGAGGATGGCGAACCGCTGACCGCCCATCAGGTGGGGCAGGTCTATTTCAGCGGCGGCCTGCGGTTCGAATATCATAACGACCCCGAAAAGACGCAGGAAAGCCGCAACAGCCATGGCTGGTCCAGCATGGGCGACGTCGGCTATGTGGATGAAGAGGGCTATCTCTACCTGACGGACCGCAAGAGCTTCATGATCATCTCCGGCGGGGTGAACGTATATCCGCAGGAAGTGGAAAATCTGATCCAGACGCACCCCAAGGTCGCCGACGTCGCGGTGATCGGCGCGCCCGACCCCGATCTGGGCGAAAGGGTCGTCGCCGTCATCCAGACCAACGACCCCAGGGACGCAGGCCCCGAATTGGCCGATGAACTGCGCCAGTTCGTGCGCGCCACTCTCAGCGGCGTGAAAGTTCCCAAACAATATGATTTCGTCGAGGAATTGCCCCGCCATCCTACCGGCAAGCTCTACAAGCGCCTTGTCCGCGACAGATATTGGCCGAAATGAACCGACTCCGCATACGCCGAACCGCAACGTCATGGCGCAACTAAGAATATCCCGCCTTTTCCTATAATGACGAAAGCCGCGAAGCCGGTGACGTCATACCACTATTCATGGAGTGCAGAATGAAGATTGATCAGACCGTGGCGGCCGTCGTCACCGGCGGCGCATCCGGACTGGGCGAGGCGACCGCCCGCGCCCTCGCCGCCAGGGGCGCGAAAGTCGCGATCTTCGACCTGTCGGAGGAAAAGGGCGCGGCCGTAGCCGCCGCCATCGGCGGCACATATTGCCGCGCCGACGTCACCAGCGACGACAGCATCGACGCCGCCTTCGCGCAGGCGCGCGCGGCCCATGGGCAGGAACGCATATTGGTCAACTGCGCCGGAACCGGCAACGGCATGAAGACCGCCAGCCGCGACAAGGCGACCGGCGCGATCAAGCATTTCCCCATCGACGCCTTCGAAAAGATCATCCAGGTCAATCTGCTCGGCACGTTCCGCTGCGTGGCGAAGTCCGCCGCGGGCATGCTGACGCTCGATCCGCTGGAGGATGGGGAGCGGGGCGCCATCGTGAACACCGCGTCGGTCGCGGCGCAGGACGGGCAGATGGGCCAGGCGGCCTATGCGGCGTCGAAGGCCGGAATCGTCGGCATGACATTGCCCATCGCGCGCGATCTGATGGGCGAAGGCGTGCGGATCAACACCATCCTGCCCGGCATCTTCGCGACGCCGCTGATGCTGGCCGCGCCGATCAATGTGCTGGAGGGGCTGGCCGCCGCCGTGCCTTTCCCGAAGCGGCTCGGCCATCCCGCCGAATTTGCCGATCTGGCGCTGACCATGCTGCAAAACAGCTATTTCAATGGCGAGCATGTCCGCCTCGACGGCGCCATCCGCATGGCCCCGCGCTGATCGCCGCAGCATCTTAGATCGAACAAGGACTCCTCCATGCAAGAAGCTCTGATCATTGACGCCGTCCGGACGCCGCGCGGCATCGGCAAGGCGGGCAAGGGCGCCCTCGCCGATATGCACCCCCAACATCTCGCCGCCACCGTCCTGCGCGCCATCGCGGAACGCAACGGCATCGCCACCGCCGATGTCGGCGACGTGATCTGGTCGACCTCCACGCAGAAGGGCGAACAGGGGGGCGATCTGGGCCGTATGGCCGCTCTCGACGCCGGGTTCGACACCAGGGTGAGCGGCATGACGCTGGACCGCTTCTGCGGCGGCGGCATCACCAGCGTCAGCCTGGCCGCCGCGCAACTGATGAGCGGGATGGAGGATCTGCTGGTCGCGGGCGGAACGGAGATGATGTCGCTGACCGCCACCATCGCCCGGCAGGAAGCAGCCGCCGGTTTCCCGCCGACGATGCTGGGATCGGGCAATCAGCGGCTGCAACGCATGCATCCCCAGTCGCATCAGGGCGTGTGCGGCGACGCCATCGCCAGCCTGGAGGGTATCGGGCGGCAGGATGTCGACGCCTTCGCCCTGGAAAGTCAGAAACGCGCCGCCGCCGCCATCGCCGAAGGCCGCTTCGACCGGAGCATCGTGCCGGTCTATCGGGAGGATGGCAGCCTGGCGCTCGACCGGGACGAATATCCCCGCCCCGACACCACGGCGGAGGGTCTGGCGGCGCTGAAGCCCTCCTTCGCGGCGGTGGCGGACATGGTGCTGGATGAGGAAGGGACGACGTTCCGCAATCTCATCACCCGCAAATATCCCGGCCTTGCCATCGACCATGTGCATCATGCGGGCAACAGCAGCGGCGTGGTCGACGGCGCGGCGGCCATATTGCTGTCCTCGCGCAGCTATGCCGAAAAGAACGGACTCACGCCGCGCGCGCGGATCGTGGCGACCGGCAATCTGGGCGACGATCCCACGCTGATGCTGAACGCGCCCGTCCCCTCGGTCCGCAAGATATTGGCCAGGACCGGCCTGACCGTGGACGACATCGATCTTTGGGAGGTCAATGAAGCATTCGCCGTGGTCGCCGAAAAATTCATCCGCGACCTCGATCTCGACAGGGAAAAGGTCAATGTGAACGGGGGCAGCATCGCGCTGGGCCATCCGATCGGCGCAACCGGATCGATCTTGATCGGCACCCTTCTGGACGAGCTGGAAAGGCGCGACCTGAAGCGCGGCCTGGTCACCATGTGCGCGGCGGGCGGCATGGCCCCGGCCATCATCATCGAAAGGCTGTAGGCGCGGGCATCAAGCGGAGATTCGCGATGGACCGGACGATCCCGGCGGAAAAGCATGCGGCATTTGCCGAGTCATTCGGCCACAACGCCAAATTGGGAATCCAGATAGCGCAATATGGCCGCGGCTGGATGGAGGCCCATCTGGACTGGAAGCCGGAACTGGTCGTCGATCCGGCGACGGAAAGCCTTTCCACCGGCGCGATCGTCAGCCTTATGGACTATGTGTGCGGCACCGCCGTGTGGAGCGCCATCGACGACATCCACTCCTGCGTCACGCTCGACCTGAGGGTCGACTATCTGAAGCCCGCCCGCGCCAGAAGGCGCATCTTCGCGAGGGGCGAATGTTTCCGGATCACCCGGCGCATCGCCTTCGCGCGCGGCACCGCGCATGACGGCGAATCCGACCGGCCCATCGCGATGGTCGCGGGCACCTTCATGTACGCCTTGAAGGATCGGTGAATGGGAAATTATGCCGAGTTGCTGGGGATAAAGATCGTCGACGGCGCGCCCGGAGCACCCCTCTGCCTATTGCCCTTTTCGGACGATCTGGAGGGGCGTCGCGGCTTCCTGCACGGCGGCGTCATCGCGGGCCTGCTCGAACTCGCGGCCTATCGGGCGTTGAACCACGCCCTGGGCGCGCATCACGGCATGGCGCTGAAACCGGTCAATGTCACGGTGGACTTCATGCGGAACGGCGCCCCCCGCCAATCCTTCGCGCAGGGCAGGATCATGAAATTGGGCAGCCGCATCGCGAACATCCATGCCCAGGCGTGGCAGGAGGATCCCGATCGCCCCATCGCGGCGGCCCGGATGAATTTCCTGCTGGAACCCGCGTCCGGCCAACCCGCAGGTCCGCCCGTTCAATCGCTCGCATAATTTTATTGATTGCTAATTCAATTATTCCCTTTTTTGAATCGCCGAATAATATATAGGGGGAATCAAGAAGTCCGCGAAGGCATGCAGCCATGCCGTCGACGGCCCATGGATTGGCAAATGACAGGGGAGGTATTTATGCGACCATTTAATTTCGGCGCGATCAGCGTCATCGCCTTCGCGGCGGCTGCGGCGGCCCCCGCCTGCGCCCAGGCAGGCCCCGATCAACCGGCGGCGCAGAGCGACGACATCATCGTGACCGCCCAGCGCCGGGCCGAAACGGTTCAGGACACGCCCCTCGCCATCAGCGCCATCACGGGCGAGGATCTCCGCAAGAACGGCGTCACCGACATATCGGGGCTCGGCAACGGCCTTCCCAATGTGAACATCAACGTCGCGAACGGCGTTCCCAGGATCACGATACGCGGCATCGGCAACACCGCGTCGCAGGGCAACAGCGAAAGCCAGATCGCGTTCCACGTCGACGGCGTCTATATCGGACGGCCCGTGGCGACCACCGACGGCATGTTCGACGTCCAGCGGATCGAAGTCGTGCGCGGGCCCCAGGGCACGCTCTACGGCCGGAACGCGACGGGCGGCGCGATCAACGTCATCACCGGCGACCCCACCGACACGCTGCAGGGCTTTGGCGAGGTGACGGCGGGCAATTACGGGCTGGTCCGCGTGGAAGCCGCAGTCGGCGGTCCGATCTCGTCCACCCTGTCCGCCCGCCTCGCGGTCCAGTCGGTCGACCGCGGCGGCTATGGCCATGACGGGATCGGCAACCCCATCGACGATCAGCACAGCAAGGCGATCAGGGGCAAGCTGCTGTTCAAGCCGACGGACAATCTGCGCATCCTGTTGTCGGGCGAATATTTCCATGAGGACGACTATGCCTTCGCCCTGCACTATGTCGGGCCGGGCGATCCCGACCCCGTCGCGCCCGGCGCGGCCGGGGCCACGACCAATCGCGCTTTCATCCTTGGCGGCGCCCCGGCGCGCAATCTCTATCGCAACACGACCGGCAACACCCCTTCCTGGTTCAAGAAGGACGATTATGCCTTCTCCGGCACCATCGACTGGGATTTCGCGGACTTCGCCAGGCTGACGTCGATAACTTCCTATCGCGACGTCGATTACAAGAATCAGTTCGATTATGACGGCACGCTGGTCGACGCCGCCTTCGCCGCGCAGTTCGTGAAGGGGAAACAGTTCAGCCAGGAATTGAGACTTGGCGGTTCGTCCGGCGATTTCCAATATGTGGCGGGCGTTTATTATTATTGGGACGATCTCTACTTCCAGAACCGCCTCATTCGCGACCGCCGCACCGCCGATCCTGCCCTGTCGCCGCAACTCATCAAGACCTTCTACCAGTTTGGCGGCGTGAAGACTGACGCCTATGCCGTCTTCGGACAGATCGGCTACGACTTCACCCCCGTCTTCGGCATCGACATCGGCGGCCGCTTCAGTTCGGAAACCAAGAACCGCTATTCCGAAGGCGTCGCCAATGTCGCCGCGCCGACCTTCCCCTACCCCACCCCTGCGGGCAGCCCCGGCGGGGCGGTGATCGCCAACCCGGCGAATTTCTACAATCCCGCGCTCGACATATTGGACCCGGCGAACCTGCCCAGGCCCGCGACATTCCCGCGGGCCGAAGCCACCTTCAAGAAGTTCACGCCCAAGGTGACGTTGCGCGCCAAGCCGAACGACGACATCCTGCTCTACGCGACTTATTCCCAGGGTTTCCGCAGCGGCGGATTCGTTCCGGGCACGGGCACGCGGGCCTTCCTTCCGGAGCAACTGAAAAGCTACGAGCTTGGCGCGAAACTGGATCTTTTCGACAGGCGGCTGCGCATCAACGGCGCGGGCTTCTACTATCGATACACCAACCTTCAGGTGACGCGCATCAATCCGCTGGGCGGCGCGAACCTGGTGGACAGCGCCGGATCGGCGACCATATGGGGCGCGGAAGCCTCGGTCGACGCCACCATCGCGCGGGATTTCCATCTGGACGTGCAGGCGGGATGGCTCGACCCGGAATATAAGGTCTATTCCAGCGTCGATTCGAACCGGCCGAACCTGGGCGTCATCAACCTTGCCGGGAATATGTTGGCGCAGACATCCAAATGGACCCTCTCCGGCGGCGCGGATTATAGCTGGCATCCTGCAATCGGCGACATCACCATCCGGGCCGAGGCGAAATATCAAAGCAAGATGTATTTCACGCCCTTCAACACGGAACGCTATTCCCAGGATGGATATGCGCTGGTCGACCTATATCTGAACTATCAGCATCCGGACGGTCATTTGAGCGGCGGATTGTTCATGAAGAATGTCGCCAACAAGAACGCCTGGGCCTCCATGACCGGGGCGCCGGTCTCCATCGGCGGCTTCATCAGCGGCGCGTCCCTGGCGCCCCGGACGTTCGGCGTTCGCCTCGGCTACAGGCTGTAAATCCGAAAGGGGCGCGACATCGCGCCCCTTTCCATGACGAAGCCAACCGTCAAAGCTTCACGGACACGCCCATATACATGAAGCGGCCGATATTGTCGTAAATGGCGTCTCCATCGCCATTGCTGCCATTGCCGAGCAACCCGTAGGGCGGTTTGCGATTGGTCAGATTGTCCACCCCGCCATACAGGGTGAAGCGCTTGTCCACGTCCAGCGATGCGCGGACCGAATGGTAGAAGACACGCGGATAATAGACGGTGTCGGCATAGTTGGGGTCAAGCGCCGGGACGCCATAGGTGTCGTGCTGCGCCTCCCAATCGGTGATTGACTGCCGCCCGATATAGCGGATCTGATAGCCCAGGGTCAGGTTCCTGTGCGTGTAGTCGATGGACGCGTTGACGTTCCAGGTCGGATCGCCCAACTCGCCCTTCACCCGTTCGGGCTGGCCCGGATTGTCGAGATAGGGATAATCGGTGCGGGTCCGCACCCAGGTGCCGACAAGCCGGACGGCGATGCTGTTGTCGGCATCGAAGCGATGGTTGTAGGCCACATCCATGTCGATGCCCTTCGCCACCAGGGCGGCGAAGTTCACCGTGCTCTGCAACAGCGCGGGCCTCGCGAACAGGCCATTGCCCTGGCGGGGGAAGATGAGCTGGCAGAACTGGTTGCTCAGCGTCGCGCCGTCATAACATGCGTCCAATATGGTCTGCGCGTCCACCGCGCTGATGACCTTGCCGATCCTGATGTCATAATAGTCGGCGGTGATCGACAGGCCGGGGATCATGCGCGGCTGCACGATGACGCCATAGGTCCAGCTACGCGATTTTTCGGCGGTCAGATTGGGGTTGCCGCCGGACAGGAACTCCGTGCTTCCCGCCCGCGCCACGCTGTTGACGAAGCCTGCGGGAACCCCTGCGGCGGCGCAGTTGGCGGCCCGCGTCGACTTGCCCTTGTCGATGAAATTGACGTCGCAGGGATCGTCCAGCAGATCGAAATTCTGCGACGGCGATGAATAAAGGTCGCTGAGGGTCGGCGCGCGCACTGATCGGGAATAGTTGACGCGAAACTTGATGTCGGAAACCGGCGCATAGATCGCCCCGCCATTATAGGCCCAGACAGTGCCCGTAGCGCCCTTGTAATCGGCCACCCGCACCGCGCCGTTGACGCTGAGTTCCTGCGCGAAGGGCATGTCCTTCAGCAAGGGGACATCCAGTTCGCCATAGGCTTCCTTGACCGCGAAGGATGGCGGATTGAAATCCGGAATGGCGTTCAGGAAGGTGTCGCCGCCCTTCACCGTGTCGTCATAAGCGTAGGACGCCTTTTCCCGCCGATATTCCGCGCCGATGGCGAAGGCCACGGGGCCGCCGGGCAGTTCGAACCATTGCGAACTGTCGCCCACCAGATTGGCGTTGACGTCGAACTCGCTGGCGCTGCCCCGTCGGGAGGATGTGGTGTTGATATAGTCCAGCGCCGCCTGACTGCGCCCCCCTTCGCCGAACAGGTTGAGCGGCGCGCAGGCCGGGTCCGTGACGGTCACCTGGTTGATGCGGCATACGATATCGCCCGCCGCGTTGAAAACGGCGTCGGCCGCGTTCTGGAAACGGGATTCGATGCGGTTGTTGTAGAAGAGCGAGCGGCTCTTGAACTTGCCGTAATTGACCGAGAAGTCATAGCGCCAGTCGTCGTTGAACGTCCCTTCCGCGCCGACCACGATGCGATAGGTGTCGCGGCGATCATATTCGTCGCGCGTGCCCAGATCATTATTGTTGCGGTTCAGCCTGAAAAACTCCGCCCCGGCCGGCAGCAGCGACCGGATGGTGGCGGCCGCGCCGGGTTGCAGATAGGCATTGTCGAAGAAGATGGGCACGCCAGACCCCAGATACGTGTCCGGCGCGGCCGGTACGCGGATCGGATTGCCGTCCTCATCCTCGACCTCGACAGTGCCCTGCTCGCCGCCCTGCCCGAATGTCGGCGCGCCCTGATTGAAGCTCTTCACGCGCACGAACTTGGCCTCGATGAACGGACGAAAGCCGTCCGACACGTCATAATGGGCCAGGAAATTCGCGACGAAGCGCTTGAGCGAGGGATTGAGCGTCCCACGGTCGTTCAGCGTCGCGCCATTGCCGTTCTGGTTGTTTCCCGACCCCGCCGGACGGAAATCATTGCCATAGGCATATTGATAGAGCGAACCGTCGGGGTTGAAGCCGAAGACGCGGGGAAAGCCGTTGGCGCGGCAGGCCCCGGCCGCGCCCGTGCCGCAGGACAGCGGGCTGCTGCCGTCATAGGCGATGAAATTGCCGCCATTGTCATAACCGAAACTGTGCACTCCGGTCAGGAAACTGCGGTCGGGAATGTCATTGTCCAGCGAAGGATTGTCGACGAGCTGAAATTGCCGCCGTCCCGAAAAAGCGCCCGTCAGGGACGGACGATCCGTATAGGTCAGCAGATTGGCCCGGTTATATTCAAGGCTGAGCGCGACATTGCCGCGACCGTCCGCGAAATTCTTGCCATAGGTGCCCGACAGCCGATAGGTTCCCCGGTCGCCATAGCTGGTGACGCCGGCCTTGGCGTCCAGCGAAAGACCTTCGAAATCCCGCTTCAGCACGAAATTCACCACGCCCGCCATGGCGTCGGAACCGTAGACGGCCGAACTGCCGCCGGTCACGATGTCGACGCGATCGATCAGGTCGGTGGGGATGGTGTTGGTGTCGACCAGGAAATCGCCTTCGGACGCGGTGACATGGCGGCGGCCGTTCACCAGAACCAGCGTCCGCGTGACGCCCAGACCGCGCAAGTCGAGCAGGTTAAGTCCGGACGTGCCGATATATTGGGTGGAATTCGCCTGGCTGTAGGAGGATCGCAACGACGGCAGGTCATTGAGCGCGTCCCCGATGACGGTCCCTCCGCTGCGGGTCAGGTCGGCGACGGACAGCGACGTCACCGGGATCGGCGAGTCCAGCGTCGGCCGCGCGATGCGGGATCCGGTCACGATGATGACGGACTCTCCGGCGTCCGATGCCGCGTCCCCGCCCTGCGGCGCCGTCGCAGCGGCGGAGGAGGCTGCGTTTCTGTCGGTCTGCGCATGGGCAGCCCCGGTCGCGATCAATAAAGCGGCGGCGCCCCAGCCCGCCGAGCCAAGCAAAATGCCACGAAGCTGCATGTCACACCTGTTCCCTTGCAGAAGGCATCCCTCAATGCCTTCAGCGACAGAACCCACATGCGCGGCGCGATTTCCAACTGTTTATATAAATAGGCAAGTTGTTACAATTATGTCACGGCGATATAATGTAAGTTAATTCCAGGTTGGAACAGGTCACAAATCACCTCATATAAATCGTCCCGGTTATGTATTCAGTTCTCTGTTCCGCGTCTTGCCGAGCGTAACCCTAGGGCGCGTGGACAAATCCAAGACCCGCCAGACCGAATGATTTGGATGGATTTCCGTTGTCGAGCCCCTCCCCTTCAGGGGAGGGGTTGGGGTGGGGGAGTGCCGTTACAGGACTGCTTTCGCGTGGGGCACGCCCCCACCCCTCAGTCCCCTTCCCCTGAAGGGGAGGGGAAGCATTAACGCCCACCATTGGCCATTTCCCGACATTCCCAATATGTCCACGCGACCTAATGTCACCGGAACAAAACGCAATCACATCCAGTAAAATAAAATATCCATTTTGCATGCTAAGACGTAGACCGAGCCATGCAAAGTATCTAAAACAGCGTCATCGTATCATCATATCTTTTCCATTCCATTTCGGTTCATTTCCCATCTAGGACAGAACTTGGATTTTACTTATGATTCATGGTCCAAGCCAATTCCTCACACTGCAAAAGTCCTCCTGAAATCGTTGCTTTTCACCAAAATGAAAATCGTTACGCTATCAATACAATATATGCATAGTTAACAGCGGATTAACCGCACCTCGCAAGAATTTGGCAGCGAATTCGGCCGTTACTGTGAAGAATAATGGCGCAACTCCAATGCGTTCGTTCGGGAGAATGGATATGCAATTGTCGGCAAAGGTCGCCTCGGAAACGAAACAGCTCCAGACTGTCAAGACCCGCATCATTTCAGACAAGATCGCAATTTCTCCCGGCGAACATGTCGCCCTGGATATTTCGCGCAACATGGTCGACAATTATAGCCGCGAAGGATCAGATCTGGTCATCCATCTCAAGGATGGGCAAACACTCCGAATCGAACATTATTATGGGAGCCTCGATAAAAGCTCTCATCTCTATCTGCTCGACGACTATCAGCAATTGGTCGCGGTGGATTTGACGCCTGCGGCTGGCGGTGCGCTCCTTCCCGGCTATACGCCGCTGGGCATCGCCGCCGAATTCGCCGCGGCAGGCGGCTCCGGCGGGCTGGGCACTGCGGGAATCCTTGGCGGCCTGCTGCTCGGCGGCGGCGCCATCGCAGCCGCAGCGGGCGGCGGCGGCGGAGGGAACCGCTCGCCCAATGGCGGCGGCCAGAACCCCACGCAACCCACGCCCGACACGACGGCGCCCGCAGCGGCATCCAACCTGGCGATAAACGCCGCCGGCACGACATTGACCGGCGCTGCCGAGGCGGGCGCCACGGTCCGCATCGACGTGAATGGCGACGGCACGCCGGACTATAGCGCGACCGCGGACGCTAACGGTCGCTTTTCCGTCACGCTCAACCCGCCGCTGGTGAATGATGAGAATGTCAGCGTCACCGTGCGCGACGCCGCCGGCAACACCAGCCCGCCCGCAAGCGTCCACGCGCCCGACCTGACGCCGCCCCAACCGGCGACCGGCGTCACGGTATCGCCGGACGGAACCTCCGTCACCGGCCAGGCCGAACCGGGCGCGACCGTCAGCGTGGACACCGACGGCGACGGCATCCCCGACGCCAGCGCCACCGCCGGGGACAACGGCAACTTCACCGTGCCGCTCAGCCCGCCGCTCATCGACAGCGAGACGGTCAGCGTGGTCGTGACCGATCCCGGCGGCAACCACAGCACCCCCGTCACCGCCGTCGCTCCCGACCTGACGGCGCCGCCCGCGCCGCTGCTCGATCTCAGCAACGGCGCCCAGATTTCCGGCACGGCCGAACCCGGCAGCACCGTGACGATCAGCACCGGCGGCGTTGCGCTGGGCCAGACGACCGCCGATGGCGCGGGCGACTGGACATTCACCCCCACCTCTCCGCTCCCCGACGGCACGGTCGTCACCGCAACCGCAACCGACGCGGCCGGAAACACCGGCCCGCAAGCAAGCACCACCGTCGACGCGCTCCCCCCTGCCTTGACGATAGACTCCGGCACGGTCGCAAGCGGCGGCTCAACCAACGACACGACGCCGACGATCAGCGGTTCAGGCGCCCCAGCCAACGGCACGGTCACAATCCTCGACAATGGCATAGCAGTCGGCACCGCCACCGCCGACGGCGCAGGCGCATGGACCTTCACCTCCGCCGCGCTGACCGACGGCACCACCCACGCCTTCACCGCTCAAGCAACCGACGCCGCAGGAAACACCGGCACGTCCGGCGCATACACCATATCCATCGACACCACGGCTCCGGCGCTGACCATCGACACCGGAACGGTCGCAAGCGGCAGCTCGACCAACGACACGACACCAACGATTAACGGTTCGGGCGCCCCAGCCAACGGCACGGTCACAATCCTCGACAACGGCGTCGCAGTCGGCACCGCGACCGCCGACGGCGCAGGCGCATGGACCTTCACCTCCCCCACCCTCACCGACGGCACCACCCACGCCTTCACCGCCCAGGCGACCGACGCCGCAGGAAACACCGGCACGTCCGGCGCATACACCATATCCATCGACACCACGTCCCCGGCAATCACCATCGACACCGGAACGGTCGCAAGTGGCGGCTCAACCAACGACACGACGCCTACGATCAACGGCTCAGGCGCCCCGGCCAACAGCACGGTCACAATCCTCGACAACGGCATAGCAGTCGGCACCGCAACCGCTGATGGCGCAGGCGCATGGTCCTTCACCTCCCCCGCGCTGACCGACGGCACGACGCATGCATTCACCGCAGAGGCGACCGACGCGGCAGGAAACACCGGCACGTCCAGCGCCTATACGATCTCCATCGACACCACGGCTCCGGCCCTGACCATCGACACCGGCACAGTCGCAAGCGGCAGCTCGACCAACGACACGACACCGGCGATCAGCGGTTCGGGCGCCCCAGCCAACGGCACGGTCACAATCCTCGACAACGGCGTCGCAGTCGGCACCGCAACCGCCGATGGCGCAGGAGCGTGGACCTTCACCTCCCCCACCCTCACCGACGGCACGACGCATGCGTTCACCGCAGAGGCGACCGACGCGGCAGGAAACACCGGCACGTCCGGCGCCTATACGATCGCCATCGACACCACGCCTCCGGCTGTCACCATCGACACCGGCACGGTCGCAAGCGGCAGCTCGACCAACGACACGACACCAACGATCAGCGGTTCAGGCGCCCCGGCCAACAGCACGGTCACAATCCTCGACAATGGCATAGCAGTCGGCACCGCAACCGCCGATGGCGCAGGAGCGTGGACCTTCACCTCGCCCGCGCTGACCGACGGCACTACCCACGCCTTCACCGTTCAAGCAACCGACGCGGCAGGAAACACCGGCACGTCCAGCGCCTACACCATCTCCATCGACACCACGCCCCCGACCGTAGCGATTACCGGCGCGAGCGATAATTTTGCTCCGATAACCGGCCCGCTGGCCGATGGCAGTTCGACCAACGACACGACCCCGACGATCGACGGCACCGGTCCAGCCAACAGCACGGTCACAATCCTCGACAACGGCATCGCAGTCGGCACCGCCACCTCTGACGGCACGAGCGCGTGGTCCTTCACCTCCCCCGCCCTGACCGACGGCACCACCCACGCCTTCACCGCCCAGGCGACCGATGCCGCAGGAAACACCGGCACGTCCAGCGCCTACACCATATCCATCGACACCACCGCGCCGACGCAGACCGTGAACGTCACAAGCATCGCCGACGACACGGAAACCGCAGGCGACTTCATCACCCAGGACACGTCGCCCACCATCCTCGGCACGTTGAGCGCGACGCTCGACGCCGGGGATGCGGTGCAGATCAGCCTGGACGGCGGCACCACCTGGACAGACGCGACCGTGGACGGCACGTCCTGGTTCTTCGGACCGGGCAATCTCGCCACGGGTTCCTATACCGCCGATGTCCGGGTAGTCGACGCGGCCGGCAATATCGGCAACACCGACAGCCAGGCTTTCCAGATCACCGCGCCCACGGCCCATAACCCGCTGGTGGTCGACAATAGTTCGGGCCTGCTCGGCCTCGTCAGCGCGGAGGCGCTCGGCATCCTGACCATCGGCGGCGGAAACCGGATCGTCACGGACGTCGACAACAACCTGTCGCAGGTGGTGTTCCGCTACGAGGCGCTGGTGGCGGTCGGCGCGACGCTGCAATATTCGTCCGCGCTGGCGGCCGAACTTGGCCTGCAAGTGGTGAGCAGCACCAGCGGCATATTGGGCCTGATCGGCTACACGTCGACCCTGACGATCACCCCCGCGACCGGCACGACGATGGACAATCTCGCGGTCAACGAACTGCTGAACACCATCCATTTCGACACGGTGCTCAGCGGCCTGGGCGGCGGCCTGCTCGCCGCCGTGCTCGCCGGGACGACGATCACCGCGACCGATAGCACGGGCCTGATCGGCAGCGCCAATGCCGGCGCGCTCGTCGACGCCAGCGTGCTCAACTTCGCCGCCAACAGCACGGTGGTGGAGGGAACGGGGGGCAGCGACACGCTGAACGCCAACTCGGCCGCGGGCAGCCAGATCTACGGCCATGGCGGCGACGACACGCTGAACGGCGGAGCGGGCAACGACCTGCTGCGCGGCGGCGCAGGGGCCGACACGCTCCACGGCGGCGCTGGCAGCGACGTGCTGATCTACGATGCGGCCGACGATGTCGCCGGCCATTTCATCGACGGCGGCACCGGCGCGGGCACCGACGGCAGCGCCATCGACACGCTGCTGCTGGGCGCGGGCATCAACCTCACCATCGACGCCAACACCCATATCCAGAATATCGAGCGGGTCGACCTGGGCGCGGGCAATGGCGCCAACAGCCTGACGCTGACGGCCGACGGCGTACTCGCGGCGACGGAGGCCGCGCACACGCTCACCATCGCGGGCGGTTCCGCCGATACGGTGACGATGCTGGGCGCGCAGATCACCGGTCAGCAACTTGTCGATGGCCACGCCTATAATGTCTACACCTTCGGGGCGAACACGATCCTGGTCGAAGACGCCGTGTTGGTGGCCGCCTGATCCGGGCCGAAGCCTGTCATCGGGGGATGGAAGCTTTCCTTCCATCCCCCGCCATCGAAGAAGATTATGCCGCACAAAGAAGATGCGGGGCCGTCCTCCCCGCGCAAGCAACGTCGGCGGGGCCGGAAGATCCGGCTCGGCTGGGCATCCATCCTGCTGTCCGCCGCCTTCCCGGCCATCGCCGCCCCCACCACGGTCGAGCAGGCAGTGCGCAAGGGGCTGGCGATCAACCCCGAACTGCGCGCGGGCAAGGCCGAGGAATCCGCGGCAGGCACCGATGTCTCCATCGCGGGCAGCGGCTATTATCCCTCGGTCTCCGTGTCGGGCGGCCCGCAATCGTTCAGGCTGGACGGCATCGCCTATGACGTCGTCGCCAGCCAGATGCTCTACGACTGGGGCCGCACGAAGAGCGCGGTGGCCGATGGCCGCGCCGTCCGCCGCCAACTCTCCGAAAAGCTGCGGCAGAAGCGGGAGGAGGTCGCCCTCTCCATCGTGGAGGTCTATCTGGACATCCTCGTCACCCAGCGCCAGGTGGCGGGTCTCCAGACGCATATCGCCGATCTGGAGGATATCTGGCGCATGACTGCGGCGCGCAGCGAAGGCCGCTATAGCGACCGCAGCGAACCCGACCGCGCCGGGCTGGAACTGGCCCGCGCCCGCGAACAGCTTGCGATCGAACAGGGCACGCTCGACAATGCCCATCACGAATATCTGCTGCTGGTGGGGGAGGAAGCCGACGGGCTTTCCGATCCGTCACCCGCCTCGGTCGCGGCCTATATCGCCCGTAACGACCTGCAAAAGCTGATCGAGGAATCCCCCGCCTATCGCGCCATGACGGAGGGTACGCGATCGGCCGAGGCCAAATTGCGGCAGGCCCGCGCAGAGATGCTGCCCCAACTCAATCTGGAAGGATCGATGACCCGCCGCGACATTGGCGGCACGCCGGTCGACGATGCGACGGTGGCGCTACGCCTCCGCTCCAATTTCCAGGGCATCTCCAGCTTCCTGCGGCCCAAGGGCGCGCAACAACGCATCCAGGCCGCGATCTGGAACGAGGCGACCACCAGCCGCGAATTGCGCCGCGAATTGCGGACCCTGCTCGATCACGCGACCATGCTGCGCGGACGGCAGGAGATGCTGGAGGCGCAGGTCAGCGCCTCCACCGACCTCGGCGTGACCTATCTGGAACAGTTCCGAGCCGGCCGCCGCGACCTGATCGACCTGCTCAATGCCCGCCGCGAACGGTTCGAGGCGCAGCGCCAGCTTATCAGCGCGCGCATCGACCGGCTGCGCGACGAATATCGGGCGGCCGCCAAGCTCGGCCTGGTCGGGGACCTGCTGGAAAAGGGACTTTATTGATGGCGACGGCGATTTCCGAACCCATTCTCCCGCCCGCCACGGTCGCGCCCCGGCTCGATCCGCTGCGCGAGGGGCTGGTGCTGCTCTGCCGCGAACTGGGGCGCGCCACCAACGCGGCCGAACTGGGCGACGGCATGCCGCTGGAACAGGGGCGGCTGCCGGTGGCGATGGTGCCCCGCGCCCTGCGCCGCATCGACGTCGCCGCGCGCGTGGCGCCGTTCGATCTGGCGCAGGTCGAACCCTATCTGCTGCCCGCGCTGATCCTGTTGCGGAACGGCGACTGGGCGGTGCTGGCCGGGCTGGACGCGGACGGCGCCGACCTGCTGCTGCCGGGCAGCGGCGGCGGCCAGCAACGGTTCGACCGGGCCGACCTCGCCTTTTTCTACGAAGGCACCGCGATCTTCGCCAAGCCGCGCTACCGGGCGGACGGCCGCGCAGGCGCCTTCGCCCAGGCCGAGGGCAAACACTGGTTCTTCGGCACGCTCAAAAACTATCGCCGCGACTATCTGGAGGTGGCGCTGGCGGCGATGATGGCGAACCTGCTCGCCATCGGATCGGCGCTGTTCGCGATGCAGGTCTATGACCGCGTGGTGCCGAACGCGGCGTTCGATACCTTGTGGATTCTCGCCAGCGGCGTCGGCCTGGCGCTGCTGTTCGAAGCGGTGCTGCGCGTGCTGCGGGCGCATCTGCTCGATACGATGGGCAAGCGGCTGGACCTCCGCCTCTCCTCCCAGCTTTTCGAACGGGTTCTGAACACCCGGCTCGCCGCCAAGCCGCCCTCGCTCGGCGCGTTCAGCACCCAGATACGCGAATTCGAATCGGTCCGCGAATTCTTCACCGCGTCGAGCGCGGCGGTGATCAGCGACCTGCCCTTCGTGCTGGTGTTCCTGGCGCTGATCGCGCTGCTGGGCGGACCCATCGTCTGGGTGCCGGTCGCGGCGATCCTGCTGATCGTGCTGCCGGGCATGCTCAGCCAGCGCAAGCTGGGGGCGCTGTCCCGCCGCAACCTGCGCGAAGGCGCGGTCAAGAATTCGATCCTGCTCGAATCCATCGAAAATCTCGAAACGCTGAAGGCGGCGCGGGGCGAAGGCCGCGCCCTGCATATGTGGGAAAATCTGACCGCCGAACTCGCGGGCACCGCCAGCCGCACCGCCACGCTGACCGCGATGCTCAGCTACGGCGCCACGCTGGTGCAGCAGCTTGGCTATGTCGGCGTCATCCTGTTCGGCGTCTACCGGATCAGCACCGGCGACATGACGATGGGCGCGCTGGTCGCCTGTTCGATCCTGTCGTCGCGGGGCATCGCGCCCATGTCGCAGGCGGCGTCGATCCTCGGCCGCTGGCAGCATGTCCGCGTCGCGATGGAGGGGCTGGACCAGCTCATGGCCTCGCCGGTCGAACGACCGGCGGGCAAGGCGTTCGTCCGCAAGGAAAAGCTGGCGGGCGCCTTCCGGCTGGAGGAAGTGACGCTGCAATATGGCGACAATCCGCCGGTCGTGCATGTCGGCGCCCTGTCCATCGGCGCGGGCGAGCGGGTGGCGCTGCTGGGCGGCAACGGCGCGGGCAAATCCTCGCTGCTCAGGCTGCTGTCCGGGCTGGGCGATACGGCTTCGGGCCGCATATTGCTGGACGACGTCAACCTCCACACCATCGATCCGGCCGACCGTCGCCACGCCATCGGCTATCTGCCGCAGGACGTGGCGCTGCTGCACGGCACGCTGCGCGACAATCTGAACCTGTCCGGGGCGGCGCTGGGCGATGCCGAACTGTTCGACGCGCTCGACGCGGTCGGGCTGGGCGCGTTCGTCCGGGCCAATCCGCTGGGGCTGGACGCGCCGATCCAGGGCAGCGCCAGCCTTTCCGGCGGTCAGCGTCAGGCGGTGGGCCTCGCCCGGCTGCTGCTCCAGGACCCGCAGATCGTGCTGCTGGACGAACCGACCGCCTTTTTCGACCAGGCCAGCGAAAATCACGTGATCGACTATCTGCAAGGCTGGCTGGGCAGCCGCACGCTGATCGCCACCACGCACAAGCGCAGCCTGCTCGCGCTCGTCGACCGGGCCGTGGTGCTGCGCCATGGCCGGGTGGTCATGGACGGGCCGCTCGACGGCATCGTCTCCGGCGATCAGGTCCGGACAGGTCCGGCCAATGCGGCCCCGGCCAATGCTACCCCTGCCAATGAAGGAGGAAGCGATGCGCGTTAGCCTGACGGCGCCCGAACGGCTGCGGCGCGAACTGGCCGATCCCTTCGCCGCCGACGTCCATCCCCGCTCCCGCCTAGCGCTGTGGGTGATGTTCGGCTGCCTCATCCTGTTCATCGGCTGGGCCGCCTGGGCGAAGCTGGATCAGGTGACGCGGGGCGAAGGGCGGGTGGTGCCCTTCAGCCGCGAACAGAAGATCCAGAGCCTGGAGGGCGGCATATTGGGCGCCCTGCTGGTCAAGGAAGGCGATCTGGTGAATGTCGGCCAGCCGCTGGTGCAGCTAGACCCCACGCGCTTCGAAACCAATTATGCCGAATCCTCCAACCAAGCGGCCGGGTTGAAGGCGACAGTCGCCCGGCTGGAGGCGGAGGTGCTGGGCCGCGGCGCGATCACCTTCCCGGCGGGCATCGACCCCGGCGGATCGGTGGCCCGCACCGAAACCGAACTTTTCCGCTCGCGCCGGGAGAAACTGGCCGAAACCACCGGCTCCATCGCCCAGCAGATCGGCATCGCCGAAAGCCAGCTTGCGATCCTGCGCCCGCTCGTCGCCCGCAACATGGTGAGCGAGATGGAAGCGCTGAAACTCAGCCAGGAAGTGGCGACGCTGAAAGGCAAGCTGGCCGAAATCCGCAGCACCTACGCGCAGGAATCCTATACCGAACTTTCGAAGAAAAAGGCCGATCTGAGCGCGCTGGAACCCATCGTGCGGCAGCGCGACGACCAGCTTCGCCGCACCCAGATACTCTCCCCGGTGCGGGGCCGCGTGAACAAGATCATCATCAACACCAAGGGCGGCGTGATCCAGCCGGGCGAGGCGATCATGGAAGTGATCCCGGTCGAGGAACGGCTGCTGGTGGAGGCCCGGATCAAGCCCCGCGACGTCGCCTTCCTGGTCCCCGGCATGCCCGCCAAGGTGAAGATCACCGCCTATGACTATACCGTCTACGGCGATCTGCAGGGCACGCTGGAACAGATCAGCGCCGACACGATCGAGGAACAGACCCCCCACGGCAAGGAATCCTATTATCAGGTCCTGATCCGCACCGACGGCCGCCAACTCAAAAAAGGAAATGAGACGCTGCCGATCATCCCCGGCATGGTGGCGGAGGTGGACATATTGAGCGGCAAGCGCAGCGTGCTCAACTATCTGCTCCGCCCCCTGCTGAAAGCGCGGCTCAATTGACCATGTCATTTATGGACTTGCCGGCATCGCCAATGGCCTGCAAGGACTTCAACTTCCGTCATCCCGCACTAAATAGCCGCGATGACGAAGACCATCATCGCCAGCGCGGCAACCGGAAATCATCGCTGAATGCCGCGCCGGAACCGCTATTATGACGGCCCCGTCAGCGGCCACTTCGACGGGCTTCGCTTCCTGAACCCACGCGGGGAGCCGGAAACGGACCGGTCCTTGCGCGATCTGCTCCGCTGGCATCGGGAAGCGCCCAGGACGCAATGGCCCCAATCGGTCCCGGTCTCCCCTATCATCCCCGATACCCGCGTAGAGGGATTGCGCGTCACCATGGTCGGCCACGCCACGCTTCTGATCCAGACAGGCGGCGTGAACATCCTGACCGATCCCGTCTGGTCCGACCGCGCCAGCCCGCTTTCCTTCGCAGGGCCGCGCCGCGTGACCGCGCCGGGCATCGCCATGGACGACCTGCCGCCGATCGACGCGATCCTGCTGTCCCACAATCATTACGACCATCTCGACATCCCCACCCTGCGGGCGTTGCAGGCGCGGCGCAATCCGCCCATCATCACGCCGCTGGGCAATGACAGCATCGTCCATCGGCACATCCCCAAAGCGCGGGTCGAGGCGGGCGACTGGTTCGACCGCTTCACGATAGCGCCCGGCGTGGAAGCGCATATCGTGCCCGCCCTCCATTGGTCTTCCCGCGGTCCGGGGGACAGGCGGATGGCGTTGTGGGGCGGCTTCATGCTGCGCGCCAAAGGCAGGCTCATCTATTTCGCAGGCGACACCGGCTATGGCACCGGCGCGATCTTCCGCGATCTGCGGGCGCGCTTCGGTTCGCCCGATCTCGCCATTCTGCCCATCGGCGCCTATGATCCGCGATGGTTCATGTCCGCGCAGCATAGCGATCCGGAGGAGGCGATCCAGATCATGCTGGACCTCGATGCGCGGAACGCCCTCGGCATCCATTGGGGCACCTTCAAGCTGACCGACGAACCCTGGGAAGAGCCCGCAGCCCGCCTGGCTGCCGGACTGGCGGCCCGCGGCATAGCGCCGGATCGCTTCCCGGCGTTGCGCCCGGCGGAGACGATCGAGTTCGAATAGAGGCTCGGCCCGCGCGGCAGCATCAAATTTCCCGGTTCTATCGCCTGCATGAACGGCCAGGGCGATGGAGCGCACCGAACCCTGGCCCCCCCTGTTCAGGGAAGGACGGCCTTCCCGTCGGCATCGATCACGCGCACCTCGCCCAATCCCGTGGCGCGCACCTTGGCCTCGATCTGGGAGCGGTCGCCCACCACGACCCAGATCGGAACCGCCGTGCCGACCGATCGCGCCACCTCGTTCACCGCGACCAGGGTCTGCGCCTTCACGCGGGCGTCATAATGCGCATAATAATTATCGGGCAGGGCATTGACACTCTGATCGACCAGATAGGCCACGATCCGGCCGCCGCTCGACCATTCGCTGGCCAGGCTGAGCGTCATCGAACCCTGCACATTGGCGAGTTCCGTCGCGGTGATCGGCTGGCTTTCCGCAAGCCCGGTCAGCAGCTTTGCCGTCTCGACCATCGCTTCCGCGGTCTTGTCCGTCTGAACCGATCCACCCGCCGAGAACAGCCGCGATCCGCGTGCCGAGGAATATCGGCTGCGCGCACCATAGGACCAGCCCTTTTCCTCGCGCAGCTTCATGTTGAGCCGGGACACGAAATCTCCGCCGAAGGCCATGTTGAAAATCTCGCGCGGGATTTCGTCGCCATCCTTGCGCGGCGGCGCTACCGTCACAGCCTGGATCACGCTCTGCGGCGTGCCGGGCTTGTCCACCAGATAGACGACCGGCTTGGTGAGCGGAGGAGCGACCGGCGTCAGAAGCTCCGGCGCGTGGCCACCGCCCCGACCGGCGCCCGTCCAACCGGCGAACGCGGCCTCTATCAGGGGACGGATTTCGGCAAGGCTGGTATCGCCGACCACGATCAGCGTCGCATTATCGGGATGGAACCAGCGATCGTGGAACGCCGCCAGATCGGCGCGGGCGACCGACTGGATCGACTCCTCCGTGACCATCCGACCATAGGGACTGTCCGCCCCGAAGGCGAGGCGCGGCAGAAGCCGGGATGCGATGCGGGTCGGATTGTCCCGCCCGGAAACGATATCCGCGACGGTCTGGGCCTTCAGGCGATCGATGTCGCTTTGCGCGAAGGCGGGATGCATCATTATGTCCGCGTAAAGCGCCAGCGCCTGCGGCAATGTCGGCTTGATCGCGGAAAGCGAAAGCTGGCTCGTCTCGCCGCCGCCTGAGGCCGAGAAGGTCGCGCCCAGGGCATTGAAGGCTTCCGTCAGTTCCGCGCCGGTCCTCGTCGTCGTGCCTTCGCCCAGCAGGTCGAGCGCCAGACTGCCGGTGCCGGGCGCGATCCGGGCGAAGTCCGGCGCGATGCCGGTATTCAGCAGCATGGACATTCTGACGATCGGAGCCTCGGCCCGCCGCGCCACCACAAGCTTAAGCCCGTTGGCCAGCGTCGCGCGCTCAACCGCCGGAAAGACCGCCGGAGCCATCGCGCCCGGCTGCGGCATGGCCTTGCGCTCGATAGGGGCCGAAGCGCCGAGCGCGCCGGATGGCAGGAATGTCAGCACGAGGTCGCCGTCGCTCAGCCATTTCTTCGCCGCGCCCTGCACCTCCGCCGGGGTCGCTTCGCGGAAGCGCCGGGACCGGTTCTTCCAGCCGCCGGGATCGCCCAGATAGGTCTGGCTCTGGGACAGAAGGTCGGCCTTGGCGGAGATGCTCTCGAAGGCGCGCACCTGACTGGCGACGTGCCGCGTGCGCACGCGTTGCAGTTCGGCGGCGGTCGGTCCCTGCGCGATCAGGCGCTTCAACTCCTCGTCCACCACCGCCTCGACCCGCGCCGCATCCTCGCCGGGGCGGATCATGACGTCGATGATGAACTGTCCCCCGATCTCGCGATCGTCGACCCCGACCGACACTTCGGTCGCCCGCCGCTCGTCGATCACCAGCCGCTTCGTCAGGCGGCTGTTGCGGTCGCCCGCCAGCACCTCGGCCAATATCTCCAGATAGCTGGTGTCTGGCGCGCCATAGTCCGACACGTTCCAGGCCCGGATCAGCCGCGCCTGGCTGACGCGATCGGTCACCGTCTGGCGCACAGTGCCGGTGCGGTCGATCGGCCAGACCTTGGGATGCGCGACCGGCTGGCCCGGATCGATGTCGCCGAAATACCGCTCCACCTTGGCCAGCGCCTCGCCGGGCGTGATGTCGCCCGATAGCGTCAGCACCGCGTTGGACGGCCCGTAATAGCCTTTGAACCAGGCGCGGACATCCTCAAGGCTGGCGGCATTCAGATCCTCCATCGACCCGATGACATTATGGTCATAGGGATGGCCCTGCGGCGTCAACGCACGGATCAATATCTCCTGCGCCTTGGCATAGGGCCGGTTTTCGCCCTGGCGCTTCTCATTCTTGACGACGGCGCGCTGCTCGTCCAGCCGCGTCTGGTCGATCGCGCCCAGCAAATGCCCCATCCGGTCGCTTTCCAGCCACAGGATCGCGTCCAGGGCATTTTTGGGGACGACCTCGAAATAATTCGTCCGGTCCCAGCTCGTCGTCCCATTCTGGCGGGTCGCGCCGATCTTCTGCGTCGCCTTGAAGAAATCGTCGTTGAAATTCTCCGAACCGTTGAACAGCAGATGCTCGAACAGATGGGCAAAGCCCGTCCGTCCCCTCGGCTCATCCTTCGAGCCGACATGATACCATATGTTCGTGGCGACCAGCGGCGCGGAATGATCCTCATGCACGATCAGCGTCAGCCCGTTCTTCAGCACCATGCGCGTATAGGGAATGTCGAGCGTCAGCTTCGCCAGCGGATCGGCGGCGATAGCGGACCTGGCCGCCGGGGCCTTGGCAAGGGCGGAGATCGGCGCCGCTACGGCGCACAACATTGCGAGCGCCGCAGGCAGGCGGAATTGGGTCGTCATTGATTTAGTCCCTTTTTGGAAGAAGCCGGTTGTTCGCCGTCCCATCATGGATGGGCACATGGGGTCCGCTGGCCCGCAACCGGCAGACGTCCCCCGCCGCCAAAGCGAGGGACGCCCTGGGGAGCCCTCTTCAGGCTCCCCGCACCGTCATCTCAGAAGCGCTGGTTGACGCTGAGATAGAAGTTGGCCCGGCGCGGATCGCCGAACTGGCTATAGAAGAGGCTGACGGTCGCGTTGATCGGCGGCGACTTGTCGAACACATTGTTCACGCCAGCGCGCAGTTCGGTCTTGGTGAAGATCTTATATGTTCCAAAGACATCGAAATAGGCCTGGGACGGGATTTTGGCCGACCCCTGAAGCGGCTGAACCGTATGCTGGGCGTTGAGATAGTAAGGGCCGACATAACGGCCGCGCAGGCCCAGGGACCAGCGATCGGTGGAATAGACGGCCGAACCGTTCCCCTTCCAGGAAACGCCGCCCGCCCCGCCCACGAAATTCATGAACAGATTGTCGAGCGCGCCAGCCGAGTTGACGGGTTCGGCAAGCGGCGTGGTTTGTATGATAAGGCTTTTCAACCAAGTCGCACCGGCCTTCAGGCTGAGAAAGCCATTGCCGAGCTTCGTGTCGTAGCTTCCGGCAAAGTCGATCGATTCCGATTCGGATCGCAACAGGTTGGCCGTCGTTACGTCCGCGGAGAGAATCGGCCCAACTCCGAACGTACCGAAGGTGGCAGGGTTGGTCGACCGCGGGAAGCGTTCAGGATAAGCCGCGAGGAAATCATTGAACGCCTGCTGACCGCCCGGAATCGCCCCGCCGCTGAGCAGGATCGCCGGTTGATAGTAGAGGTTTTTCTGCGTGATGCGGGTCCAGTCGACAGAGAATCGAAAGCCGGGCAACCAGCGCGGCGTCAATATCCCGCCGAACGACCAGCTTTCCGATGTCTGCGGCTCGACATTGGGATTGCCGCCGATCTTTGCCGGTATGACCTGCAATAGCCCCAGAAAATTGCTGCCGATCGCTTCATTCCCGCGAAGCGGATCCCTGACATTGACGGCGGTTACGCCAGCAAGGAGCGTGCCGGGTGCGCCGGCGTCGACCGTGATGAGCGAGTTCAGATAAGGGGGCTGATATCCCGTCGAATAGGAACCGCGAAATGTGATGTCCTTGACGGGTGCCCAACTCAGCGCGACCGTGGGATTGGTCGAACTGTTGTCGGTGCGGGCAAATGCAGGCTGGGCCCCCGCCTGCGGGCAGGCAGTGGAGTAGGCGCTGTCCGGCAATGGTCCGACGATCTGGCCAGGGCTTACGCCCGGAAAACAGTTCAGCGAAGAATTGGCGCCGACGCCGATATACCGATCGTAGCGGCCGGCCACCTGAAGTTCCAATTGATGGAACAGGGGGACGTGATTGTCCGGTCCCACGATCGGCAGCCGGATTTCACCGTAAACGCTGTCGGTGCGCTGGGATCGCCGCGGCGTGAAGTTGACCGACGATGCCTGCACCGTATTGTTATAGGTTACATAGTCATATTGGACTTGCTTGTCCTGCTCCAGCAGGAGTGTGACAATCGGCCTGCCACCCCATAGGCGCAGAAAAGGCGTCGGCCCGGCAACCTTCAGCGTATAGGATCGCGAAAAGGAGTCGGATGGCGTCAAAAGCCCCTGGGACGGCCTGTTCAAATAGGTGAACGTCGGCGGATTGAGCGAAATGTCGCGAACCAGATTGATCGTGCCGTTGCGCACAGCCGCATCGGTTGCCATGTCGAACCCGGGCGGGCTATCGTCGAACTTGTAGCTGGTCCAGTTCCAATTCAGGTCGATTGCCGCCTGCCATCCATAGGGCAGTTTGATGATGCCGCCTGCGAGCGCCCGCCAGGTGGTGGTGGAGCTGATAGATTCCAGATTGCCTTCCGTGATCGGTGCGGAGACGATGATCGGCCGCGTGAAAGGATTGTTCGCGGCGCTTGCGGGCAGGGTGTACGATCCTGCGGCCGGATTGGTAAGTCGTGCCTGTTCATATCGCGAATAGCCGCCCTGAGCATATAGGCTCAACCATGACGCAAACTCCCGCTTTACGGTAGCCGACGCATTGTAGGTTTGCGTCGGCGTAATCAACGGCGCCAGCCCTCCATTTCCGGCGCCGCCGCCCGTCGGCGTCTGGGAAACCTCCAGATTTTGCTTTCCTGCATTGGCGATCAGGGGAGCGACGCCATCCAGCCCGATTCCCCGGAATCCGGCCGGGATATAGGTGATCCTCGACCCTAACGACGTGCCGCCATAAAGGGGTTTCAGAATAAGATTGCTGCCATCGGCGCTGACGATGTTCGGCGTCGCGCCTTGCACCGGCTGCGTGATGGTGTTCAGATGGCCAGGCGCGTTCGCAAGAAGGCGCGCTCGTCCGTGAGAGACGAAATCCCGCTCGCCTTCATAGAGGGCGCCGGTCTTTTGCCAGTTGAGCGCAAAGGACAGGGTGGTCTTGCCCTTTTCCAGCGGAAGGCTGCCGTTGAAGCTCAAACGTCGGTCATCAGCGTCGAGGCGGCTGGTGTTTCCATAATAGGCGCTTGCTTCGAAGCCTCTGTAATCACGGCGCATGATGATGTTGATGACACCGCCGACCGCATTGGAGCCGTAAATGCCCGAAGCCGAGGAAGCCAGCACTTCGACGCGCTCGATGGCGTCCATGGGAATGCCGTTGATAGAAGCCTGGGTGAACACGCCGTTGCCGGTATTGGCTTGCGCATAGCGACGTCCATCGACCAGGATCAGCGTGCTGTCCGGGCCGAGGCCGCGAAGGTTGATAAGGCTCTGCCCCTTGCTGAGACCTGCCTGGGTGGACAGGGCGCCGCTGTTGTTCGCGCCCAGATAGTTTCGGAAGAAGTCTTCAAGGCTTCCGGAGCCGGACCGGACGATGTCTTCACGCGTGAAGACCACATAGGGCTGCGCATCGTCCTGTGTTCGTGGAATATCCAGATTAAGGGTCCATCGTCGCCCCCGGACGAGGATTTCAGGTATATCGATCTTGCCGCCCGCGCCTATGCCCTGCGCCGCGCTCAAGTCTTGGGCGATATCCCTGGCCTTTTCCATGGTCTGAAAGGAGGGGCCGCCCACCACATAGGAACCGCCCGACGTCTTCTGAAAACGCAGGGCCGTCCCGGAAAGAAGTTGCTCCAGCGCCTGCTCGACGGTGAAATTGCCCTTCAGGGCCTTGACGCGCTGGCCGCGAACACGGTCGGGAAGGAAGGCGATCTGCACCCCTGCCTGACGGCCAAGCTGGCTCAGCGCCTTGCCCAGTTCACCGCCCGGAATGTTCAGATTGACCCGCGCCTGCTCAGCCGCTGCGGTCTGGGCGCTCGCCGCGCCCGCCGGAACCATCGCCAATGCGACGGCCGCCGCGCCGACCGAAAAGTGACGGCGGATATGCTTTCGAAGTCCTCGGAATTCCCCCACGTGCTGGCCCTCCTGTTGTCGAGGAGGCGTTGCGCTCTTCCTCTAAGGCGTGAACGTCAGCTTTTCGGAAAACCACATTTGAATATCACAAAATAGAAACGGAAATGTCATCAAGGATGTTTTCCAAGCGACAATTCGACATTCCCGTCAGTGGTCGGATGCGCTTCGACCGGCAATATTCCCTGGATCGCGTCGATGAACTGGCCGGGCGCGCCCGTGCGATACACGCCGCTGACATGCAGCGCAGCGACGCCGTCGTCGTTCAGCGTGATCGGATGGCTCGAATAGCGGTTGATCTCGGCCACAGCCCGCCCCAGCGGTTCGTCGTCAAATTCAACGAAGCCGTCCCGCCAGAGAAGCTGGCGCTCGACATCGACCGCGCCGACCTTTTGCGGCGTCCCCAATTCGGCGCTGAATCCCTGACCAGGCTGGAGGATGGTGGGCGCCAACGGCACGGCTGCCGATCCGGCGGCGGCATCGGGCACGCGGTCGACCACGACCCGTCCCTGGAACAGGACGACATTGACCCGGCCGGGATCGACGCGCACCTCGAAAACGGTTCCCAGGGCCGTAATCTGCCGGTCGGCGGCGATGACCGCGAAGGGACGGTTCCGGTCATGGGCCACCTCGAACAGCGCTTGGCCGCTCGCCAGCCGAACAACGCGCCGCTTTTCGGTAAAGGCGACGATCAGACGGCTGCGCGTGTTGAGGGTGACGGACGTTCCGTCCGCAAGCCGGATCGTGCGCCGCTCGCCTGCCCTGGTGCTATATTCCAGACTGCCCGGCGTGGATTGCGCGCCGGAATCGGGCGCAGACGCCGCGATTCTGGTTTCCGCACCCTTGCGTCCGCCCTCAGTCGCGACCTGATGCATTGCCGTGCCCACCGCGATCAGGGCGAGGACGCTGGCCGCAAGGGCGCCGAGGACGAACGCCGGACGCACTTTGGGAACCGGCTGCGCCTCCAACGCCGCCTGGCGCAAGGCGCGCAGGTTGGCGTCGTGGCCGGAATCGAAATCGAATACCGCCATCGCATTATTGGCGGACCGCCAAGCCTCCGCATTGCCGGAATCAGCGATCCAGGCGGCGAATTCGGCTTCCTCGCCGGGATTCAGCGGGCGGGAATCGTGGATGACCAGCCAATGGGCTGCCCCTTCCGATGGAGACATGCCGCGTGTCCGGGGAATGGCGCGGGGACGCATCATTCTTGTTCCAACCCCTCCGTCAGGCGCGCTACGGCGCGCTCCATATGTTTTTCGACGGCGCTCACGGAAATTCCCAGTCTCGCTGCTATGTCGAGATATTTCATGCCTTCCAGACGTCTCAACACAAAAATCACGCGTGTCCGTTCCGGAAGCTCGATCAGGATCGCCGTGGCCCTGGCCAGACGTTCCCGTTCAATTAGAACGTGTTCGGGCGAAAAATCCACATCCGAATGCGTCTGCGGATCGAATTCGTCATGGGCGTCGGCATGATGGCTTCGCTGCCGGCGCAGATGGTCGGTCAGAACGCTGCTGGCGGTCTGGAACACATAGCCGCCGACATATTTCATCTCGGTCACGCCGCCCCGTTTCAGCAGGCGCTCGAACACCTGCTGGACCAGATCCTCCACTTCGGCGCGCGCGCCCACGCGCCGCCTGAAATAGCGCAGCAGGGACGGACGAAAAGATTGGTTCAGCGCTTCGAACGAAGCCTGTTCTTCCGATCCCTGCTGTGGCGAACGAGGTTGGGTGACCGTGTTTCTCCTTGCTGGCGCCCGCCGCCCATTGGCGGCAACGCGCCCCGATGACTAGTAACCTGTCGGCTTCGGCCCCGCGCCAGCGACCTGGGCCTCAGGCATCACCTGCGCCTTCCAGGCCAGTTCCGGACGCAGATATTTCCGCGCCAGCGCCTGGATGTCGGCAGGCTGCACCGCCTCCAGATCGGCCGCATAGGTCATGCTTTGCGGCAGATACCAGGGCCGGTCCACGGCGTAAACCAGCTTGTTCAACCACCAGGAATTGGACTTTTGGGCCAATTTCTCATGTTCGACCAGCGGTTCCCGCGCGCGCTTCAACTCGTCGGCGCTGACCGGCTTGTCGCGCAGATCCTGGGCGATCGCGTCAATTGCCTTGAAGAACAACGGCAACTTCGCCGGGTCCGTCTCCGCCTGCGCCGCGAGGCTGCCATAACCCTTGTAGGTGTCGGAGAACTCGGTCGAAACATTGGGGGCATAGGCCAACCCTTCCTTCTCCCTTATCTCCTCAAGGACGCGCAACTTCAGGACCGCCCCCAGAAGCTCGATCCGGCGCGCTTCGGTTAGATCCCGTGTCGCGTCGGTCGCCGGCCACGCGATATAAGCCAGGCTCTGTTCCGCCAGGCCCTTATGCGTGAAGCGGAGCGGCTCCGCCGTCGGCGCCGGAAATGCGCGACGGTCGGCGCCGGGCGCCAGGCCGCTGACCGGCTGCCGGGCGGGTAGTGCGCCCAAAGTGTTGGCGGTGACCTTGATCGCTTCCTCCAAAGTCGTGTCGCCGACGATGGTCAGATGCATCGGCCCCTGGTCCAGCAACGCCTTGAGCTGGGTCCGATAGGGTTCGACGGAGATATTGGCGATCTCCTCCGGCCGCAGAGCGGCGACGCGCTTGTCGCCGCCCGCCAGCAACTCGGCCGCATAGAGCCGGAAGGCGGTTGCCGGCGTGGCCAGATTGGCTTCATAGGCTGCCGGGTAGCTGGCCTTCGCCTGCTCGAAACTTGTGGGGCGGAACGCCGGATCGGTCAGATAGGCCCCCATCATTTGCATCTGCAGTTGGAAATCCCTGCCGCGCGTGTAGCCAACAAGCAGGAAGCGGTCCCCCATCGTCGCCAGCGAAGTGCGGACGGAGTGACCGTTGAGAGCCCGGCTCATCTCGTCCACCGTCAGCTTGCCCAGACCTCCGTCATTAAGGGAACGGATCAAAAGCCCGCGGGGATCGAACTTGTCGGGCGAGAAATTCTGCTCGCCCGCGCCGGTGAGAAGATAGATGGAAATCGTATCCTTGCTGAAGTCCGTCCGTTTGAACGTCAGGGTCGTGCCGTTGGCGAACGTCACGATGGTAGCGCCCAGTTCCGCCAGTTGCTTCGTTTCGACAACCTGGCCCGGCGTGCCGAAACTGGTATATTCCCAGGGCTTCTTGACTGGCGCCGCAGGGGCCAGGACGGCCATTTTCTGCGAAGCGTCGAGCGCGGCGGCGACCGCCTGCTCCCCGCCTTCGATCGGCACGGGCGACGTCATCGTCAGGATCGGCCCGCCGCCCACGAATATCCGCTTGATGGCGGCGTTGACGTCGGCCGCCTTCAGATCCTTCGTCGTCTCCTGGAAAAGGGCCAGATTGGTGGCTGGCGACGAAAAGACGACCCGGCTGTTCACCGTGTTGAGCAAATTGCCGGAAAGTCCGCGCGTGAAACGGGTCGAGGCGGACTTCACCGCATTTTCAAGCGTCGTGCGAGTGCTGTTGATTTCTCGCTGAAGCTCCGCGTCGGTAACGCCATAGGTCACAAACCGGCGCTGCTCCTGCTCGATCGCCTTCAGCGCCTGCTGCCACTTGCCCTGCACGAACTGCGCGCCGATCGTGGAAATCTGCACGCTGCGCATGAGAGCTCCACCATCGGCGGTGGCCGCCAGGAACGGAGCATCGTCGGTCCGCGACATTTCGCCGAGCCGCCGTTTCAATACGGCCAGGGCAAGAGTTTCGAGCGTATCGTCGCGGCGCTTCGCCACCCGGTCGGGCGCATTGTCAGGCGCCCGCGTCCAGGCCAGGGAGACGCTGGAGTCCATGCCCGGCTCGACGAAGATATGCGTTTCCTTGCCCCTGGCGGCGACCTGGCCCAGGTCGGGGTCGGCGCCGTCCGGCCCCTTGGGTTGCCAGTCTGCGAATGTCTTGCGGACCTTGGCCTCCATAGCGTCCACATCGAAGTCGCCCACGGCGACAAGGGTGGCGCGCGAGGGGCGATAATAGCTGTTGTAGAAGTCGACGAACCGGTCGCGCTTGGCCGTGTTGATGATCTTCAGGTCGCCGATCGGGAATCGGGTCGCAACCTTCTGCCCCTTGGCCAGGACGGCCATCTGCTTCTCCGCGGCCCGCAGCCCCGGAGAATTGCGCAGCCGCTCCTCCCCGGCGATCACGCCGCGCTCCTCATCGATGGCGCCGGGGTCCATCGTCGCTTCGGACACCTGCTCGCGCAGCACGAACAGGCCGGTATCCAGCGTCTTCGCGTCGCTGCGCGGCATCTGCAATTGATAGAAGGTCTGGTCGAAGCTGGTCGCCGCATTGAGATCGGCGCCGAAGGCCAGCCCAAGCCGCTGGAGGATGGCAATCAGTTCGGTTTTGGGAATATGCGTCGTTCCGTTGAACGCCATATGCTCCATGAAATGGGCGAGGCCGAGCTGGTCGTCCTTTTCCATAAGGGAACCCGCATCGATGCGCAGCATCAGCGATGCCTCACCCGGCGGGGTCGCATTGTGCAGCAGCGCATACCCCATGCCGTTGGGCAGCATGCCGAAGCGCACGCTGGGGTCGACCGGCACGTCGCTCGCCAGATGCGCCCATGGCTGGGAGGGAGGAACCTGTGCTTCGGCGGGCGCGGCCTGGACCTTGGCGGACGGCTCGGTCCGGCTGTCCCGCGCCTCCACGACGCCCATCGCGCCAAGCGCAATGGTCGAACAGGCCAGGAAAAGACGCACGCATGTCCCGTATCGAACCCGCTTCTCACCCACAGTCATTCTCACGTTCCTCCGCGATATCGTGGGGCAATGCCATCCCCTTGTCTTACGGGAACGCGAGGCGGATCGAAATCCACATGCGGGAAACGCAAAACTTCTGTCCTTTAAGATCGCTATCTATCGGTGATTTCAGCGCGCGGCCCAGCACGCCTTGCACGTCGAAAGATAGCTACGGCGGAAAGTGAGCTTCCCGGTGGGACGCCTGACGGGATATTTCACGACCAGGCCCATGAGACCGACCGCTTTGCACCTCCGGAAGTATCCCGGAGGCGACCGAAAGCACCTAAATCGTGAATTTTTCTCAGAAAAATCTAGGCCTTGTTAGGCAATGGCGCCCCGCGCAGGACAAACTTAACGAATATGTCTCGCCGTTTGCACTACGATAGAGCCGCCGCTAGCCGCTTACTGCCGACTATCGCCGCGCTGCCCCGAAGCCGCCGACGACCTTGGGCAACAAGACGTCGGCACCGTGCAGGTCGTGCCAGTAGCCGGACATCAGGTGGAAAGCGACAGGATTGCCCAGCACAGGGCATGGAGCTTGGTGCTCAATCCGCCTTTGCGCCGGCGCTCGACTGATGCGCGCAGATCAACGTGGCATCGAGCATCGCATATTCATTGTAGCTGTCGGCTGCAAGAGGCTCGAATACCCGTTGCCGTGCCCGCTGCAGCTCCGGCGCATATGCCGGAGATGGATCACCCGGAAATCCCCAAACGCTCGGGCAAATCACGGTAGGGGATACCCGCTCGATGCCGGTACGGCACCGCCTCGACGAACAGCCGGTTGTCCTTGGCTGTCGTCCCCACATAGCCAAGACTTCCTGGCAGAAGATCCCTGATCCGCTCCCATTGATCGTCCCGCAATCCGTACCGCTTCACCACGCACCAGTCTCCTAAGCCGACACGCCAGGAATCACTCAGCGATGCTTTTAGGAATCCCCTAGGGTCAGGACTCATTGATTGATCCAGAATATGACGGTCGCGGCGATGCAGATGGCGGACATGAAGGTATGGGCGCAACGATCGTAGCGCGTGTGGATGCGCCGCCAGTCCTTGATCCTGCCGAACATATTCTCGACTTTGTGCCG
>NZ_JFHR01000022.1 GCF_000722875.1 Sphingobium chlorophenolicum | reverse complement strand
CAACGATGAGAAAATAACCCACCCCGCCCCCTCCGAGAGGACCCAGAAAAAAAGACCCCGCCCCCTCCTCCTCCGCGCGCTCCCCCCGGGGACCCCCCAGGCCGCCCCAGCCCCCTGCCCAGTTCCCCCGCCGCTAGCCGAACCCTGGACAAGCTGGCCCCAAAGCGGCGCAACCACTGCCGGAGCCAGCGCTTCCACCGCCCCCCGCCTGATCCTCGGCAAACCACTGACCGCAACGCTGCGCCCGGCCCCGCAAATCCAGTTCGCCGTCCCGCCGGGCAAGACCATGCCCAAAAGCTATGCGGGCCTCTTCACCCTGTCCGTCAAGGATCAGGCCCGCATCGGCATAGCCCTGTCCGACGCCGCCTGGATCGACGCCGCCACCGGCACGACCGCCCTTATATCGGTGGATCACGGCCACGGCCCGGACTGCTCCGGCATCCCCAAGATCGTCTGGTTCGACCTGCCGCCGGGCCTTCACACCATCCAGATCGCCAGCGCGGCGAAACCGACCATCCGCATCATGGCAGCCGACGCCCGCGCCAACCAGCCTCAGCCGCGCTGAGCCAGTTATACAGGCCGCTTCCGGAACATCACGATCGGCTTCATCATCATCACCGGCTCGTCCCGCTGGTTGTACAGCGTGACCTGCGACGTGATGACGCCCATTTCCGGACGGCTGCGGGACTCTTTCTTCGCGATCACTTCGGACGTGCCGCGCAGCGTGTCCCCCGGCCGCACCGGCTGCAACCAGCGCAGGTCATCGACGCCGATCGCGCCAAGCCCCGCCGGTTTGGCGTCCGTATTCCGGCTCCATCCCTCGACCATCATCTTCATCGACAGCGCCGTCGTATGCCAGCCGCTGGAGGCAAGGCTGCCGAAATGGGTTTGCGCCGCCCCCTCGTCGGACAAGTGGAAGGGCTGCGGATCGAATTCCGTGGCGAAGGCGATGATCTCGTCCCGGCTGACGGTCAGCGGGCCGAATTCCTTCATGTTGCCCAGCTCCAAGTCTTCGAAATAGATCATCTCGCTCATACACATTCCCTTCCGTTGCGGGCGAGAGTTAGTTTCCGCTTACGAGAACGTCAATGCTTGACCAGCCCGGCCAGCGCCGCCGGATCGCCATCGCCCGGCAACGCCACAATCCCCAGCATCCGCGCCAGCAGCGGATAGACATCGACATTGGCGAAATCCGCTGGAGGGTGAAAGCGGACGTCGAACGCTGGCCCATTCGCGATGAACAGCGCCTGCATTTCCGGCGCCCGGTCGTCCCACCCATGATCGCCACCCGCAAAAGGCTTGGCGGGCGCGGTCGGCTGGATCGTCCAGCCAGTCTCCCCCAGGCAGAAATAGGGCGGGATGCGCCGATGCGTCCCATAATGGAAGCGCGCCGGAATATCGCCCTTGCGCCAGCACTGCATATGCGCTTGCGGCTTCAACAGCGCGGCCTCCAGCGCCGCCTCATGCCCCGGCCGAGCCTCCATGCTGGCATAAGGGCCGCTCTCCACGATGCGATAGTCCGCCGGGTTCGCCACCTTGTCCATCGCCACCACCTGCTCGCTGGATTTGCGCGCCATGCCATGGTCGGACAGGATGATGAGGTTCGCCGGTTGCCCCAGCGCCCTCAGCCCGTTGACCAACATGCCGATCTGCCCGTCGACCTCTTGTACAGCGCTGGCCGTTTCGGTCGCATCGGGACCGTGGATGTGGCCCGCCGTATCGACCGCATCGAAATAAAGCGTCAAGAACCGCGGCCTTATCCCGGCAGGCCGCCGCAAAAGGTCCAGCACGCCGTTCACCCGCTGAACGCCGGAAATTTCCTGATTGAACTGCGCCCAGTCGCTCGGCCGCGTCCCCCCGGTCAGCGCATAGGGCCATGCCGAAGCCCTGCTCGCCCCCCAGGCGACGTTGGAACCAGGCCAAAATAGCGTAGCCGTCCGCACCCCCGCCTTTTCCGCGGTCACCCAGATCGGCTCGGCCTCCTTCCACCAATAGGGATCGTCGCTCGCCATGGTGAATATCTCGCCGGGCCGGGAAGCATCCTCCATCTTGTTGGCGACGATGCCGCTATGGTCGGGCCGCTCGCCGGTCACGATTGCCCAATGATTGGGAAAGGTCTTGGTCGGAAAGGACGGCCGCATCGCCGCCTCGACCCCGCCCGCAGCCAGCGCAGACAAATGCGGCGTCACCCCGCGCTCCAGATAATCCGGTCGAAAGCCGTCGATGGACACCAATATGGTGACGGCCTGCCGCTGTTCCGCCGGGGCGACGACGGAAACCGGTCGCTGCCCCGGCGCGCAAGCGCCGAGCGCGGCAAACAGGAACAGACAGGCAAGGGGTAGGCGAGGAAAATGCATGGCCTATGCCTTACCAGCCGGACGGTGACGGTAAAGTGACGCTATGCGCCAATATAAGGCGCGATGGCCATCCACGCCGCCCGCTTGGCCTCCCGCGACATGCTGGCGAAGGCCCCGCTGGAGGAGGGCAGGTCGATCAGCGCCAACCCCGCCCGTTCCCCGATCTGTCGCCGCCCATGCAGCGCCGCCGTCCTGCCGTTGAACGCCACCGCCTCCAATGCCGGCAGCCGCTCCACGAAAGCCCCCAGATCGCGCAACTCCGCGCCCCGGATCGCAGAGTCCAGACTGCCTTCCCGATCCGCGCTCTCGATCACGTCCCACAGCCCCACGTGCCGCGCCTTCAGCCGCTTCAACCGCATCGCATAGGGCTGACCGCGCAAATCCTCCCCCAGCACATCGCCCATCAACGCCCAGAAGGCATTGCCGCGATGCGCATAATATTCGCCCTGCTTGATCGAAACATCGCCCGGCAGGCTGCCCAGGATCAGCAGCCTCGTCCCTTCATCGACGCTGGGCGGAAAGGCCGCCTTGCGCCGCGCAGGCATCTGTCCCGGCCGCAGCATCCGGACTTAGACGTTGAAACGGAACAGCATGATATCGCCGTCCTGCGTCACATAATCCTTGCCTTCGGACCGCCACTTGCCCGCTTCCTTGGCCCCAGCCTCGCCATTAAACTGGACATAGTCGGCATAGGCCATGGTCTCGGCCCGGATGAAGCCCTTCTCGAAATCCGTATGGATCGCGCCCGCAGCCTGAGGAGCCTTCGACCCTTTGGTCACGGTCCAGGCACGGGCTTCCTTCGGCCCCACGGTGAAGAAGGTGATCAGCCCCAGCAATTCATAGCCCGCCCGGATGATGCGAGCCAAACCCGCCTCGGTCAGCCCCAGCGCCTCCAGATATTCCGTGCGCTCCTCCATCGGCATGGTAATGAGTTCCGCCTCGATCGCGGCGGAAACGATCACCGCCTTGGCATTCTCGGCCGCAGCCTTCTCGAACACCCGCGCCGAATGGGCGTTGCCGGTCGCCGCGCTCTCTTCCTCGACATTGCACACGTACAGCACCGGCTTGGCCGTCAGCAACTGCGCCTGCCCGAAAAGCCGCTCTTCCTCGACATCCTTCGGCACGGTCAGCCGCGCAGGCTTCCCGTCGCGCAGCAGTTCCAGCGCCTGCCCCAGCACCGAAGCGGCGGCCTTGGCCTCCTTGTCCCCCTGCGCCGCCTTCTTGGCCAGATTGGGAACGCGCTTCTCCAGGCTCTCCAGATCGGCCAGCATCAATTCCGTTTCGACCGTCTCCGCATCGGCGATGGGATCGACCTTGCCCTCGACATGAGTGATGTCGCCATCCTCGAAACAGCGCAGCACATGGACGATGGCGTCCGTCTCGCGGATATTGGCCAGAAACTGGTTGCCCAACCCTTCGCCCTTGGACGCCCCGCGTACCAGCCCCGCAATGTCCACGAAGCTGAGCTGCGTCTCGATGATCTTGGCGCTGCCGCCGATCTTGGCGATGGTCTGCAACCGGTCGTCGGGCACGGCGACGCGGCCCTCATTCGGCTCGATGGTGCAGAAGGGATAGTTCGCCGCCTGCGCCGCCTGCGTCTCGGTCAGCGCATTGAACAGGGTGGACTTGCCCACATTGGGAAGCCCGACGATACCGCAACGAAAACCCATGTACCTGCCTTCACGTCAAGATGATTGGCCGCGCCGATAACCCTTTCCGCGCCTAAAGGCCAGCCTCAGTGCCGGAAGAATAAGGTGATCGAAGCCACATGATTGACCCGCGCATTGCCGCCGCGCTGGTCGATATATTGGTTGAGATAGCCGATCTCCGCCGTGGAAGCGCCGCCGAGCCCCAATTCCGCCCCGACGAAGCTGCGCAACTGGTCGAACCCGCCCTTCGCGCCCCAATCGGTGCTGTTGAGCGCCACGAATCCCTCGCCATAGATCAGCGCATTCACCGCATTGCTGCCCGCCTTCAACGGCTTTTCATAGCGCAGCATCTCGCGCAGCCGCCAGCCCATGTCGCCGCCGTTCGACCGCCAACGCTGCTCCAGCCGCGTCCGCGACGACAGTTCGCCGTCCCAGGGCTTGCCCATGACCCAACTGACCTGCTGGAAACTGCGCTCCTCATTCACGTCCCGTCCGCCCTCCACGGTCTGCAACGCGTGCGCATAGCCCTGATAGACGGTCAGGCGAGGCGAAAGCTTCCACCCCACCGCGCCCCGCAGCAGCAATTGGTCGAGCCGCGACGCCCCATCGCCCATCCGAGGCTGCACCTCCGCGAAATAGACGAGCTTTCCCGACACCGCTCCCATGGCGGTCAGATTGACCCAAAGCTGCTCGTCTTCGGCGGTGCGGGCTTGCGCGTGAGAAACGGGAAATGCCAGACAGGCGGCAAGAACGGGAAAAAGGCGGCGCATCGGAGTTCCTGAAAGGCGCGGGAAGTTGGATCGGCCCAACGCGAAACGTGCTCCTGCGCAGGCAGGAGCCCAGTTCGAACGGCAGGACTAGGCTCCTGCCTGCGCAGGAGCACTGGAATCTTCCACTCAGTAGGAATGCTCTATCGCGCCATCATTTCCCGCTGATTTCCGAAAAGTAAGCGTTCGCGGCCGCCCTCAGGTAATGACGCTGGGCTTCTCCATCCCGGTAAAGCCGGAAATATCCGCCACCTCCTGCGCCGCCTGCACCAGCGGCGCCAGCGCATCTCCCGTTTCCAGCGCCAGATCGCCGTCCACGCCCACATAGCGCTCGATGTAAACGCGCAGGGTCGCGCCCTCCGTGCCCGTGCCCGACAGCCGGAACACCACCCGCGACCCATCCTCGAACAGCACGCGCACGCCCTGGTTGCGGCTGACCGACTGGTCGGTGGGATCGACATAGGCGAAATCGTCGGCGCTCTTCACCGTCCCGCCACTGTTCACCGTCCCCGGCAACGCCTCCAGCTTCCCGCGCAGCGCCGCCATCAGCGCATCCGCCTTGTCCTTGGCGATGCCCTCATAATCATGCCGCGCATAATAATTCCGGCCATAGGTCGCCCAATGTTCGGCCATGATCTGCGCCACGCCCTGCCGCCGCGCCGCCAATATGTTCAGCCACAGCAGCACCGCCCATATGCCGTCCTTCTCCCGCACATGGTCGGACCCGGTCCCCGCGCTTTCCTCGCCGCAGATGGTCGCCATCCCGGCATCCAGCAGATTGCCGAAGAATTTCCACCCCGTCGGCGTCTCGTAAAGCGGAATGCCCAGCTTTTCGGCCACCCGGTCCGCCGCGCCGCTGGTCGGCATCGACCGCGCAATCCCCTTCAGACCCGCCGCATAGCCCGGCGCCAGATGCGCGTTGGCCGCCAGCACCGCCAGCGAATCCGAAGGCGTCACATAGCAATGCCGCCCGATGATCAGGTTTCGGTCGCCGTCCCCGTCCGAAGCCGCCCCGAAATCCGGCGCATCTGCCGCCATCATCCGGTCGTACAACTCCCTGGCATGAACCAGATTGGGATCGGGATGATGATGACCGAAGTCGGGCAGGGGAGTCCCGTTCCGCACGGTTCCCGCAGGCGCGCCCAGCCGCTTCTCGAAAATCTCGACCGCATAGGGTCCGGTCACGGCGCTCATGCTATCGAAGGAAAGCGTGAAACCCCCTGCGATCATCGCCCGGATCGCGCCGAAATCGAACAGCGTCTCCATCAGATCGGCATAGCCCGCCACCGGATCGACCACCTCGACGGTCATGCCGCCCAGATCGCTGATGCCGGGCGTATCGATATCGACATCCCCCGCCTCCAGGATGCGATAGGAATCGATCGCCAACGTTCGCGCATAGATGGCGTCCGTCACCTTCTCCGGCGCTGGCCCGCCGTTGGAGACATTATATTTGATCCCGAAATCCTCATCCGGCCCGCCCGGATTATGACTGGCCGACAGCACCAGCCCGCCGAACGCGCCAGAAGACCGGATCAGATGCGAAGCCGCCGGAGTGGAAAGAATGCCGCCCCGACCCACCAGCACTCGCCCGAAACCATTGGCCGCCGCCATCTTCAGCACGATCTGAATGACTTCCCGGTTCAGATAACGCCCGTCGCCGCCCACGACCAGCGTCTGGCCTGCATAGCCCTCCAGACTGTCGAACACCGACTGGACGAAATTTTCCGCATAATGGGGTTGCTGGAAAGTGCGGACCTTCTTGCGCAGGCCGGACGTGCCCGGCTTCTGATCGTCGAAAGGCGTCGTCGAGACGGTCTGTATCACCCGTATCCCCTTGGGAAAATGGAAAGTCAGGCTTCCTCTATGGCCCGGCAATGCGACCAATCGCAATCGAAACTCTGCGTCCCACCGCGAGCGCAGGGCGGACGAGCGCGCATAGGGATTGTCGTGCAGAGGCGCTGATGTCCCATATGGGTGGGTGGCCGTCATTCCCCCTCCCGCAGGCGTTCAAACGAGGCACGTGACTCGTTTGAAGGGGCTAGGGGGTGGGCTGGCGCAACATCTGCATTGTTTTGCAGCGGTTAAGTCAGAAGCTCGCTCCGCTCGCACCCACCCCCTAACCCCTCCCGTTTACGGGAGGGGAATGTCTTGGAATGGCCAAAAATCCCCAACCCCTAATCCGCCAACCGCAACGCCACCTCATTCATGAACCGCGCATCATCCCCCTTGGCGAGCCACTCCGCCTCCGCCCCGATCGCGCCGAGCATATCGGCCAGCGCGTCCGTCTCGCTCTTGTGATAATTGCCCAGCACATAGCCATGCACCCGGTCCTTATGCCCCGGATGCCCGATGCCTATCCTGACCCGGCGAAATTCCGCCCCGATATGCGCGTCGGTCGACCGCAGGCCGTTATGCCCGGCATTGCCGCCGCCGCGCTTCACCTTCACCTTCATCGGCGCCAGATCCAGCTCGTCGTGAAAGACCGTCACATCCTGAGGCGCCAGCTTGTAGAAGCGCATCGCCTCACCCACCGACCGCCCGCTTTCGTTCATGAAGGTCGCAGGCTTGATCAGGACGATCTTCTCCGGCCCGATCCGCCCCTCCTGCACCCATCCCTGAAACTGCTTCTTCGGCGGCGAAAAGCGATGCATGTCCGCGATGACGTCCGCAGCCATGAAGCCGACATTATGCCGGTTCATCGCATATTGGGTTCCGGGATTGCCCAGCCCCACCCAGATCTGCATTGACCATCTCCAAAACGAACCAACCCCCGTTCGCCCTGAGCCTGTCGAAGGGCCTCGCTTCTCTTTGGAAGAAGAGCGGGGCTTCGACAAGCTCAGCCCGAACGGGGGTTGAGCAAACCGATAAAGCGGTCAGCCAGACTTAAAGGCTTATTCGCCCTGAGCCGGCGTTTCGTTGTCGCCTTCGGCGCTCTTCAGGGCCGAGGGCGCAACGATGGTCGCGACGGTGAAGTCGGTCTCGTCATGCGCGGCCTTGGCGCCCTTGGGCAGCTTCACGGCGCTGATGTGGATGGTTTCGCCCACGTCCAGGCCGGTCAGGTCGACGACGACGTCATCGGGGATTTCCGCCGCGTCGACGATCAGTTCGACCTCATGCGCGACGATGTTCAGCACGCCGCCCTTCTTCAGGCCCGGCGATGCATCTTCATTCTTGAAGACGACCGGCACGTTGACGTGGACGGTGGCGTGTTCCGAAACGCGCAGGAAATCGGCGTGCAGCGGACGGTCGCTCACGGGGTGGAAAGCCACATCCTTGGGCAGGGTGCGGACCTTCTTGCCGCCGACTTCGACGAAGACGACCGAATTGAAGAAGTGGCCGGTGCCAAGCAGCTTGTTGAGGAGCTTTTCCTCGACATGGATCGACTGCGGTTCTTCATTGTTACCATAGATGACGGCGGGTACGCGGCCCTCACGGCGGAGAGCGCGGGAGGCTCCCTTGCCTGCCCGATCGCGTGCCTCGGCCGACAGCGTAAGCTGCTCGCTCATTGCGTGTCTCCAAAAGCAAATTGATGTAATCGCCCGCCACGCCTCCAGGGATGACCATGCCGGGACCGGCGCCCAATAACAGAAAAGCGCGCGAAAGCAAGGGGCACCCTATTGCACCCGCGTCACCCTGTATCCGCTGGCTTGCAGCATCTCCACCAGATTGCCCTTGCCCGCCAGATGCCCCGCGCCCACCGCGATGAACGGCCGCCCTTTCACCGCCGCCACCGCCTTCACCCAATCCCGGTTCCGGTCCACCAGCACGGCCTTCTCGACCGCCGGATCAGGCTCCTCGCCCATCCGGTCCTCCTGCGCCAGCGTCGCTATGTCGCCCTTGATCCAGGCGTTGAGGATGCGGTCGTAAAGCGCCCGCATATCCTTCGCCTCCCGCACCGTATCGATCAGCAAACGCTGCTGCGCCGCCTCCGGTAAAGTATCGAAGGCCCGGAACTGCCGCTCCACCGTCTCCAGCCCGCCGATCGGCTTCCCCGCATCCCTGAAAGCCGCGATCAGCGCCGGTTCCACGCCATGATCCTGGCTGACATGCAAGGCCTGCTGCGCCGCCGCGGAAAGCAGCATCGCCGCCGCCCAGCTTTCATAGCCGGATAGCGTCCGCACGCTGGCGCCGCCCTCGCTGGCGATCTCCTCCAACGCGGCCCGATCCTCGCCCGGCACCCGCGCCTCCAGCGGCGGCAGCCCCGGACTGCGCCCCATCTTCTCGAATTGCGCCAGCGTCCCCGCCTGATCCTGAATCTCCGCCGATTCCAGCACCAGCCGGTCCGCGCCTGCGATGGCGTCCTCCATCGCCCGCGTCCGCCATTTCACGCCATCGGGCAGCACATGGATGGTCCCGAACAGCCAGCCGTCCAGCCCCTTGCCCTCGACCCGCCACAGCGCAGGCCCGCCGCCCGCAGGCGGGGCAGGGGGCTCACTCCCGCAGGCCACAACCAGAAAAAATGCCGCCAGCCCAAGCCAGCAAGCCAGCCGACGGATCATGCTACTGCTTCACCCGCTCCGAAGAGACGCCCAGCGCCTTCAACTGATCCTGCACGCTGCCCTTGCCCGCCAGATGCCCAGCGCCCACCGCGATGAACAGCGTGCCCGGCCGGTCCAGCCGCTCCCTGATCCACTTCGCCCAATTGGCGTTGCGCTGGATCAGCAGCACCTGCGCCAGTTCCGGCGTAGCCTCCAGCGACTCGTTCATCTCCGCCGCCAGCTTGTTCGGCTCCCCGCCCTGCCAATGGGCGACCAGACTGGCGAATTCCCTGTCCATATTCGGCAGTCCCTCGACCGTCGCGGTCAGGAACTTCACCTGCTGCGCCATCGGCAGCCCCGCGAAATAGCCAAGCTGCTGCTCCACCGTTTCCAGCGCGCCGACCTTCTTCCCCGAAGCCCGCGCCGCCGCCGTCAGCACCTTCTCCGCGCCCAGATCGGACTTGTAGCCCAGCTTCTCCAGCGGCTGCACCGACAATGCCATGCCCGCCATCCACGGATTGAACATCTCGAACGCCTGCCACGGCAGCCCATTGGCCGTCATCGCCGCCAGATATTTCCCGCGCTCGCCATCATCCAGCCGGTCCGACAGCTTCACCCCGTCCCGCGCCAGCGCCGCCCCCGCCATGGTCGACGCCAGGGCATTGGGATCTTCCGGCTCGACAATCTCCAGCACCAGCTCGTCCGACCGCTCGAAAGCGGCCTTCACCCCGCCCTTGAACCAGTCCACGCCCGGCTTCATCACATGCACCGTGCCGAACAGATAGATGGTGGTATCGGCATCCTTCACCGTCCACAGCGCCGGCGTCACATAAGCCGTTCGCGCCGCCACATCGCGCGCCGAAGCAGGCCGCTCCACCACGCATCCGCCCAGCAGCATCATGGCAGGCGCCAGCCATTGGAAATTAGGCCATTTCATCCGATTTTCACGTCCATCCGATCGATCTTCGCCCTTCCATGCGTCCCGCAACGCGACAGGGCAAGCGGATTTACCTTCGGTGACGGCCTCTTTTCCTTGACCCTGCGCCCCCCCAGCGCCTAGGGGGCGCGGCAATCGAACCGTCATTTTCCTTAAGGGGCCATCCGTGGCGAACAGCGAAGCGCTCTCCTTTCAGGACTTGATCCTGACGCTCCATGCCTATTGGGGAAAGCAGGGCTGCGTGATCCTGCAACCCTATGACATGGAAGTGGGCGCTGGCACCTTCCACCCGGCGACCACCCTGCGCAGCCTCGGCCCGAACGCCTGGAACGCCGCCTATGTGCAGCCCAGCCGCCGCCCGACCGACGGCCGCTATGGCGAAAACCCCAATCGCCTCCAGCATTATTACCAATATCAGGTCATCATGAAGCCGTCCCCGGCGAACCTTCAGGAACTCTATCTGGGTTCGTTGGCGGAGATCGGCATCGACCCGCTGGTCCACGATATCCGCTTCGTGGAGGATGACTGGGAAAGCCCGACGCTCGGCGCCTGGGGCCTTGGCTGGGAAGTCTGGTGCGACGGCATGGAAGTCACCCAGTTCACCTATTTCCAGCAGATGGGCGGCTTCGACTGCAAGCCGGTGGCTGGCGAACTGACCTACGGCCTCGAACGCCTCGCCATGTACATTCAGGGCGTCGACAGCGTGTACGACCTGAAGTTCAATGACGCGGGCGTCACCTATGGCGACGTGTTCCTGGAAAATGAGCGGCAGATGTCGAAATGGAATTTCGAGATAGCCGACACCGAAAAGCTGTTCCGCTGGTTCAAGGATGCCGAAGCCGAGTGCAAGGCCTCGCTGGAGGCGGGCGTCCCGCTCGCCGCCTATGACCAGGCGATCAAGGCGAGCCATGTCTTCAACCTGCTCCAGGCGCGCGGCGTCATTTCGGTGCAGGAACGCGCCAGCTATATCGGCCGCGTCCGCGACCTCGCCAAGGGCGCCTGCGAAAAGTGGATGGAAGTGAACGGGTGGGCCGCGTGATGACCGATTTCCTCCTCGAACTCCGCTGCGAAGAAATCCCCGCCCGGATGCAATTGAAGGCGTCGGAAGACCTAGCCCGCCTCTTCACGGAGGAATTGGCGAAGTCCGGCCTGAAACCCGAAAGCATCGACAGCTTCGTCACGCCCCGCCGCCTCGCGCTGATCGCCCGCAACCTCCCGCTGGAAACCGCCGCCGTCAGCGAGGAGCATAAAGGCCCGCGCACCTCGGCCCCGGCCCAAGCGCTGGAAGGCTTCCTCCGCAAGACCGGCCTGACCCAGGAGCAACTCGAAGACCGCGATGGCGTCTGGTTCGCCACGGTCAACAAGCCCGGCCGCGCCTCTGCCGAGCTGCTGGCCGAAGCCGTCCCCACCGTCATCCGCGCCTTCCCCTGGCCCAAGTCGATGCGCTGGGGCAGGGCGTCCCAGACCACGGAAAGCCTCCGCTGGGTCCGCCCGCTGCAAGGGATCGTTGCGATCCTGGGTGAAGAACTGGTCGACATCGAAATCGAAGGCATCAAGTCGGGCTACGCCACGCTCGGCCACCGCTTCCACCATCCGGGCGAGATCACCATCGGCGGCGCGGCGGACTATGCCGAAAAGCTGCGCGCCTGCCATGTGATCGCCAGCCACCAGGAACGCCAGTCGATCATCGAGGCAAAGGCCGCCGAAGCCGCCGCCGCCCATGGCTATACCGTGATTGAGGATAAAGGCCTCGTCGCTGAAAATGCGGGCCTCACCGAATGGCCGGTTCCGCTGCTGGGCGATTTCGACCCGGCCTTCCTTGAGGTTCCGCCTGAAGTCATTCAGCTAACCCTGCGTATCAACCAGAAATATTTCGTCCTGCGCGATGCATCGGGCAAGCTCGCCCCCGCCTTCATCTGCACCGCTAATATAGAGGCGAAGGATGGCGGCGCGGCCATCGTCGCGGGCAATCGCAAGGTGCTTGCCGCCCGTCTGTCCGACGCCCGCTTCTTCTGGGAACAGGACCGCAAGACGAAGCTGGAAGATCACGCGAAGAAGTTGGAACGCATCACCTTCCACGAAAAGCTCGGCACGGTCGCCGACAAGGTCGAACGCGTCGCCAAACTGGCCCGCTGGCTGGTGGAAGAAGGCATCATTCCTCCCCTCCCGCAAGCGGGAGGGGCCGGGGGTGGGCTTGCCGACCTGGCCGAACAGGCAGCCCGCCTGGCCAAAGCGGACCTCGTCACCGAAATGGTCGGAGAATTCCCCGAACTTCAAGGCATTATGGGCGGTTATTACGCCCGAGCTGAAGGTTTGCCCGATGCCGTGGCCGACGCGATCCGCGATCATTACAAGCCGGTAGGGCAGGGTGATGACGTGCCGACTGCGCCGGTGACGGTGGCTGTGTCATTGGCGGATAAGCTGGATACGCTGGTAGGATTCTTTGGTATCGAGCAGGGGCCGACCGGTTCGAAAGATCCCTTCGCGTTGCGACGAGCTGCCCTCTCTGTTCTTCGACTGCTTGAGCAGAACGGGCTGCGGCTGAAGCTGAAAAAAGTCCATGCTTTTGCGCTTAGGGATCATGTCTATAGGCACGTATTCCTGCAAACTAAAGCGTTGGCCGACGTTGATACTCAGGCCTTGGTGAAGTTCGGTCTCGATCCGCACAAAATTACCGAAATGGATTGGCAAGCGGCAAATCTGTCTCGCCCGGAAATTAAGTCGTTTGTTGGAGCCTTCGCCTCTTCGGATGTGGTGTTCCTCGACTTCTTCGCGGACCGCCTCAAGGTCCAGCAAAAGGAAGCAGGCGTCCGCCACGACCTGATCGACGCTGTGTTCGCGCTCGGCGGCGAGGACGATCTCGTCCGCCTGCTCGCCCGCGTGAAGGCCCTGCAATCCTTCGTCGCCACCGACGACGGCACGAACCTGCTCGCAGGCTATAAGCGCGCCGCCAACATCCTGAAAAAGGAAGGCATCGAATCTCCCAGTGCTCCTGCGAAGGCAGGAGCCCAGGGTGAAGCAGCGCAACAGAACTCCGAACTCCCGCCTTCGCAGGAGCACGGTTCACTCACCTACACCCCCGAACCGGCGGAAGCCGCACTCATCGCCGCCCTGGACGCAGCCGAACCCCGCGCCACCGCCTCGGTCGCGGCGGAGGATTTCGAAGGCGCCATGGCCGCGCTTGCAACATTGCGTGCCCCCATTGACGCCTTTTTCGAGACCGTCACCGTCAACGACGCCGACGAAGCGAAGCGTTCCGCTCGCCTGTCGCTGCTCGCGCGGGTGCGCAAGGCGGTCCATGCGGTGGCCGATTTCTCTAAAATTACCGGATAATAAAGACAGATATCCGCTCAAGCGGGAAAATCAGTGAAATGAGAGAGCAATCATCGTAAAAGCGGGTGCGTTTATCGCTCCCCTGTTTTAAAGCTTTGTTGCAACGCACAACTACTCGGCAATCAGTGCAGGAGAGCCGCGATTATGTTGACAATGGAAGAGGCCAGCATGAGCACGACCGCGACCCGTTATGTCTATCGTTTCGGCGGCGGCGTCGATGATGGCGGCAAGGGCGACAAGAATCTTCTCGGCGGCAAGGGCGCCAATCTGGACGGCATGGCCGCCATCGGCCTGCCCGTGCCCCCCGGTTTCACCATCACGACGGAGATGTGCACCCGCTATTATACCGATGGCGGCGTCTATCCCGAAAGCCTGAAGGCGGAAGTCGCCAACGGCATCGCCCATATCGAGGGCGTCACCGGCAAGAAGTTCGGCGACAAGGCCGACCCGCTGCTGGTCTCCGTCCGCTCCGGCGCGCGCATTTCCATGCCCGGCATGATGGACACGGTCCTGAACCTCGGCCTCAACGACGAAACCGTGATCGGCCTCGCCGCCGCATCGGGCGATGAGCGTTTCGCCTGGGACAGCTATCGCCGCTTCATCCAGATGTATTCGGACGTGGTGCTGGAACTGGACCATGGCGCGTTCGAGGAAGCGCTGGAGATCGCCAAGGAAGACCAGGGCTACACGCTCGACACGGAAATGACCGCCGACGACTGGAAGGCGCTCGTTGCCGAATATAAGGCCCTTGTTTCAAAGCTTTGGAACAAGCCTTTCCCGCAGGATGTAAACGACCAGCTTTGGGGCGCGATCAGCGCCGTCTTCGGCTCCTGGCAGGCCGACCGCGCCAAGGTCTATCGCCGCCTGAACTCCATCCCGCACGATTGGGGCACTGCCGTCAACGTGCAGGCGATGGTGTTCGGCAATATGGGCGACACCTCCGCGACGGGCGTCGCCTTCACCCGCGACCCCGCCACCGGCGAGAACGCCTATTATGGCGAATATCTGATCAACGCCCAGGGCGAAGACGTGGTGGCGGGCATCCGCACCCCGCAGTACCTGACCAAACAGGCGCGGGAGCGGGCAGGGGCCAAGCCGCTGTCGATGGAAGAGGCGATGCCGGAAACCTATGCCGAACTGGCGCGGGTGTTCCAGATCCTTGAAACCCATTATCGCGACATGCAGGACATCGAATTCACGGTGCAGCAGGGCAAGCTCTGGATGCTCCAGACCCGCTCCGGCAAGCGCACCGCCAAGGCCGCGCTCAAGATCGCGGTCGACATGGCGAATGAGGGCCTGATCACCGAGGAAGAAGCCGTCGCCCGCGTCGATCCCGCCGCGCTTGATCAACTTCTGCACCCGACCCTCGATCCCAAGGCGCCCCGCGATGTGCTGACCAAGGGCCTGCCCGCCTCGCCGGGCGCGGCTTCGGGCGCGATCGTGTTCGACGCCGACACTGCCGAGCGCCGCAACGAACTGGGCGACTCCGTCATCCTCGTCCGCGTGGAAACCAGCCCCGAAGACATTCACGGCATGCACGCGGCCAAGGGCATCCTGACCGCGCGCGGCGGCATGACCAGCCACGCCGCCGTCGTGGCTCGCGGCATGGGCCGTCCCTGCGTCTCCGGCGCGGGCAGCCTGTCCATCGATAATGCCGCCAAGACGCTGCGCATCGAAGGGCGCACGTTGAAGGAAGGCGACATCCTCACCATCGACGGTTCGACCGGCGAAGTGATGGCGGGCGAAGTGCCGACGGTGCAGCCCGAACTGGCGGGCGATTTCGGCATCCTGATGGCCTGGGCCGACAAGGTTCGCCGCCTCAAGGTCCGCGCCAACGCCGAAACCCCGCTCGACTGCCAGACCGCCCGCGATTTCGGCGCGGAAGGCGTGGGCCTCTGCCGCACCGAACATATGTTCTTCGACGCGGCCCGCATCACCGCCGTGCGGGAGATGATCCTGGCCGACAGCGAGAAGGGTCGCCGGGTGGCGCTCGACAAGCTGCTGCCGGAACAGCGGGACGATTTCGCGCAGATCTTCATGGTGATGGCGGGCCTGCCTGTTACCATCCGCCTGCTCGACCCGCCGCTGCACGAATTCCTGCCGCACGGCGAAGCGGAGTTCGAGGAAGTGGCCAAGGCGGCGGGCGTCGGCGTGGAGGCGTTGAAGCGCCGCGCCAGCGAACTGCATGAATTCAACCCGATGCTGGGCCATCGCGGTTGCCGCCTGGGCGTCACTTATCCCGAAATCTACGAGATGCAGGCCCGCGCCATCTTCGAAGCCGCGCTGATCATCAAGCAGCGCAGCGGCGAAGCGCCGATTCCCGAAATCATGATCCCGCTCGTCGCCACGAAGAAGGAGCTGGAACTGATGAAGGCCATCGTCGACAGCGTGGCCAGGCAGGTGTTCGAGGAGCAGGGCGCTTCGGTCGAATATCTGGTCGGCACCATGATCGAACTGCCCCGCGCCGCGCTCAAGGCAGGCGAAATCGCTGAAGTCGGCGAATTCTTCTCCTTCGGCACCAACGACCTGACGCAGACGACCATCGGCATCAGCCGCGACGATGCGGGCCGTTTCCTGACGCAATATGTCGACAAGGGCATCTTCGCCCGCGACCCGTTCGTCAGCATCGATGTGGAGGGCGTGGGTGAACTGATCGAACTCGCCGCCGAACGCGGCCGCGCCACCCGCGCCGGCATCAAGCTCGGCATTTGCGGCGAACATGGCGGCGATCCGGCTTCCATTGCCTTCTGCGAGAAGACCGGTCTCGATTATGTGTCGGCATCGCCCTATCGCGTGCCCATCGCCCGCCTCGCCGCCGCGCAGGCCGCGCTGGCGAACCGGGAGTAAGATAAGAGGGGCGGGGGTAACATCCCGCCCCTTCTTCATTCAGATATTGGTGATTCAGACATGGGTGGCGCGCCGCTGGTAAAGCCGCGCATGTTCCTCATCCTTGCGCGCATCCAGCAGCCGGGCCTGTTCCCGCCATTCCTCCCGCGCGATCACGCCGGGCTTTAACCCCAGGCGCGTTTCCAGCGTGGCTTCCTGCTCGCTGCCCATGGCGGCGATCTGCCCATAGCGATGATAACCCGCCTCATTCAGCGCGATCTCGTCCTGCGGCGTGATCCCATGAATGCGGCTCAGATCGTCGCGCCCATGCACCGCTCCCGCGACAGCCTCCGCCGTGCCCGGCCCGATGGGACCGGACTGCCGCTCCAGTTCCGCTATCCGCTCCTGCGCGGCCGTCAAACGCGCATCCCGGTCGTTGATCGTCCGCCCATGGGCCGACTGCTCGTCCCGCCAATAGCGCCGATATTTGCCGCGCCCACTCATGATGAGGCCCAGAACCAGCCCCACCAGCAGCGCAATCGCCAGCAGCGCGATTTCATTGAGGGTGAAGGTCATTGCAGCATCCTTTCCTATGTCCCCCGAACGAGCGGACAGGGACAAAGGTTGCGGATTCGAACCCCTTCTCAAAAAACTGCAAAAAGGGGCTTGCCCAAAGGCGGGCGCGCTTCTATCTGCGCCACTCCAACGCACCCGTAGCTCAGCTGGATAGAGCATCAGACTACGAATCTGAGGGTCGGACGTTCGAATCGTTCCGGGTGCGCCATTTCCCCATCAGCAAAATCGAACGCTCCATCCGCCCGTGCAGCCGCATGCCGATTTAAATTCCGACCTGCGAAGTTAGGGGCTTGCCAGACCGCTCTGCCCCTTCTATCTGCCCCTCCACAACGCACCCGTAGCTCAGCTGGATAGAGCATCAGACTACGAATCTGAGGGTCGGACGTTCGAATCGTTCCGGGTGCGCCATTCCCCAAAATCGCTGAAATCCGCCTCAGGGCGCGCACCGGTCCGGCGCCGGCCGATCCAGGTCCACGACGGTGATGATCGTGGAAATCCTCGCATTCGTCGACACGCTGCAAGTCCGCGCCCGATCGAAGCTTCCGGCGGGCCATTCCTCCGGATATTCCGCATTGAACGCCAGTTTCCCCGCCGCGACATAGGGCGCATCGTCGCCGCAGAAATTCCCCAGCACGCACCCTTCGAACAGCACCGCGTCGAACAGCGAAACCAGCTTTGGCGATGACCCACTGGCGTTCTTCTGCACCGGCTTCAGCCCATAACCCCGCGCCCGGCTGGACAGTGCGGTCACATAGGCGATCATATCCTGCTCTGTCAGGTTGAACCCGGTCGTCGCCGCGCCATCCTCAAAGGCGTCCATGACGTCGAATTCGACATAGTCGAACCCCTTGTCCCGGCACATGCGCAGCCGGTCGTCCATGATCTGGATGAATTCGGGATAGCGCCGAATGTCGATATAGCGCTCCCCCGCAAAGCCCGGATAGCTGTTGCCCAACAGCCCTGAAATGGCCGAAAGGCGGGAATAATCCGGCCGATTGCTCTCCGCCGACCCAATGTCGAGATAGCATATGGTCCGGCTCCCCCGCGACTCCGCCAGCGCCACATAGGCCGCCCCCGTGTCGAAACCGTCCATGTCCAGATAGCCGACGGCAGGCGGCGTCACCGGCAATCCCTGACTCTGCAATATCCAGTCCCAACTGGAAAGCGGCGTCGGTGACGGGGAAGGAGACGGGCTGGGCGACGGGGGAGGAGAAGGCGAAGGAGCGGGCGAAGGCGCCGGAGTCGGAGCCTGCGAACCGTTATTCCCGCCCCCGCCGCCGCACGCGGCCAGCATCAGCGTCACCAAGACCAGTGCACTGATTTGCGAAAGCTTTTTGCGCGCCAGATGCACAATCATCGTCCCTTCTTCCGGAACATCGATCCTGAATCAGCGAAACGGCCCCCGGCGGGACTGGCGGTCGAAGCTGCCGCCCTTATAAGCCAAAGCAATCCAGCCCGTCATATGGCGATGGATATAAGTCCTCTGCTATAATGAATAGGAATCTATACTTAATTGATTGTGTATTTGACCGTTTTCAGGAATTTTTTTGTGGATATCCATTCATTGAAGTTGACATTGGAACATGCCTAACCGCACATTAACCATGGGTAAAAACTTCTTAAAACCGAGTCGCCCCATTACAATGCGCGGTGTGACTGTAGCCATATGCGGTTTACCACTATTCCAGACCGCAAGGGCATTTTGAGCTAAGTAAAGCTTATACCCTGATACAGCCTCATTGGCGCGGATAATGGCTGGGATGACCCAGAACGGCACCGTCTTGTCTGCGGATGCTGCCATGGAGCGCTGACTTCCATTATCCCATGTGCATGTGCGTGCGATTTTAATGGAAAAACCAAAAGATATTCGGTCGCAAACTTAGGACATGATCTTCAAATCCATAAATTTGGGGGTTTGCGATGACCTATGGCCACAGCGTCAATATCGACGGCTCTCTGGATGACTGGCTTGCGACCGACCGGATCGACGACAACAGCGCGCCGGGTTATCAGGTCTACGCGACCCTCGACAATGACGCCTTCGTCTTCGCCCTGACCGCGCCCGTCGCCATAGGCGCGGACACCACCATCTGGCTGAACACGGACGGCAAGACGTCCACCGGCTACCAGATATTCGGCTTCGCGGGCGGCGCGGAATATAATGTCAATTTCGCGGCGGACGGATCAGTAAACCTCTATAGCGGCGGGGCGGGCGAAACGCTGGTGCTCGGCGGCCTGCAGGCGGCCTGGTCGGCGGACCGCACCACGGTCGAATTCCGCCTGCCGACCGCCGCGGTGGGCAATCCGGCGGCGATGTACAGCTATTACGACATCAACAACCTGTCGAACAGCTTCATGCCCTCCAACTATCAGTCCGCCCCGTTCACCGTCTTCAACCAGACGAGCGCGACCCAGGCCCCGGACATGCGGATCGGCATCGTCTTTTCGCAGACGACCGCCGACGCCTATTTCAGCCCGACCGCCTATTCGCAGCTTTTCATGTCGGTCCAGGCGCAGGCGATCCAGGCGGGCATCCCCTTCGACATATTGACGGAGGCCGACCTTACCGACCTCAACAAGCTGTCCCACTACGACGCGCTGGTCTTCCCCTCCTTCCGCAACGTGCCGGTCGACAAGGTGGAGGCGATCACCCACACGCTGGAAATGGCCAGCAAGCAACTGGGCATCGGCCTGATCACGGCGGGCGAGTTCATGACGAACCAGCCCCATGTTCAGGGCGGCGCGATCGGCGGCGATCCGCTGCCGGGCGATCCCTATGCCCAGATGAAGCTGCTGTTCGACGCCACCCGCGTCACGGGCGGCACCGGCAATGTGGTGGTGACCGCAACGGACGCGAACGGCCTCGTCCTCGGCCATTATGCCAATGGGGAACAGGTGAACAGCTATACCGGCGTCGGCTGGAACGCCTTCGCCAGCGTCAGCGGCACAGGGCACCAGATCGCGACCGAAACCATCAACGGCGGATCGACCTATGCCGCCGCGCTCGCGACCCAGACCGGCGCGGCGCGCAACGTCCTCTTCTCCAGCGAAGGCGTCATGGCCGACGCCAACATGCTGCAACAGGCGATCAGCTACGCGGCCAACGGCACCGGCCTGTCGGTCGGTCTGCACCTGTCCCGCGAGTCCGGCATCGTCGCCGCCCGCGTCGACATGGACCAGAGCCAGGAGCTGGAGGACGTCAATCCTCCCGGCAGCACGCCCGGCATCTACGACAAGCTTTTGCCCATCCTGACCCAGTGGAAGGCGGACTATAATTTCGTCGGCAGCTTCTACCTGAATGTCGGCAACGGCGCGAACGACACCGGCACCGACTGGGCGGTATCGCTGCCCTATTACAAGGCGCTGCTCGACCTCGGCAACGAACTGGGCACGCACAGCCTGACGCACCCGGACAACACCAATCTGCTCAGCGCCGCGCAGATCCAGACCGAATTCCAGAACAGCATTACGATCCTCAACCAGCAGATCAGCGCCTATCTCAACCAGCCGTTCCAGATCACCGGCGCCGCCGTGCCCGGCGCGGCCGAACTGCTGCCGACCTCGCAGGAGATCATGAAATATGTCTCGGATTATCTGACCGGCGGCTATGCGGCGCAGGGGGCGGGCTATCCCAACGCCTTCGGCTATCTGACGCCCGCCGACCAGACCAAGATCTATTTCGCGCCCAACACCTCCTTCGACTACACCTTCATCGAATTTCAGAAGAAGACCGTGGCCGAAGCGACCGCGCTCTGGATCGGCGAATTCGACAAGCTGGTCGCCAATGCGGGGACGCCCGTCATCGTCTGGCCGTGGCACGACTATGGCGCGGCGGATTTCCTTTCGGGCAGCCCGACCACGGACAGCCCCTATGATATTTCGCTGTTCACAAGCTGGATTCAGCATGCGGTGGCGGCCAACATGGAATTCGTCACGCTGGACGATCTGGCGGCGCGCATGACGGCGGTGAAGAACGCCATCATCACCACGACCGTGGCGGGCAACAGCATCACCACCAATGTCAGCGGGGCCAATGTCGGCAACCTGTCGCTGGACGTCGACCGCCAGGGCACGATGGTCATCCAGAATGTGACCGGCTGGTACGCCTATGACAGCGACAGCGTCTTCCTTCCCCAGAGCGGGGGCAGCTTCACGATCAAACTGGGCGCGGCGGCGGACGACGTGACGCACATCACCGACCTGCCGATGCGGGCCGTGTTGATGAGCGTCACGGGCGACGGGCACAACCTCGCCTTCTCCGTCCTGGGGGGGGGGAAGGTCGTCATCGACATCGCCAATCCCGGCACCGACGGCATCGTCATCACGGGCGCGCAGGGCTTCACCCAGGTGGGGGAGATCGTGACGCTGGAGCTGGGCGCCTACGGCCTGCACAACATCACCCTGCAATATAAAGACCCACCCGTGATCGTCTCTAACGGCGGGGGAGCGACGGCGTCCCTCTCCATCGCGGAAAACGGCACGGCGGTCACCACCGTCGCCGCCACCGACGCGGATATCGGGACGGTCATCACCTATTCCATCTCCGGCGGCGCGGATGCCGTGAAATTCACGATCAACAGCGGGACGGGCGTTCTCGCCTTCGCGACCGCGCCCAATTTCGAAGCGCCCACCGATAACGGCCCCAACAATATCTATGACGTCATCGTCCGCGCGTCGGACGGCACGCTGTTCGATGAACAGGCCATCGCGGTCACCGTCACCAATGTGAACGAAGCCCCGACCATCACCTCCAACGGCGGCGGGGCGTCGGCCGCCATTTCCGTGCCGGAAAATGGGACCGCCGTCACCACCGTGACGGCCGTGGACCCGGATGCGGGAACGACTTTGGTCTATTCCATCGTCGGCGGGCCTGATCGCGACCTGTTCGCCATCAACCCCTCGACCGGCGCGCTTTCCTTCCTCAGCCCGCCCAATTACGACCTGCCGGGCGACGCGAACGGCAATAATGTCTACAACCTCACCGTCCGGGCGTCGGACGGCGCGCTGTTCGACGAACAGGCCCTCAACGTCACCGTGACCAATGTGAATGAATCCGCGCCGGTGATCACGTCCGGCGGCGGCGGCGATGCGGCGGCGATCTCCGTTTCCAGCGGCACCAGGCCGGTCATGAAGGTGACGGCGATCGATCCGGACGTGAACACCACGCTGGTCTATTCCATCTCCGGCGGCGTCGATGCGGCCAAATTCACGATCAACGCGTCGACCGGCCAGCTCAATTTCCTGAACACGCCCAATTTCCTGCTGCCGACCGACATGGGCCAGAATAATGTCTATGACGTGGTCGTGCGGGCTTCGGACGGGACGCTCTATGACGAACAGGCCATCGCGGTCACCGTCACCATCCTCAACGCCCCGCCGATCATCATTTCGAACGGCGGCGGCGCGTCTGCCACCATCCGCATGTCCGAAAACGTCGCGGCGGTGACGAAGGTCACGGCGACGGACGTCAATCTCGGCCAGACCGTCACCTATTCGCTGGGGTCCGCCGTCGACGGCGCGCTCTTCGCCATCGACGCCCAGACCGGCGTGCTGACCTTCAAGGCGGCGCCGGACTTTGAAACGCCCGCCGACTCCAACCTGGACAACCGCTATCAGGTGCAGGTGCTGGCGACGGACAGCCTGGGCGCGCAGGATTTCCAGAATCTGACCATCGTCGTCAACAATGTGAAGGGCGTATCGCTGACCGCCGCCAGCGGCGGTTCCACCCTGACCGGCGGCATGGAGGAAGACACGCTGAAGGGCGCGGGCGGCAACGACACGCTGATCGGCAATGGCGGCGCGGATATCCTGACCGGCAACGGCGGCAACGACAGCATCGACGGCGGGGCGGGGGCGGACCGCATCACCGGCGGCGCGGGCGCGGACATGCTGACCGGCGGTGCGGACGCCGACCTGTTCATCTACGCCGCGACGGGTAACAGCACGCCGCTCGTCATGGACCGGATCATGGATTTCCAGGACGGGCTGGACCGGATCGACCTGTCCGCCATCGACGCCCTTCCGGCGCTGTCGGGGAACCAGGCGTTCAGCTTCATCGGCAATGCGGCCTTCTCCGGGGCGGGGCAGCTCCATTTCTACACCGACGGCACGGACAGCTTCGTCGAAGCGAATGTGGACAACAACCCGGCGACGGCGGAATTGGCGATCCGGCTGATCGGGGTCCATAGTCTGACCGCCGCCGACTTCCTGCTCTGACGACGGAGTGGGCCAATGGCTGGAATCGGCTTCAGACTGGACCGCATCGCCCGTCAGGACGGGCTGGGCGGGATCGCCAACGCCGCCTTCCACGGGGCGGTGGTCAGTTCCGGTCCCTGGCTGATGACGGCCTTCGCCATGTTCCTGCTCCAGCGCTGGACGCGCACGACGATGCCGCCCGACGACCATGCCGTCGTCCAGACCAGCCTGGTCTACGCCTTCGGCGTGTCGACGGTCATCACCGCGCCGCTGGCGATGATCGCGACCCGCGTGGCGTCCGACCATTTCTATCTGGAGCGGCGCGACGCCATCCCCTCCATATTGATGGCGGCGCTGGTCTGGGCCACGCTGGCGTCGCTGATCGCGGGCAACCTGCTGTTCGGCTTCGTCGGCGGAATGCGGCCCGGCCTCTTCCTGCTGGCGACCGCGGTCCTGACGCTGTTCGCCCAGATCTGGATCGCCAGCCCCTTCCTGCACGCGACATGGCGGCACCGGCCGATCTTCCTCGCCTATCTGGCGGGGATCGCCATGACGGCACTTGCGCTGGCGGTCATCCGGCCGTCCGCGCCCGCGGCGGTGCTGGCCGCCATCGCCGCCGGGCTGCTGGTGACGCTGGTCCTGCTGATCTCCGCCATCAGGGACGATTTTCCCAACAGCCCCGAATGGCGGGCCAACTGGTTCGGCCGGACGCCCGGCCTGCTGGCGCTGGGCGCAGCGGGGCTGGCCAATGCGCTGGCCATCTGGATCGACAAATGGCTGCTCTGGTGGGCGCCGGGCAGCGTCCAGGCCGTGGGCGCGCTGCGCGTCAACCCGGTCAACGATCAGGCCAGCTTCCTCGGCCTGCTCACCATGATACCGGGCCTGACGCTGATCCTGGTCACGACGGAAACCCGCTTCGACCGGGCCTTCGCGGCGCTGATGGGCCACTGCACCGGCGCCGCCAACCTCCGCCGCATCGAAAAGGCGCGGCGTCATGTCGCCAGGACGATCAGGATCGACCTGCGGCTGCTGACGGTCGAACAGGCGATATTGGCCGGTTTCTGCTGGGTTCTCGCGCCGGAAATCATCCGCCTGCTGGACATGAACGCGCGCGGCATGTTCGGCTTCCGCCTGACGGCGGTGGGCGTCGTCTTCCACCTCGTCGCGATCCAGATGAGCATCATCCTGTCCTATTACGACCTGGCCGGGCGGATCGTGGCGGTCTGGGGCAGCTTCCTGCTGGCCAGCGCGATAGGAACGATCCTGCTTCGCGATAGCGGCTTCGCCAGCTTCGGCTTCGGCTATCTCGCGGGCGCGGTCACCGCCGCCTCGCTGGCGATAGGATTGGTCGCGCAGGCCACCGGCAGGCTCACCTATCTCCTATTCGTCGGCAACAACCCCGCCGTGGTCGGCAACAACGGACTTTGGGCAAGGTTCTGGCCATGACCTTCAACGCCTTCCGCCGCCGCGATCTATTCGCCATGTCATTCATGGTTTTCGGCCTGTCCGCCCGCGCCCTGCCCGAAATCGGCCGCCCCGGCACCTGGGGCGTCGACTATGGCGAAACCACCGATCCCGCCGTAGCCCGCGGCTTCGACCTCCTGGTGCTGGAACCCGATTTCCCCCGCCCCCTCGCACCCCTTCGCGGCCCCGGCAGCCGCCTGCTCGGCTATATCAGCCTGGGAGAGGTCAACGCCGCCCGCCCCTTCGTTACCGAACTGGACAAGGCGGGCGCGCTGCGCCAGCCCAATCCGAACTGGCCCCAGTCGCGCCTGATCGACCTGCGCGATCCGGCCTGGACGGCGCTGGTGCTCGACCGCCTGATCCCTGCCATATCGCGCAAGGGCTATGACGGCATCTTCATGGACACGCTCGACAATGCGGAGGCGTTGGAACGGCAGGACGCCGACCGTAACAAGGGCATGGTCGCCGGAGCCGCCCGGCTGGTGCAGGCCATCCGCAAACGTTTTCCGGCCATGGCGATCATGATGAACCGGGGCTATGCGCTGCTGCCCCAGGTCGCCCCGCAGATCGATCTGGTCCTGGCCGAGGCCATGGCCTCCCGCTGGAATTTCACCGACGGCCGCTACGAGATGACCCCGGTCGAGGACTGGCAGTGGCAAGCAGACCACCTGCTGGCCGCCAAACGGATCAATCCCCGCCTGGGTCTCGCCACGCTCGATTATTGGGATCCGCGCGACAGGGCCACCGTCGCCAGCCTCTATGCGCGGGAACGCGCCGCCGGGTTCCAGCCCTATGTGTCCACCCTGGCCCTCGACCGGCTCATTCCGGAGCCTCTGTCATGAACATCCAAGCGCAGCGCAGCCACCATATGGCGTTCGTCGGCCCTATAATCGGGGGCGGGCTTCTGCTCGCCGCCACGGCGCTGCTGATGCCCAGCCATTGGCAGATCGCCGATGCGATCCGGCGAGCGACGTTCACGCCGCCGCCGGTCGCCGTCCCCTTGCCGCCGCCCAGCCCGGCAATGCTGATGCAGCGCTTTTCGGAGGGGAGGCGGCTTTCCGTCCCCGATCTCCAGCGCCTGCTGAACGCGTCCGTAGCGACAGCCGATGCGCCGCTTCTGTCCCGGCTGGCCGAGGCCCTGACGAAGGCCGGCGCGCCGGTTCCCACCGGCCGGATCACCTATGACATCATGGCCGGGCGGCGGCCGGACGTCGCGCTCGCCTTTCTGGAAAGCCGTCCCGATCAGGGAAGTCCCGCATCCTGGCGCCTGCGCTTCGACCTGCATCGCAGGACCGGCGACGCGCAGGGCGCGGCGGATCTTCTCCGCTCCGCCGCGACGACCCCCGGCACGGCCCCGGAAAAGGATCTGATCGAGGCAAGCTATGCCCTCGCGCAACCCGACATGCTGGTCGTGGCGGCGGAACATGGCGCCATAGCTCCGCTCAGCCCGGCCCAGTCGCTCGATCTGGCGTCATGGGCGAATGGGGCAGGGCGCTATGACCTTATCGGCCGCATCGACCGGGCTGGAACGCCCGGCTGGCGCAACCGCAATCCTTGGCTCGCCATGACCCTGGCGCAACGGTCCGGCGATACCGGATCGGCGCTGCGCTATGCCGCCCTGCTGCCGACCGGCCGCGACGATGCGCGGGAAGGGATCATCATGGCGTCCGGCAACCGGGACGCGATGCGCCGATGGCTGCTGGAACGCGCAGGCCAGAAGGGCGCCGACCGGCAGGCCATAGCGCAACGGCTTCTGGAAAAGGGCTTCCGGCCGGACGCCATAGCGCTGCTCAGGACGGGATCGAACGACAAGGCGTCGGCTGCCCGCATGCTTTACCTGATGGGCCCCCGCCCGGCCGCGCAGGATCTCGCCTGGCTGAAGGCGCGGGCGTCCGCCGATCCGCGCTGGGCTGCGGCCTATATCGAACGCGCCGAACCCGCTGAGGCGCTGGCCTTCCTGGAATCTCGACCTGCTGCCGACAGCAGCGACATGCTGATCCAGCGCATAGCCCTCGCCAATGCGGCAAGGGACAGGGCGGCGGCGGCAAGGGCGCTCGACCGCCTGCTGGACGGGCGCAGCCTGTCCGCCGCGCAGATCAAGGCGGCGGCCGTTGCGCGTGTGCCATCGGAAGAGGCGGCCCGTTATGATTTGGCCCTCGCCCGCGCCCGGATCGCGGCGGGCGTGGCGGAACCCTCCGACCATTTGCGCCTGGCATGGAACGGCTGGGACGGGGGCGATGCGCGGATGACCGCCGATCAACTGCAACTTTATCTGCGCGACCGCCCGGACGACCGGGGCGCGCTCCGCTTGATGGCCGATGCCGAGGCGAAGCTCAAAGGGGAGGCGGCGGCGAAACCCTGGCTGGAGCGGCTGATTGCCGTCACGCCGCCGCTTTCGCTCGAACGGGCCGAACTGCTGACGCGGCTGGGCCGGACGTCGGAGGCCATGGCCGTGGCGGAAGCTCTGCGCCGGGCAAGTCCGCAAGATCGAAGGATCGACATCATGCTGGCGCGCCTGCTCATAGCGAAGGGCGATCCGGGTCGCGCCCGGAAGCTGTTGCAACCATGACCCCGTTCGCGACCGCCTTGCTGCTCATGGGGCCGCCGCCGCTGATAGTCGCGGCGCTGCCGCCCGATACCGGCGTGGCGGCGGCTGATATCAGGACGGTTGATCTGCCCTGGAGCGGGGACGTCCATCTGAAACTCGACAATAGCGGCTATGAACTGGTCGTCCGGTTCGACCGCCCCATAGAGGATGCGGCGCTCAAGGCTTTCGCCAAGGCCGCCGGTCCCGACCTGGCCGATCTGCGCTGGAACGACGACAGCCTTGTCCTGCGCGCCGCGGTCGGGCGAAAGCTGGAGGCGGTGGCCGACAAGCGCGCCCTGCATGTCCGTTTCCTGCCCGACGCCGATCCATCGCCAGCCCCTGCGACCGTCGCGGAACCGCAGGTGGCGGACATGGATATCGAACTGGCCATTGCCCGCGCCCAGGCCGATGCGGCGGCCGGCTATCCGGATATGGCCCGGCGGCGGCTGGCCCCTCTGGCGGCATCGCATCCCGGCGACAAACGCATCCAGCGCCTGCTGGCCGACATGGAGGTCGCGGAAGGCGCCTTGGCCCTGGGCGCGGGCCGCTATCGCAATCTGGCCGCCGACGATCCCTTTGCGCGGCAGACGCTGGCGGAATCCGGGGGTAACGCCGCAGCGGCGGTCACGGCGCGGGGCGGCAAGCTCTTCTGGCAGGCGGAGGCGGGATTGAACGCCATGGTTCCGGTCGATCCCCGCTTTTCGCTGGGCGCGGGTTTCCGATTGTTCCGGTCGGAGGCGGACACGGTCTACGGCCCGACCGGCATCCTCAGCAACCGCACATCCCGTTCGGCCATTGGCGACCTGCTCGCGACGGTCAATCTGGGGCCGGTGTCGCGGATCGAGCTTCAGGGCAGCGCCCAATTGGACGAGAAAGTGGCCGGGGCCGGGCTTCGCCTGTTCGCCGGTCCGCCCGAAAGGCAGGTACGGCTGGTGCTCGCCTATCGCCTGCCGGATCTGGCGACGCCGGAGCAATCGACCTTTGGCGGCCACATCAGCCGCGCCGGGATTGGCGGGTCGATCCGGCTGACGCCCGAACTGGCGGTGCAGGCCGACGGCGGCTGGAACGGCTATGGCCTGCGGGGGACAGGCGCCCGCACGCGCAGCTTCGCTGTGGCGGCGGGCTTCGATTATCTGCTGCGCCGCGGTTCGCCGTCGCTGGCGGTCAGTTACAGGCTGGACGCCGAATATGTCGACCGCACGACGCTTCGGCCCAACGGCCTTGCCTATATTCCGCTCAGCGACCGGGAAAATCACAGCTTCCAACTGGTGTCGGGCATGTCCTGGACGCGGTGGCAACTGACCGGGGCGGCGGGCTGGACCTTCGACCGCAAGGGCAAGACGGACGGCCCGACCGCCAATATCAGCGCCACCGGGCGGCTGAGCGCCGGTTGGCGTCTTCAGGCAAGCGGCGGCGTCAGTTCGATCAGCCGGCCGGGCATTTCGGGCCGCCAGCTTTATCTGCGCGTGGCGCTGACGCGTTATCTGGGGAGGCATTGATGCTGAAGACGCGTCCCATCCTGCTGCAATGCGCGGAAATGCTGATCCTCTTCGCCGCCCTGATGGCGGTCGATCACGGATTTTTGAAGGGAGACGCATTTTCCGATCTGAACCCCAATCCCTATTGGTTGCCGGTCCTCATCATGGCGTTGGCATACGGAACGGGCGCGGGGCTGGCTGCGGGCGCAATCGCTTCGGCCATCTGGTTCCGCTGGTCAAACCTGTGGCCCGGCCCCGCCGACCATATCGAGCAGCAATTGCGCCTGTCCATCCAGCCGATGCTGTGGATGGTGACCGCCCTTGTGGCGGGGGAGGTCACCGCCAGCCGCAGGAACCGCATCGCGGATCAGGAACGGCGGCATCAGGCGATGGACCGCAACTGGAAGAAGCTGGCGGATGTCATCGCCCGGCTCACCGCAACCAACCGCAAGCTCCAGGTGCGCATCGCGACGGAGCAGCGGACGGTGGTTCAAACCATCGCCGCCGGGCTTGGGCTTGCCCAGCCCGATCCGGAAAGCCAGGTTGACGCGGTTGCCCGCATGATCGCCCTTGCGGCCCAGACGGAGGATTTCACCTTCTACGATGTCCGCGGCAGTCAGGTCATCGCCCGCTTCGGTGGCAAGGCGGCGCCCGGCCAGCCGCCCGACCTGACGCGCTCTCCCATGGCGCAGACGATGATGGCCGCTCCCCGGCCGCTGCGGAGCGACCGCGCGGCCGATCAGGCGCTTGTCGCACCCTTCGGATTGCTGGCCGTGCCGGTCCCGGACGGGGAAGAGGCGTTGGCGGCCATCATCCTGATCCACAGCGCCGCCGGGGTCAGGATGACCGAGGCCTATGTGGCGCAACTCCTTCAGGTCGCTGACCTTCTGGGCAAGTGCCCCGCGCTGTTCGGACGCGACCAGTCCTTTGCGGCGAAATGGCTGGTGCCGGAAGGAAAAGTGGCTTGATCCTCCTGCTCGCGCTTTATTCCATCGTCGACCTGCTCCTGCTCTTGCGGGCCTTGCTGGCGGGGGAAGGGGGCATATGGTGGTTCGCCCCCGCCCATTTGCTGCTGAGTTGCGCCGCCTTGGTGGTCATGATGGGCCATCTCGGCCGCTTGAGCGCGCCGCAACGATTCGCCCTGCCGGTCGGCGCCGCCATCGGCCCTGTCGCTATGCTGTTCTGCCTGTTGCTGGCGCCGCTGACGGCGGGATCGAGAAGGAAGCGGCAGATCGTCTATCGCAATGTCCGCATCCGCAAGCAGCGTTTCGCGAACGGCCTGTCGCCGATGGAACGGCTGGGCCGGATATTGGACGAGAGGGTGCGCTATCCCGAAAGCGACGAGATCGGGTCACTGGCGACCATGCTCCGCCACGGCAATCTGCAGGCCCGCTACCGGGCGCTGGAAACCGCCGTGATCTCGTTCGAGCCGAGGCTGTCTCCGCTGATCGTCATGGCCCTTTCGGATGAAGACCAGACAATCCGCGCACTGGCCGCCGCCGCCGCTGCGCAGGTCAGCTATAATCTGGCGCAGCAACGCAGCGAGTTGCAAGCGAGGATCGCGCCAGCCCAGCATCTGGAGGATCGCTATGCCCTGGCCATGCTGCTGGCGGATCATGGCTGCTTCAACCAACTGCTGCCCCAGGGCCAGCGGCTGCGCCTGTGCCAGGAGGCCAGCCGGAAACTGGATGAGGTGGCGGGCCTGCTGACCGGCGGGGACATCCGGCGCAGGGCGTTGCAGGCGGCGCGCGCGCAGGTGCGGCGCGCCATCGACGCAACCGGCAAATCGCGGCTCGTCCGCCTGTCGGGTGTGGGGCCCGCGTCCTGATGTCGGAAACGCAGGAAAGCGACATATGTCTGATTGTCGAAGGGGCTTACCCTTTCGTCGTCGGCGGCGTTTCAAGCTGGCTTCAGGATCTGATCCTCAGCATGCCGGACCTGCGCTTTTCGCTGGTGGCGATCAAGGCGGGGGCCGACGTCCAGCCCTGGCGCATGGTGCCGCCGGCCAATGTCGTTGAGGTCGTGGAAATCCCGCTGCTGATCGAACCCTGCCTGCCGCGCCGCTATCCTGCGCCGCAGATGAAACGGATCGGGCGGATGCTACTCGCTTTCCTGTCCACTGGGGGAAAGGAGGAACTGATCCGTCTGCGTCAGGCGCTGGAGGCGCTGAAGCCCGCGCCCGCTGCCGGCGACCTTCTTTCCAATCCGGAGATATTCGACCTCTTCACCCATTATTACGACACTGCCTTCCGCTCGGCATCCTTCCATCATTTCTTCTGGGCGATGCGGGTGCTTCTGGGCGGCCTGCTCAAGATGCTGCTCGCGCCCTTGCCCAGAGCGCGGGTCTATCACACCATCTCCACCGGCTTTGCGGGCCTGCTGGCGGCGCGGGCGGCCTATGAGACCGGCCATCCCGCCTTCATCACCGAACATGGCATCTATATGCTGGAGCGGCAGATCGAGATCATGATGGCCGACTGGATCGGCGACCAGATCGAAACCGGGCTGACCCTCGACCGGGAGGGGCATGACCTGCGCGACCTGTGGCTGGCGGTTTTCCAGACCTATACGCGGGCCTGCTATGACGCCTGCGACCCCATCATCGCGCTTTACGGCGCCAACAACCGGACCCAGCGCCATCTGGGGGCTCGGCAGGAAAGGCTGCGCGTCATCCCCAACGGCATCGACGCGGATCGTTTCGCGCTGATGGAGCGCGCCTGCGATCCGGCGCGTCCGTTGGTGGCGCTGATCGGCCGGGTCGTGCCGATCAAGGATATCAAGACCTTCATCAGGGCCGCCGCGCTGGTCGTGGCGGAAATGCCGGAAGTGCGCTTCGCCATATTGGGGCCTCTGGACGAAGATCCTGATTATGCCGCCGATTGCGAGGCGCTCGTCACGGAATTGGGCGTCGGCAATGCCGTGCAATTCGCCGGGCGCGTCAATGTCGCGGAATGGCTGCCGCGCATCGACCTGATCGTGCTCACCAGCCTGTCGGAAGCGCAGCCGCTCGTCATATTGGAAGGGGGCGCTTGCGGCGTGCCCGTGGTCGCGCCCGATGTCGGCAGTTGCAGGGAAATGATCGAAGGGCGGTCGCCCGCCATCGACCGGCCCGGCGGCATCGTCACCCAATTGGTCAATCCGGAATGCACGGCGGCAGCCATCCTCGACCTGCTGCGCGCCCCGTCTCTGCGCCGGGCCATGGGCGAAGCGCTGCGCGAACGCGTCGTCAGGGATTATGACCGCAGCGCCATCATCGCGGAATATCGGCATATCTACAGCGCGCTCGGCGCCCAGGCCCGCTTTTCGGAACTGCAATGACCTTGATGGATCAATGCTCCCGGAAGGACAGCCATAGCGATTGGGTGAGCGGCTCCAACGCATATTGCAGCGCCGTCCGCCGCCGCAGGGGCACCAGAACCTGCGCGGGCATCCCTGCCTTCAGGCTAAAATCGCCGCCTCGCACGCTCCTGATGGTTTCCAGTTCGGCGGGCGGTACCATCACCTCCGCCGTGTAGAAGGACGCGCCCGTCTTTTCGTCCTGGAAGCTGTCGGCCGACAGGCGGCTGATCTGGCCGTCCATGATCGGCAGATCTCGCTCATGCAGGCTGTTGAACCGAATCTGGGCCTTCTGGCCGATTTTCAGATCGTCGATATCGTCCGGCGAGATGCGCGCCTCTATGACCAGGCCCGCCCGATCGGGGACGATGTCCATCAGCTTCTGTCCAGGCGAAATCACCCCGCCGACGGTGAAGATACTGAGGCCGACGGTCGTGCCCGTCGCGGGTGCCCTGATCTGGAGCCGAGCAAGTTGGTCCTTCGCCGCGCGATATTTGGGCAGCACTTCGTTCAGCGAGAATTCCACGTCGCGCAATTCCGACGCGGCTCGTTCCTTATAGGCCTTTTCAGCCTCCAGCGCCTTCAGCCGGTTTTCCCCCGCCTCCGCGCCGGAGCGGGCGATGCTGGCGGAAAACTGCCCTTCCTGTCCCTGAAGATCGGCCCGCGCCCGTTCCAGCGCCCTGATCCGCGACTTGGAGACGAAGCCCTTTTCCGCCACGTCGCGCAGGCTGTTCAACTCTTCCCCGATCAGCCGCGCCTGTTCGGACGATGCCGCCAGTTGGGAACGATAGCCGCGCTCGGTCTGCCGAACCTGATCCGCTTGTTGGCGCAGCACGCCGGTCTGCGCCGCCAGCACGGAGGATCTTGCATTGAACTGGGTCAGTTGCAGGCGGATTGCTTCCTCCGCATCCTCCTTCTCCTGCCCCTTCAAGGCGGCGAATTCGGCGGGCCATTCGACATGGCTCGCGCCCAGTTGTTCGGCGATCAGCCTGGCCCGTTGCGCCTTGAGTTCGATATATTGCGCGCCGTACATGCGCGCCTGGGCACGGACTTCGGCGGAGGCCAGTTCCATGAGCGGCTGTCCCTGCCGGACATGCTGCCCTTCCTTCACGAAGATCGCGCCCACCACGCCGCCGTCGCGATGCTGCACCGATTGCCGCTGTCCCGATACAGTGAGCCGGCCGGGTGCATAGGCCGCCGCGTCGAGCCGCGCAAAGGCGGCCCAGCCCAGGAAGATAACGAAGAACAGGACGGCGATGACGATGCCCGACCGCATGTCGCGATCCGGCCGGTCGTCGATCATGTCGGCGCTGCTCCCGGCGGGATAGTGAAGCTCGATGGCACCGCTTGCATCCCTGATCTGAATGTCCCCCATGGCGGCCTTACCCCTCCGCGGTCTGCGACGCAGGATGTTCTTCGGACCGGATCGCCTTTAGCCGCCCCAGCACTTCATCGCGTCCGCCAAAGGCCTCCACCCGCCCGTCGCGCATCACCATGATCTTGTCGACCACGCCCAATATGCCCATGCGGTGCGCGACGATGATGACCGACGCGTTCTTCTTCTTGAGATCGGCCAGCGTCGCCACCAGCCGCACTTCTCCCTCGGCGTCCAGATGCGCATTAGGTTCGTCCAGAAAGACGAGCGGCGGCGCGCCATAAAGAGCCCGCGCCAGTCCCACGCGCTGCGCCTGCCCGGCGGAAAGTCCGCGTCCTCCCCAGCCCAGCGTCAGATTATACCCTCCCGGCAAAGCCTGGATCATGTCGTGCGCGCCGCTCAGCCGGGCCGCCTCGATCACATTGTTGTCGATTGCTTCCCCATCGTCCGACAGGAAATTGCCGAAGCGGGCGATATTCTCCTTGATGGTCCCGGCGAACAGCGACGTGTCCTGCGGCAGATAGCCGACGAAGCCAGCAAGCCGTTCCGATTCCCAATCCTGAATGTTTGCGCCATCATAGCGGATCGATCCACGCAGAGGCTGCGCCGCACCGGACAGCATGCGCAGCAGGGTCGACTTGCCCGCGCCGCTCGGCCCGACGACGGCGATGACTTCGCCGGGTTCGACCGTGAAGCTGATGTCGGCCAATATCGGCTTTTCCTGGCCGGGCGTGAAGTAAGACAGATGCTCGACCGCGATATGGCCGACCGGCGCGGGTAGGCGGGTGAGCGCGATGTCCGCCTCCTTTGCTGCCAGCAAATCGTTCAATGTCTCGTAGCTTGCGCGGGCATGGACGACGTTGCGCCATGCCCCCAGCAACTGGTCGATGGGCGTCAGCGCGCGTCCCACAAGGAAGGAGGAGGCGAAGATCGCGCCCGCCGAAATCTGATTGTCGATGGCCAGCCAGGCGCCGAGGCCCAGGGCAAGCGATTGCAGGATCAGGCGAACGAATTTGCTGATCGCGACATAATGGCCGCCCGCGAAGCTTGCGCTGGCCTGAAGATTGAGCATGGCGCGGCGTTCGATCAGATGCCGCCGCACCAGCGCGCTCCGCATGCCGAGCGCGCGGATCACCTCTGCCCCGGCAAGCGTCTGCTCCTGGCTGACATAGGCCTTGTTCGCGGCCTCATTGGCCTGTTTCAAAGGCGCGTTGGTCTGCCGCTCATTGCAGAAGGCGATGAAGAGGAGAATACCGCCCCCCACCACCGCCAATGCCGCGATGGCCGGGTGGATCAGGAAGCAGACGATGACGTAGACGGGACTCCAGGGGAAATCGAAGAAGGACAGGATCGTCGGCCCGGTCAGAGCCTGCCGCAGCGTGTCGAATTCCCGCAGGGCCTGCTTGTTCATCGTCTCGCCGGTCGAGCCGCGTCCGCTCAGCGTGGTGTCGAGCAACAGGCCGGAAAGCTGCCGGTCGAACCGGATGCTCGCCCGCACCAGCAGGCGGGAGCGCACCTGTTCGAGCAGCGCCAAAGTGCCGATGACGAAGATGATGATGAGGGTCAGGAAAAAGAGGGTGAGTTTGCCTTGTCCCCCAATGACTCGGTCATATACCTGCAGCATGTAGAGAACGGGTCCGATGTAAAGGACGTTCATCAATGCGCTGAATATCAAGGAAAAAAGGAAATGGCGCCTGCATGATGACAGGGCAGCCTTCATCGGACCGGCGGGTTTGCGAAGGTCACGCAACATAAGTTCCGCCTCTTCCTCCGGATCAGCTATGTTATGAGCGCTATATCCGAAGTTTCAGCATAATAGGTTGGCGATTTTTCGTAAATATAACCAACAGCATAGATGCGGAATGGTGCCGCGATGGCACGACTACCTCTTTTGCGCCATTGCCGCTTCACGCCATGGCAATTTGGATTAATCCGTCCATATCCACATGCTCTTCCAACTGAGAGGCAATTTGATCCAGCGCATCATTGACGGAGGCCTGATAGTCGCCCGACGCCGATTCATGGCCGAGCCGCGCCAGAAAGGCGGCGCGCAGCCCGGTGCTGGCGAACAGGCCATGGATGTAGGTGCCCATGACCGTGCCGTCCTTGCTGGACCCGCCATCCGGTCGACCCGCTTCCATGATGGCGAAGGGGCGGGCGCAGTCCGGCCCATGGGTTACGCCGACATGCATTTCATAGCCTGAAAATGCCTGGCCCAGCGCCGTCCCGTTGGTTCGTTCCAATGTCTTGACCGGGGTCAGCCGCGTTTCGACGTCCAGCAGGCCCAGACCATCGACGCCGCCCGGCGGTCCTTCGATGCCGTCCGGATCGTCTATCCTGCGGCCCAGCATCTGATAGCCGCCACAAATGCCCAATATCGGCCGTCCGCGCCGGTGATGAGCGCGGATATCGATGTCCCATCCCTGATCCCGCACCGCCTGCAAATCGGCGATGGTCGCCTTCGATCCCGGCAGGATGATGAGCGCCGCCTCGGCCGGAATGGGCTGGCCCGGCGGCACCATGACGACATCGACGCCCGGCTCCAGCTTCAGCGGGTCGAGATCGTCGAAATTGGCGATCCGGGGAAGGATGGGGCAGGCGATCATCAGCCTTTCGCCCGCGCCGCCCTGCCTGCGTTCCAGCACCACGGCGTCCTCGCTCGGCAAACGCACGGCCTGACCGAGCCAGGGGACGACGCCAAAGCCCTTCCAGCCGGTCAGATGCTCGATATGGCGATAACCATCCTCGAACAGGGCGGGATCGCCCCGAAACTTGTTGATCAGGAAGCCACGGATCATCGCCGCGTCGGCCGGATCGATCACCGCCTTCGTCCCGGCGACGGCCGCGATCACGCCGCCCCGGTCGATGTCGCCCACCAATATCACCGGCACGTCGACGGCCCGCGCAAAGCCCATATTGGCGATGTCGCCCGCCCGCAAATTGACCTCGGCGGGCGATCCGGCGCCTTCCACCACGACGATGTCGCATTGCGCCTGCAACCGGCGATAGCTGGCCAGCACCGCCTCCAGCAATTCGCCCCGCGCCGAGCGGAAGTTGCTGCTTCCCAGCTTGCCGCGCACTTGCCCATGGACGACAAGCTGCGACGTGCGGTCGGCCTGCGGCTTCAGCAGGACTGGGTTCATGTCCGTATGCGGTTCGACGCCAGCCGCGATGGCTTGCAGCGCCTGCGCCCGTCCGATCTCTCCGCCGTCGGCGGTGACGGCGGCATTGTTGGACATATTCTGCGGCTTGAACGGCCGGACGCTATATCCCCGACGGACCAACGCGCGGCAAATCCCGGCGACCAGCAAGGATTTGCCGACGTCCGATCCCGTTCCCTGAAGCATGATGGCAGCCATGACGCGCTCCTGCATGGCGCGCCGGGCCGATACAAGTGTTTATCGGCCTAGAAGAAAAACGCGCTGCGCCGCATTTCCACGGTATCCAGGATCATGCCGCCCGCCATGAAGACGCTGCCCGTGCAGACCAGCGCCAGCAAATGGCCGCCCGTGCCAGGATATTGGTGCATATAGACGATGCCGCGCTCGGTCGCGCCAAGGGCCAGGGCGTAGATCACCAGAAACGCCTCGAACTTCGTCTTGATAGTGAAAAGGCGTTTGATCCGTTCCATCGAGTCCCATCCGGCTTGCCCGCCGTCAGGGAATTAAATCGCCCGAAAGCTGCAAATGGTCAACAAGGGTTAACCATGATTGTTCGATCCGGGCGATCAGACGGGTGTCGGCCAGGTCGTCCGGCGCGATGGCTTCGGGCCAATAGTCCCGCACGATGGCGGCGATGCCGTCCAGCTTCGCCTCGTCCACCAGGAAGCGCGGATCGATATGGGCTGGATCGGCCACCACGCGCAGCCGCAGGCAGGCGGGGCCGCCGCCATTGGCCATGGACTGGCGTACGTCGACCGGCGCCAGCTTCCGGATGGGACCGTTGCCGGCGACCATCTGCTCCAGCCAGCCCCATATGTTCGGCATGTCCCGCGCCTCTGTCGGGAGGACCAGCGCCATGATGCCATCCGGCAATGTCACGAGTTGCGCGTTGAAGATATAGCTGCGGATCGCGTCGGACAGGCTGATGGCGCTGGCGGGAACCTCTATGATCTCCACCGACGGCAGCTTTGCCCGCAGATCGGCGTAGAAGCGCTCCTTGTCGGTAAAGGCCTGTTCATGGGTGAAGAGGACGCGCTCATTGGCGACGGCCACCACGTCATTGTGAAAGGCGCCCGCCGCGATGGCCTCTTCCGACTGCATGACGAACAGGGTGCGATCCGGATCGAGTTGGTGCAGCCGGGCGACGGCCTTGCTCGCCTCGACATGCTGGCGGGCGGGGAAGGGGCCTCCAGACTGGCCGTAGACGAATATCTCCACGCCCGCCGCGCCATGATGATCGCACAGGCGCATATGGTTGGCCGCGCCCTCGTCACCGAAGGGGGCGGGGATGGGGTCGTGGACCGCAAAGGCGTTCCGGTCGGAAAAGGCGATCCGTAACTGCGCCAGCGTCTGCGGCCATTCATGGCTGCGATGCGGCATGGTGACGAGATTGGCGACCGTCAGGTGGGTTCGCCCGTCCGCCGTGTCGGCTGCGGGCGAAACGGTGGCGGCATTGGCCGCCCACATGGAGGAAGCCGACATGGCGGCTGCGCGGATATGCGGCTCCGCATCGCCGATATCGGTGCCGAGCGCCGCCAGCCACGCTCCGTCGGGCCGCCACTGGGGCAGGAACAGCCCCTGCGTCAGGCCCAGGCGAAGATTGGAGCGCATCTTCTCTATCCCCTGCAAGGCGGCCGCCCTGGGGTGCGACACCGCGCCCGCATTGCGCGCCGACGCCAGATTGCCGAGGCTCAGGCCCGCATAATTATGGCTGGGGCCGATCAGGCCGTCGAAATTGATCTCCCTTGCCGTCATGCCCGTTCCGCCATGGTGAAATTCTGCCCCGGCTCCAGCCCCAGCAATTGCGCCGACGCTTGGTCGAGCGATACGCCGCCATCCTCCCGTTCGAGCGCGAAGCCATAGGCGCAGCGATAATCCGCCAGAATCCCGGTGGCGATCAGCACCTTGTCCCCACCCTTTTCATGGACGGCGGCCAAGGTGACATCGGCGGCATGGGCAATGGTGCGCAGGGCGTTGATCTGTCCCACCATGGTCGGGCCGCCGTCGAAAATATCGACATAGCCGGGATTGGTGAAGCCTTCGGTCTCCAGCATCCGCATCGCTGCCCGGCCATTGGGGTGCGGCATGCCGATGACGCCGCGCGCGCTGTCGGTCAGCATGGCGGTGTAGATCGGCGTCTTGGGCATCAGGTCGGCGATGAACTGGTTGCCGTTGACGGCGTTGAATTCGTCCGCCTCCTGAAAGCTCATGCCGAAGAAGCGTCCGGCGAGGCCATCCCAGAAGGGCGATCCGCCCGCCTCGTCGATCACGCCGCGCAGTTCCGCGATGATCCTCTCCCCGAAACGGGCGCGATGATTGCGGATGTAGAGATAGCGGCTGCGCGCCAGCAGCAGGCCCAGACCCTCGGCCCGCTCGCGAGGGTGCAGGAACAGGCCACCCACTTCCGTCGACCCCTCCAGATCGGTGACGAGCGAGAGCATCTCCGCCCGGAAGGTCCGGGAAAGTTCGCGGCTATGCTGGGTCAGTACGCCCAGCCGGTAGGAATAGAAGGGCCAGCTTTGCCCGACCTTGCTGAAAATCTGGCAGGTGCCGCGAACCTGACCGGTCTGGCCATTTTCCAGCACCATGACGATCAGTTCATCGTCGACGCTTTCGGTTTGGCGCGACAGGGCCTGTTCGGTCCGTTCCAGCTTGGCGGCAAGCGATTTGCGGTCGGGCGGCAGGTTGGTGAAGCCGCCGCCGGTCAGCTTGGCCATCTCGTAAAGGGTCTGTAGATCGTCGGCGCGTGCGGTGCGCATGAAAAAACTCACGCCTTCATCCCCTTCGTGAAACGTCCTTCGGCAATCCGGAGCAGCGCCAGGGCCGACAGTTGTGCCCGTTCGGCGAGGCTGTCGACGATCAGATATTCGCAATCGCTGTGAATATCGCCGCCGCGCACGCCCATCGTGTCGACCACGGGCACGCCGCAGGCCGCGATATTATTGCCGTCGCACACGCCACCCGTGTCCCGCCAGGCGATGGGAAGGCTGAGGTCTGCCCCGCATTGCTGGACCAGCCTGAACAGCGCCTCCGCCTGCGCATCCATCGGCTTGGGCGGGCGGCCGAAGCCGCCATGGCCGTGCAGCGTCACGTCATGATCCCGCGCGACCTGCGCCATCGCATCCTTCAGCAATATGTCGGCGGCCTGTTCGTCGGCGGGCGTCCTTGGTCGGAAATTGACGTGCAGCACGGCATGGTCGGGCACGACATTATTGGGACTGCCGCCCTCTATCCGTGCCGGATTGCAGGACAAGCCGGTGTTGCTGCCCGCCTTCAGCCGCAGCGCCAGATCGGCGGCGGCCAGCAGCGCGTTTCGCCCGTCCTGCGGATTGCGGCCCGCATGCGCGCTTCGGCCGGTGACGATGATGGCGAAATTGCCGCTGCCCGCCCGCGCACCCGCCAAAGTCCCGTCGGGCAGGGCGGGTTCATAGGTGAAGGCGGCCAGCTTACCCGCCGCGACCTGCCGCAACAGGGCGGCCGAGGAGGGGCTGCCCACTTCCTCATCGCTGTTGATGATGACGTCATAGCCCAGCCGCTCCGCGCCCGGCGCTGTCTCGAAGGCGCTCAGGGCCGCAAGCATGACGGCAAGTCCGCCCTTCATGTCCGCTACGCCCGGTCCGTTCAATGTGGCCGGATCGACCCATCGCAGCGCCTGAAAGGCGTGATCCGCCGGAAAGACCGTGTCCATATGCCCGGTGAGCAGGATCTGCACGGGCGCTTCCGGCCGGACGGAGAGGCGCAGATGGTCGCCATGGGCGATCAGGTCCAACCGGCCGTCGGGACGAACCGCCTCTACAGGGTCGGGATCGACCAGAGAAATCGCGCCCGGCAATCCGGCAAAGGCATCCGCGAGCATGGCCGCCATCGTGGCGAGGCCCGGCAGATTGCGCGACCCGCTGTTCACCCCCGCCCATTTTTCAGTCCGGGCGAGCATGGGCGCGTCTGCCGCGCTTTCCATGACGCTCCGTTCGAACGACGAAATGCCTCTCATCCCGTCGATCCTATCAGAGCGGAGGCGGCGCCTCCACCCCCGACCTAAAAGTCATAAGTGAGGGTCAGGCGGCTCAAAGTATCGAAATCCCGCGCCGACAGCAGCGTTTCCGATTCATACAGGACGTTATAGGAAAAGGCCGCCGACCAGCGCGTCCCAACTTTCGTCACCAGCGATGTCAGGGAATTGAGCGTGTAGACGTCGCTTTCCGCATAGCCGGACGCGACCTGCTTGAAGGTCAGGGTGGGCGCCAGCCGCCAGGCGAAGTCCATCGACGCGCGCGCGCCCAATTTGGTCTCGCGTTCGCCGATGATATATTTGGCATGACGGATGGAGGGACCGGCATCCACCGAAAGGTCGATCGGTTCGCTGACGATCAGCTTGTAACCGATGCCGGCCGAGGCGGTGTAACGCTCGTCATAGCCGATGGACGTGTCCCGTTCGAACTGGACGAGGCCATAGGCAAAGCCCCTGGGGTCGAATTCGTAGCGCGGTTCATAGTTGGCCGTGTAGCGTTCGCGTGACGTCACGCCGTTGGCGCGGCGGTAATCGATGCTGGCGGCCAGCTTGTGCGACCATTGGATGCCCGTCCGCCTGATCGCCGCGCTGGCGCTGATGCCGATTTCGCTGGTGGAACCGGTGGAGCGGAACCCGCCGGCCTCGATCTTTCCTGTCCATAGCTCGGTGAAGCGGGCTTCCCGGATCACCTTTTCCTGCGTGGCCCTGGTCCGGTCCTTCCAACTGTTGACCATGCGCTGGATTTCGTCGGCGGAACCGGGGTTGGTCTGCTTGGCGATCTTCGCCACCGTCGCGATCTCGGTCTCATTGCCGTTGGCGATCGCCGCTTCCAGCATCTCCCTGACGGCGGGCGGCAGGAATAGGGGGTAGTCGGCCCAGGCCGGGGTCGACAGCAGCAGGGGAATGACGGCCAGGCAATGACGCATGCGCCTGCACGGCAGGGTGACGGATTTCAGCACTCCTTCAGATCAAGTCCCTGAATTCCTGCAATATGTCGCGATAGAGCTTGCGCTTGAAGGGCACGATCAGGTCCGGCAGGCTTTCCGGATCGGCCCATTTCCATTCGCGGAATTCGGGATGTTCCGTCTGGATGTCGATATCCCCGTCAGTGCCCAGGAAACGGGCGAGGAACCAATATTGCCGCTGGCCGCGATATTTGCCGCCCCACAGCTTGCCGATCAGTTCCGGGGGCAGGTCGTAGAAATGCTCCTCGCGGGCCTTGGCGATGATCTCCACATGGTCGCGGACGATGCCGGTTTCCTCATGCAGTTCGCGCAGGGCAGCGGTCTTCATGTCTTCGCCGTCGTCGATGCCGCCCTGCGGCATCTGCCAGGCCTCGACCACATTATCGATCCTCTGGCCGACGAAAACCTGACCATCCATGTTGACGAGCATGATACCGACGCAAGGCCGGTAAGCGTGTTCTGAATCATTCGGCATCGACGCCATCATAGTCCCTGATCGTTATCCCGGCATGTCGTCGGGCATGTCACTTTGTGCAGTGCGAGAATAAGCGGCGGTACGCGCCGCGTCCATGGAGGAAAATCCCCGAAGCGGCGATTTGTGCAGCGCTTCGCATCAAATGGTTGCAAAGGCTTGGAAGCGCGCACCGCCCATGGCATGCCCCGTTCATGTCGACCCCCGTTCTGCTATGGCTTCGTCAGGACCTGCGCCTTGCCGATCAGGCTGCGCTGGCCGCCGCCGTGCGGGAGGGGCCGGTGATTCCCGTCTATGTGCTGGACGATCAGGCGCCCCGTCAGTGGAAGATGGGCGGGGCTTCCCGCTGGTGGCTGCATCATAGCCTGGCGAGCCTGGACGCGAGTCTGCGGGAAAGGGGTTCCCGCCTGATCCTGAGGCAAGGCGATAGCGTCGAGCAGCTAGTGGCCATCGCGGAGGAAGTTGGAGCGCGGCGCGTCCATGCGTTGCACCATTATGAGCCATGGTGGCGCAATGCGGAGAAGGCGGTCGCCAAGAGACTGGACCTTTGCCTGCATGACGGCGGCTTGCTGCTGCCGCCGGGCGCGGTGCGGACGGGCGGGGGAAGCAGTTACCGGATATATACCCCCTTCGCCCGCGCCGTGATGGAGCAGATGCCGCCCGCGACGCCGGTGCGCGCGCCTTCCCGCATCGATGCGCCTTCGGATTGGCCGACAAGCGATTCGCTGGCCGACTGGGACCTTCTGCCTGCGAAACCGGATTGGGCGGTCGCCTTTTCCAGCGACTGGACCCCCGGAGAGGCCGGGGCGCGGGCCAATGTGGCGGCATTTCTGGACGAAGCGGCGGATTATGACGTGGCGCGGAACCTGCCGTCTCAGGAAGGGACGTCGCGTCTTTCGCCTCATCTTCATTTCGGGGAGGTTTCGCCCGCCTATGTCTGGCACCGGATCGTCGGAACGGGGGATGACGCGACGACCTTCCTCAAGGAACTGGTCTGGCGCGACTATGCCCATACGCAAATCTGGGCCATGCCCACTTATGGTTCGGAAAATGCCCGCCCGGCTTTCGACGCCATGCCGTGGCGCGACCTTCGAGCGGCCGGAAGCGACTTCAAGGCGTGGAAGACGGGGCGGACGGGCTATCCGATCGTGGATGCGGGCATGCGCCAGCTTTGGACGACCGGATGGATGCACAATCGCGTCCGGATGATCGCGGCGAGTTTCCTGATCAAGCATCTGCTGATCGACTGGCGGCATGGCGCGCGCTGGTTCTGGGATACGCTGGTCGACGCCAGCTACGCCAACAACAGCGTCAACTGGCAATGGGTTGCGGGCAGCGGCGTCGATGCCAATATCTTTTCCCGCATCATGGCGCCCCTGACCCAGTCGGAGAAGTTCGATGCCGCCGGCTATATCAGGACGTGGGTGCCCGAATTGGCGCATCTGGACGATGAACATATCCATGACCCCGACGCCCATGGCGTCTGCCCGCCAGATTACCCGGCCAAGCGCATCGGCCATCGGGAGGGGCGGGAAAGGGCCCTGGCCGCCTGGGGCCATGGCAAGCGATGATTGCGATGCCGTAAACCATGGGGCAGAGTGGCAATATGAACGCCATTGATCCCCGTCGCGGCAGGGCGGCAGTGCCGGTGAGGAGACCGCTGGACCGTCGCCGCCATGGCTGGCCGGAGCAAATCGCGGCCCATTTGTTCCACAAGCTGCTCGACCGCATTGATCTGGGGCTGGAGAAGGGGGCGCTGCACGCCTTTCTGCCGGACGGCAGCCAGCGCCTGTTGGGCGGTCGCGCAGCGGGGCCGGAATGCGAGGTGCATCTGCTGCGCTGGCGGGCGCTGCTTCGGCTGATCGCTGGGGGATCGGCGGGCTGGTACCGGGCCTGGGCGCGGGGGGAGTGGAGCAGTCCCGACCCGGTTCCGCTGTTCGCGCTGTTCATGGCCAATGCCGTCAGTCTGGGCAATGTCGCCCGGCCGCACGGCCCTGCGCGCTGGATCGGCCGGGCGGTGCACTGGGCGCGCCGCAACAGCCGCAAGGGCAGCCGCCGGAACATCGCCTATCATTATGATCTGGGGAATGATTTCTACCAATTGTGGCTCGACCGGGGGATGCATTATTCCAGCGGCCTGTTCCGCGATCCGGACGATCGGATCGAGAGTCTGGAGCGGGCGCAGGAGCGTAAGGTCGACGCCATTCTCGACCGGCTCGACCTGAGCGAGGGCGATTCGCTGCTGGAGATCGGTTGCGGCTGGGGCGGTCTGGCCGAGCAGGCGATGGCGCGTTGTCCGATACGCTATGACGGGCTGACCTTGTCGGTGGAGCAGGCGCATTATGCCCGTGACCGGCTGGGATCGGGGGCGAACGTCATCTTGCAGGATTATCGCGACGCCCAGGGGCAATATGACGCCATCGCCAGCGTGGAGATGGTGGAGGCGGTGGGGGAACGTTACTGGCCCGCCTATCTGGAAGCGATTGCCCGTCTGCTGAAACCCGGAGGTCGGGCCGCGGTTCAATATATCTTGATCGATGACGCGATATTTGAAGGCTATGCCCGTGGGGCGGATTTTATCCAGACCTATATTTTTCCGGGCGGCATGTTGATTTCGGAAAGCCGTTTTCGCGCTCTGGCGGAGGCGCAGGGTCTGGAATGGCGGGATGTGCGCCGCTTTGGACTGCATTATGCCGAAACGCTGCGGCGGTGGCGCGAACGTTTCGACCGGGTGATCGACAAGGGATTGCTGCCGGCCAGTTTCGACCAGCATTTTGTCGATCTGTGGCGCTATTATCTGATCTATTGCGAAGGCGGGTTTCGTGGCGGCGGGATCGATGTCGCGCAGGTCACGCTGGTGAAGCCGGTTTAGAATGAGGAGTTCGGTTTGGAAAGGCGGACCTATCCTGTTCCTCCCCATCGGGAGATGGGGAGGGGGACCGGCCGAAGGCTGGTGGAGGGGAATAGGGCACGACCTCCGAATCTTCCCCTCCACCACTCGCTATGCGAGCGGTCCCCCTCCCCACGCTTCGCGTAGGGAGGATTTACCCGGCTGTGCTAGTCGATGCGCGTCCGGTAGCCATCCGGTCTATCCGCGATCACCAGGTCCAGGATCGCCTGTCCCACGACGGCCGGTTCTTTGAGGGTCGCCGGGTCTTCACCCGGAAATGCCCGCGCGCGCATGGCCGTGCTGGTCGCGCCCGGATCCACGATATGGGTGCGGATGGCTGAGATATTCTTCACCTCTTCGCCATAGGCGCTGACCAGCGTTTCCAGTGCCGCCTTCGAAGCCCCATAAGCGCCCCAGTAGGCCCGCGGCTGCGTACCGACGGAGGAGGTGAGGGCCACCACCCGCGCATTGCCGCTGGCCCGGAGCATGCCGTCGAAAGCCGCGATCAATGCCTGAGGCGCGGCGACGTTCAGCGTCAGGACGCGCGAGAATTCCTTCGCGTCGACGGCCGGGACCGACGCCAGACTGCCCAGCGTCGCCGCATTCAGGACCAATATGTCCAGTGCCTGCCACCGCCCCGAAATGGCGTGGGCCAGCCGCCCGATGCTTTCCCCGTCGATCAGGTCCAGCGGCGCGATGGTCGCGCTGCCGCCCGCCTGGTGGATGCGGTCCTCCACCTCTTCCAGCCCGCCATTGGTGCGCGCGGTCAGGATGACATGCGCCCCGGCGGCGGCCAATGCTTCCGCCGTGGCGGCGCCGATGCCGCGACTGGCTCCGGTGACGAGGGCTAGCTTGCCGGAAAGAGGCTGTGTCGACATGGAAATTCCCTCATCAGGGTCGGTAAAGGAACAGGCCCGAAGGCGAAGCGCTTCGGGCCTGTCGAATAGCGGAAAAGAAAGCGGTCAGACCACCCGTTCGGCCAGCAGTTCGAGCTGGTTCTGCACCACGGCTTCGTCCTGGTCGGTCAGCGTGGTGGGATAATCGCCGGTGAAGCAGGCGTCGCAATATTGCGGCCGAATGTCGGCCCGCTTCGCCTCTCCCAGCGCCTTGTACAGGCCGTCGATGGAGATGAAGGACAGGCTGTCGGCATGGATGAAGTCCTGCATTCCGCCAATGTCCAGCCGATGCGCCAGCAGCTTGGTCCGTTCCGGCGTGTCGACGCCATAGAAGCAGCTATGCCTAGTCGGCGGGCTGGCGATGCGCATATGCACTTCCTTGGCGCCCGCTTCGCGCATCATCTGCACGATTTTCAGGCTGGTGGTGCCGCGCACGATCGAATCGTCGATCAGGACGATGCGCTTGCCCTCTATCAGGGCGCGGTTGGCGTTATGCTTCAGCTTCACGCCCAGATGGCGGACCTTGTCGCCGGGCTGGATGAAGGTGCGCCCGATATAGTGCGAGCGGATGATGCCCAGTTCGAAGGGAATGCCCGACTGCTGGGCATAGCCGATCGCCGCCGGGACGCCGCTGTCGGGCACGGGAATGACATAATCCGCCTCGACCGGATTTTCGATGGCGAGCTGCGCGCCGATGGCCTTGCGCACCGAATAGACGCTGGAGCCGTCGACCACCGAATCGGGGCGGCTGAAATAGACATGTTCGAAGATGCAGGGGCGCGCGTGCGTTTCGCCGAACGGGCGGTGGCTGCGCACTTCGCCGTCATGGGTGACGATGACCAGTTCGCCCGGATCGATGGAACGGACATGTTCCGCGCCGACCACGTCGAAGGCGACGGTTTCCGAAGCGAAGATGATCGAATCCCCCAGCTTGCCCATCACCAGCGGCCGGATGCCCAGCGGATCGCGGCAGGCGACCATGCCTTCGGGCGTCATGACGATCAGCGAATAGGCGCCCTCCACCTGCTTGAGCGCGTCGATGAACTTGTCGAGCAGGGTGCGGTAGGTGGAGGTGGCGACCAGATGGATGATGACTTCGGTGTCGGAGGTCGACTGGAAGATGGAACCGCGGCGGATCAGTTCCCGACGCAGCTTCATGGCATTGGAGATATTGCCGTTATGCGCGACCGCGAAACCGCCGGAACTCAGTTCCGCATAAAGCGGCTGGACGTTGCGCAGCGAGGTTTCGCCCGTGGTGGAGTAGCGGACATGGCCGCAGGCCGCGCCGCCCGGCAGGCCGCGAATCACTTCATCGCGGTCGAAATTCCCGGCCACATGTCCCATCGCCCGGTGGGTGTGGAAATCATGGCCGTCCCAACTGGTGATGCCGGCTGCTTCCTGACCCCGATGCTGGAGTGCGTGAAGGCCAAGAGCCACCATGGCGGAAGCGGTTTCAGCGTTGAAAACGCCGAAAATGCCGCATTCCTCACGCAGCTTGTCGTCGTCGAACGGGTTCGTCGTAAACATGGGTTTTTGATGGTCCATTGCCAATCCTGTCCGCTCCCATCGGGGCGGCTTTCGCGCGCATATAGTGCGTCGGGGACGATTTGTCGCCTGTCTGTCACAAAAAAGGCGCGGCAAAGGACCGAACGCGATTTCCCGGCGATTTAAATAGGGCAAAAGGCCCACTGGCCTTGAGGCATCGGGAAAGCTAATAGCCTCTTCTCATGCATCGTTTCGCCAATCCTGCACGCTTCCTCAAAATTGCCCGGCCGCTGACGGTCTGGCTGTTCTGGCCGGGGCTTATCCTGCTGCTGATCGGGGCGGGCTGCGGCCTGTTCGTGACGCCGGCCGACTATCTTCAGGGCGATACGGTGCGCATTCTCTATATTCATGTGCCCGCCGCCTGGCTGGGCATGGGGGGATGGACCGGCATCGCCGTAGCCGCGCTGATGCAACTCGTGTGGCGCCATCCACTGGCGGCCATTGCCGGACGGGCCATCGCCGTGCCGGGGGCCTTCTTCACCGCGATCTGCCTGATCACCGGTTCGATCTGGGGGCGGCCGACCTGGGGCACATGGTGGGAATGGGACGGGCGCATGACGTCCATGCTGGTGTTGTTCTTCCTTTACCTCGGTTATATCGCGCTCGGCAATGCCAGCGCGCGGCAGGGGAACGGTGGAGGGGTCAGCCCCGTGACCGCGATTTTCGGGCTGGTTGGGGCGATCAACATCCCGATCATCAACCGGTCGGTGGTGTGGTGGAACAGCCTGCATCAGGGGCCGAGCATCACCCTGCGCGGGTCGAGCATCGATACGGCGCTGCTCTGGCCGCTGGGGTTAACCTTGCTTGGATTCACCTTGCTTTTCGCTGCAATCGTGCTGATGCGCATGCGCGCCATATTGGCGCAGAACAAGGTCGAGGCGCGGATGCAGCGTCTGGCGCGAGGGTGATGCTATGAACCAGTGGGCTTTCGTCATCGGCGCCTATGCGCTGACCTTGTCGGGGACCGGGCTGATCAGCCTGCTGAGTTGGCGCGCCATGCGCGGCGCTGAAAGCAGGGCGTCGGCGGACCGGGCATGAAGGCGAAGCATCAAAGGCTGATCCTGGCGCTGGTCGCTCTGGTCGCGCTGATCGGCGCGGGCCTGCTGGCGGCTTCCGCGCTCAAGGATGAGGCGGCTTATTTCTACGCTCCCCACGACGTGAAGACCAAGGGCGTTGAGCCGGGCAAAGCGATCCGGCTGGGCGGCATGGTGGTGAAGGGCAGCCTCAAACGGGCCAGCGATGGCGTCACGGTTCATTTCGACGTCACTGACGGCAAGGCGACCGTTCCGGCGAGCTTCAAGGGTATAACCCCCGACCTGTTCCGCGAAGGTTCGGGCGTGGTCGCGGAGGGGGCGTTTGATGTTGGGGGCACGTTCCAGGCCACCAATCTGCTGGCCAAGCATGACGAGCGTTACATGCCGCGCGAGTTGGAAGGCATGCAATATGACGAGAAGAGCCACAAGATGAAGGTGGACCGGTGAAGCGGGGGCGTTCATGATCGCTGAAGCGGGTTTGGCCGCATTGTGGCTCGCCGCGTCGTTGGCGCTGCTTCAATTGGCGCTGGCGGCGATTGGGCTGGCGGGGGGCAAGAGCGAACTGCTCGGCGCCGTGCGGCCTGTGGCGGTGGCGCAGGGGGGGCTGACGGCGGTGGCCTTTGCCTTGCTGATCACCTTGTTCCTGCGTTCTGACATGTCGGTCCTGCTGGTCGTCACGAACAGCCATTCGATGAAGCCCTGGCTTTACAAATTCGCGGGAACCTGGGGCAATCATGAAGGGTCGATGCTGCTCTGGGTCACGGTGATGGGCGTCGCGGGCGCGGCCGTCGCCCTGTTCGAGCGGGCCTTGCGGCGCGAAACCCATATGGCGACTTTGGGCGGGCAGGCGGCGATCAGTCTGGGCTTTTATGCCTTCCTGCTGTTTGCCTCCAATCCCTTTGCGCGGATCGATCCTCCGGCGGCGGACGGGCAGGGGCTTAACCCGCTGTTGCAGGACCCCGGCCTCGCCTTCCATCCGCCGACGCTTTACCTTGGCTATGTGGGCTTGTCCGTGGCCTTTTCCTTTGCGGTAGGGGCGCTGCTGACCCGGCAGGTGGACGCGGCCTTCGCCCGCGCCATGCGGCCATGGGTGCTGGGCGCGTGGATTTTGCTGACGCTGGGGATCACCGCGGGCAGCTATTGGGCCTATTATGAATTGGGCTGGGGCGGCTGGTGGTTCTGGGACCCGGTGGAAAACGCCTCGCTCATGCCCTGGCTGGCGGCCACGGCGTTGCTGCATAGCGTGACGGTGCTGGCGACCCGCGACGCCCTGCGGGCGTGGACGGTGATGTTGGCGGTGGTGGCTTTCTCCATGTCGATGGTCGGCACTTTCCTGGTCCGGTCGGGCATATTGACCAGCGTCCATGCTTTTGCGGTCGATCCGGAGCGCGGCACCTTCATTCTGGCGCTGCTTGGCATCTATATCGGCGGGGCGCTGGCGCTGTTCGGCTGGCGCGTGGGCGCGGTTCGGGAGGGCGCTCCGTTCGAACTGGTCAGCCGGGAAACGATGCTGGTCGTCAACAATTTGCTGCTTTCGGTGATATTGGGGCTGGTGCTGATCGGCACGCTCTATCCGCTGCTGACCGAAGCCTTCGGCCATAAGGTGTCGGTGGGCGCGCCCTATTTCGACCGTATCGCGGGCCCCATCGCTCTGGCTCTGATGATCGCGATGATCGTCGGCCCGCTGACCCGCTGGCGGCGCGACCGGATGCGGGAAGTGACCCGGCGCTTGGCGGTTCCGCTGGTGGTGGGGGGACTGGTTTTCCTGACGCTGGCGGCATTGGCCTGGGGCCGGATCGGTATTTTACCTTTCCTGGGTCTGGTGATTGCGCTGGCGGTTGGCGTGGGGAGCATTGCACCGCTCTGGAAGCGCAATCTGCGCCGGACGCCGCTCTTTACCTGGGGCATGGTGATCGCCCATTTGGGCTGTGCGGTCAGTCTGGCTGGCATGGCCTGCGATTCTGCCCTTACGGTGGAGAAGCTGGTCGCCGCCCGTCCCGGCGACACGGTCGAGACGGCTGGCTGGACGCTTCGTTTCAAGCAGATATTGCCGATTGCGGGCGATAATTGGACCGCGCTTCAGGCTGACATGGAAGCGAGCCGGGGCGGTGGAGAGCCTGTCCTGATCCATCCGCAGTCGCGCTTTTTCGCCTCTCCGCCGACGACCACGACGGAGGCGGCCTTGCTGACGCGCTGGAATGGGCAGCTCTATGTCGTGCTGGGACAGGAGGCGGATGAGGGGCGTTGGCAGCTTCGCATCTGGTGGAAGCCATTCGTGACGCTGATCTGGTTCGGCGGCTTCCTGATCGCATTGGGCGGCGCGCTGGCGCTGGTCGGGCGGGAGCGGCGCGGCTGGCTGCTTAAATGGCGGGCGCGGAAGGCCGTGGAGGCTGCCGCATGAGGAAGCTGCTCATCTGGTTGCCGCTGGCGTTGTTCCTTGGCTTTTTCGGGCTTTTCGCGAGCGGACTGCTGCGTCCGGACGACCGGATCATCAGTTCTAAACTGGTGGGCAAGGCGCTACCCGCCTTCGTCCTGCCTGCCGCCTCGAGCGACCGGCCGCCGCTGGCGAGCGCGGAACTCGCCACTGGGAAGCCGCGCCTGCTCAATATCTTCGCAAGCTGGTGCGTGCCCTGCGCCGCCGAAGCGCCGCAATTGCTGGCGCTCAAACAGGCGGGCGTGGAGATCGACGCCATCGCCATCCGGGACGCGCGGCCCGATGTGGACGCCTTCCTCAAACGCTATGGCAATCCCTATTCCCGCGTCGGCCTGGATGCGCGGAGCGAGGTGCAGATCGCGCTGGGATCGTCCGGCGTTCCCGAAAGCTTCATCATCGATGGCAAGGGCCGCATCGCCTATCAGCATGTCGGCGACATCCGGGAGGATGACGTGCCGATGATCCTCGACCGGCTGAGGAACGCGCAATGAGGATGCTGATCGCCCTGCTGGCGCTGATGCTGGGCGCGCCCGCCTTCGCCCAGCCCGCCTTCGCCCAGTCCGCGCTGCCGCCCGCACCCTATGCCGACCGCCAGATCGACGACCCGGCGTTGGAGAAGAAGGCGCGGACGCTGATGGAAACGATCCGCTGCCTGACCTGCCAGAGCCAGTCCATTGCCGACAGCAATGCCAGCATGGCGGGCGATCTGCGTTCGCAGGTTCGCGAAAGGATCATGAAGGGCGAGGAGCCTGAACATATTCGCGCCTGGCTGATCGAGCGTTATGGTGACTGGGTGAGTTACGAGCCGACCGCCGAACCCATCCTGTGGCCGCTTTGGGCCGCGCCGCTGGTTCTGCTGGGGCTGGGGCTGCTGCTGCTGCGCGGTCGGATCAAGCGGGGGAGGCGGTCATGACCGGTTGGATCATCGCCGCGCTATTGGTTATCGTCGTCAGCGTGGGACTGGTCGCGATTGGCCGGATTCCGCGTTCGACGTGGGAAATCGCCGCTGCTGCGCTGCTATTCGGCCTTGCCGGCTATGCCTGGCAGGGGCGTCCGGGACTGGCGGGTTCGCCCCGGCAGGCGGCTGACAAGGGCGGGGCGGCCTTTGACGAAAAGCTTGCCGAACAGCGCCGTGGCCTTGCCGAACGCTATGGCGAGGCGGGCCAGTGGTTGATGCTGTCCGACGCCCTTGGACGTCAGGGGAAGACGAAGGACGCCGCGAACGTCCTGCTGTCGGGTCTTCGCGCCACGCCTGACGATCCCAATCTGTGGCTGGGATTCGGCAATGCGCTGGTCGCGCATGCGGGCGGGGTGCTGTCTCCCTCTGCCGATTTCGCCTATCGCCGCGCCATGGCGATTGATCCGGAAGGTCCGGCGCCCCGCTATTTCTACGGATTGGCGCTGGCCCGTGCCGGGCAGCTCAGGGAGGCCCGCGCTCTCTGGGCGCCGCTCGCCGCCAGCGCGCCGGAAGATAGCGAGGTCAGGAAGGAACTGGAAAGCAACATTGCGCGTATCGACGCCATGCTTGGGTCCGCCAACCGATAAGCGATCAAAGCCGCAGCGCCATCATTGCCTCCACCCTGGAGCCATGATAGGGCGCGGCGGTTTGCGGGGGCTTATGGAATGACAAGACGGGCCTCTTCCCCGTTCGGGTGTCCAAAGATCATGACAATTCGGCATTTTCTTCATGGCTGACGAGATCACCGGCAGCGACTTGCGCGCCGATGACGAAAGCGCCCATGATCACGGTCATGCGGGACAGAAGGCCACGCTGAAGCTGGTGGTCGGCGCGATCGGGATCGTGTTCGGGGACATCGGCACCAGCCCGCTCTACGCATTCCGGGAAACCTTCGCCGGGCATCATCATCTGGACCTGGACCCGGACCATATATTGGGCGTCATCAGCCTGATGTTCTGGTCGATGATGCTGGTCGTGACGCTGAAATATGTCACCGTCATCATGCGCGCCGACAATAAGGGAGAGGGCGGCAGCCTGGCCCTGCTGGCGTTGATCAACGGCCAGACCAAGACGCAGCGATGGTCGCGGGGAATCGTCCTGTTGGGGGTGTTCGCGACATCGCTCTTCTACGGCGATTCGATGATCACGCCCGCGGTTTCCGTGCTGTCGGCGGTGGAGGGGCTGGCGGTCTATAATTCCGACCTTGCGCCGCTGATCCTGCCTGCGGCCGTCCTGATATTGCTGGGCCTGTTCTGGATACAGGGATTGGGGACCAATCGCGTCGCTTCGCTGTTCGGCCCGATCATGCTCTTCTATTTCCTGACGATCGCGGTGCTGGGCATCCTGAGCATCGTCAAGACGCCGGGCATCCTCTACGCGTTCAACCCCTATTGGGCCGTCATGTTCTTCGTGACCGACCCGCTGCCCGCCTTCCTGGCCCTGGGCGCGGTCGTGCTGGCGGTGACGGGGGCCGAAGCGCTCTATGCGGATATGGGCCATTTCGGACGCAGCCCGATCCGCGTGTCATGGCTGACCTTCGTCCTGCCTGCCCTCATGATGAACTATATGGGGCAGGGCGCGCTGCTGTTTCGGGAGGGGGCGGCGGCGCTGCACAGCCCCTTCTATTATCTGGCGCCGCAATGGGCGCAATTGCCGCTGGTGGGCCTGGCCACGCTGGCCGCGATCATCGCCAGCCAGGCGGTGATTTCCGGCGCTTTCTCCGTCACGCAGCAGGCGATCCAGCTTGGTTTCATGCCTCGCCTGCGGATCGCGCATACCAGCGCGTCGACCGCCGGGCAGATATATATCCCCCTCATCAACTGGGGGTTGATGGTCATGGTGATACTGCTGGTGCTGGTGTTCCAGACCTCTTCGAACCTGACCGCCGCCTATGGCATCGCTGTCACCGGCGCGATGTTCATCGACAATGTGCTGTTGACCGTCCTGCTCTATCGGCTTTGGAAATGGCGCTGGTATTATTCCGTGCCGCTGCTGGCGGTGCTGTTCCTGGTGGATGGCGCCTATCTGGCGGCCAACCTGACGAAAGTGCCTGCGGGCGGCTGGTTCCCGCTGCTGATCGGCTTCGTGATCTTCACGCTGCTCACCACCTGGTCGCGGGGACGGCGGCTGGTGCAGGACCGGCTGCGCGAAGCGGCCATGCCGATCCCCGTCTTCGTCGCATCGGCGGCGAACAGCGCCGTTCGGGTGCCCGGAACGGCGGTCTTCATGACCTCGACGCCCGACGGCGTGCCCCATGCACTGCTGCACAACCTCAAGCACAATAAAGTGCTGCACGAGCGGGTCATCCTGCTGACCGTCAAGATCAAGGATGTGCCCGTGGTCGAGGATGACGGGCGGTGCAGGCTGGAGGATTTGGGCCGGGGCTTTTTCCGTCTGGTCCTGCAATATGGCTTCATGCAGGAACCGGATGTTCCCGCCGCGCTCAAAAATGTGACCGGTTGTGGTGAGGCGTTCAGGATGATGGATACGAGCTTCTTCCTGGCCCGGCAGACGCTGCTGCCGTCCGCCAAGCCGGGCATGCCGCTGTGGCGTGAGAAGATATTCGCCTGGATGCTGCGCAACGCGGAAAGCGCGATGGAATTCTTCCGCCTGCCTACCAATCGTGTCGTCGAATTGGGCAGTCAGGTCGAAATCTGACGAAAAAAGGGCGCGGCCATCCAGCCGCGCCCCATTTCTCATTCGAACGATCTCAGGCGGCGTCGCGGTCGCCGTTGATCTCGACAAGCTGGCCGCCGTTGATGGCGATCTTCTTCGGCTTCATTGCCTCCGGAACTTCGCGCACCAGTTCGATGGTCAGCAGGCCGTCAGCCAGATCGGCCTTCTCCACCCGCACGAAATCGGCGAGTTCGAAGCGGCGTTCGAAGCTGCGGTTGGCGATGCCGACATGCAGGAAGCGCGCGCGCTCGCCGCCTTGCGCCTCTTCCTTCCGCCCGGTCACCTGGAGCAGGTTTTGCTGGGCCGTGATGTCGATCTCATCCGTGCGGAAGCCCGCCACGGCCAGTGTGACGCGATAGCGATCCTCGGAGAGACGCTCGATGTTGAAGGGGGGGTAATTGTCGCCTTGCTGCAACCGCGCGTTATTTTCGATCAGGTCGAACAGACGGTCGAAACCCACGGTGGAGCGGCGATAGGGGGTCAGGTCAAAACCACGCATTGTCATAATCTCCCAAAGAGCAAAATGAACCTGCCGGACCCGAAACAAGGCATCCGGCGAACCATGTCCGACCCCATATGGCGGCCGGACGCATTCGATATGGTTCGATGGAAGAGCGTTTCAAGAGGATTTTGAAACGGGAAATGCGTCCGAAAGAAAAGTACCCGGGCCGTGCGTTCACGACCCGGGTACTAATGGACGATTGCTCGTCTCCCCCTTGGCCTGCCTCAACCGTTTCTTAGCCCCCTAAGCTCGAAACGGGATGCAGTATCCCTGAACCACGGCCATTTACCTGTGCTTCGAGGCCTTGCTATGGGCAGAGGAGGCCGCTGTCACGGGCTATTTCCGGCGCCTGTGATTTTACCGATGGGGCTGTGGCTCCCGTGCAACAATCCGCTGATGCTTGCCGTCGGTCGAGAGCGTGCTAGACGGTCTGTCCTATCCCAATAAGAGGCCGTCCGCGCCGTCATGATTCTATCCCGATACGAACGCATGATCGCCAAGCGTTACCTGCTGCCCGGCAAGGGGGAGGGGTTCATCTTCCTGGTTGCGGGCATCAGCCTGGTGGCGGTGATGCTGGGCGTGGCGGCGCTCATCATCGTGATGAGCGTGATGAACGGCTTTCGCGCCGAACTGTTCGACAAGATCGTCGGGCTCAACGGCCATGCCGTTGTTCAGGGCTATGGCGGGCGGTTGCCGGACTGGAAGGCGGTGTTGAAGGAGGCGAAGGCGACGCCCGGCGTCACCAGCGCCACGCCGCTGATCGAGCAGCCGCTGCTGGGCAGTTTTCAGGGCCGGGTGGAAGCGGTGCTGGTGCGCGGCATGACCGTGAACGACATTCGCAACAACGCCACCCTAAAGGCGAAAGTGGTCGCGGGCAGCCTGAGCGCGCTGACGGCCAATGGAGACAAAGTAGCGATCGGTTCGCGGCTGGCGGAAAATCTGGGCATCCAACTGGGCGACAGCATCACCATCATCAATCCGGCGGGCCGTTCGACCCCCTTTGGTACGGTGCCGCGGCAGGTTTCCTATCAGGTGGCCGCGATCTTCGAAGTCGGCATCTACGATTATGACAAGGCGTTCGTCGTCATGCCGATGGAGGATGCCCAGACCCTGCTGCTGCTGGGCGATGTAGTCGGCATGATCGAGGTCGAGACGGTGAACGCCGACAAGGTCGCCGCCATATTAGAACCTTTGGCCGGGAAAGTTGCGGGAAGGGCGATGGTGACGGACTGGCGGCAGATGAACGCATCCCTGTTCGAAGCGCTGGCGGTGGAACGGGTCGCGATGTTCGTGGTGCTTTCGATCATCGTGCTGGTGGCGGTGTTCAACATCCTTTCGTCGCTGATCATGCTGGTGCGCGCGAAGACGCGGGACATCGCGATCCTGCGGACCATGGGGGCGAGCCGTGTGGGATTGGTCAAGATATTCATGACGGTGGGAGTCACGATCGGCACGCTGGGCATGGCGGCGGGCATGGTGCTGGGCTTCACTTTCCTGTTCTTTCGCCAGAGCGTGGTGAATGCGATCCAGTTCCTGACAGGGCAGAATCTGTGGGATCCCTCGATCCGTTTCCTTACCGAATTGCCTGCCAAGCCTGATCCCGTGGAGATCGCCATCATCTGCCTGATGGCGCTGATCTTCAGCTTTCTGGCGACGCTTTATCCCGCGTTCAAGGCCGCCAATACCGATCCCGTGCAGGTGCTGCGTTATGAATGACATATTGAAGGTCGGGGGCCTCAAGCGCAGCTTCACCCAAGGCGGCGTCACCATAGAGGTGCTGCGCGGCGTCGACCTGTCGGTTGCGCCGGGGGAGATCGTGGCGTTGCTCGGCCCGTCGGGATCGGGGAAATCGACGCTGCTCCAGGCGGTGGGATTGCTGGAGGGCGGCTTCGACGGATCGATCCGCATCGCGGGCGAGGAAGCGGCGAAGCTGGACAATGACGGGCGGACGCGGTTGCGCCGGGACGCGCTGGGTTTCGTCTATCAATTCCACCATCTGCTGCCGGACTTCAACGCGGTGGAGAATGTCATATTGCCGCAGGTGATACGAGACACCGACATGACGACTGCCCGTGCCCGCGCCGAATCCCTGTTGGGATCATTGGGCCTTGGCCATCGGCTGGAGCATCGGCCGAGCCAGCTTTCGGGCGGCGAGCAGCAGCGCGTGGCCGTGGCGCGGGCGCTCGCCAACCGGCCCGCGCTGGTGCTGGCGGACGAGCCCACCGGCAATCTGGACGAGCGGACCGCCGATGTCGTGCTGGCCGAATTCCTGCGCCTGGTGCGGGAGGAAGGCTCCGCCGCGCTGGTGGCGACCCATAATGAACGGCTGGCCGAGAAGATGGACCGGGTGGTCCGCCTTCACGAAGGACTGCTGGAGGATGTTTCAGGCCAGGTGTGACGCCGTATCCCGGACCGTCGCGATGACGATCTGGTTGCGGCCCTGGTTCTTCGCCCGGAGCAGCGCGGCGTCGGCCGTTCGCACCAGCGTCTCCGCCCGCCCGTGGTCTGGGAAGACGGCAAGGCCGAAGGATGCGGTGACCGGCCCCAATTCCTCGCCGCGATGCTCGACGCGCAGTTCCTGCAATTTCTGCTGCACCTGGATGGCGCGGTCGATCGCCTGATCCTGCGCGAAGCCGGGCATGAGCAGCAGGAATTCCTCGCCGCCCAGGCGGAAAGCGCAATCCTTTTCGCGCAACGCCTCGTTCAGCACCCCGCCCACGGCGCGCAGCACGGCATCGCCCGCATCATGGCCATGGGTATCGTTGAACCGCTTGAAATGGTCGATATCCGCGATCAGGCAGGCGAGCGGCGCCATGGTGGCTTCAGCATGGAGCACCTGCTCCCTGAACACCGCGTCGAAGCGGCGACGATTGGCAAGGCCGGTCAGCGGATCGGCCATAGCCATCTGCCGCAGCGCATCGCGCAGGCGCAGATTGGCGAGCGCCAGGCTGATATTCTCCGCCAGCATCTCCAGATATCTTTCCGTGCGGCCGATTTGGTCGGCAGTCGTGTCATCAGGCTGTTCGACATAGAGCAGGCCGATGCTTTCGCCCTGCGCCGTCAGCGGAATGCAGATGGTGGAGGCCACGATGTTTCCGGCCAGATGTTCGCACGGAATGTCGACCAGTTCCCCGGTCGGCTTGTGAATCTGGCCCCGCCGCAGCGCCCAGCAGGCGGTCGGCGCGAATTCCTCGCCCGACTGGCGGGGCGACAGCCAGTCGCAGGCCTGCGCCATCACATTGCGGCGGGAATCGTGAATATAAAGGCGTCCAGCAAAGCCGGGGGCGATTTCCGGCGCGAAACGCCGGACAACCTCCACCAGATCGCCGATATTGTCGCATCCCTGCAAACGCTGCGTCATGCGCGAAAGCTGGTCCCGCGTGATGCGGTCCGCATCCCTTTCCTGCTCCAGCCTTTGCCTTTCCAGCCCGTTTTCCCGGAAGATGCGGATGGCCTGCGCCATGTCGCCAATTTCGTCGACTTGCGGGAAGTCGGGCGGGACGGCGGCAAAATCCTGCGCCGCCAGACGGGACACGACATCGCTCAGCCGCACCACCGGGCGCAGGATGCGCTGTTTCAGGATGAAATAAAGGACGCACAGGAACAGCAGGGCGGTCGCGCCCAGCATGATTTCCGACATGAAGCGCCATTGCCGCGCCGCATCGGTCGCCTGCCGCACGGTATTTTCCGTGCGCTGGTCCAGCATATATTGAAATTTGCCGATCTGGGCGGCGACGCGATCGAGTTCCCGGCCATATTCGTCGCCGAACAATATCTGGCGCGCTGTTGCCTGGTCGCCGCTTTGGGCGGCCTTGATGGCGGCTTCCTGCTCGTCGATCAGGGCGTCGGCCCAGTGCAGACCGTCCCGCAGCGCCGCGAGTTCGGCAATGCCGGCTCCCTGATCGCGCAGATGGGTGATCCTCTGTTCGACCGAGCGCAATGCCGCCTTTTCCCGGCGATAGGCGATGATGTGAGAGGGGTCGCCCGTGATCGCAAAGGCGCGCGCCTGTTCCGTCAGGCGATAGCTGTCCTCTTCCAGCGTGGCGGTCATCTGGTCGAATAGGGCCCGCTGTTCGACGGCTGCCCGTTCTTTCTCTTCGGTGCTGGAGGCCATCAGCATGACGGCCCCCGACAGCAGCGTCAGGGCCACGGTGGCGCCATAGGCGTAATTGGTGATGGTGGATAAGCGCATAATCCTGCCAAGCTAGACCCAAATTGTTGGAGAGACGTTAACCGGCGGCTGCGGGCTGCCCCATTTTACCCACGACTTTCTTGATCCGGGGGCTGGCGTCGAATCGGCGCTAGTGCCTAGATTGCGGTCATGCCTCATGCCGGTTTCGTCCCCCTTCGCGTCTTTTCATCCTTCACCATGCTGGAAGGGGCGATCGACCCCAAGAAGATCGCGAAGCAGGCCAAAGCGCTGGGTTTCCCGGCGGCGGCCATTACCGACCGGAACGGCCTTTACGGTTCCATGGCCTTTTCCGACGCCTGCAAGGGGGAGGGGGTGCAGCCGGTCATTGGCGCGATGATCGGCGTGGCCCGGCCCGATCGCCCGGCCAATGCGCCGCCGGTGCACGACTGGCTCGCCCTCTATGCCCAGGATGCGGCAGGTTACGACAATCTGTGCGCGCTGGTTTCGATGGCGCATCTGGAACGCCCGGTCGAGGAAGTGCCGCATATCAGCCTGTCTATGCTGGAGGGGCGAACCGATGGCCTGATCGCCCTGACCGCCGGGGGAGAAGGCGCGCTGGCCCGCCTGTTCGCGGAGGACCAGCCCGCCCCCGCGCTTGCCTATGCGAAGCGGCTGGAAGCGCTTTTCCCCGACCGGCTCTATATCGAAATCTGCCGTCGTCTCGACCCGGTGGAGGGGAAGGCGGAGCCGGAACTGCTCGACCTCGCCTATGCCCGCAACCTGCCTTTGGTGGCCACCAACCCCACCTGCTTTGCCGAGCCGCATTTCCATGAGGCGCATGACGTGATGCTGTGCATCGCCGACAGCGCCTATGTCGAGACGCCTGACCGCCGGACCAGTTCGCCCGACGCCTGGATGAAGCCGGCGGCGGAAATGAAACGGCTGTTCGAGGATTTGCCCGAAGCGCTGGCCAATACGCTGGTCGTCGCGCAACGCTGCGCCGTGGCGGCGCCCAAGCGCAAACCCATCCTCCCCAGCCTGGCCGGCGATATAGAGGGCGAGGCGAAGATGCTGCGCGAGCAGGCGGCGGAGGGGCTGGAAGCGCGGCTGGCCAAGGCGGGCATCATCGATGAGGAAGCGCGCAAGCCCTATTTCGACCGGTTGAAGTTCGAAACGGACATCATCATCCAGATGGGTTTTCCGGGCTATTTCCTGATCGTCGCCGACTTCATCAAATGGGCGAAGGATCAGGATATTCCGGTGGGTCCGGGCCGCGGTTCGGGCGCGGGATCGGTAGTCGCCTGGGCGCTGACCATCACCGATCTCGATCCGCTGCAATTAGGACTGCTGTTCGAGCGCTTCCTGAATCCGGAACGCGTTTCCATGCCGGACTTCGACATCGATTTCTGCGAAACCCGGCGCGGGGAAGTCATCCGCTACGTCCAGCAGAAATATGGCGCGGACCATGTGGCGCAGATCATCACCTTCGGAAAGCTGAAGGCGCGGGCCGTGCTCAAGGACACTGGCCGCGTGTTGCAGATGAGCTATGGGCAGGTCGACCGTCTGGCGAAACTGGTGCCCAACCATCCGACCGATCCCTGGACGCTGGAGCGTTCCCTGAACGGCGTGGCCGAATTCCGGGCGGAATATGACAATGACAATCAGGTCAGGCGCCTGATCGACTATGCGATGAAGCTGGAGGGTTTTCCGCGCCACAGTTCCACCCATGCGGCGGGCGTGGTGATCGGGGACAGGCCGCTGTCGCAACTGGTGCCGCTCTATCGCGATCCCCGTTCGGACATGCCGGTGACCCAGTTCGACATGAAATATGTCGAGGGCGCGGGGCTGGTGAAGTTCGACTTCCTTGGCCTCAAGACGCTGTCGGTCTTGCAGAAGGCGGTGCAATTGCTGGCCGGGCGGGGTGTGGAAATCGACCTCAATTCGCTGGGCTGGGACGATCCGGCGGTGTACGAACTACTTCAGCGCGGCGACACGGTGGGCGTTTTCCAGTTGGAATCGGAAGGCATGCGCAAGACGCTGGCCGCCGTGCGTCCGACCAATTTCGGGGACATTATCGCGCTAGTGTCGCTCTACCGCCCCGGCCCGATGGACAATATCCCAATGTTCGGCCGTCGCAAGAACGGGCAGGAGGAGATTGAATATCCACATATTCTCCTGAAGCCGATCCTCGAAGAAACTTACGGCATCTTCGTCTATCAGGAACAGGTGATGCAGGCCGCGCAGATATTGGCGGGCTATTCGCTGGGCGATGCCGACCTGCTGCGCCGCGCCATGGGCAAGAAGATCAAGGCGGAAATGGACGCCCAGCGTGCCCGCTTCGTGGAGGGCTGCGCGAGGAGCGACATCGCGACGGGCAAGGCGAATGAACTGTTCGATTTGATCGACAAGTTCGCGGGCTATGGTTTCAACAAGTCGCACGCGGCCGCCTATGCCCTGCTCGCCTATCAGACCGCCTGGTTGAAGGCGCATTATCCGGCGGAATTCTATGCCGCGTCCATGGCGTTCGATATCCACCTGACGGATAAGCTGACAGTGTTCGTGGACGATATGCGGCGGATGGGGCTGGCCTGCCTCGCCCCCGACATCAACCGCAGTCAGGCGGATTTCTCTGTCGAGGCGATCGAGCAGGAAGGCGACGATCCGCGTCTGGGCTTTGCCGTGCGCTATGCCTTGGGCGGCCTGAAAGGCGTGGGCGAAAAGGCGATGGAGCAATTGGTGGCCGAGCGGGAGGCGGGCGGTCCGTTCAAGTCGCTGGACGATTTTGCCGACCGCATCGAGCCGCGCCTGCTCAACCGGCGGCAGTTGGAAAGTCTGGCGGCGGCGGGCGCGTTCGATGGCGTGCATGCTGACCGCGCGGGCGTGCATGCGGCGGCGGAAACGATCCTCAGCGTGGCCTCCAGCGCGGCGGAGGCGCGGGAAAGCGGGCAGGGCGGCCTGTTCGGGGATGTCGAAACGCCGCATGCTGATGTCCGCATCCCACCCCATCAGACTTGGTCGACGGCGGACCGCATGGCGCAGGAGAAGGATGCGTTCGGCTTCTATTTCTCCGCCCATCCGGTCGACCGCTACCGCCATCTGGCCGAGGCGCGGGGCGCGAAAAGCTATGGCGCCATCTGTGCCGAGCCGGTGGCCGAGGGTGGCCGGGCCAACGGCGTGATGGCAGCCATGGTGGAGGATGTGCGCTGGCGCGAGACGAAGCGGGGTGCGCGATATGCCGCCGCCACCTTCTCCGACAGCAGCGGGCAGTTTCAGGCAAGCTGCTTCGACGAAGATGCCTGCCGGGCGATAGAGGATATGGCGCGGGAGGGCGATTGCGCCCTGCTGATGGTGGAACTGGATCGCCTGCCGGGCGAGGAAACGCCGCGCGTGACCATCAGGGGCATCGAGCCTTTCCGGCAACTGGCCAATAGCTCCCGCATGGAATTGGTCGTGGATGTCAGCGATGCGGTGGCCATCGATGCCCTGGCGCAATTATTGGCGCGGGCAAGGGGAGGACGCAGCGAGGTGTTCCTGCGGGCGCCGGTGGGCGACGGGAAGGCGGCGCGCCTGTTCCTGGGCGACGATTATCTGATCGGCGCGGATCAGGTGGACAGCATCGCCACGATCCCCGGCCTGCGCATCGGCTCCTTCGAACGGATGGAGGCCAAGGCGGACGGCTATCGCGCTCGCAACCGGCGGTCGGGGCTGCGGCTGGTGGCTGGCTGAATTTCAGAGGCAATGGCCCCCCTATCGTCGCGGCTAAAAGAGGCTCATCTGGGGGCCGTCCGGCCTGCGGAACAGGTCCGTGCGAAGGGTCACGCGTTGGCCGGTGAAGCCTGCCCGTTTTCGCGCCTTTTGGAAACGGGCGCGGATCAGGTCCGCCCACACGCCCTGACCACGCATCCGGCTGCTGAAATTCGGGTCGTTGTCGCGGCCGCCCCGAATGTCGCGGATGATGGCCATCACTTTGGACGCTCGATCCGGATAATGTTCCGCCAGCCAGGCACGGAACAGGGGAGCGACTTCGTGCGGCAGGCGGACGGGAATATAGCTTGCGTCCCGCGCTCCGGCCGCTGCGACGCGGGCGACGATGCTCTCTATCTCATGATCGGTGATGGCCGGGATGACCGGCGATATGCTGGCGACCACCGGCACCCCGGCCTGCGACAACAGGCGTATCGCCTCCACCCGGCGAAGTGGATGTGGGGCGCGCGGCTCCAATGTTCTGGCCGTCAGCGGATCGAGCGAGGTGACCGAAATCATCACCGCGACCAGCCTCTCCCGCGCCATGGAGGCCAGGAGATCGATATCGTGCAATATGCGGTCGGATTTGGTCGTGATATAGACCGGATGCCGACAGTCCCATAATATTTCAAGGCATTGCCGGGTGATCCTCCAGTCCCGCTCGATGGGTTGATAGGGATCGGTATTGGTTCCCATCGCAATGGGAGACACTTTATGGGCCTTGCCGGAGAGTTCCTTGCGCAGCAGTTCGGCGGCATTGGGCTTGGCGAACAGCTTGGTTTCGAAATCCAGCCCCGGCGACAGATCGTGATAGGCATGGGTGGGGCGCGCAAAGCAGTAGATGCAACCATGCTCGCAGCCCCGATAGGCGTTGATCGACTGGCTGAACGCGATATCGGGAGAGTTGTTGCGGCTGATGATCGTGCGGGGCCGCTCTACGGCGACTTCCGTGCGTCGCCTGGGCGCTACGCCGTCCACGTCCGCCAAGGCATCCAGCCAGTCGCCATCCGCTATTCTTTCCGGCAGGTTGAAGCGGCGGCTTTCGCCGTTCAATGTCGCGCCTCTGCCCTTTTCCGCAGCCATGACGCATTAGAACATAAAGGGAACATTCTGGCAAGTCATCGCCGGATAATCGGCGGCCCGATCAGCGTTCGGTCAGGCGGGGCATCAATTCCACGAAATTGCAGGGCCGGAAACGGCTGTCCAACTGGCTGACCAATATGCCGTCCCATGCATCCTTGACCGCGCCGGTCGATCCGGGCAGCGCGAATATATAAGTGCCCCGCGACACGCAGGCTGTGGCCCGCGACTGGATGGTGGAAGTGCCGATGGTCTGGTAGCTCAGCCAGCGGAACAGTTCGCCGAAGCCGGGGATTTCCTTGTCCTGCACCTGCGCCAGCGCTTCGGGCGTGACGTCCCGCCCGGTCACTCCCGTGCCGCCGGTGGTGATGATGCAGTCGATCTGCGGATCGTCGATCCAGCTATGGAGGCGCGCGACGATGGCGGAGCGTTCGTCCCGCTCGATATAGCGAGCCGCCAGCACATGACCCGCCGTCGCGATGCGTTCGGCCAGAATGTCGCCAGAGCGGTCGTCTGCGGCGGTGCGGCTGTCCGACACGGTCAGCAGTGCGATGCGCACCGGCAGGAAAGGCCGGCTCTCATCGATCGGCATCAGTCGGAACCGCCCGCGATGCTGGCGCTGACATTGGCGCTGGCGATCGGCATTCGGGGCTTCACGCGCACCAGGCGCGACCCCTTGGTTCCCGGAAAGGTCGGCCACAGGCCCTGAGCCATGCCCGCCAGCGAAACCGCGCTGCCCTTCGCCTGGATCTGGTACATCCAGTAGTTGCGCATCACGATGTTCACATAGGCGCGGGTTTCATAATAGGGCAGCGATTCGATGAACAGCAGCGGATCGCCATTGTCCTTCACTTCGCTGTTCCATCGCTCGACCGGCACCGGACCGGCATTATAGGCGGCCATCACCTTGGGCAGCAGCCCGCCGGTCGCGCTCATGTCGCGCAGATTTTCTAGATAGCGCTGGCCATATTCCATATTGGTCGAGGGCACGAACAACTGGTCTGACGCGGCGAGCCCCATCAGATTGCCCGTGCTGGGCAGCACCTGCATCAGGCCGCGCGCGCCCGCGCTGCTGACGACATCGCGGCGGAAACCGGATTCCTGAAGCATATGGGCATAGATTAGTGCAGGATCGACACGCCAACCGCCGTCCGGCCGCCAATCGGGGGCAGGGAAGCGGGCGAAGCTGCCCGGCTGCTTGCCCGCCGGGCCGTTATGGGCGAGCCAAAGCTGCGTTTCCGGCAGGCTGAGCGCTCCGGCCAGGCGAAGCAGGGCGTCATATTGCCCGGTCCCGCCAATCTTCGCCTGATAGCGAAGCATCTGGTCGGCCCGCGCATTTTCGCCAATCGCGTTCAGGGCGATGGCGGCACGGACATTGGGGCTGTCCTTGATCTGCTGCCATTCCACCGCGCTGAAACGGGGGGCGACCGGCGCGCCCAGCGGCACCGCCAGCGTTTCACGCGCCAGCAGGCCGTAAAAGCTCTCGTCCGAACGGGCGGCTGTCTTCAGCAGAGCCTCGACCCTCTCCGGCTCTCCGCACAGCATATAGGCGCGCGAGGCCCAATAGGCGCCCGCAGCCCGCATGTCGCTATTGCCCGCAAGCGCCGCGACATTGCCGAAGGCAGGCGCCGCGGCGCGGCAGTCATTCTGGCGCCAGGCCGCCAGACCGGTCGTCCAATAGGCCTGAACCGCCCAATCGCCGCCGCTGCGGCTTTCCAGTGCCCTTGCCGCCATGCGTCGGGCATTGGCATCGTCGCTTTCGATATAATAGGCCCAAGCGATGCGCTGCCGCACTTCGGTCAGGCCGTCGGGGGTCAGGCCTGCTTCGCCGGTGAGCAGCAGGGCTTCGGCGCCGGCCGGATCGTCATTCTTGATGAAGGGCTGGATCTGGCCGACCAGTGCCTGCGCCAGGACATCGGTCTTGACCGCGGGCACATATTCGCGGCGCGGCGCGCTGCCCAGCCAGACCATCTTCTGCACCTGCGGCAGAGTGGGCAGGATCGTCGCGCCCCGCTTCTGCGCCAGCCGGGAAAGCTGATCCGCTTTGTCCAACCAAGGCGCCTTGCCGATCAGGTCGAGCAGCTCGAACAATTCGACCTTGGGCGAATTCTTGCTGAGATAAAGGTCGGCCAATGCAACGGGTCGGAAGCTGTCCTGCGCGTCTAGGGCGGCGATCATCGCCCTGGCATCCGTCCATTTCTGGTCGCGCAGGGCGGCGTAAATGGCGCCGTAGCGGCTCTTGTCGGCATCGCTCAACTGGAGCGGGGAGGAAGAAATATCCCTGGAAACGGCCGGGGCCGACAGGGCGGTTTCGGCCTTCGCGGGCATGGCGGCCAGCGCGGCGCAGGCGATGGCAGCCAGGCAGGACGAACGGGTCAGGGCGCGAATCACTCGGACATTTCCTCAATCAAACCTTGCAGCACACGCCAACATTCTGCCTTTGCCGCGGGTTGGCCAAGCAGCAAACGCGGGTGAAATGTGGCGAAGGCGGGTAAGGTGCCGCTATCATGGTTAAATATCCGTGAACCAGCATCAGGCAACAGGCTGCGGATGGTCCGGTCGCCCAGCAGCAATAACCGTCGCGGCGCGGCAAGCATCACATGCGTGCGCATTCGCGCCGCTGCGGCCGCCAGATCGGACGCCTCGACCATGGCGCCCGGCGGCCGGGACAGGAAAAGGGACGCCAGGTGAATGTCGGCGCGCTTCAGTCCGATCGCCCGCAACATCCCGTCGAATAACTGCCCTGCGCGATCGCTGAGCAGCGTTCCGGCCGCCACGTCGGCAGGGTCCGGCATGTCGGTGATCACCATGAGCGGCGCTTCGGCCGGTCCTTCCGGCAGGATCATGGCGCCCGGCCACCGCTGTTCCGGTTGCACCGCATCCTCCGAAAGCCAGGTCAGGAAGGTGGCGAAGGAAGCCGGTTTTGCGGGAGCGTGGGCGGGCACGGGACCGTCGTCGCCGACCGAAATCGCGGGCCGGGCAGGCGTCTGGGCGGGGCGCAGCCAATCGACCGGCTCCTCGCCGACCGCGCAATCCACGCCGGCCAGATTCCACCATGCCATAAAGGCATTGGCGGCGTCCGCCGCATTTTCCCGCAATAATCCCCGCATCGATTGTCTTGGGCCAGAGGTTGACGCCGTGGTCAAGTTTCTTCATCGCCCACAATGTCAAAACGTTTGGGTAGCGCGGCGACCGGATTGGGGAGGAAAACCGACGGCGCCAGCAATTTGGAGGAATTATGAGCGAACGGGATTCGATGCCCTATGACATCGTCATTGTCGGCGGCGGCCCGGCGGGGCTGTCATCGGCGATCCGATTGAAGCAGTTGGCGAACGATGCGGGGCAGGAACTGTCGGTTTGCGTGCTGGAAAAAGGGTCGGAAATCGGCGCGCACATCTTGTCGGGCGCGGTGATCGATCCGAAGGCGCTGGACGAACTCTTCCCCGAATGGCGGGACATGGGCTGCCCGATGGCGGAAGTGCCGGTGACGGACAACCAGCACTGGTTCCTGACCAAGACCGGCAAGATGAACATGCCGCACATCATGACGCCGGGCTGGATGCACAATAAGGGCACCTATACCGGATCGCTGGGCAATCTCTGCCGCTGGCTGGCCGAACAGGCCGAGGGCCTGGGCGTGGAGATATTCCCCGGCTTCGCGGCGGCGGAAATCCTCTATCATGAGGACGGATCGGTGAAGGGCGTCGCTACCGGCGACATGGGCATCGACCGTGAAGGCAATCGCAAGGGCGATTATCAGCCGGGGCTGGAACTGCACGCGAAATACACCTTCTTCGCGGAGGGCGCGCGTGGTCATCTGACCAAGATATTGAAGCGCCAGTTCGCGCTCGATGCCGATAGCGAGCCGCAGGTCTATGGCCTGGGCATGAAGGAATTGTGGGATATCGATCCCGCCAAGCACAAGCCGGGCCTGGTCATCCACAGCCAGGGCTGGCCGCTGACGGACGCCTATGGGGGCGGTTTCCTCTATCATCAGGCCAATGGACAGGTCGCGCTGGGCTTCGTCGTGGGCCTTGGTTATCGCAACCCGCACCTCTATCCGTTCGAGGAATTCCAGCGCTGGAAGCAGCATCCGGAAATCCGCAAGTTTCTGGAGGGCGGCCGTCGCGTCTCCTACGGCGCACGTGCGATCAACGAGGGCGGCTGGCAGTCGATCCCGACGCTGGCCTTCCCCGGCGGCGCGCTGATCGGCTGTTCGGCGGGCTTCGTCAACGTGCCCCGCATCAAGGGCACGCATACGGCGATGAAGTCGGGCATGCTGGCGGCGGAATCCGCCTTCGCGGCGATCCGCGCCGAACGGTCGGGCGACGTGCTGGACGATTACGAGCCGACGCTGCGGTCAAGCTGGATCGCGACCGAATTGCAGCTCGTGAAGAATGCCGAGCCGCTCCTCAGCAAGTTCGGCAATACCATCGGCACGGTGCTGGCGGGCATCGACATGTGGATGCGCACGCTGAAGATCGGCCTGCCCTTCACGATGAAGCACAAGCCCGATGCCGAGAAGCTGTGGACCAAGGATCACGCCCGCAAGATCGACTATCCCAAGCCAGACGGCGTGATCAGCTTCGACCGTCTGTCTTCGGTGTTCCTGAGCAACACCAATCATGAGGAAGACCAGCCGGTCCATCTGCAACTGAAGGATCCGGCAATCCCGATTTCCTACAACCTGCCCCTTTATGACGAGCCGGCGCAACGCTATTGTCCGGCGGGCGTCTATGAGGTGGTCGGTCTGGACGAGGGCAATCCCCGGTTCCAGATCAACGCGCAGAATTGCGTCCACTGCAAGACGTGCGATATCAAGGATCCGACCCAGAACATCAACTGGGTCGTGCCGGAAGGCGGTGGAGGACCGAACTATCCGAACATGTAGGCGCCTATTTGCCGCAATGCTGCTGATGCTGCCCGTCGCGGCGGGCGCATCGGTGGATCCCGGCAACGCATTGCATGCCTATATGCGGGGGCGTCTGGCCGATGGCGATGGCGCTCCCGGCCTTGCCCTCGACAACTATCGAGCGGCGCTGGCGGGCGATCCAGCCAGTCTGGAGGTGGCCCGGCGTTCCTATTTCCAGGCGGTGATCAGCGGCGACATGCCGCTGGCGCTGCGTTCCACCGCGGTGCTGGAACGCGACGGCCTGCTGCCCCGCGACGGCACCTTGCTCCAGATCGCCGGGGCGCTGAACCGGAAGGATTGGCCGGGCGCCCGCCTGCTCGTGGACCGGATGGTTGCAGAAGGGAATTTCGCTTTTCTCGCGCCGATCATGCGAAGCTGGATTTCGGTGGGAGAGGGGCGATATGCGCCGCCGGTCATCGATTCCGCCGACCGTTTCGCATCACTGGCGAGACGTTATCTGGACGAGCATCTGGCTCTTCAGGCCTTGCGGAACGGCGAAAGCGCGCAGCCCATGATTAACCGCGCCCTGTCCTTGCGGACGAGTGGGGTGGACCTGTCGCGGCTGCTCTTCGCGGGGCAGTTGGCCGCACGTGGCGCTAAGGCGGAGGCGTTGGCGCTCCTGCCCGAAGATCAGGCGAATTTCGCGCAGGCCCGGAAGGACATCGCCAGCGGCAAGGCGTCCGCGATCCATGGCAAGGCCCTGACGGCCGGGCAGGGTTTCGCCCTTCTGCTGCTCCGTCTGGCGTCGGACATTTCGTCGGACGGGAGCACGGGAACGCTGGGCATCCGCCTTGCGCGCATCGCCGCCTTCGCCGATCCCGACGGCCCTGCCGCCCATATCGTCGCCGCGGACCTGCTGAGCCGCGCCGGTCACGCCGCCTATGCGGTGGACGAGGCGCGGGCGGTTCCCGCCAATGGCTGGTACGGGGCGCTGGCGCAGGCCGAACTGGTCGAGGCGCTGGCGGTGGCGGACAAGCGGACGGAGGCGATCGCTCTCGCCCGCGCTCTGGCGGCCGTGCCGCATGCTGAACCGGAACGCCATGTGCGGCTGGGCCAGTTGCTGGCGCAGGAGAAGGATTTCGATGGCGCAGCCTCCGCCTTCCGCGCCGCACAGGCGGGCTATCCGGCCGATGCCGTTCCCTGGGCGCTGCTTCTGTTCGAGGGTAGCGCACTTGAACAGGGCGCGCATTGGAACGAAGCGCGGGCGGTGCTGGAGCGGGCGGCCAGGCTGGCTCCGGACGAGCCGACCATACTCAATTATCTGGGCTATGCGCAGATAGAGCGGCGGCAGAATATGGATTCGGCGCTGGAATTGCTGAAAAAGGCGAGCGCCCTGAAACCTGAGGATGCGTCGATCACGGATTCGCTGGGCTGGGCGCAGTTCGTGACCGGAGACATCGACGCCGCCGTGCCGGTGCTGGAGCGGGCCGCGGCAGGAGCCCCCTCCGACGCGACCATCAACGAACATCTGGGCGATGCGCTCTGGGCGGCGGGGCGGCGTTACGAGGCGCGTTATGCCTGGCGCGCCGCCGCCGTCTTTGCCGAGGGGGAGACGGCGCAGCGTCTGGCGGCCAAGACCAAAGAGGGGATGAAGCCCGAATATGCCGCACGTTGACGCGGAAGGGGCCGCCACCTGCTCGGCGGATGCGGGCGAACTGGTGGAAACCGCCTTTGCCAAGATCAATCTGGCGCTGCACGTCCGGCACAAGCGTGCGGATGGCTATCATGCGCTGGAAAGCTTGTTCGTCTTCACCGAATTGGGCGACAGGCTGTCGGGCCGCACCCGGCCGGATGGGGCGATCAGCCTGGACATTGACGGCCCCTTCGGTTCGGAACTGGACGCAGGCCTCGGCAATCTGGTGATGAAGGCGGCCCTCGCCTTACAATCTCATTTGGGGGAAGGCCATGGCGCTGACCTGAGGCTGAGCAAGATGCTGCCCGTCGCATCGGGCATTGGCGGCGGTTCCGCCGACGCCGCCGCCACGCTTCGGTTGCTCGCCCGGCTCTGGCATGCGCCTTTGTCCGACGAGACGCTTGAACGGATTGCCCTGTCCCTCGGCTCCGACGTTCCAGCCTGCGTCAGCAGCGTTTCGCGGATGGTGCGGGGGCGGGGCGAAGTGCTTGAGCAGCGGGCGATCGCTGGGCTGTCCGGCACGCCTATCCTGCTCGTCAATCCGGGTGTCGCCCTGTCCACTGCCAGGGTTTTCGGCGGCTGGGATGGGGGGGATCGCGGCCCACTGGCGGCGAGCGAACTGGAGCAGGTGATTACGGCCGGACGCAATGATCTGGAGGCTCCGGCCATGGCGGCGGCGCCGGTCATCGCGGATGTGCTGGCGGCGTTGCGGGCATGCGAGGGTGTGCGCCTCGCCCGCATGTCGGGATCGGGCGCGACCTGCTTCGCATTGTTCGAGACGGATCGCCACAGCGCCCAGGCGGCGGAAAGGCTGCGCGCCGGTCATGGCGGATGGTGGATCGCGGAAACAAGGATCAGGACGGAATGAGCGAGGCGTTCAGGCAGGTCGATGGTGGCGATCTCGACATATTGATCATCGCGGACCATGCCTCCGCCCATGTTCCGGACGATGTCGATCTAGGAATCGACGTCGCCTTGCTAAAAGATCATATCGCCGTCGACATCGGCGTGGCGGAGGTCAGCGACCTGCTGGTCCGGCAATTGGGTTGCAAGGCCGTGATGGGCGGCGTTTCCCGCCTGGTGATCGATCTCAACCGGGAGGACGACGCGCCGGGCCTGCTGCCGGTGATGAGCGACGGCCATGCCATTCCGGGCAACCGCCATGCCGACCTGAACGAGCGGATGCTCCGCTTCCATCACCCCTATCATCATCATGTCGCCAGACTTCTGGACGGCATGTCCTCTCCGTTCATCCTGTCCGTCCACAGTTTCACGCCCCGGCTGGCCAGCGATCCCGGTCAGCAGCGCCCCTGGGAGATCGGCGTCCTCTATAATGAGGACGACAGGGCCGCCCGCATCGCCATTCCCCTGCTGGAGGCTGCGGGGCTTAGGGTGGGGGACCAGTTGCCCTATTCGGGCAAGGTGCTGAACGCCACGATGAACCGCCATGCGGAGGGCAATGGCATCCCTTATCTTGGCATAGAGATGCGGCAGGATCTGGTGGGCGATGCCGATGGGCAGAGGCGATTTGCCGCCATACTGGCGCCCATCGCCCTGGAATGCCGCAACCGGCTTGCCTGACGGGCGGCGGTATCGGATGATGGGCATCATGCGTCCCAACCGCGCCTTGAAGGGGAGCCTGCTGTTATGCCTGGCCTTGGCCGCATGTGGGCGTTCATCGAATCTAGCCGGGCAGGAAACCATATCCTGCGCGATTGGCGTCGGTGCCGCATGGCGCGACGATTGTCCCGTCGAACGGGCACGCGACCTTCTGACTGTCCGCCATGCCGACGGAGGCTTTCGCCGCTTCCGGATCGTGCATGACGGACGCGGCGTCGTCCCGGCCGATGGGGCGGAGCGCGCCGATATCCGCATTGCGGGCAAGGATGCGATCGAATTGAGCATCGGACAGGATCGATACCGCGTGCCTGTGCGCTTCGCCGAGGGTGGGAAATGATGCGGGACCACGCAATCCTGACGGCGGCGCAGATGCGGGATGCGGAACAGGCGGTTATTGCCGGAGGCGTCCCCGAATATGCCCTGATGGAACGGGCGGGCGCAGCCGCTGCGGAGATCGTCTGGCGATCGGGCGGGAAGCGCGATCTGCTGGTCCTGTGCGGGCCCGGCAATAATGGCGGGGACGGTTTTGTGATGGCGCGGCTGCTGCGGGAGCGGGGCGTGCCGGTTCGGGTGGCGGCTCCGGGCGATAGCCGCACGGACTCCAGCCTGAAGGCGCGTGCCGCCTGGGGCGGGCCGGTGGAGACGCTGGCGGACGCCGCGCATGCGACGCAGATCGTCGATGCGTTGTTCGGTACGGGATTGACGCGGGGGCTGGACGCGGAACTGGCCGGACGATTGCGGCAATTCACGGAACGGGCCAGTTTCAGCTATGCTGTGGATTTGCCGAGCGGAGTGCGGACGGATACGGGCGAATTGCTTTCCGACGTGCCGACAATGGGGGTCTGCATCGCCCTGGGCGCCTTCAAGCCTGCCCATATGCTGCAACCGGCCGCAGGCCGCTGGCGGAGGCTGGTCTGCGCCGATATCGGCATCGATGTTTCCGGCGCGACAATTCATCGGCTGTCGGCGCCGCAATTGCATCCCCCCGGCCCCTTCGCGCACAAATATAGCCGGGGGCTGGTCGCCATCGTCGGCGGGGAAATGGCGGGAGCGGGCCTGCTCGCCAGCCAGGCGGCGGCGCGCGCCGGGGCGGGCATGGTCCGGCATATCGTTCAGGACGCGGTTCATCAGGGGCCGGGGGCCATCATCGCGCAACATGCCGCCGATGCCGCCGATGTCGCGGTATCGTTGAAGGATTCCCGGATCAGGGCGGTTCTCGTCGGACCGGGGCTGGGGCGCGAGGGGCGCGCTTCGGATCGATTGAAGGCGGCGATGGGCGCCGGGCACCCGCTCGTCCTGGATGCCGATGCATTGTCCTTGCTGGCCGGGGAGGGGGCGGACGCCATTCCTCCGGGCGCGGTCCTGACGCCTCATGAGGGCGAATTCACCCGCCTGTTCGGGGATTTGCCGGGGAGCAAGATCGACCGGGCGCTGGCGGCGGCGAAGCGGACCCGCTCGATCCTGATCTACAAGGGAAGCGACAGCATCGTTGCCGCGCCTGACGGGCGAGCGGTCCTATCTCCGGCCAGTTCCTCCTGGCTTTCCACGGCGGGGACGGGCGATGTCCTGGCGGGGTTGGTCGCCGGGCGGCTGGCGGTCACCGGCGATGGGTTTCAGGCGGCTTGCGAAGCGCTATGGCTGCATGGAGAGGCTGCGCGGCGGGCTGGCGCGGCTTTTATCGCGGACGATTTGCTTGCGGAGCTGCCAGCGGCTATCGCCTCCCGCCTGTGACCGAATTCGATACCGATATCATCGTCCGCATCGCCGCCAAGGGCGATGGCGTGACCGCCAATGGCCGCCATGTACCGCTCGCCGCGCCGGGGGACCGGATCGGGGCGGACGGCGACATAGTGCGGGGACCGCACCATGTCGATCCGCCATGCGTCCATTTTCCGACCTGCGGCGGATGCGAACTTCAGCATATCGATGATGCCAGCTATGCGGATTTCGTGACGGCGCGTGTCGCTGGGGCCTTGGCGGGGCAGGGGGTGGAACCGGGCATGGTCCTGCCGCCGCATATCTCGCCGCCCAAGGCGCGTCGCCGCGCTTCCTTGAGGGCCAGCAGGCAGGGGCGGAAGATCGTCATCGGTTTCGCGGAATCGGGCAGTCATATGCTGGTCGACCTGACGATGTGCGAGATACTCGACCCGGCGCTGTTTGCTCTGCTGACGCCGCTCAGGTCGTTGTGCGGCGTCATCCTGCCCGACAAGCGCGCCGCGCATGTCCGGATGTCGCTGACCGATCAGGGCGTGGACCTGCTGTTGGAAGGGGTGCGGATCGAGGGACTTGCCGCCGATGAAGCCTTGCTGGCCTTTGCGCGGGAGCAGGGATTGGCCCGGCTGACCATCGATGAAGGCGACGGGCCGCAGACCCGCTGGGAGCCGGAACCCGTCACCGTCAGCTTCGGCGGCGTGCCGGTCGCTTTTCCGCCCTTCGCCTTTCTTCAGGCGACTTCGGACGGCGAAGCAGCGCTGGTCCGCGAGACGCGACAGGCCATGCCCGCGGAGGGCGCTATTGCCGATCTGTTCTGCGGGCTTGGCACTTTTGCGCTGGTTCTGGGATCGAAGCAGCCGGTCTATGCGGCGGAAGCGGCGCGCGACCTTGTTCTTTCGCTGAAATCGGCGGCGAACCGCGCGGGGCGGCGGATGGTTGCGGATCATCGGGATCTGTTCAGGCGGCCGCTGACGCCTGCGGAGATCGATCGTTTCGGCGGTATCGTCATCGATCCGCCCCGTGCGGGCGCCAGGGAACAGGTTTTGCAACTGGCGGCGTCGCATGTGCCGGTCATCGCCTATATTTCCTGCAATCCCGCCAGTTTTGCGCGGGACGCCGCGCATCTGACCGATGGAGGCTATCGGCTGGAGAGTGTGCGGCCGGTGGGGCAGTTTCGTTGGTCGACCCATGTGGAGTTGGTCGGGATTTTCCGGCGCGGATAAAAAATCCCTCGCCGCGGGGGATGCGGCGAGGGATCATGCACCCTCTCCCAAGGGAAGGCCTTCGCCTTTACCCCAGTTTGATGACAGTTGCGCGACGGCGGACCGGCGCGGTGTCGACATAGAGGCTGGCCATCGGCTCGTCCTCCACCTCGATGATCGCTTCCGATGTGAAGCCGTTGAACCCGGTGCGCATCGCCGCGCCATAGGCGCCCAGCATGCCGATTTCGATATAATCGCCCGCCTGTACGTCCTCTGGCAGCATGAAGGGGCCGACCATATGGTCCATGTCGTCGCAGGTCGGGCCGTAGAAAGAGAAGCCGGTCAGTTCCGCCTCGCTCTCTTCCTCCCGCAGCAGGGCCACGGGGAAGCGCCAGCCGATATGCGCCGCGTCGAACAGCGCACCATAGGCGCCGTCGTTGATGTAGAGTTCCGTGCCGCGACGACGCTCCACGCGCACGATGACGGAGCTATATTCCGCCGACAGCGCACGACCGGGTTCGCACCACAGTTCCGACGAATAGCTGACTGGCAGGCTTTCGAAGCCGCGATGGATCGCGTCGAAATAAGCCTCCAGCGCGGGCGGTTCCATGCCGGGATAGACGGACGGAAAGCCGCCGCCGACATCGATGATGTCGACCGTGACGGCCGCATCGACGATCGCGGCGCGGACGCGTTCGATGGCGTCGCTATAGGCCTGCGGCGACATGGCCTGGCTGCCGACATGGAAGCAGATGCCCAGCGCGTCGGCCGCCTGGCGGGTGGCCATCAGCAGTTCGCAGGTTTCGCCCAGTTCGGCGCCGAATTTGGAGGCGAGGCTGAGTTCCGAATGTTCCGACGACACCCGCAGACGGACGCACAGTTCCAGGTCCGTCGCGTCATTGGTGGCGCGCATGATCTTGGCCAGCTCGTCCATCGAATCAAGCGAGAAAGTGCGCACGCCGTGGACGTGATAGGCTTCCGCGACGGCTTCCTCGGCCTTGACCGGGTGCATGAAGCAGAGCTTCGCCTGATCCCCCAGCGTCTCTGCGACAAGGCGCACTTCCGCGATAGACGCCACGTCGAAATGCGTGATGCCCGATGCGAACAGCGTGCGGATCAGATCAGGAGACGGATTCGCCTTGACCGCATAGAGCGAGCGCCCCGGAAACTTCTCCGAAAAGAAGCGGGCGGCCCGGGCCGCGGCCTGGGGACGAACAAGCGTTACCGGTGCTGCCGGTGTGAGGGCGGTTGCTACCCCCAGCGCGCTATGATGCTTGTGCAACTCAAGGGACCTCCAGTGTAGTCGTTGGCAAAGAAGCTGCCTTGCGGTGGAAGTCCCATGGGGCAGCGGAAGGGCGATATATGCTGAGGGGTCCCCCCTGTAAAGCGCGTCCGTAAATTTTGTTGCGCTTGCCGCTATGAAATGTGCGTCAGGAAAGGCGGGACTTGAAATCCTCATATGAAAACTGGCGGATTTGCTTGAGTTCGTCGGTTTCCGAATGCCACAGCCAGATGGACGGCAGGGGCACGCCGTTGAATGTATTGGTCTTTACCATCGAGTAGTGGGCCTGGTCGAGGAAGGCGATCCGCCGTCCCGGAGTCGCGCCGCCGGGGACTCGATAGTCGCCGATGATGTCGCCCGCCAGGCATGAGGGGCCACCGAGTCGAGTGGGCTGGCCTTCCATTTCCTCATGCAGCATGGCGGGGCGATAGGGTGCCTCGATCACGTCGGGCATGTGGCAGGTGGCGGATATGTCGGTGATCGCGACAGGCATGCCGTTGTCGATGACATCCAGTATCTCGCCGATTAGGATTCCGGCGTCGAGCGCCATGGCTTCGCCGGGTTCGATATAGAGTTCCAGGCCGGTCTGCGCCTTGATCCGCTGGAGGAAGGCGATCAGCAGGTCGGTCTGGTAATCGGCGCGGGTGACATGGTGGCCGCCGCCGAAATTGAGCCATTTGAGGCCGCCGACATGGGGCATGACGCGGGCTTCGATTGCGGCCCAGGTGCGTTCCAGCGGCAGGAAATCCTGCTCGCAGAGATTGTGGACGTGCAGGCCGTCGACGCCGTCGAGATGTTCTGGGCGTAGCTGGTCGATGGGGAAACCCAGGCGGCTGTGCGGTTGGGAGGGGTCGTATTTGGGGACTTCGCCCTCCGCATGGAGGGGATTTATGCGCAGGCCGATGTCGAAGTTCACACCGTTCTTGCGAGCATTTTCGATGACCGGGCGCAGGCGGGCGATCTGGCCGGGGCTGTTGAAGATCACATGGTCGGAAATCTTGAGGATTTCGGCCAGATCTTCAGGCTTGTAGGCGGCGCAATAGGTGGCGATTTCGCCGCGATATTCCTCATGGGCAAGGCGCGCTTCGTAGATGCCGGAGGCGCAGACGCCGTCGAGATATTCCGCGATGACGGGGCCAAGGGACCACATGGAGAAGGCCTTGAGCGCGCCCAGCACCTTGATGCCCGCGCGGTCGCCTATGTCGCGCAGGACCGACAGGTTGCGGCGCACCGCCGCCTCGTCCACGACGAAGGCGGGCGAGGGGACGCGGTTGAGGTCGAAATGCGCGAAGGCGGCAGGGTCGCCGGCTTTGGTTTCCATAAATCCTCCGTTCGGGCTGAGCGAAGTCGAAGCCCTTCATCGAACGCAAGTGAGATGCCTTCGCTGGCGCTCAGGCAAGGGCTTCGACTTCGCTCAGCCCGAACGGGGGTGGTGTTGGCGTGAGCTGCGGTTCAGAAATCTAGCGGCGCGTCCAGTTCCTTGACCTGCCATGGCAGGCCATGCTTGTTCAGCATGTCCATGAACGGATCGGGATCGAACTGTTCGATGTTGAACACGCCTTCCCCCTTCCAGGCACCGGTCAGCATCATGGCAGCACCGATCATCGCCGGGACGCCGGTCGTGTAGCTGACCGCCTGGTTGCCGGTTTCGGCATAGGCGTCCTCATGGTCGCAGATATTATAGACATAGATCGTCTTCTGCTGTCCGTCCTTCTGGCCGGTCGCGATGTCGCCGATGTTGGTCTTGCCCTTGGTAGTCGAACCCAGGCTGGACGGTTCGGGCAGGACGGCCTTCAGGAACTGGAGCGGGATGATTTCCTGGCCGTTATAGATGACCGGATCGATGCGGGTCATGCCGACATTCTGGAGCACCTCCAGATGCTTCAGATAGGCGTCGCCGAAGGTCATCCAGAAGCGGATGCGCTTGATTTCCGGATAGAATTTCGCGAGCGACTCCAGTTCCTCATGATACATGAGGTACATGTTCTTTTCGCCCACCTGGTCGAAGTCGAACGGCTGCTTGTGCTTGAGCGCCGGGCCTTCGACCCATTTGCCGCCTTCCCAGTGGCGCGAGGGGGCGGTGACTTCGCGGATGTTGATTTCCGGGTTGAAGTTGGTGGCGAAATGCTGGCCATGGTCGCCGCCGTTGCAGTCCAGAATGTCGAGCGTGTCGATCCGGTCCAGCAGATGCTTCTTGATATAGCTGGCGAACACGCTGGTGACGCCGGGGTCGAAGCCCGAACCCAGCAGGGCCATGATGCCTGCTTCCTTGAACCGCTCCTGATACGCCCATTGCCAGCTATATTCGAACTTCGCCGTGTCGCGGGGTTCGTAATTGGCGGTGTCGAGATAGTCGGTCCTGGTGGCCAGGCAGGCGTCCATGATCGCCAGATCCTGATAGGGCAGGGCGAGGTTGACGACCAGTTTGGGCTGCACCCGTTCGATGAGGGCGACGGTTTCGGCGACATTGTCGGCATCCACCTGCGCCACGTCGATGGTGACGCCGGTGCGGGCCTTCACTGATTCGGCCACCTTCTCGCAGGAGACGATGCGGCGGCTGGCGAGGGTGATATGGCTGAAAATATCAGGGTTTTGGGCCATCTTGTGAACCGCGACAGAACCCACGCCGCCCGCGCCAATGACCAGAACCTTGCTCAATTCAACTGCTCCATAGCTGTGCCGCGCCGATGACGCGAAAGCGCCCATATAGGGACTGTGCGTGACAGCGCAAAGTCAGAGGTTGGAAGCGTGGGATTTGGGTGGAAAGCGGACCTCTCCTATTCCTCCCCACGCTTTGCGTAGGGAGGATTTTGGTTTTTCAGCTTATCAGTCGGCGCAATCCCGCTACCGTGTCCGCCTCCTGCGCGGGTTTGTCGCGGCGGATGCGGGATATGCGGGGGAAGCGCATGGCAAGGCCGGATTTGTGGCGTTTGCTGTCGTGGATGCTGTCGAAGGCGACCTCCAGCACCAGCGACTTTTCGACTTCCCGCACCGGGCCGAAGCGGTTCACCGTATTGGTCCGCACGAAGCGGTCCAGCCATTTCAGTTCCTCATCGGTGAAGCCGCTATAGGCCTTTCCCACGGGCAGCAGTTCGCCCTCCTCCGTCCAGCAGCCGAAGGTGTAGTCCGAATAGAAGGATGAGCGTTTGCCATGGCCGCGCTGCGCGTACATCATCACGCAGTCGGCGGTCAGCGGGTCGCGTTTCCATTTATACCAGAGCGCGGCCCTTCGCCCCGCGACATAGGGGCTGTCGCGGCGTTTGAGCATCACCCCTTCTATCGCGGCGTCGCGGGCACCTGCGCGGATGTCGGCCAGCGTTTCGAAATCGGGCGCTTCGATCAGGGCGGACAGGTCGAAGCGGTGCGGGTCGAGGTGCGGGACGATGGTTTCCAGCCGGGCGCGGCGTTCCTCCCATGCCAGCGGGCGGAGGTCTTCGTCGGCGTCCAGCAATATGTCGTAGAGGCGGACGAAGGCGGGATAGTCTTCCATCATCTTCGCTGTCACCGCCTTGCGGCCCAGCCGTTGCTGGAGCGCGTTGAAGCTGGCGGCTTCGCCCCCCTGAAATTCGCCCTTCACCAGCAGTTCGCCGTCGAGGACGGCATGGTGGCGCAGGGCCTGCGCTATGTCGGGGAAGCTGCCGGTGATGTCGTCTCCGGCGCGGCTGTAAAGGCGGGTTTCGCTGGGCGTGCCGACGATCTGGACGCGGATGCCGTCCCATTTCCATTCGGCGGCATAGTCGGTGAGATCGACGCTTTCCGCCTCCAGCGGGTGGGCGAGCATGAAGGGGCGGAAGAAGGGGGTGCC
>NZ_JFHR01000021.1 GCF_000722875.1 Sphingobium chlorophenolicum | reverse complement strand
CAGTGTCGCGGGATGGAGCAGCCCGGTAGCTCGTCAGGCTCATAACCTGAAGGTCGTAGGTTCAAATCCTACTCCCGCAACCAACGCCATAATATTGGTCGATGACATAGCGACGCCCCTCTTAGGGGCGATGTTGTCGTCTACGGATCATGCCGTTTTATGCTTGCCGCTTCACGAAATCGACAAAGGCTCGCAGCGGGGCCGGAAGGTAGCGGCGGCCCGCATAATATAGAAATGGGCCAGCAAATGGCGGACACCAATCCTCCAGCACCGGTTCCAGCGCGCCGCTGTCTAGTTCCGGGCGCATCCAATCCTCGAAAATACTTGTGAGACCAAGTCCGCCGACCGCCGCCTGAATGAGCAGATCGGAAGCGCTGCCGGGCTGACTGATCAGCGGCCCATCGGGATTGATGCGGACGATTTCGCCATCCTTCTCAAGCTCCCATGTCGTTAGCCGGCCACCGGCAAAACGACCGCACAGGCAACGGTGCTGGAGCAGGTCGCGTGGATGTTGGGGACGGCCGTGTTCAGCGAAATAGGAAGGCGCACCGACAATCATAATGCGCTGGGTACGTGGGCCGATCGGCAGCGCGATCATGTCCTGCTCCAACCGTTCATCATAGCGGATACCTGCGTCATAGCCGCCGCCGACCATGTCGATGAAACTATCCTCCGCGGTGACTTCGATCCGGATTTCGGGATATTCCTTCAGGAAAGGCACTATGACTGGCGCGAGGGCGGTGCGCGCGATGTTCGCAGGAACGTTGAGCCGCAGCGTGCCTGCGGGACGGTCGCGGAAATCGTTCACCGTATCGATCGCATGCACGATCTCGCTTAGTGCCGGGCAAAGGCTTTCGTACAGTTGTCGCCCGGCCGCGGTGGGGGTGACACTGCGGGTCGTACGGTTGAGCAGGCGGACGCCAAGACGGGTTTCGAGCCGTCTTATCGCCTCGCTGAACCCCGATGCCGAAGCGCCGGAGACACGCGCTGCGTCGCGAAAGCCACCTGCCTCTACCACGGAAACAAAGGTGGCCAGATCATCAAGCTGTCCATTCATTGTACGATCTATCACACAGGCTATCCAGTATTGCACGGCTTATCGTGCAATCATTCAGCTCATATAAGGTCATGACGAAAGGAAATTTGCCATGATCTCCAAGACTTTTCCATTTGCCGGCCGTACCGTGAACCGCATGGGTTATGGCGCTATGCAGCTTGCCGGCCCTGGCGTCTTTGGTCCACCGAAGGATCATGAAGGCGCCATCGCCGTGTTGCAGGAGGCAGTGGCGAACGGAATCAATCATATCGACACCAGCGATTTCTATGGCCCGCATATCACCAACCGCCTCATCCGTGAGGCGCTGCACCCCTATCCCGCCGACCTTGTGCTGGTGACGAAGGTCGGCGCAGTGCGCGGCGATGATGGATCCTGGAATCCTGCTCTTTCACCCAACGAGCTGCGTCGTGGGATAGAGGATAATTTGGCCAATCTCGGCTTGGATGCCATCGATGTCGTCAATCTGCGTGTGATGATGCCGGATGCCGCTGACATCGGTCTTCCAACCGAAGGGTCAATCGGGAAAATGTTCGAACCACTCGCCGAATTGCGGCAGCGTGGGCTGATCCGGCACCTGGGACTTAGCAACGTCACCGCCGCGCAGGTCGCAGAGGCACGGACGATTGCTCCCGTGGTGTGCGTGCAGAACCAGTATAATATCGCAATGCGCCATGATGATGCCCTGATCGACACGCTAGCGGCGGCTGATATTGCCTATGTGCCCTTTTTCCCGCTGGGCGGGTTCAGTCCCATCCAGTCCGAAGCACTCACCATCATCGCGGAAGAGGCCGGTGCGACGCGGATGCAGTTGGCTCTCGCCTGGTTGCTCCACCGCTCGCCCAATATCCTGCTGATCCCCGGCACCTCCTCGATCGAACATTTGCGGCAAAATCTCGCGGCCGCCGCCTTCAAGTTGGATGACGAATTGTTCGCGCGGCTTGATGCGATCGGTCAGAAGTGACACGATCTTTCCACCGAACAACGCTGTGAGCACTTTATTCATTCACTTTGGACAGCCGGCTGCAAAGTTGTGCTCCCGTAATCCCCAGAGTTCGTGCGGCAGAGGAAACATTCCCATCATTCATCCGCAGGGCTTCTTTAACCAGGGCCTTCTCCGACTCTCGCTCCCCGATGATCATTGCAAGCGCGCCGCGATATTCCTGGGTCAGGACCGTTTTTGCGGAATATCGCTGCGGTTGAAGAGGTGATATGTGTCGATGGGCTCACCCTCTTCCGTCCGATTTTCTTTTGAAGGCGGTCAGAAACAAGTCTATCAATGGCGGAATCCTATGGGAGGATCAGGCGGATGGGCCAGAATTGCGCCTTTCCTCCATGTCCCGTTTCCAGCGTTGGCGAAGCGCGGCGGGTCGGCTGTCATAACGGTCATCGAGGAATCGGGCCGCGACGATGCGGTCGGTGCGGAAGTGCCGGAAGCCCCGTCTCAACTCGCACCAAGCGGCCAGCATTCTCGTATCGTCCAGAAAGCCGAGAATGATGGGCCAGACCACCCGGTCGGTCCGCGCGCCATGCTGGTCGAGATATTCGATTTGGATTTTGCGTCCCTCGCGAATCCATTCGCGAACGCGGGCCAGATCGATGCGGTCGGCTGCCGATGCTTTGGCTGGCCGCGTTCCGCTGGCCGGATAGGCGATGATCGGGCGGAGCCGTTCGGGCACCACGCTGGTGATCTTGGCGATCAGGTCGCGGGCCGCGTTCGCCAGATCCCGATCGCCCCGGCCCGCCACCCATTGCGCGCCCAGCACCGCCGCCTCGATCTCATCCGGCGTCAGCATCAGCGGCGGCATGTCGAACGCGTCGTCCAATATGTAACCAAAACCCGGCTCGCCCTGTATCGGCACGCGCTGGGCAATCAGGTCCGCTACATCGCGATAGACGGTCCGCTGCGACACCTCCAACTCACAGGCCATCTCACCCGCCGTCACCGGATGGGAGGAGCGCCGCAATATCTGGATGATCTGGAATAATCGGTCCGCTCGACGCATCGTCCTGCCTCCTGCTGACAGGATGCTGTCAGCAGGGTCGTCCTACAAGGGGGAATCACTCCGCGCCATCGGTCGCAGGGTGAGTTTCCACCGAGGAGAATTCCATGATCACCCTGTTCCATGCGCCGCAGTCGCGTTCGTCCCGCATCATCTGGTTGCTGGAGGAGTTAGGCCTTCCCTATGAGATTCGTCCCGTCTCCATCTTTCGCCCGATGACCGGCGAAGGCCAGCCGGACATGGCCAACCCCCATCCGGACAAACGGGTGCCCGCCATCGTTCATGACGGCGTGTTGCTGGCGGAGTCCGTTGCGATTGTGCTCTATCTGCTCGACACGTTCCCGCAGGCGGGGCTTGCGCCTGCGCCGGTCGATCCGCGTCGTGGCGACTATCTCACCTGGATCGGCTGGTATGCCACCGAACTGGAACAGGCGCTGTTTGCAGGCCTGTCCGGCGATCTTGCCGGATCGCCGCAAAAGCAACGGGCGCATGAGGCCGTGGTCGCCAGATTGCGGGCCGCACTCGACCAAGGGCCCTATGTGATGGGCGACCAGTTCACCGGCGCGGATTTGCTGATCGGCAGCGCTCTTGCCTTCGGGCGCCCTGCCTTCCCGGCGGATGGGGCTATCGATGCCTATATCGAGCGGTGCCGCAGCCGCCCGGCTGCTGTCCGGGCAGCGGCATTGGACGATCAGTCCGGGCTTCAACTCTCCTACGAGCAGGCTTGACGCCGGTATCCGCCAACCATACCGTCCCGCGCCAGTTCATATCGTTTTCGGAGACTACGCCCATGGAAGAAATCGCCAAGGAGCGTCCCCCCGGATATCGATATTCGCGGCGCGGGACATTGGCGCTCATCCGCGAACTTTCCGTCATCGACAACCGCCGCAACGCGCTGCTGCTCATTCTACAGTGGGCGATTGCGATTGGGGCTGGAGCGGTCGCGATCCAGGTCGACCGGGTTCCGGTTTACCTGCTGGCGGGCCTCGTCATCGGATCGCGCATTCAATGCCTTGCGGTGATGATGCATGACGCCTGTCACGGGATGCTGTTCAGCAATCGCCGCGTCAACGATCTGATAGGCGACATTTTCGTCGCCTATCCGCTCGGCTTCAGCATCCATCTGTACCGCGCCAATCATTTATTTCACCACCGCTACACCAACACCCTGCGCGACCGCGACTATCGCGTCCAGCGTCGGGATCCCGACCAGCATTTCCCGAAAAGCCCGGCTGCCATGGTCTGGCTGCTGGTCCGCAGCGTGACGGGCCTCAATTTCTACCGAATGGCGCGGGACAGCCGGATATGGGCGCCTTTCGCCAATTTCCATAATCCCGGCCGCTTCGACTATGATTATAGCCTGGGGCTGCGCATCCGCTATGTCGTCTGGGCCATATTCTTCTATGGCCTGATCCTGTGGTCGCCCTGGCGCTGGCAGATATTGGCACTTCTCCTGATCCCGCAATTCATCTGGGCGAATGTCTTCAACCGGATTCGGGCGATAGCGGAACATAATGGCGTCGCCGATGAGCAGGAGCTCAACGGCACACGCACGATCATCCCGACATGGCTCGACCGGTTCCTGATCGCGCCGCTCAACGTCAGCTATCATCTGGAACATCATCTGTTCCCGTCCGTGCCCTGGCCCAATTTGCGCCGGCTGCACGTCCATTTGATGACCGACCCCGCCTATGTGGCGGGCGCGCACATCACGCAGGGCTATTGGGGCGTGATCAGGGAATTGATGCCGCCGCCCGCGTCAGCAGGCGCCGACCTGCCCGCCACGCACTCCTAGGCTATTACCCCGCCAATCCTTCCACGCCCCGCGCCATGCCCGGCCCCCAGAGCGACACGGTGAAGAACCAGGTCGCAATGGCGACGAAAATGGTGGCCGCGATCAGCGCGAGCGCCGCCGGGGTTTCCTTCTTCGGAACGCCGGCCCCGTCTCCTGCCCGGATGAAGAATTCGGCGACCAGCAGATTGGGGATATAGAAGAAGAAGGCCATGATGGCGTCGAACCAGCCGTGGAAATGATTTGTCCCCAGATTGCCCATGGCAAGAAACCAGAGCGCATATTCCATGCGGTAGAGCCACGATCCCACGGTCAGGGCGAAAAGGCGGATGGCCCAGGCGCGATGCGCGTCGAACCGGCGCTGCCGGGCTAGGGTGAAGGCCCGTTCGGCGCACAGGATCATGAGTGCGCCGTAGATGCCGAAGCCGACGTCCATCACCGGTCCGCCGATCGTTCCCTTCACCAGGATGAAGATCGACCCGCCGACGCCCGCCAGCGCCGCCGCGCCGACATAGAGGCGGCCGAGCCACCGGTGGAGACGAGGGGCTGCGCGGCGTATCGGACCGATGAGTTGGATGGGGCCGAGCAGCAGCAATATCCCCCCCGCCGCGAAATGGAGGCCGATCGCGATCACCGCCGAGGGAAGGGCCGGGTCGTGAAGGCCGCGCAGCGCCCCGTTCCATCGCTCGGCCAACCCGCCCAGGGCCGATCCGCCGAAAAAGACCAGTATATAGGCGCCGAACAGGATTCCGCTGGCCCAGACGGTTGCGACCAGGGCCTGGGAACTGCGGCGAAGCAGCGCGCCTGCCTTCGCGCTCTGCGCCAGGGCCGCCTCAGGTGCGATCATTTCCATTTGAATCTCCGGCTTTTCGCTATCATGTCCGCCGTGCCGACAGTTTGGACGTGGACGAGTTCGGCGCAGATATGTATCATATGATATATTTCTATCAAGCGATAATAATTGGACGGGAATCCGCATGAACCCTTCTCCCTCCCAGCCGCCGCTTCGCCCTTCGGAAGGCGGCTATGCCAAGGGTGAGCAGACGCGCGCCCGGCTGTTGGAGGCGGCGCTCGACTGTTTCGGGCCGGACGGCTTCGAAAGGGTGACGACGCGCCAGATCGCGAAACGGGCCGGGGTGAACCTGCCCGCGCTCACCTATTATTTCGGCAGCAAGGAGGGGCTTTATCTGGCCTGCGCCCAGCATATCGCCGGTCAATATTCGGAGGCGCTGAATCCGGCGGCGGTGCAGGCGCAGGAGGCGCTGGACGCCGGGCTTCCCGCAGCCGTCATCGGAGAGCGGCTCAAAGGGTTGATGGCGGCCCTGGCCCGCTTCCTTCTCGCGTCCAGCGACGCGGTGAACCGCAACCTGTTCATCCAGCGTGCAATGGCGAACCGCAGTCCCGCCTTCGACTATCTCTACGACAGGCTCTGGGGGCCGGGCATCGAATTTGCGGCGGTGCTTGTCGAGCGTGCCGCGGGCGGCCGCCTGACGCCCACCGAAGCCGGGGTGCGCGCCGCGCTGATGATCACCAGCCTGGCGGGTTTCGGTGAAGGGCGGGCCGTGATCGAGCGCGCGATCAGCGAGAGCGATCGCATCGATTATGCCATCGCGGCGTTGAATGAGCAGATCGATGCGCTTGTCCGGCCTGTTGTTGCGGCGCATCCGGCGCCCTTCGCGGCTATGTCTACGACTGCCGGGGAAAAGCCGTAAGTCGATGCAGCTTGCATCCGATTTTCCGGATTGGGCGAGCCATTCGGATTGTTGATCGGAAAATTTCAGCCCATGTCGTCATGGCTGATTCCGGTTTCGACAATTGTTTCGGATGAGATTTCGGTATGATTTCCGGCGGAAACTGATTGGATGATCAGTGAATGGTTATCATTCACCACCCGAATATTGTCATCGATTTCCGAGAAATTTGCGACGACATGCGGCTTTTGGACGATGAACTCTTCACATGATTGAGTTCGGCATCTTCATCCATAACCCGAATGACCGCCATTCATTAAATTCCCTCGAACCATCCGTCCGACATGATACGGAAATCGAATGAAGATCATTCGGCGAAACAATAAGTTAAAAGAATTTCGGGTCGCTCGATCTCATGACGCTGGGAAGCGAGGAAATATGGCGGACCGCTTCGGCGGTCTTTCGCCCGCTTCCTGCGGTTAATGCCGAAAAAAGCCCGGCTTCACCCCCCTGAAGCCGGAAATGACGTGTGTTTTGGAGAGAGTGATGCGTAAATTCAGTGTTTTAGGAGTTGGAATCTGTCTGATTGGCCTGGGGACGGCATTTCCCGCCCACGCCACGGACGGATATTATCTTACGGGGGCAAATGCGCGGGCCACCGGCATGGGGGGCGTCGGGATCGCGCTGCCTCAGGGGCCGGAAGCGGCGACGATCAATCCGGCCGGGGCCTCCTTCGTGGAGAGCGGATTCGAGATCGGCGCTCAACTCTTCATCCTGAACACCCGCACCACGGGCCTGTTCCTGCCGGGCAACGATGTGAAGGGTCATCAATATCAGCCGATCCCGGACTTCGGGGTGAATTATCACCTGAACGACCGGGTGACGCTCGCCGTCACCTCCTTCGGCGGCGGGTTGGGCCAGAGCTACAACAAGCCGTTCCTGCCGGGCATGGGCTTTTCCAAGGAACGCGCCAACTTCATTCAGGCGGGGATCGCGCCCGTCGTCGCGCTGAAGCTTCGCGACAATCTTTCCATCGGCGTCGGGATCGGCCTGGTCAACGAATTCTTCCGCGCCAGGGGCGTCATCGTGCCAACGGCCCAAGGACCGGCCCAATTGCCCAATCACGGATGGAGCCATGCATTCGGCGTGGGCGGGCGGTTCGGCGTCCTGTGGAAGCCGACTCCATCCTTGGCCATCGGCGCCACCTATATGACGAAGGTGCGGATGTCCCGCCTGAAGGGCTATGATCAGGATCTGCTGGCGGGCCTGGGAGGGACCATAGACACGCCCGAACAAATCGGCGCAGGCATTTCGATCAAGCCGAACGCGCGTTTCGCTCTCGGCTTCGACTTCGTCCGGACCAACTGGAGCGACGTGAAGGCCTTCAGCGAGCAGGCGGGTTTCGGATGGCGCGATCATAATATCTTCAAGATCGGCGCCTCCTACGATTTGACGCCGGGCCTGACGGTTCGCGCCGGCACCAGCCTTGCCAAACGGCATTTCAGCAGCGATTTCGTCTTGGCGAACGTCAATACTCCGGGCACGGCATCCCGTTCGCTGACCTTCGGCTTCACCAAGCGGTTGGGCGAGAAGGATGAAATCACGTTCAGCGCGGACTATGAGCTGAACGGCAAGGTGGTCGGAACCGGCCACAGCGCGGGAACCACGCTCAAATCGCGTTACGGCTTCGCGGGGGTCAGCTTCTCCCATCGCCTGTGACGTCCTGAATGGCAGCGCCGACGGCGGGCTATTTCCGGCCGTCGGCGCGAACGTCATTAACATGTCCCTAACCTTGCTCCGCTATGCCGAAGGAGCATCGCGGCAATCATAGGCTCGCCGCAGGGATATGGTTAAGATGATCGCTGTTCAACAACTCCTGCGGGCGAGACATGCGCGCATCCTGCTGGCGACCGGTCTGATCGGCGTCGGGGCCATGGGCTTCGCGCCCTATATATTGAACGATGTTTCCACCCAGGCGGCGATCAACGCGCCGCTGATCCGGCTCACCGCCGCCGCCGACGGCACGGTGGCCGATCTTCCCGCCGACGGACGCTATTTCGACCGGACCACCGCGATTGCCCTGCTGAACCTGTCGCAGGACACGGGCGCGGTCGCGGACCTCAAGGCCGAAGCAGAACTGGCGCAGACCGAAATGTCGCTTAGTCAGCGGCAGTTGGCGGAACTGAACGGCCAGACGCAACGGCTGACGCAGCGTGCCGCGCTCTTTTCGGGCGCGATGGGCGCCCGCCTGACCGCCGACCGGGATGCCGCGCAGGCCGATCTTGCCGGTTGCCGGGCCGAGCGGGCCGAACAGGCCGCCAATCTGGCGCGCACCCGGACCCTGGCGGCGCAGGGCTTCATTTCCCCGGCCGGGGTGCAGAAGGCGGAGGCCGCGGCATCGCTGAAGAGCAGCAATTGCGAAAGCGCCGCCGCCCGGTTGCAGGCCATTCAGGTCACGCGGAATGCCGCGCAATCTGACGTCTTCGTGGGTGACAGCTATAATGACGCGCCCTATGCGGTGCAGCAGGCGGACCGGCTGCTGCTGCAAAGGCAGATGGTCGAAAAGACGCTGAGCGACGCGACGGCACGCTACCGCCAGGCCAGCCTGCGCCTGAAGGATGCGCAGGCCCGGTCGGGCTATCGCGCCCCCGCCGGAACATTGGTGTGGGCCGCGGCCGCCAGTCCCGGCGCGGCGATCCGCGCTGGCGAACCGGTGCTGGACCTGCTCGATTGCCGCCGCCGTTTCGTCCAGGTCGCCCTGCCGGAACGCAAGGCGGAGGTCATCGGTCCCGGCACGCCCGCCGATGTCCGCATGATCGGATCGGACCAGTGGTTGAAGGGCAGGGTGGTGAACATCACCGGCGCTGCTGGCCGCCGCAAGGAAGAATTGCTGGCCGCATCCAACTATTCCCTGCCGGAAGACCGGGAGATCATGGTCGATGTCGCGCTGCCCGCGCCTGAACCCCGTCAGATCAATGCCGGGCGGAAATGCGATGTGGGCCGCCTGGCCGAGGTGCGGTTCAGCCGCAGGCTCTGACGGACAATGTCCGGCATCGCCATAACGACGCCCTTCGCGCCGCTGGCCCTGCTGGCCGGACTGCTGCTGCTGTTCGGAAAGATATGGCCGTCGCGTCCCGGCCTGATCGCGACCATCGGCTGCACGATCCTCTACTATCTGCAATGGCGGATCAGCCAGACGATTCCCTGGGGTTCGGGTGCGCGCGCCTTATGCTGGCCGCTCATCTGCCTGTTCGTGGAAGTGGCGGCGCTGTTCGACGGCGCCATCCTGCTCGCCATACTGGCTCGCCCTCGCGACCGCTCGGCGGAGGCTGACCGGGGGGAGGCGCGGCTGCGCAGGGCATGGGACGAGGACGCCACCAGCCTGCCGCCGGTGGACGTGTTCATCGCCACCTATAACGAACCCCGCGAAGTGCTGGAAAAGACCATATTGGGTTGCCTCTCCCTTGAATGGCCGGATGCGCGGGTGTGGGTGCTGGACGACGGACGTCGGCCATGGGTGCGCGACCTGTGCGTCGCGAAGGGCGCGGGCTATGTCAACCGCCCCGATAACAAGGGCGCGAAGGCGGGCAACATCAATCACGGGCTGACGGTCACGCAAGCGCCGTTCGTCGCGGTGTTCGACGCCGATTTCGTGCCCCGGCGCGATTTCCTCCTGCGCACGATGGGCTTTTTCGACGAGGAGCGGATCGGCATCGTCCAGGTTCCGCACAGCTTCTACAATCATGATCCGATGCAGACCAATCTGGGCCTGCAACAGACGATGCCCGACGACCAGCGCTTCTTCTTCGAAGCGATCATGCCCGGCCGCGACGGGTGGGACGCGGCCTTCTGCTGCGGGTCGAATTCCGTCACGCGCAGGACGCTGTTCGAATCGATCGGCGGCGGGTTGCCGGAAGGATCGATTACGGAGGATATGCTGCTGACCATGGCCAGCCTGCGGCAGGGCTATGTAACGCGCTATCTGAACGAACCGCTTGCCTTCGGTCTGGCGCCGGAAAGCACCGCGGCCTTCTTCGTCCAGCGCCAGCGCTGGGCGCAGGGCGCGATCCAGATCCTCTATCTGAAGCAGGGTCCGCTGGGACCGGGGCTGAAGCTGCGCCATCGCCTGCTCTTCCTGCCCAGCGCATGGATCACCCAGGGCCTGCAATCGGTCTTCATGGTGCTGACGCCCATTCTCTTCATGCTGTTCAATCTGGCGCCGATGACCGGCATCGACCTCCAGTCCGTGATCCACTATGTCCTGCCCCTGATCGTCGCGATGATGAGCGGCATTACCCTGCTCGCGCCGGGCCGCTATTATCCGCTGGCGGCGCAGATATTGTCGATGTTCCAGACCTTTCGCATATTGCCGGTCGCTTTGCAGACGCTCTTCAAGCCGAAGGGGCTGGTCTTCAAGGTCACGCCCAAGGGATCGGACGCGGGCGGCAGCCCCTGGGAAAGCACGATATTATGCGGGGCGCTTTTGCTGATCGGGGTCAGCTTCGCGGGACTGATGATCAATGCGAGCGCCGACCGCCACATCGTGTCGCAGATGGGCCTGATGCCAATGGTCGCGCTGTGGACCATGCTGAACATGTTCATGCTGCTGCTGGTGGCGATGATGTGCCTGGAAAAGCCGCGCGTCCGCGGCGAGGAACGCTTCGCGTTGCGGCAGGGCGTGACGTTGCTGGGCGGCGACGGGCAGATGATCCGGTCGGACCGGGGCGACATATCGATTTCGGGCCTGGGGCTGGAAATGGACGAGCCGACGGACCTGCGGGTCGGCGACCGCGTCGAGATGGTGGTGCCCGATGTCGGCCTGGTGCGCGGATTTGTGCGCCGCGCAGGCAGGCGGATCGGCGTCGAGTTCGACTTCCATTCGGAGGAGGTTCGCGACCGGTTGATCATATCGCTGTTCACCGGATCGATCGAGGTCAACGCCCATCGTCCTTCCGCATCGGCCGCAGCCCTCGCAGTCGTCCGGCGGCTGTGGGCGGCGGATTTGAGCATTGCACAGGGCGTCCCGCGCCTGCCCGATGCGGCCCCCGTCCAGGAAAAGCTGAGCGCTCAGACGCGGATCATCGCGCCGTCCGGTCTATCCGACCGGTTGAAAGGACCGCTGGATTGGCAGGAAGCGCCGTTGAGCGCCACCGCCTGATCATGACGCTGCCGGTCCGGTCAGCCGACCGGGGCGATCAGATCGGGTTGAGGGCAGGGGCGGCCTGCTCCCTTTTCCTGCTCTTCTCGCCCTTTTCCTCCCGCATGGCGATGTCGACGTCGCGCTGGGTCAGGTGCAGATGGCTGCGCAGGGCTTCGCACGCTTCCTCGATATCGTCTGACAGCACGATGCGGGCCAGATCCTCGTGGATCGCGATGAAATCCTCCCGGCTGCGGACCTTGCGGATCATCACGTCGCGATAGCGACCGGCCTGGTCGAACAGCAGTTGCTGCATGGTCATCAGGCGCTCCGACGGGCAGCCCGCCACCAGCGCCGTGTGAAATTGCCTGTGGGCCAGTCCCACCGGATCATTATTGTCGATCCGCTCCAGGGTCGAGCGCGACACGGCCAGCCGCAGCCGTTCAAGCGCGGCGATCACGCCGACGGCCCATTCATCCTTGCGGACGGTCATCGAGTCGCGAAGCATGCCCGTCTCTATGATCTGTCGGGCGGTGGTGATGTCGGCCAGATCGTCCTCCGATAGCGCGGCGACTCGATAGCCCCTGTGGCTTTCCCCCGTCACATAGCCAAGCGACGTCACCATCAGCAGCGCTTCCCGCAGCGGGGACGCGCCGATTCCATAGCGCGTCTTGAGTTCCGTCACCTTGAGCTTCGATCCGGGCGCCAGCAGGCCCGACCGGATATCGGCCGTCAGCCTGTCCGCCGCTACGCGCGCCTGGGTTTCATCGACTTCCACTGGTCCCTCCTCTGGACTGAGGCAGGGATAGCGAAATGGCTGTTTCACGTCAAATTTAAAAATAAACGCTAAAAATGTAAATTAGCGATTGTGTGGCGGAGAATGATGGACTAGTCAGGATGGGCATCCAGATCGCTGCCCAGGCGACAACCCAAAGGGAGGGCCCCATCCATGCCACGCAAAATTCTTCTCACGACCGCCGCCATATCCGCGCTCATCGTCGCCGCGCAGGCGCAGGCCCAGCCGACCACGGGGGCAGCCGCTCAAAATAATAGCGGCCAGATCGGCGATATCGTCGTCACCGCGCAAAAGCGTTCGGAAAGCATTTCCAAGGTGCCGATGTCGATCACCGCCGTGTCAGCCGCCCAGCTCACCAGCAGCGCGTCGAAAAATCTTGAGGAACTTCAGGGCATCGTCCCTGGCGTCACCTTCCCCAAGCAGACGACCTATGGCGGCGCGCCCATCGTGATCCGGGGCACTTCGGGGCAGGGCACTTTCCTTGAGGACGATCCCGTCGCCGTCTATGTCGACGGCATCTATCAGGCGTCGAACAGCCGCTTCGGCGTGTCGGACCTGACCGACGTGCAGAGCGTCGAGATTGTCCGGGGCCCGCAGGGCACGCTGCAGGGCCGCAACGCGACCGCGGGCGCCATCCTGATCCGCACGGTCGATCCCGGCGATGAGCTGTCCGGTTTCGTCCGCGCCTCGCTGGCCGATCCGCTGGAATATCGGGTCGAGGGCGCGGTGTCGCTGCCGGTGTCCGACACGTTCGGGATACGTCTGGCCGCTGATCATTTCGATGAGCGCGGCTATGCGCGCAACCTCTTCAACAACCAGCATATCGGCGGGCAGGTCGCCAGCAATTTCCGCGCCGTCCTGAAGTGGGAGCCGGACAGCCCCCTGTCGGTGCGGCTGGCCCTGAATTATCAGCAGTTGAGCAACCGGCAGGCCGCCGCGCGCTGGGCGGCGACGACCGTCACCACGACGGGCCGCGCGGTCGTCGCGCCGACGCCCTATGTGTCTTTGCCGGGCGCGCTGGAGGATCAATATCTCGACAGCAAGCTCGACCTCAACATCACCTCGCATAACAAGCAGAAGTCACCAAGCGCGGCGCTTGAACTTCATTATGATCTGGGATCGGTCGAAATCGTATCGCTCACCGGTCTCAGCAAGGCGACCAATGACGGCACTGCCGATTCCGATGGTCTGGGAACTGTAGACACCAACGGCGTATCGTTGAACGACACGGCCAATGGACAGCTTCGTCAGGCGTTCAACCAGGGCCATATCACCGGCAACCAGCAGACGCAGGAATTGCGCCTTCAGTCCGTCGGGAACGGCCGCTTCAAATGGCTGGTGGGTCTGTTCGGTTCCCGCGCCTTCGACAAGTTCGCGTTCGACATCACCAACCGCAAATTCACGACGGCGATCAATCAGGTGGCCGCTTTCCGGGCGCGGCAGGTCAATTATTCCGGCGCGATCTTCGCCGACGGCACCTTCAAGCTGATCGACGAACTCTCCGTGACGGGGGGCATCCGCTATACGAAGGAAAGCAAGCTGTTCAGCAACAGCTTCACCGTCACCAACCTGGATACGGGGCTGGTCCTGACCGGCCCCATCCGCAGCGCGCCGCCGCGGGCCAAATGGGATGACGTGTCCTACCGCGCCGGTCTCAACTATCAGGTGACGCCCGATACGCTGCTTTATGTCAATTATAGCAAGGGCTTCAAATCCGGCGGTTTCAACGCCTTCGGCGTCGGGCCGACGCCGGCCTTCAACCCGGAAAAGCTCAATTCGTTCGAGGCGGGTCTGAAGGCCTATTTCCTCGACCGGCGCGGCTATGTCGCCATATCGGGCTACAGCAACAATTACGACAATCTGCAAGTCACGGCGGGCGTCCCCACGGGTGGCGTGATCGTCCAGAATGCCGCCAGCGCGAAGATCAAGGGCTTTGAGATAGAGGGCGAGTTCAAGCCCATCGATCACCTGACCCTGAGCGGCAACGCCGCCTATACCGACGCGACCTATTCCAGCTTCCGCAACGCCCAGGCGGTCGGCGGCGAACTTGTCGACGCGACCGGCTTTCGGCTGCCCAATACGCCGAAATGGCAATATTTCGTGCAGGCGGATTATGGGATGGACCTGACGTCGTCCTGGCGGGCCAATTTGCAGCTTTCCTGGCGCTGGCGCGACATGGTCTATTTCTTCGGGACCAACCAGTCGCGCAATCTGCGCGGGGAGGCCTATGGCGAACTGGGCGGGCGCATCGAACTGACGCAGACCGACGCGCAATTCTCGGTCGCTCTCTATGCGCGCAATCTGCTCGACCGCCGGGTCGTGGCCAGCGAGCAGGTGCAGTTCGCCTATCCTGTGGCCTTCTTCAACGAACCGCGGGTCGTCGGCGTGGCGCTGAGCAAGAAGTTCTGAGCGGGGACAGGGTCATGACGGATATTTCGGTCACTGCCGCACAGGATGACGGGAAGCTGTTGCGGAATGCGCGTGTCCGTTGGCTGACGGAACGTTTCGGCCGTTTCTGCGTGGCCTTTCTCTTCATCGATGCGGCGCGTTACCATGTCTCTCCCCATGGCTGGGTGGCGACGCTGGGCGACATGCAGGCACGGGGCGTACCCGTGCCTGAGGTCGCGCTGATCGTCGCCATGATCGCCTCCACGCTGCTCGCCCTGGCGCTTCTCTTGGGCATCAGGGAACGCTGGGCGGCGCTTGGACTGGCGCTCTACACCGCCAGCGTTTCCTGCGTGATGTACAACCCGTTCGCCGGGCTTGGCTATGGCGCGCTGGTGCTCTTCCTGAAGGACGTGTGCATCTTCGGCGCGCTGCTGACCCTGTCACAGTCGCTACAGGGCGCGCCCTGGCCCCGGCGCGGTTGATGAGCGCCGATTACTTCAAGGTTTTCCGGGAAATAAATCATGCATCTCCTGACGTTCGCGAGCGATAACGGACCCCGGCTGGGGGCTGTCGATCATGAAGGCGGCATCGTCGATGTCGCGGCGCGGAACCCCGATCCGGCCTTCTCGTCCATGCAGGCGCTGATCGAGGCGGGGCCGGAAAAGCTGGACCTGCTGCGCGGGGTCGTCGCCGCATCCGGGCCGTCCCTGCCGGTCGACGCCATCCAATGGCTGCCCCCGCTGCCGCAGCCGACCCAGATGCGCGATTTCATCGTCTTCGAAGAACATATGCGCATGGCGGGATGGAACGGCGCGCGGCTGCGCGAGCAATGGGGCGCGCCGCCCGCGCCGAGCGAGCCGCCGCCGGTTCCGGCCGTGTGGTACGAACAGCCGATCTACTATAAATGCAATCGCTTCGGCATGTCCGCGCATCTGGATCAGGTGAAGTGGCCGTCCTATTCCCGCGTGATCGACTATGAGCTGGAAATCGCCTGCATTATCGGCACCGGCGGCCGCGACATAAAGGTGGAGGACGCGCCGAAGCACATATTCGGCTATACGATCCTGAACGACCTGACCGCCCGCGACGCGCAGTTCAGGGAGATGCAGGGGCCCCTCGGCCCGGCCAAGGGCAAGGATTTCGACGGCGCCAACGTGCTGGGGCCGGTCGTGGTCACGGCCGACGCCATCGACCCCGCCGCGCTGCGGATGCGGGCCTATGTCAACGACGATCTGTGGAGCGATGGGTCGTCGGCGACGATGCACTGGTCCTTCGCGCAGATGATCGCCCATGTCAGCCAGTCCGAAACCCTCTATCCCGGCGAGATATTCGGGTCCGGCACGGTCGGCGGCGGATGCGGCCTGGAACTGGGCCGATTCCTGAAACATGGTGATATCATCACGCTGGAGGTGGACGGCATCGGCCGCCTGACCACCACCATCGATGCACCCCATGTGCCGCAGGGAGTCAGGCTATGACGAAGCGTCCCATCTTCATCGACATCTCCATGCCGATCAGCGCGGAGATCATCACCGATCCGCCGCCGTTGCAGCCCCGGATCAGCTATGTCGGGCATAAGGAAGGGGCGGGGCATATGCTGCCCTTCTTCCCCGGCCTCGCTGTCGAGGATCTGCCCGACGGCGAGGGCTGGGCGGTCGAGGACATCAGCCTGACCACCCATAGCGGCAGCCATATGGACGCGCCGTGGCATTATCATTCGACCACCGACAACGGCGCGCGCCGCGCCCCGACGATTGACGAAGCGCCGCTCGACCTGTTCTGGCGTCCGGGCGTCAAGCTGGATTTCCGGCACTTTCCCGACGGCTATGTCGCGACCGCGGCCGATGTGGAGGCCGAACTGGCGCGCATCGGCCATGACCTGCAACCCTATGACATCGTGCTGGTCAATACGTCGGCGGCGGCGGCCTATGGCGGGCCGGACTATGTCGCCAGCGGGTGCGGTCTGGGCCGGGAGGCGACGCTCTACCTTACCGAACGGGGCGTTCAGGTGGTGGGGACGGACGCATGGTCCTGGGACGCGCCGTTCATTTATACGGCGCGCCGCTATGCGGAGACCGGCGATCCGGCGATCATCTGGGAAGGGCATAAGGCGGGCCGGGAACAACCCTATTATCAGATGGAGAAGCTCCATAATCTGGAGAGCCTGCCGCCGCACGGATTCACCGTGTCCTGCTTTCCCGTGAAGATCGCGGGGGCCGGGGCGGGCTGGATTCGCGCCGTCGCCATGCTGGAGCAAGAGGCATGAACGAGTTCCGGCGCGGCTGGCCGCTGCTTCTGGGCGCGTTCATCGGCATTTCGGCCGGGGTCAGTTCGCTTTATTTCTATTCGTTCGGCATATTCCTGAAGCCTGTCGGCGAAGCGTTCGGCTGGAGCCGGGGCCAAGCCTCGCTGGGGCCGCTGGTCGGCACGCTGGGGGCGGCCATCGCCAGCATCCCGACAGGACGGCTGACGGATCGCTTCGGCCCCCAGCGCATGGCGCTTGTTTCCTTGTTGCTGCTTGCCCTTGGGCTGGCGGGGCTGGGACTGGCGACGCAGGGGCTGGCGAGCTTTCTCCTGCTCACCGCGCTGCTTTCCGTCGCCACGGTCGGGTCCACGCCGCTCAGCTATACGCGGCTGATCGTGGGTTTTTTCGAGGCGCAGCGCGGCCTTGCGCTGGGGCTGACGCTGGCCGCGACGGGCATCGGGGCGATTTTGACGCCGATGCTGCTGGGGCCGTTCATCGCCGTTCATGGCTGGCGCGCGGGCTATCTTCTGCTGTCGGCCATCGTCCTGCTGAGCATCCCGCTGGTCGCGCTGCTGATCCGCAACTATCCCGCACCCCGCGTGGAATCCGCGTCGGCTCCCCCGCTGGCGCTGATCGCCGCCTCCCGGCCGTTCATCCTGCTGTCGGCCATCTTCCTGCTGGCGTCCGCAGCGATACTCGGTTCCGTGGTCCAGTTTCCCGCCATGTTGAGCGATTACGGGCTAAGCCCGGTCCAGGCCGGGGCAACCGCCGGGGCCATCGGCATATCGATGATCGTCGGACGGGCGATTTGCGGCCTGCTGCTGGACCGTTTCGCGGCGCGCCTCGTTACCTCCGCCTTCTTCCTCCTGTCCGCGCTCGGCCTGTTCGCGCTCGCCTATGGCGGTCTGCCCTTCGCGCTTCCCGGCGCCATCGCGCTTGGCCTGTCCGTGGGGGCGGAGGCCGATCTGCTGGCCTTCCTCGTCGCCCGGCTGTTTCACCGGCAGGCCTATGGCGTCGCCTATGGCAGCATCTACGCGATGTTCCTGCTGGGCGCGGCGCTTGGGCCGGCGCTGGTCGGCGTCAGCTATGAACTTAGCGGCGGATATATGGTCCCCTTCACGATCAACGGCGGCCTGTTGCTGCTGGCGGCGCTGCTGGCGTTGCGCCTGGGCGCGCCGGGCCGCTCCAATTCCGACATCTCAGCTCCAATAGCCAATTCCATGGAAGGTATCCCATCATGACCGACGATCTCACCGTTGCCACCTATGATGTCGCGGACGGCATCGCCTGGTTGCGCTTCAACCGGCCGACCAAGAAGAATTGCATGAATCCCGCGCTGAACCGCCGCATGCTCGAATTGCTGGACGAGATCGAATATCGCGAGGATGTCGGCGTCCTCGTCCTCACCGGCGAAGGCGATAGCTGGTCCGCGGGCATGGACCTGAAGGAATATTTCCGGGAAAATGAGGCGAAGGGGCTTGGCGCGGTGCGGCAGGCGCAGCGGGAAGCCTATGGCTGGTGGCGGCGGCTGCGCTGGTTCCACAAGCCGACCATCGCCATGGTCAACGGCTGGTGTTTCGGCGGCGGTTACGGCCCGCTCTATGCCTGCGACCTGGCCATCGCCGCCGACGAGGCGCAATTCGCGCTTTCGGAAATCAACTGGGGCATCCTGCCGGGCGGCGGCGCGACTAAGGTGGTCGCCGAACTGCTGCCGATGCGCGACGCCATGTATCATGCGCTGACCGGCGAACTGATCGACGGGCGCAAGGCCAGCGAGTGGCGGCTCGTCAATGAAAGCGTGCCGCTGGCGCAACTGGCCGAGCGGGTCACGGCGCTTGCCAATGTCCTGCTGTCCAAGAACCCCGTCGCGCTGAAGGCCACCAAGGACGCCGTCCGCCGCGTGCGCGAGATGAGCTATGACAATGCCGAGGATTATCTTGTCCGGATGCAGGAAGCCGCCAACAGCTTCGACAATGACGGCCGCAAGGAGGGTATTCACCAATTCATTGATGAGAAGAGCTACAAGCCGGGGCTGGGCGCTTATGACAAGGACCGGGCGGTCGGCTGATGTCCCCCTCCATCGACGCCATCGCCACCCATGCGGCGCATCGGCCCGCCGCTCTCGCGGTCCATGACCTGGAGAGCGGCAGGCGGTGGAGCTATGCCGCGCTCGACCGCGATGTCGACAGGGTGGCCCGGTGGCTGATCGCGGAGCTTGGCCCGGCGAGCGGCGAGCGGGTGGCGGCGATTGCGCGGAATTCGGCGTGGCTGCTCATCCTGCACCTCGCCTGCGTTCGGGCCGGGGCGATCCATGTCCCGCTGAACTGGCGGCTCGCGCAGGCGGAGATCGCGCAACTGATCGATGACGCCCGGCCCGCCTTGCTGTTTCACGACAGCGTCTTTGCGCAGCATGGCGGCGACGTGAGAAGCATGGACCTGCTTGCGTTGGAGCGGGTGGGGCTGGAACTGGGGGAGGGGCCTGCGCCCACGGCGCGGCGCGGGGCTGATGAAGCCTCCACCATTCTCTACACGTCCGGGACGAGCGGACGGCCCAAGGGCGTCGTGGTGACGGAGGCCAATGCCTATTGGGGCTGCGCCAATTTCATCGCGGGCAATGACGTCACGGTTCGCAGCGTCTTTCTGGCCGACATGCCGATGTTCCATACGGCCGGGCTGTTCGCGGCGGTTCGCGTGCCCCTTCAGGCGGGGGCGGCGGTGCTGATTTCCCAGGGGTTCGATCCGGAAAGGACGCTTGCCCGGATCGCTGACCCGGCGCTGGGCGTCACGCATTATTTTTCGGTGCCGCAGATGGCGCAGCGGCTCTGGCAGCAGCCGGGTTTCGATCCTGCGATGCTGCGCGGCCTTACCGTCTATGCGATGGGCGGCGCGCCCAATCCGGCGGCCCAGATCGAGCGGTTCGTGCGCGCGGGCGTGCGGATGTCGGACGGCTTCGGCATGTCGGAGACGGGTTCCAGCTTCGGCATGCCGTCGACGGACCCGCATCTGCTGATCGCGAAGGCTGGGTCGTGCGGGCTGCCCTATCTCTCGCTGCGGGCGCGGATCGTGGATGAGCATGGCCGGGATGTGGGCGTCGGCGAGCGGGGAGAGTTGTGGCTGTCCGGTCCCAGCGTGACGCCGGGTTACTGGAACCAGCCCGCGCTCACCGCCGCCGCCTTTTCCGATGGATGGTTCAGGACCGGGGATATCGCCCTGCGCGATGCCGATGGCTTTTTCTTCCTGGTGGACCGGAAGAAGGACATGTTCATTTCGGGGGGCGAGAATGTCTATCCCGCCGAGGTCGAAGCCGTGCTGGCCGAGATCGAGACCATCGCCGAGGCCGCCGTGATCGGCGTGGCCGATCCCAAATGGGGCGAGGTGGGCCATGCCTATGTCATCCCCGCCCCCGGCGTGGAGTTGAGCGAGCGGGCCGTACTGGACCATTGCCGAGCGCGGATGGCGGGATTCAAGGTGCCCGCCCGCATATTCCTGGTCGACGCGATCCCGCGCACCTCTTCGGGCAAGGTCCAGAAGCACATCCTCCGCCTGAGCACCGCCCAATGAAAGAAATCCAGATGCATGAAGTTGCCTTGTTGATCGATGACGTCCGCCGCGCCAGCGCCACGGGAGCGGCGTTCGAGCGTCGCAATCCCCTGACCGGCGCGCCCGTGACCAGAGCGGTGGCGGCGACCGTCGCGGATGTCGATGCCGCCTGCCGGGCCGCGGACGCTGCCTTTCCGGGATGGGCTGAAACAGGCCCAAATGTCCGCCGTACCTATCTTCTCGCCGCCAGCGAAAGACTGGCGGCCAAGGCCGATGCGTTCGTAGAGGCGATGAAGGCCGAGACGGGAGCGACCGAAAGCTGGGCGCGGTTCAACGTGCGGCTGGCGGCGGACATGCTGCGCGAGGCGGCGGCCCTGACCACGCAGATCACCGGGGACACGATCCCGTCCGACAAGCCGGGTTGCCTTGCCATGGCGATACGGCGGCCCGCCGGGGTGTGCGTGGGTATCGCGCCCTGGAATGCGCCGGTGATATTGGGCGTGCGGGCCATCGCGACGGCGCTGGCCTGCGGGAATACGGTGATCCTCAAAAGCTCCGAAATATGCCCCCTGACCCATGCGCTCATCGGTGAGGCGCTGACCGAGGCCGGTTTCCCGGCGGGGGTCGCCAACATCTTGTCCAACGCGCCGGAAGATGCGGCGGATATCGTCAATGCGCTGATCGATCATCCCGCTGTCCGCCGGATCAATTTCACCGGGTCGACGCGGGTGGGACGGCTGATCGCCGAGCGGGCGGGGCGCCGGTTGAAGCCGGTCCTGCTCGAACTGGGCGGCAAGGCGCCTTTGCTGGTGCTGAAGGATGCCGATCTTGACGAAGCGGTGAAGGCGGCGGCCTTTGGCGCTTTCTTCAACCAGGGCCAGATCTGCATGTCGACCGAGCGGATCATCGTGGAGGAGTCGGTCGCGGACGCCTTTGTCGAACGTTTCGCAGCCAAGGCAGCAAGCCTGATCGCGGGCGATCCCAATGCGGGCACGGCTCCGCTGGGCAGCGTCATCGGGCGCGAGACCGTCTCGACCGTGACCGCGCTGATGGAAGATGCGATCGGCAAGGGCGCGCGCCTCGTCGCGGGCGCGGCGCCGGAAGGGCTGCTGATCGACGCCATGGTGCTCGATCATGTCACCGCCGCCATGCGCATCTATTCGGAGGAAAGCTTCGGCCCCATCGTCGCGATCATCCGCGCCAAGGGCATGGACGATGCGGTTCGGATCGCGAACGACAGTGAATATGGCCTGTCGGCTTCGGTCTTTTCGCGGGACATTTCCTCGGCCATGTCGGTGGCGGGCCGGATCGACAGCGGCATCTGCCATATCAACGGTCCCACCGTGCATGACGAGGCGCAAATGCCCTTCGGCGGGGTGAAGGCGTCGGGCTTCGGCCGGTTCGGGGGGCAGGCGGGAATCGCCGAGTTCACCGACCTGCGCTGGATGACCATAGAGACGAGGGCGGGCCATTATCCGATCTGAGTTCGGGATAAATTCAGGATGATTTGAGTGGGAAGCGGACCTATCCTTTTCCTCCCCATCGGGAGATGGGGAGGGGGACCGCGCGAAGCGTGGTGGAGGGGAAGGGGCACGACCTGCGCTTTTCCCCTCCACCATCGGCTGCGCCGACGGTCCCCCTCCCCACGCTTCGCGTAGGGAGGAATTGATGTCCGCAACTGGCCAAATTCGTTTAGGACAGGCCCTAATCCTGCAACTGCTGCTCCAATTCATGCAGCACTCTGTAGCAGGGCAGCACCTTGGCCACGCTTGCATTGGGTTCGCGCCCCTCGCGGATCGCGGCCACGAATTCCCGGTCCTGCAATTCGATGCCGTTCATCGAAACATCGATGCCTGAAACGTCTATCGCCTCCTCCCTGCCGTCCACCAGATCGTCGTAGCGCGCGATATAGGTCGCGCTGTCGCCGATATAGCGGAAGAAGGTGCCCAGCGGCCCGTCATTGTTGAACGACAGGCTGAGCGTGCAGATCGCGCCGCTCTCGCTCTTCAACTGGATCGACATGTCCATGGCGATGCCGAGTTCGGGGTGGATCGGTCCCTCTATCGCATTGGCCTTCACGATGGGGCCTGCCTGATAGGCGAAGAGGTCGACCGTATGGGCGGCGTGGTGCCAGAGTAGATGGTCGGTCCAGCTTCGCGGTTCGCCCTTGGCGTTGATGTTCTTGCGGCGGAAGAAATATGTCTGGACGTCCATCTGCTGGACGTTGAATGCGCCGGACTCGATCCGGTTGCGCACATATTGGTGGCTGGGGTTGAAGCGGCGCGTGTGGCCGACCATGCAGACCAGCCCTGTCTCCTGCTGCTTGTCGAAGACCGCCTCGCTGTCCGCCCAACTGTCGGCCAGGGGGATTTCCACCTGCACATGCTTGCCCGCGTCCATGCACTGGATCGCCTGGGCGGCGTGCATAGGGGTCGGCGTGCACAGGATGACGGCGTCGACATCGTCGCGGGACAGCGCGTCTTCCAGATGGATGCTGCTGTGGCGCGCGCCATATTTCGCGGCGGCCGCCTGCGCCTGATCCAGGCTGGCGCTGACGATGGAGACGATTTCGACCCCCTCTATCAGCTTCAGCCCGTCGAGATGCTTTTCGCCGAACGCGCCCGCGCCGGCCAGGGCGATCCTCATGTCAGTTTCTCCAGAACGATATGGCCCACGGCGGTATTGCTGGCGGGCACATGATAATGGCGGTGAAGTTGGCGCACGCGGGGACCGAGCGCGCCGCGCATGATGAGCCACATGACCATCTCTATGCCCTCGCTGCCAGTCTCGCGCAGATATTCGATGTGGGGAATCCGCCGCAGCCGTTGCGGGTCGGCGGACAGATCGTCCAGGAAGCGATTGTCCCACGCCTTGTTGATGAGGCCCGCGCGCGGTCCCTGCAACTGATGGCTCATGCCGCCCGTTCCCCAGATCTGGACATTGATATCCTCCGGGAAACTCTCCACCGCTCGCGCTATCGCCTCGCCCAGCAGCCAGCAGCGATTGCCGGTCGGCGGCGGATAGGTGACGACGTTGACCGCCAGCGGGATGATGCGGCACGGCCATGCATCGGGCTTTCCGAACATCATCGAAAGCGGCACGGTCAGGCCGTGGTCGACGTCCATCTCGTTGATGATCGTCATGTCGAATTCGTCCAGCACCAGGCATTGGGCGATGTGCCAGGCCAGGTCGGGATGGCCGATCACGTCGGGCACCGCTCGCGGTCCCCAGCCTTCGTCGGCGGGCCTGAACCGTTCGCCGCAGCCGATCGCGAATGTCGGGATGAAGCGCATGTCGAAGGCGGAGGCATGGTCGTTATAGACCAGGATCACGACATCGGGGCGCTGCTGCGCCATCCAGCGCTTCGTCCAGTCATAGCCCGCGAAGCAGTCGCGCCAATAATCCTCGCCGGTCTTGTCGAAGTCCGACGCGACGCCCAGCAGGGGGATGTGGCTGGAGCCGATGCCGGCCGTGATGCGCGCCATCATATGCCCTCCCGGATAGAGCGGACGCCGTCCGGGGACCGGCCGCCCGCCAGCATCATCGCCTGATAATCCTCCACCGACATGCCGGTCATAGTGCTGACCGCCTGAAGGAAGGAGAGGCCATCGGTCGAAAAGACCTTGGCGAGGAAATAGATATTGCCGCCCAGATCGAGGCACCGGTTGTAATCGCGCGCCAGCACCGCATCCTTCTGTTCCGGCGACAACGGCCAGTCTTCCAGATAGGCGCGTTCGTCGGCCTTCCAGCGGTCGCGATTTTCCGGCTTCATCAGGCTCATCGCGAACTGGTTGAGCCAATAGCCCCGGCGGGCGCGGGCGGCGGTGAAGACGCGGGTGCCGGGAATATCCTCGAACTGGGCAAGATAGTCCTGGATGGATTGGGTCACGCCGCGTCTCCCCAATATAGGCGCATGGGATTGTCCACGAGCAGCTTTTGCCGGAGGTCCGCCGTGGTCGCGAAAGTCGGGATCAGGTCGACCAACGCGCCGTCGTCGGGCATATGGCCGACCATGTTGAGATTGGGATGCGGCCAGTCCGTGCCCCAGAGCACGCGGTCAGGGAAGCGTTCGACCACCGTTCGAGCGAAGGGGATGAAATCGGCATAGCCGGGCGGTGGCTGTTTCGACAGGCGTTCGGGACAGGTCACCTTGGTCCATACATTGTCGCGTTCCATGAAATTCAGGAAGCGCCTGAATTCCGGGCCGTCGGGGCTTTTGGTCACGTCGGGCCTGCCCATATGGTCGACCACCACGATGGTCGGGAGCGAGGTGAGGAATTCATGGCGCTCCTCCAGGTCGGCCGCCTCGAAATAGACTACGATATGCCAGCCGAGCGGGGCGATGCGTTCTATGATGCGATGGTAATGGCTGTCGGGCTTGGGATCGGCGATGCGGCGGACGAAATTGAAGCGCACGCCCCGGACGCCCGCTTCATGCATGGCATGGAGGTCTTCGTCCGGCACGTCGGGCCGGATGGTGGCGACGCCCCGCGCCCTTCCGCCCGCATGGCGCAGCGCGTCAATCATGGCGCGATTGTCCGCCCCGTGGCAGGTCGCCTGGACGATTACGTTGCGGGTGACGCCCAGACGGTCGCGCAGCGCGAAGAGCGCATCCTTCCCCGCGTCGCACGGTGTATATTTGCGTTCGGGCGCATAGGGAAAGACGTCGCCCGGCCCGAAGACGTGGCAATGCGCATCGATCGCATCGGGGGGCAGCGCGAAATCGGGGCGCTTGGGATCGGGATGGAAGGGCAGCCAGTCCGCGTCCATCACAGCCCCCGCTTTCGGAGCTGCGCGTCGAGGCGCGGGAAGACGCGCCGGGCATTGCCCTCGAATATCGCGTGCTTTTCAGCTTCAGGGATATCGAGCGCGTCGACATAGCGTTTGGTGTCGTCGAAATAATGGCCGGTGGTCGGGTCGATGCCGCGCACCGCACCCACCATCTCGCTGCCGAACAGGATATTCTTGCTGTCGATGACGTCGGCCAGCAGGTCGACGCCGGGCTGGTGATAAACGCATGTGTCGAAGAAGATATTGTTCATGACATGGGTGTCGAGCGAGGGTTTCTTCAGCATGTCGGCCAGCCCCCGATAGCGGCCCCAATGATAGGGCACAGCGCCGCCGCCATGCGGGATGATGAAGCGCAGCGTGGGGAAATCGGCGAACAGGTCGCCTTCCAGAAGCTGCATGAAGGCGATGGTGTCGGCGGCGATATAATAGGCGCCGGTCGCATGCATCGCCGCGTTGCAGCTTCCCGACACATGGATCATGGCCGGGACGTCGAGGTCGCACATTGCCTCGTAGAACGGATACCAGAAGCGGTCGGTCAGCGGCGGGTGCCGGAAATGGCCGCCGCCCGGATCGGGATTGAGATTGCAGCCGACAAAGCCCATGCCGACGCAGCGGCGCAATTCCTCTATCGATCCCCGCATGTCCGCTTCGGGGGATTGGGGGAGCATGCACACGCCCGCGAAAATATCCGGATAAAGGGCGACGCAGCGCGCGATCAGGTCGTTATTGACCTGTGCCCAGGTGGTCGCGACGCTGGCGTCCCCGACATGCGGCGCCATGGCCGATGCGCGGGGAGAGAAGATCGTCATGTCCGCTCCCCGTTCCCTGATCAGGCGGATCTGGTTCGCCTCCAGCGTGTCGCGTATTTCGTCGTCGGAAATGGCCGGATAGGCGGGGAAGGGGCGTCCGGCGGCGAAGGCGGCCTTCTGCGCCTGACGCCAGTCGTCATGGGCGGCGGGCGCGGTGGTGTAATGGCCGTGGCAGTCGATGATCATGGCGTGTCGATGCGCTCCAGCTTGGCGGCGAGGGTGGCGGGGATGGGGGCAAGGCTGAGCGAACCGAGCGCGGCCTGCCATTCGATGGTGCCGCGGGTCAGCAGCGGGACGACCCCCAGGCCGTCGAGGGTCTTGGCCGATTCCGCCATCTCGGCGGCCCGCCGCGCGCCATGGGCGAGCATCCGGTCGAGCCGGTAATCCGCCGTCTTCGCCCAGTCGGCGTCGAAGCTGCCCAGCACCTCCTCCAGCACTCCGGCGCGGTGGCATGCCAGCAGGCATTCGGCGGTCAGCGCCTCCACCCCCTTGTAGAAGACGGATCGCAGCATCTTGATGGTGGATGCCTGCCCGATGCCGCCCGCCACGATCCGGATGTTGCGGAAGCCGCAGGCCGCGAGCAGCGCCGCGCCCTCCCTGGCGTGCGGGCCGCTCAGCAACAGCGGGACGGCCAGCCTGCCCGGCAGCACCGGCGCCATGACGGCGACATCGACATAGGATGCGCCAGCGGACTCGATCAGGTCGGCGGCTTGGCGCTTGGTGTCGGGCGCGACGGAATTCATGTCGAAGAAGAAGGCGCCCTTGGGGATGTTGGCGGCCGTGGCGCGCGCGGCGTCGAGCGACTGGTCGGCGGTGACGAGCGACAGGATCGCATTTGCCCCGGCCACCGCGTCGGCAGAATCTGCGGCGGCGCGAAGGCCCATGTCGCGCATGACCGCCGCCCGTCGCAAGTCCCGGTCGAAGCCGCTGGCGCGGCCACGCCATGCGCCCTCCGAAGCAAAGCTGCTTCCGGCTTCGCCAAATCCGATCAGGGCAAGTGCTGGGTCCATTGCCGGGGCTTGGGCGACAAGGCCGGACGGCGCCAATCGGAACCCGGTCGGGGATATTAGAACAGGCTAATTATAGGATCGACACTGTTTGCCGGATCGCGTCCAGAAAATCGGCCTGCATGGCGGTCGGCCGCCAGTCGGCCCGCACCGTCAGGCCGATGGTGCGGGTGACTTGCCGGGGGGCCTGCGCGATGACGCTCAGCCATCCGGCTTCCAACTCGACGGAAAGCTGATCGTGGGACAGCAGGGTCAGCGCGTCACTGTCCAGCAGCAGTTCCCGGATGGTCATCACCGACCCGCATTCGACGGGAACGCGGGGAAGGGCGATGTTTGCCGTCTGGAACATCCGGTCCCACAGGGTGCGCAGCGGCGTGTCGGATGGCGGGACGATCCAGTCATATCGGGCAAGCTGCGCCAGATCGGGCGTGCTGCCGGTCAGCGGATGCCCGTGCCGCCCGATGACGACCGGCCGGTCATCGAACAGGGGTGTCTGGATCAGGTCTTCGCCGGGCGACGGCCAGCGCAGCGCGCCCAGCATGCAGTCGATATCGCCATCGCGCAGCGGATCGACCAGTTCGGTGAAGGAGCCTTCCACGACGGAAAGCTGGGCATCGGGCCGCAGCCTGCGAAAAGCGTTGATGGCGGCGGGCAGCAGGCGCGCGCGCGACAGCGGCATCGCCCCCACCGCGATCCGTCCGGTCTCTCGTCCGTTCAGGGCGGCAAGGTCGCTGAGGCCGGCCGTCAGTTCGGCACGCGCCAGGCGAAAGCTGCGCACGGTGCGCCGTCCCGCTTCGGTGAGGACGATGCCGCGTCCACGGCGATCGACCAGAACCCGGCGCAGCGCGAGGGACAGGTCGCGCACCGCGCGGTGCAGCGTGGTCTGGGCCAGTCCGCTTCGGGCGCTGGCCCCCGGATAGCCGCCGCCGTCGGCCAGGGCGAGCAGGGCCCGCATCTGCGCCATCGTCACGCGGGAGGAATTGATGTGGGTCAGCGCCGCCTCCATGCGCGGCGCCAGCAGCAGCATGGCGGGCGTGGCGGTCATGCCTGCGGGGCCGCGAACGAACAGGGTGGTGTCCAGTTGCTCCTCCAGCCGGGCGATTCCCTGGGTGATCGCCGGCTGCGTGATGCTGACCGTCTGCGCGGCGGCGGAGATGCTGCCGAGCCGGGCAATGGCGGCGGCGGAGCGAATATGGCGAAGGTTGAGCGACCAGAGCATCGCAACAGCAATTAGCTTCATCTTATATCATCCGCAAGCTTCGGACTGGTTCGCGGGAGAAAGGGTCGGCACATCGGGGGTTGGAAAGGCGGTGGCTGGTCTATGTCGGGAATCGTGGTTCAACATATCGAGCGGGTGCCCGCCAAACTGGTTCGCGGCCTGGCCGAATGCGGCGTCGCCACCGTGCATGAGGCGCAGGGCCGAACCGGCCTGATGGCCAGTCATATGCGGCCCATCTATGCCGGTGCGCGCATCGCGGGTTCCGCCGTGACGATATCGGCCCCGCCAGGCGACAACTGGATGGTCCATGTCGCTATCGAACAGCTTCAGGATGGCGATATCCTGGTCCTCGCGCCGACCAGCCCGTGCGAAGACGGATATTTCGGTGACCTGCTGGCGACGTCGGCGCTTGCGCGTGGGGCGCAGGGACTCATCGTCGATGCGGGCATTCGCGACGTGTGCGACCTTACCGAAATGGGTTTCCCCGTCTGGTCCAGGGCGGTGTTCGCGCAGGGGACGATCAAGGCGTCGCTGGGTTCGGTGAACGTGCCGGTGGTCTGCGCCGGGGCGCCCGTCGAACCGGGGGACGTGATCGTGGCGGACGATGACGGCGTTTGCGTGGTCAAACGGGCCGATGCGGCGAACGTCCTGGCGGCGGCGCAGCGGCGGGCCGCGCTTGAGGAGGAGAAGCGCCGCCGTCTGGCAGCCGGTGAACTGGGACTGGACATGTACGGGATGCGCGAGAAACTCGCGGAAATGGGCCTTAAATATGTCTGAGGGCGTCCGCTGCATGTGGATGCGCGGCGGCACGTCCAAGGGTGGCTATTTCCTTCGCGACGACCTGCCCGCCGACAGGCAGGCGCGGGACGCGCTGCTGCTGCGCATCATGGGTTCGCCAGATCCGCGCCAGATCGACGGCATGGGCGGCGCCGATCCGCTGACCAGCAAGGTCGCGCTGATATCGCCATCGACACGCGACGGCATCGATGTCGACTATCTTTTCCTTCAGGTCTTCGTGGATCAGGGGATCGTCACCGACGCCCAGAATTGCGGGAATATATTGGCAGGCGTCGGTCCCTTCGCCATCGAGCGGGGGCTGGTGGCGGCGCGGGACGGCAGGACGCCGGTCGCCATATTCATGGAAAATAGCGGGCAGGTCGCGATGGCCATGGTGGAGACGCCGGGCGGCCGCGTGACCTATGCCGGGGACGCGGCGATCGACGGCGTGCCCGGATCGCATGCCCCCGTGCCCATCGAGTTTCGCGATATGGCGGGTTCCTCCTGCGGCGCGCTGCTGCCCACGGGCAAGGCGTTCGATGACATTGACGGCGTGCGGGTGACGTTGATCGACAATGGCATGCCCTGCGTCGTTGTGAAGGCGGTGGACATGGGCATCACCGGCTATGAGGGTCGGGAAACGCTGGAAGCCGACGCCGCGCTCAAGCAGAGGGTGGAGGCGCTTCGCTTGGCGGTCGGCGGCCTGATGAATCTGGGTGACGTTCGCGAAAAGTCGGTGCCCAAGATGATGCTGGTCGCGCCGCCGCGCCATGGCGGCGCGATCACGGTTCGCAGCTTCATCCCGCACCGCGCCCATGCGTCGGTTGGCGTGCTGGGGGCCGTCAGCGTCGCGACGGCATGCCTGCTGCCCGGATCGCCCGCCGCCGACGTGGCGGAGGTGCCGGAAGGGGCGAGCAAACTGCTGTCGGTGGAGCATCCCACCGGGGCGCTGGGCTGCGTCCTGGAACTGGGCGAGGATGGCGCGATTCGATCGGCCGCCCTGCTTCGGACGGCGCGCAAGCTGATGGACGGCGCGGTTTTCGCCTGACGCGATCCGGCGGGTTCGTGGCCGTCGGCTTTCGGATTTCCGCCGATCAATTCGGGGAAATGCGGTCCTCTCCGCCCATCCCCAGCCGGGCAAATCGTCCGGGCGCCATGCCTGATCGCTTGCGAAAGGCGGTGCTGAACGCGCTGGCGGATTCATAACCGATCTCGTCGGCGATCCGGTCCAGCGATTTGTCGCCGCGCATCAGCGCGTTCATCGCGAACGCCATGCGCCAGCGGGCCAGATATTCGATGGCGCCGCAGCCAAGCGCTTCGGCGAACCGGGCCGCGAAGGCGGATCGGGACATGCCCGCAATGCTCGCCAACCTGGCGACGGTCCATCTGGCGGCCATGTCGGCATGCATCGCATGGAGCGCCCGCGCCAGTGCCGGATCGCGCAGGGCGTGGAGCAATCCGGCGGACATTCCGTCCCGCTCCAGGCTGCGCCAGCGGAGCGCCTCTATCAGCAATGTCTCGATAAGCCGCTGGAGGATGGCGTCCTTGCCGGGATAGTCGGAGGCGCATTCTTCCGCGAAAAGCGTGATGATCCGCCCGAACCGGGTGCTTCGGCCCTTCGACGCGGGGATATGGATCATGCCGGGCAGCAGCGACAGCAGCAGGGGGGCGTTGACGCGTTCGAAACGGAAGCTGCCGCCCTGCGCGACATAGTCCGGTTCCCCCTCCGCTTCGCCGTGACGGACCGGGGCGGCGGTCGGCTCCACGGCGATGCTTGGTACGCCGGGCTTGCTGAAGAGCGTGAAGGCGGGCGTGGTCGGCAGCAGGATGAAGTCGCCCTGGGACAGGCGCAGCGGTTCGCCGTCCGCGAACTGAAGCCAGCATTCGCCAGCCAGCACGATGGTGAAGCCCGGCGCGTCATAGGCGCGATAGCTTACGCACCAGTCGCCGCGCGCGGTGATCGGTTTCGATATCGCGGCGGTCGGGCGAAGCAGCGCGATGATGTCGCTCAATGGGTCCATGGCTGGCCTGTCCTGCCGCAGCCCGCGTCCGGAGTAAAGCGTTATGGACGATTGGTAATATTATATGGATTAACGATTATGGATCGTCTTGGCGGCATGACTTAGCAGGAGGGTGTCCAAACCAAGGAGTTTCCCTATGCAAACGATCCTGATCACCGGCGCTTCATCCGGCTATGGCCTGGAGACGGCGCGTCATTTCCTCGAACGCGGCTGGAATGTCATCGCGACGATGCGCTCCCCCGACCGGAGCGTGCTGCCGTCGTCGGAAAATCTGCGCGTCCTGCCGCTGGACGTCACCAGCGAAGCCAGCATCGCCGCGCTGGTCGAGGCGGCTGGCCCTGTCGACGTGCTGGTCAACAATGCGGGCGTGGGCGGGGTTGGCGCGTTCGAAGCGATGCCGATGTCGCTGATCCGCCAGCTTGTCGAGACCAACAGCATAGGCGTGATGGCCATGACGCGGGCTTTCATCCCCCAGATGCGCGAGCGGCGGTCTGGGACCATCGTCAACGTCACCTCCAGCGTCACGCTGGGCGATTTTCCGCTGGCGGCGGCCTATACCGGTAGCAAGCAGGCGGTGGAGGGATTCACGGCCTCGCTGGCGATAGAACTCGCTTATTTCGGCGTGCGCGCGAAACTGGTCGAACCCGGCTATGCGCCGACCACACGGTTCGGCGCGAACAGCATCGTCCCGGTCGATCAGCTGCTGCCCGGAGAATATGCCGCCTTTGCCCAGCCCATCCTGCAGGGCTTCGCGAATCCGCCGTTGACCACCCGCGAAAGCGATGTCGCGGAAGCGATCTGGGAAGCCGTTCATGACGACAGTGGGCGGCTTCGCTTTCCCGCCGGGCCGGACGCCGTCGCCCTGGCCGGTGGTTCGAAATGAAGATCGGCGTGAGCGGAGCCAGCGGCAAGCTGGGGCAGGCGATCGTTGCGCAACTCGCGGCGATGGGGGCGGGGGAGGATGTCGTCGCGATATCGCGCACGCCGGATGCGGTGGCGTTCGGCCTCGGCCAAGACATTGAGCGGAGGGCGGGCGACTATGACGATCCGGCGCTGCTGGCGTCGGCCTATGCCGGGCTGGACCGGCTTGTCATTATCCCCAGCGCGGAGATGCGGCCCGGCATCAGGAGCAGGCAGTTCCTCGCGGCGATCGACGCGGCGTTGGCCGCCGGCGTCGGGCATATCGTGCTGGTTTCGGCCATGGGCACGCGCAAGCAGGAGGAGCCGCACATCATCGCCCCCTATTGGATCGGCGAACAGCATCTCATGAGGAACGCCCCGGCCTGGACGATCGTGCGCATGAATTATTATGCGGAATCCTTCGCGGACGACGCCCGCATGGCCGCCGACGCGGGGGTGCTGGTTGGCCTTCGCGACAATCGCGTGGCCTATCTGTCCCGCGACGATCTGGCGGCGGCGGTCGCAGGCGTGCTGCTGGGGGAGGGGCATGAGGGCGCGATCTATTCGGCGACCGGGCCGAAAAGCTTCGACGGGGCGGAACGGGCGGCGCTGGCCGCGCGGTTCACGGGGCGACCCATCGACTTCATGGTCGTGCCGGAGGACCAGCTACGGGCCAGCCTGACGCAGGCGGGCATTCCCGAAGAACTGGCGAACGCGATCATCAGCATCCAGTCCGACTATGCGGCGGGAAACTACGACATCGTGACCGGCGACGTCGAACGCCTGTCCGGCAGGCCGCCCCGGTCTCTGGAAAGCCTGCTGGCGTCAATGGGCCGGATCGAAGCCGGAGAAGCCAGATGAAAATCCTCGTCCTGGGCGGGACCGGTCCGACCGGTCGCCATGTGATCGATCTTTGCCTGAGAAACGGCGATTCCGTCACGGCCCTCGTGCGCGATCCGGAGCGGATCGGCCATCTGTCCGACCGCATCGCCATCGTCCAGGGCGACGCCACGTCGATGCAGAATGTCGCAAGGGCGATGCAGGGGCAGGACGCGGTCATTTCCACCCTGGGGCGGGGCAATTCGCTGGCCGCCGACCGATTGTTCAGCCGTGCCGCCGCAGCGGTGACCGGCGCGGCCGGGCAGGCGCATGTCTCCCGCCTTGTGTGGATGTCGTCCTTTGGCGTCGGGGAAAGCTTCGGCGCGGCCAGTTTTGTGCAGAAGTTCCTGTTCCGCACGCTGCTTCGCCGGATCTACGCGGACAAGGCGGTTGCGGATGCGGCCATCCGCGCCAGTGGCCTGGACTGGACGCTGGTCTATCCCGTCGCGCTCACGAACGGAGGCGCCAAGGGGGCCTATCGCGTAGCCGACCGGATCGAGATGAAGGGACTTCCCAGCATCAGCCGCGCCGACGTCGCGGCCTTCATGCATCAGGCGGTGCATGACTCCGGATGGATTGGCCGCGACGCCGTCATCGCCGATTAGGCGTCATCGGATACCTCCCCACGCCTTGCGCGGGGAGGTATCCAAAGCCGGTGTCAGAAGGGGAAGCAGGCGAGATAGGCGTCCAGCCTTTCCCGGTCGCCGTCGAGGCGGATGGAGCCTTCCTCGAACAGTTCGTCCAGTTCGCACAGCAGGTTGAGATAGTCGAACCAGCGATCCGTCTTGACCCAGACCTTGAAGTCGGCGTCCCCGGCATGGCGTCGGTCGTCTATCTCCAGCAGCTTGCCCGCGACGCGGACCGTGGCATGATGTTCCTTCTTGTCCTCGAACGTCCAGTGGCTGGTCAGGTCGAGCGCGCGGGCCGCGCCCCGCTGGAAGCTGAGCCGTAGGGAGAAGAGATGGCCGCCGATGCTGGTCGTGATCCGGCCCGCCCGCACATGCTTGATCTGCTTGTGGGGGAATTTGCGCGGAACGCTTTCGTCGGCATCGGTGCCCTTGATGATGTACAGCACCTCCTCCTTGTCGAGCAGGGGCTTAACGATATCCTCGACATAGGTTTTGCGGTCCTTGAGGAAGGGAGAAATCACCTCCTCGCCCGCCGGGCAGACCGATATGCAATAGGCGGCCTTATATTGGGGCTTGAACGAGAGGGACTGCCAGATGAGCTGGGTCTCACTGGGCGGGATGCGTTGGCGATAATCCTTCTTGTCCTTCGCCTCCACGACATTTTCCACGAAGTTCAGGAAGTTGCCCGTGAAATCGTGATAATTATGCGTGTAGCAGGTCATGAAGTCGAACGCGCCGTCCGCCTTGATCGCGCCCACGGGGCAGGCCGCGACGCACAGCTTGCAGCCCAGGCACGGATTATAGTCGACCGGATGGTCATATTCGTCCGCCTCGACGCCCAGCAGCACCGTGCCCAGCAGGATGAAGCTGCCGAATTTAGGATGGATGACGCTGCGGTGGACGCCCATATGGCCCAGCCCCGCCTCCACCGCGACGGGCTTGTGCTGCACCATCATGATCTTGGGCTGGTCCAGTTCCATGGGAAAGGCTGCGATGGCGTTGCATGCCGGAATGCCCCGCTTGGTGAGTTCGCGCACGATTTCCCGGCACGCCTCGTTCACATGGTCGTAGGTGGCGTGGAATTCCTCATTCGCCACGGACCGGGTCTGCGAGCGCACCGGCAGTTCGTTCATCCGGCAGACGATCGCCATCAGCGTCTTCGTCTTGGCGTAGACTTTCTGGATATAGGGGATTTGCGGGGCGATGGCCGGGCGGGTGATTTCGATCAAGCCGACATCGGCCGCCCCGCATTCGAGCGCGATCTCTTTCAGCAGGGCGGCCGAGACGATTTCCGTCGACTCCGATTCGCCTCTTTCCCGCAGCGCGCGGACGGTCGGATGATCTTCAAATCCCATGATTCCAGTCCCAATTAAATTATTATGATAATATTATGGCTATTATCAATCGTGCGGGAATGCAAGCGTTCCGGCGCATTTCGCCGCCGACCGGATCGATTTAAATGGGAAATGGGCAGCATGAAGTCGCCCGGTCCATGATTTTCACGGGCCGGGCGGCTGTCTGGAATCCAGTCATTTCAATGGGGTGGGGGGTGAGCCTCCCTCAATAATGGATCGCGCCCCGCGTGCCGCCGCCGGCCGCGATGGCGTCGCCGTTGATCGCGACGCTGCGGGGCGAGGCGAGGAAGGTCACGACCGCCGCCACTTCCTCCGCCTCTATGATCCGTCCGACCAGCGCATGGCCGAACAGCGCCTTTTCCGCCTGGGCTTCGGAAATGCCCTCCGCCGTCGCCTTGCGCGTGACCGCTTCGGCCGTTTTTTCCGTGCGGGTCGCGCCGGGGTGAACGACGGTGACGTTGACGCCCTTCGGACCCAGTTCGTCCGCCAGATTCTTGGTGAGCGCGGCCACAGCGACATTGCGGGCGGACCCTGGGATGGAAAAGGCGCCACGCGCCGCCAGCCCGCTGATGTTGATGATCCTGCCCCAGCCGTTCGCGACCAGATGGGGCGCCGCGGCCCGCGCAACCCGCAAATAGCCGACCAGCTTGGTGTCCAGTTCTTCGAGCAGATAGGCCGATTCCACGCCCGCCACGCCCGGCACGGCGGGCGGCGCGCCGGGGCGGGCGGCATTGTTGACGACGATGTCCAGCCCGCCCAGCAGGGCGACGGCGTCGGCGATCAGCGCGTCGACCCGCGCATCGTCCCGCGTGTCGGCGGCCAGGGCATGGATTTCGCCGCCGGTCTTCCGCGCCAGTTCGTTCGCCGTGGCGCGTCCGGCGTCCAGATCGCGGGAGGCGATGACGACGCGCACGCCCTCCTCCGCCAGCGCCCGCGCTATCGCCTTGCCGATGCCCCGGCTGCCGCCAGTGACGATCGCGCGCTTCCCCGACAGTTGCAGATCCATGTTCCACCTTCCCGCTTTTCCAAGAAAGCCGTCAGCTTTAGACGGGCATGGGCCTGATCGGTTATGATGAGTTTCAATGAATGGATGATCTGTTGTCATGACGGTGCCGGACCACCCGTCGGCTGAGGGCGCGATTGACTGTAACAGATGTTTGGTATAGTCGCTGCGACCTGCTTTGAGGGAGTTTCCGATGTTCAGCTATGTTCCGCCGATCGATGATTACCGCTTCCTGCTGACCCAGGTGCTCGGCTTCGACGGGGCAATGGCGGAGATGGGCAAGGATGTCGATGCGGATCTCGCCACGGCGGTGCTGGAGGAAGCGGGTCGGATGTGCGCGGAACGGCTGCACCCGATCAACCGCCATGGCGACGAGGAGGGCAGCCGCCTGATCGACGGCGAAGTGCATACGCCGGAGGGTTTTGCGGACGCCTGGCGCGATTTCGTGGCGGCTGGCTGGCCGTCGCTGGCGGCGGCCCCGGAATATGGCGGGCAGGGCCTGCCCTTCATCCTTCAGCTCTGGCTGGATGAGATGCTGGCAGCGTCCAACATGTCCTTCGGCCTGTTCCCCGGCCTGACGCGGGGCGCGTGCGAGGCGATCGCGGCCCATGCCGACGATTCCCTGAAGGCCACTTATCTTTCGCGCATGGTGAGCGGTGAATGGACCGGCGCCATGGCGCTGACCGAAAGTGGCGCGGGCACCGACCTGGCCCCGCTGAAGGCCAAGGCAGTGCCGGACGCCGATGGCGGCTATGCGGTGACGGGGCAGAAGATCTTCATTTCCTCCGGCGACCATGATTTCGGCGGCAATATCATCCATCTGGTGCTGGCGCGCCTGCCCGACGCCCCTGCGGGCGTGAAGGGGATCAGCCTGTTCCTGGTACCCAAATATCTGCCCGACGCGAACGGCAACTTCACGGTCCGCAATGCCATGTCGGTCGGCGCGCTGGAAAAGAAGATGGGCATTCACGCCCAGCCGACCTGCGTGATGAACTATGACGGTGCGACCGGCTGGCTGGTGGGCGAACCGCATCGGGGCCTGGCCGCCATGTTCACGATGATGAACGCCGAACGGCTGATGGTTGGCATCCAGGGACTGGGCATCGCGGGCGCGGCATATCAGCAGGCGGCGAGCTATGCCAAGGAACGGCTCCAGGGACGCAGCGCGGACGGAACGAGGGAGCCGGTGGCGATCATCGAACATGCCGATGTGCGGCGCATGCTCCTCAACATCCGCGCTTTCGTGGAAGGCGCGCGCGCGCTTGGCGGCTGGACGGCGTTGCAGCTCGACCGGGCGCATCACCATGAAGACGCCGGGGAGCGGGCCAAGGCCGACGGTCTGGTCGCGCTGCTGACGCCTGTGGTGAAGGCGGCCTTCACCGATTACGGCTTCGAAAGCGCGGTGCAGGCGCAGCAGGTGTTCGGCGGGCATGGCTACATCCGCGAATGGGGCATGGAACAATATGTCCGCGATGCGCGCATCGCCCAGATCTATGAGGGCACCAACGGCGTGCAGGCGATGGACCTGGTCGGGCGCAAGCTGCCCATGGCGGGCGGCGCGGTGGTCGAGGGTTTCTTCGCGCTGGTCGCGGACGATCTGGAGGCGGCCGGGACCATTGGGATCGCGGCAAGCACCCGTGAAGCGCTGGCCCTGCTGCGCGAGGTTACGGCTTCGTTGCGCGGCGCAGGCGTGGAGGCCGCGGGTGCCGCGGCGGCGGATTATCTGCGCCTGTTCGCGCTGGTCTCCATGGGCTGGATGTGGACGCGCATGGCCGCCGCGGAAGGGGACACGCCGCTGCATGACGCCAAGCGCGCCGTCGCCGACTTTTTCGCCCAGCGGATGTTGCCGCAGGTCCGGGGACTGGCGGGCAGCATCGCGGCGGGCGAGGCGACGATCATGGCGCTGGCCGCCGACGCCTTCTGAATATCTGGATATCCATGGACTGGAGCAGCATATGACGGACGTATTTCTGGTATCGGCGGCGCGTACCGCCATCGGTAGTTTCGGCGGGTCGCTGAAGGATCAAAAGCCTGGCGAACTCGCCGCCCATGTCGCGAAGGCCGCGATCGAGCGGGCGGGCGTGGAGGCGAGCCGGATCGGCAATGTCGTGCTGGGCAATGTGATCCATTGCGAGCCGCGTGACGCCTATGCGGCACGCATCGCCGCCATCGGCGCGGGCGTGCCGCAGGAAAGCCCCGCGCATACCGTGAACCGGCTTTGCGGGTCCGGCCTGCAGGCGATCATCACCGCCGCCCAGTCGATCATGCTGGGCGATTGCGAAGTCGCGCTGGGCGCTGGCGTGGAGATTATGAGCCGCGCTCCCTATGTCCTGCCGAACAATCGCTGGGGCCAGAAGATGGGCGACGGGTCCGTGCTGGACGGGCTGGTCGGCGCGCTGACCGATCCCTTCCATAGCTATCATATGGGCGTCACGGGGGAGAATGTCGCAGCGCGCTACGGCATTTCACGCGAGGATCAGGACGCGCTCGCCTTCGAAAGCCAGAAGCGGGCGGCCTATGCCATCGCGCAGGGCTATTTCAAGGATCAGATCGTGCCGGTCGAGGTGCTGGTCCGGCGCAAGCCCGTGCCCTTCGACACGGACGAGGACGTGCGTACGGAAGCGAAGGCGGAGGATTTCGCCAAGCTGAAGCCCGTCTTCCAGAAGGACGGCACGGTGACGGCGGGCAATGCGTCGGGCATCAATGACGGCGCGGGCGCGGTGGTGCTGGCCAGCGAGGCGGCGGTGAAGGCGCAGGGCCTGAAGCCGCTGGCGCGGCTGGTCGCCTATGGCCATGCGGGCGTCGATCCCGCTTATATGGGCATCGGCCCGGTTCCCGCCACGCGCCAGGCGCTGGAGCGGGCGGGGCTGAGCGTCGGCGATCTGGACATCATCGAGGCCAACGAAGCCTTCGCGGCGCAGGCCTGCGCCGTGACGCGGCAACTGGAACTGGACCCGGCGAAGGTCAATCCTAACGGCAGCGGCATTTCGCTGGGCCATCCGGTCGGCGGGACGGGCGCGATCATCACGACCAAGCTGGTCCATGAACTGCACCGCACCGGCGGCCGCCTGGGCCTGACGACGATGTGCATCGGCGGCGGCCAGGGTATCGCGGCGATCTGGGAACGGGTGTGATCGACCGCTGATTGGGCGGGCATGGCGGTTCCGGCCGCCATGCCTGCTTTTTATTTTATGCCTGGGCCGTTTCGACCGGCGTGAAGACCGGCATGGGGAAGCCCATCTTGCTCGGTTCGAAGCCGAGGCGGACCTGTTGGCCGATGGCGATCCGATCCGGATCGACGCCGACTATCTTGGTCATGATCGTCGGCCCTTCCTGCAGCGTCACATAGGCGTGCACGATCACCGGATTCAGCACGCGGGTGATGGCGAAGCTGTAGATTTCTCCCTCGCCCGACGTGGCGAGGAATTCCGTGTCCGCCGATTGGCAGAAGGGGCAGAAGGCGCGGGGATAATAATGATTCTCCCCGCAGCTTCGGCAATGCTTGATTAGCAGTTCGCCACGTGTCGCCGCGACCGCCCATTCGGCATTTTCGGGATTGGAAAAGGGCGATACCAGTTCGCTCATCACTGCCTCTCAAGAATAAGCGTTGCGCTGCCGTGGCGGACGCCCAGCGACCCGCCGGTGCCATGCGCCAGGGCCAGGTCGCAGCCGGGAACCTGCACTGCCGGATGCGCTTCGCCACGCAACTGGCGCACCGCCTCGATGATCTTCGTGATTCCGCCGCGATTGGCGGGATGGTTGTTGCACAGGCCGCCGCCGTCGGTGTTGATCGGCAGCCGTCCCACGCCGGAGATGAGGTTGCCGTCCGACACGAAGGCGCCGCCGCGGCCCTTCTCGCAAAAGCCCAGATCCTCCAGATGCATCAGCACGGTGATGGTGAAGCTGTCGTAGATCGACGCATATTTGATGTCGGAACGCGCCACGCCCGCTTCCTCGAACGCCGCATTGCCGGATGCCACACCGGCGGAGGTGAGGATGTCGAACCGGCCGCCGTTCAGCCCCTTGACCGACTCGCCGCCGCCCCGGACGGCGACCAGCGGGCGTTTCAGGTTGCGCGCGATTTCCGGCGCCGCCACGATCACCGCGCCGCCGCCGTCACTCACGACGCAGCAGTCCAGCCGGTGCAGCGGGTCGGCCACCATCGGGGAGTTGACGACATCCTCCACCGTCACGACCTGCCGCAGCATGGCGTGGGGGTTGTGCTGGGCATGGTGGGACGCGGCAACCTTGATCCAGGCCAGTTGCTCGCTGGTCGTGCCATGTTCGTGCATGTGCCGCGCCGCGACCATCGCATAGCCCGACACCGGCAGCAGATCGTAGGGAAATTCGCTCGGCACCTCAGGGATGTTGGGATTGTTGAGGAAGGCGAGGTCCACCTCGATCGGCACCTTCGCGGCGCGAGGGCGACCTGCCATGGCGATCAGCGCGACGGAACATTTGCCCGCCGCGATGGCCTGCGCCGCGTGGGAGACATGCGCGATATAGGACGATCCGCCAATGTCGGTGCCGTCCAGGTGGCGGATGTTGAGGCCCAGATATTCGGGGATGGTGAACGCGCCGAAACCTGGCGCGTCGCCCGAATAGAAATAGCCGTCGATCATGTCCGCCGTGATGCCCGCATCGGCCATCGCGCCCAGCGCGACCTCCGCATGCAATTGGGCGAGCGAAATGCCGTCGGCCTTGCGCGTGGGATGTTCGAACGCGCCCACAATATATGCTTTGTCCCGGATCGTCACAGGATCACCTTCTGCTTCAGCTTATGCCGCCGGTTCGTCGAAGAACAGGCCGATGGTTTCGACCGCCAGCACCGGCCGTTCCTGGCCCACGATGGTGAAGAGATTGTCGATGCTGACCTTCACCCCGCCGTCGATCCGTTCCGCACCGCTGATCGTCTGCGTCAACTGGACCTGCGATCCGACGGGGACGGGCGCGATCAGCCGCAGCTTGTTCGCGCCGTAATTGATCGCCCGGCCCACGCCCTCGACCCGGTAGATGGCGTTTTGCAGTCCCGCCAGCAGCGAGAGGGTGAGATAGCCATGGGCAATGGTCTTCCCACCCGGCATCTCGCGGCTGGCGCGGTCGACGTCGACGTGAATCCACTGATGGTCGCCGGTCGCCTCGGCGAACTGGTCGATCATCTTCTGGGTGATCGTCACCGGATCGCTGGGGCCGAGTATTTCCCCGACCATTTCCAGAAATTGGCCGGGTGTCGTTATCGTCCGCGTCATCGCTTGCTCCATCGCCATTACAGGCGGCCTATCGCCCGCAGGCGCGCTTCGGTTTCGCCCAGCGGTCCGGGCTGCACGGGTTTCGCGCCGTCCAGCGCAAGGATCGCGTCGGCGGAGTCCGCCAGCATGTCGGCGGTGACGGGTTCCAGCGGATCATATTGCCGCCCCGGACCGTCGAAATAGGCGATGCGCGAGTAGAAACCGGCTATCGTCGCCAGGATCACGCCGCTGTCGACGAACTGCTCGCTGCTGAGCCACGCCACGGCGGGTGCGACCAGTTCGGGCTTCAGATATTGGGCGATGTCGCCGGTCGGGATATTTTCCGTCATGCGCGTCAGGGCGGCGGGGGAGATCGCGTTCACCAGCACATTATGCTTCTTCCCCTCCAGCGCGAGGCAATTCAACATGCCGACCAGGGCCAGCTTCGCCGCGCCGTAGTTGGACTGGCCGAAATTGCCGTTATGCCCGCCGGCCGAAGTGGTCATCACCACCCGCCCGTAATTTTGCGCGATAAGGTGCGGCCAGGCGGCGTGCGTCACGTTGAACGCGCCGAACAGGTGGACGTTGATGACGTCCCAAAATTCCTGCGGCGTCATCTTGATGAAGGACCGGTCGCGCAGGATGCCCGCATTGTTGATGACGATGTCGACCTTGCCGAAGGCGTCCAGCGCGGTCGCCACGATCCGCTTGCCGCCCTCCGGATCGGTGACGCTGTCATAATTGGCGACGGCCTCTCCGCCCGCCGCCGCGATTTCCGCGACGACGCTGTCGGCGGCGGCGGTACTGGCGCCCTGTCCGTTCACGGTTCCGCCCAGATCGTTCACGACGATCTTCGCGCCCAGCTTGCTGAGCAGCAGCGCATATTCGCGGCCAAGGCCAGCCCCCGACCCGGTGATGACGGCCACGCGGCCTTTAAGATCGACAGTCATGATTGGTCCTTCGATAAAGTCAGATGAGGCCATGATCGGGCACGGAAGCCATGCGCAGCAGATTTTGCGTGATCCCGCCAAATTGCCGTTCGATCACCATGGCGCGCTTGAAGAGATGGCCGATGGGCAGTTCGTTGGTCATGCCCATGCCGCCATGAAGCTGCACGGCGGCCTGGCTGACCATCCGGCATGACTTGGCGATCGTAACCTTCGCGGCGGAAATCGCGGCGACACGCTGCGCACGCGGGGAGCCGAGAGCCTCCGCCGCCATGAAGGCGACGGCGGTCGCTATTTCGACCGACACCCGCATGTCCGCGATGCGATGCTGCAACGCCTGGAATTCGCTGAGCGGGCGGCCGAACTGCTGCCGTTCCAGCATGTAGCGCACGGTCTGCCGCAGCATCGCGCCCAGAACGCCGACGGCTTCGCCGCAGAGGGCGGCGGTCATCTCGTCCGTCGCCAGATCGACTTGCGCGTCCGCATCTTGCAGGAGAAGCGCGTCCCGGCCGACGGAAACGCCATCCAGCCGGATTTCCGAAGCGCGTTTCCCGTCGATGGTGACGAAGTCGCGCCGCGCAACATTTTCCGCGCCCGTGTCGACCAGGAACAGCGCCAGACCATGGCCGGACAGGTGGGGGCTGGACAGGCGGGCGCCGACGATCAGGTGGCTGCTCCATGGCGCGCCGACAACCACGGCTTTGTCGCCATGCAGGTGATAGCCGTCCGCTGTTTCCTCCGCATGAGCGCGGATGGCGTCGGCGCGGCCGAACGCTTCCGGCTCATCCAGCGCCACCGCGACCACGGCGTCGCCCGACAGGATCGCGCCGATCAGATCGGCGGCAAGGGGGGAGGAGGATTGCTGCAACAGGCCCGCCGCGAAAATCGCCGTCTCCGCGAACGGTTCGACCACCAGCGCTTCGCCCAACGCCTCCATCACCGCCAGCCGGTCATAGGCATCGCCGCCGATGCCGCCCGCCTCTTCGCCGATGGACAGGCCGAGCAGTCCCAGTTCCACGGCGAAACGCCGCCAGATGTCCGGCGACCAGCCCGCGTCCGACGCGATGATCTCTCCGCGCTTTTCCCAGCCATATTCATGGGCCAGGAAAGCCCTGACGGCGTCCTGCAACGCGCTCTGGTCCTCGTTGAAGATATGGCTCATGACGATGCGTGCTCCGGCCGGGTCACTGCTGACGAATTCATCGGTAGAGCGCCTCCGTGGCCTTGTAGATGATGTTGCGCTGGACCTCGCTCGTGCCGCCGAGGATGGTCAGGGCGCGGCCATAGAGATGGTTGGTGACGGCTTCCGGTCCGCCAACTGGTCCCACCAGCCTTTCCGGATCGGCCTCGCCCAGCTTTTCGGTCTGGCTCGCCTGGACATAGGGGCCCAGCGTATCGATGCCCAGTTCGAAGATGCGCTGCTGCAATTCGCTCGACCGCAGCTTGATCATGGACGCGAAGGTCGGGTCTTCCGACCCGTTTTCGGCCAGGGCGACGCGGCGCGCGTTCAGCGCGTCGATCGCGAGCAGTTCGGCCTCCAGCTCCAGCAGGTCGCGCTTCATATAGGGGGCCAGGTCCGGGGCGGCGGCCTCCACGCGGCGCACATGTTTGCGCAGATTCTGGAGGTGGATCATCAGCGTGCCGATTTCGCCGATATTGTCCCGCTCATGCTTCAGCAGGAATTTGGCGTAGTTCCAGCCCGCATTCTCCTCCCCGATCCGGTTTTCGACCGGCACGCGCACGTCGGTGAAGAAAACCTCGTTCAGATGATGCAGATTGTCGATGGAGATGATCGGCCGGACCTCTATGCCCGGCGTCTTCATGTCGATCAGCAGGAAGGTGATGCCCGCCTGCGGCTTTCCTTCATTCGATGTACGGACAAGGCAGAACATCCATTCGGCCACATGGGCGAACGTCGTCCAGATCTTCTGGCCGTTGATCACATAGTCGTCGCCGTCCCGCACGGCGCGGGTGCGCAGCGCGCTGAGGTCCGATCCCGCGCCCGGTTCGGAATATCCCTGACACCACAGCCGCTCCCCGGAGACGATGGAGGGCAGATGCGCGTTCTTCTGCGCCTGCGTGCCAAAGGTGTAGATGACCGGGCCGATCATGTTCATCTGGGGGCTGAGCATCGGCGCCCGCGCCAGGCTCAATTCCTGGTCGAAGATGTGGCGTTGCCGCACCGTCCAGCCGGTGCCGCCATATTCGACCGGCCAGCCGGGCACCGACCAGCCCTTGCGGCCCAGAATCTGGTGCCATTCCTGCTGGTCGGCCACATTCTTCATCAATAAGGTGCGGGGCGCGGCGCGCAGCCGTTCGGGCAGCGCCTCGTCCAGGAAGTCGCGAACTTCGGCCCGGAAACGGGCATCTTCCGCTGTGTCGTCATGCGCCATGTTGGAGGCAGAATCCTTGGTTATCGTCCCTGTCGCGCCCAAACTAGCGAGTGGGGCGCCCTGTGTCGAAGCCGGACGGTAGGGCAGGCCGGTCGATCCGGCGGTCCCCGGCGACAGGGACGCCGGGCTTATGAGGATGCGGGCCGCGCTCGAAAAAGCGTCAGTCCCGCCCGCCGGGGACATCGGGACGCCGCGCTTTTTCGCATAAGCTGTCGGGACATAGCCCCATCGACGCTTGGGGCGGAACCGCCAATTATAGGGAACTCAACGTGGATCAGCCCCCCAAATTGCAGCCAGCGCGGCAGGAACCTGGACTGACGCCGGTGATGCTGAACCATGCCGCATGGGTGACCCATGATGTGGAGGCGACCGCCAATTTCTACACCGGCATCATGGGCATGGAACTGGCCAGCACGGTCTATGACGACAGCGTGCCGTCGACCGGCGATCCCTTTCCCTATTTCCACATTTTCTTCCGGATGCAGGACGGTTCGACCATCGCCTTCTTCGAAGCGCCCGGTCTGCCGCCGCGTCCCGAAACCACTCATCCTGCCTATGAGATATTCGATCATATCGCGCTTCAGGCGAAAAACGCGGCGGAGGTCGACCAATGGTATGAGTGGCTGGTGTCGAACGGCATCGACGTGGTCGGCCCCACCGATCACAAGGGGCTGATCTACAGCATCTATTTCCACGATCCGAACGGGATGCGGCTGGAAATCACCACGCCGCTGGACGCCGATTGGAACCGCCATTCGGAACAGGGCTATGCCGACCTGAAAATGTGGTGCGACTGCAAGAAGCAGGCGCAGGCGGAGAACCGGAATGTCGAGACCGCCCTGGTTGAACTGATCAAGCGGCAGCGCGAGCGATACGCCTGAATCCATTGCTGAAATGCGCCCCGGACCGGCATCGCCGTTCAGAGCGGCGCTGAAGGACGCGAAAGACATGCGACCGACCTTCGATCTTTCCTTCGAATGGCTGCACATCGCCTATGACGAGGCGAGCAGCTTCGTGGAAACATATGGCTTTTCCGGCAACCAGGGCGCGGTCAATGTGGAAGGCATATTGATCCGACCGGTGGGCCGCCCGTCCCGCACGCTGCATGTGTTCATGCATCCGGCATCGACGCTGCAACTGTTGCCCGTCCCGAACGCGGCGGCGCGGCTGGGCGCGCATGTGTTGTGCGCCGCCAGCCGCTATGCGCGCAACGACACGGCGGCGGTGCTGGAGAAGATACTGCTCGATCTGGGCGCGTTCATCCATCATGCCAAGACCCGGCTGGGCTATGAGAAGGTCGTGCTGGTGGGCTGGTCCGGCGGTGGGTCGCTGGCGCTCTTCTACCAGTCGCAGGCGGAAAATCCGACGATCACGCACACGCCTGCGGGCGACCCGGTCAACCTGCCGGGCGCGGGCCTTATCCCCGCCGACGCCGTGATATTCCAGGCCGCGCACATATCGCGGGCGCAACTGCTGCTCGACATCATCGACCCTTCGGTTCGCGACGAGGGCAATCCGGACGACCGGGATCCGGCGCTGGACATCTACGATCCGCAAAATTCCAACCAACCGCCCTACAGCGCCGATTTCCTGGCCGAATATCGCGCCGCGCAACTGGGGCGGATGCGGAAGATCACCGGACGGGTGAAGGACACGCTGGAAATGCTGAAGATGCGCGGCACGGCGGAGGTGGAGCGCGGCTTTGTCACCCATCGCACGCTGGCCGATCCGCGCTTTCTGGACGGAAGCATCGATCCCAATGGCCGCCGCGTCGGCTGGTGCTATCTGGGCAATCCGCTCACCGCCAATACCGGGCCGGTTGGGCTGGCGCGCTTTTCGACCTTGCGGGCCTGGCTTTCGCAATGGTCGGTGGACGACACCAACGCGGACGGCATCCGGTGCGCCCAAACCCTGCGCGCGCCGCTGCTGGTCATAGAGAATGGCGCGGACGACGCCGTGCCCCAACCCCATGCCCGCCTGATCTTCGAAGCCGCCGGATCGCCTGACAAGAGTTTCGAACTGATCGAGGGCGCTACTCATTATTATGCCGGTCAGCCCGACCATCTCGAAACGGCGACGAACCTGATCCATGGCTGGCTGGCGGATCGCAAACTGGTCGAGACATGAATATCTTCCACCTCCTCGACGGCGCGGCCACGCGCCATCCCGACCGGCCCGCCATTTTTCGCGGCGATGCCCTGGTGGCGAGCCATGCCCGGCTGAGGGCGGATGCGCTGGCCCTGGCGGCGGCCTTCAGCAGCCATGGCGTGCAGGGCGACCGCATCGTCGTGGCCGCGAAAAACTGCCCGGAATATATCGCGATCCTGTTCGGCGCCTGGGCGGCGGGCATGATGGTCACGCCCCTCAACGCGAAGCTGCATCCGCGTGAAATGGCGATGATCATCGAGGATGCTGAACCGGTGCTGATCCTGGCGGGCGCCGATCTGGCGGGGCCGCTGTCCGACGCGCTGCCGGGAGGCAGTCCGGTCGTGGAGATTGGTGGCGAAACCTATGCGGCGATGCTGGCGCATACGCCGCTCGCAGGGCCGGCGGCGACCCAACCGGATGACCTTGCCTGGCTCTTCTACACCAGCGGGACGACCGGGCGATCGAAGGGCGCGATGCTCAGCCACCGCAACCTGCTGGCCATGACCATCGCGCACCTTGCGGATTTCGAGGCGCTGTCGCCGCGGGACAGCATCATCCACGCCGCGCCCATGTCCCATGGCAGCGGCCTGTATATCCTGCCCTATGTCGCCAGGGCGGCGGCCCAGATCATTCCGGCGTCGGACGGGTTCGACCCGGACGAATTTCTGGACCTTTGCGATTTTCATCTTTCCTGCGGGGCCTTTCTGGCGCCGACCATGGTCCAGCGCCTGCGGCTCGCGGGCGAAAGGCGCGGCGGAAGCTCGCTCGGCCTGCGGTCGATCGTCTATGGCGGCGGCCCCATGTATCTGAGCGAGATCAAGAGTTCGCTCGCCTTCTTCGGGCCGGTGTTCCGCCAGCTTTACGGCCAGGGCGAAAGCCCGATGACCATCACCGGCCTGTGCGCGGCGGATTATGAGGGCGCGTCCGATGAAACGCTCGCCTCGGTCGGATGGCCCCGGTCGGGGATGCAGGTGCGGGTGGTGGACAAGCGGGGCGACGAACTGCCGGTGGGCGAGGTCGGCGAAATCGTCTGTCGCGGAGACATCGTCATGTCCGGCTATTGGCGCGATACGCCCGCCACCCGCAAGGCGCTGCGCGGTGGATGGCTTTACACCGGGGACATGGGCAGCTTCGACCGGTCCGGCTGCCTGACGCTGCGCGACCGTTCGAAGGAGGTGATCATTTCGGGCGGCACCAACATCTATCCCCGCGAGGTGGAGGAGGTGCTGATCGCGCATCCAGCGGTCGAGGAAGTGGCCGTCTGCGGCGAACCAGATGAGGAATGGGGCGAATCCATTGTCGCCTTCATCGCGTTGAAACCGGGGGCGGAGGCGACCACCGCCGAACTCGACAGCCTGTGCATCTCGCGGATCGCGCGGTTCAAGCGGCCCAAGCGCTATGTCTTCCTGCCGACACTGCCCAAGAGCAGCTATGGGAAAATATTGAAGCGCGAACTCAAGCTGCTTGCGGAGGCCACGGCCATTTCCCAGGAAAGCTAGTCCGCGACATCGATAAAAAGCGGCCGGCACGAAGACCGGCCGGATCAGGAGGAGGCAAGCATGCTTGAACAGAAGGCCGGGATCATCTCCGGCGCCGCTTCGGGGATAGGAGAGGCCGCCGCCCGCCTCTTCGCCAGTCATGGGGCGCGGGTTCTGCTATGCGACATTTCCGGGGACGGGGCGGAAGCGGTGGCCAGCGCCATCCGCGCAGAAGGCGGGACCGCCCATGCCCTAAAGGCCGACGTGGCGCGGGAGGAGGATTGCCGCCTGATGGTGGCCGAAGCGGTCCGGCATTTCGGCCGCCTGGATTGGGCGTTCAACAATGCCGGGGCAGGGGCGGGAACGGCGCTGCTGCATGAAATTCCGAACGACAGATGGCATGACTGCATGGCGATCAACGTCACGGGCGTCTTCTGGGCGATGAAATATCAGATCGAACGGTTTCTGGCCCAGGGCGGCGGGGGTTCCATCGTTAACACGGCATCGGCGCAGGGCCTGATCGGCCGATCCAACGGCGCGGCCTATGTGGCGAGCAAGCATGCCGTGGTCGGCCTGAGCAAGGCCGCGGCGCTCGACTATGCGCGGGAGGGGATTCGCGTGAACGCGCTTTGCCCCGGCCTTACCATGTCGGCCATGGCGAAGCGCTTCGTCGAGCGATTGGACGATCCGGACATGCCGCTTCAGCGCACGCCGGTGCGATCCTGGGCGGACCCCAGGGAAATAGCGGAGGGCGCCTTGTGGCTCTGTTCGCCGCTGTCTTCGCGGGTCACGGGCGTCGCGCTGCCGGTGGATGGGGGCATGACCGCCGGTTGAAATCGGGGGAAGGCAAAAACCAATCTGTTCAATGGATTGCGAGTTTTCGGCTTTGTTGTCGGCATGTCCCAATCGGTGGGGACTGTCCGGCGGGACGGAACGACTTAATCCAATATGGTGAAATGGGATTATCAAAGGGAATAATCGGGGAGGACCGCATGTCTAAAAGTATATTTTTTTCCTGCGTCGCGTTGTCGGCGCTGACGGTTCCGGCCGCGGGCCTGGCGCAGACTGCAACGCAGCCCGCCACGGAGCAGGCGAGCGCGGACAATAGTTTCGGCGATATCGTCGTCACGGCCAGCAAGCGTGCCGAATCCATCAATTCGGTGCCGATGTCGATCACGGCGGCCAGTGGCGACCAGTTGATCCGGCAGGGCGTCACCGGTCCGGCCGATCTTGCGAAGATCGTGCCCGGTTTCTCCTTCGTGCCCACGCCCAACGGCACCACTGTCTTCTCGCTGCGCGGTGTCGGCTTCAACGATCCCAGCATCGGCGCGCGGCCGACGGTTTCCGTCTATGTTGACGAAGCGCCGCTGCCCTTCACCGTCATGACGGTCGGCGCGCAGCTCGATGTCGAGCGCGTGGAAGTGCTGAAGGGGCCGCAGGGCACGCTGTTCGGATCGAACGCCACGGGCGGTGCGGTCAACTATGTCGCGGCCAAGCCGACCGACGAATTTCATGCCGGTTTCGACGCCAGCTATGGCCGTTTCAACACCGTTGACCTGCAGGGCTATCTCTCGGGTCCGATCACCGACACGCTGGGTGTTCGCGTGTCCGGCCGCATACAGCGCAGCGACGACTGGCAGAAAAGCTATACGCGCCATGACACCAATGGCGCCCAGAATGTCCGCTATGGCCGCATCCTGCTCGACTGGAAGCCGACGGACAAGCTGACGGCGACGCTGAACGTCAACGGCTTCAAGGACCGTTCCGAAACGGCGGCGCAGCAATTGACCGCCATCCGCCTGCTGGCGCCCACGCAGGTGTCGAAAGTGCCATGGCTGGGGGTCTACCCGCTTTCCCCGGAAAATGCCCGCGCCGCCGACTGGAATCCGGGCGTCGACTATCGCCGCGATAACCACATGTATCAGATCGTCGGCCGCCTCGACTATGAATTGTCGGACGCCTTCACCCTGACGTCGCTGACCGCATGGTCAGACTATCATCAGCGGCAGAATGTCGATTCCGACGGCCTATCCTATTCCACCTGGAACATCAGCAATCGCGGCAGCGCCAGTTCCTTCTCCCAGGAACTGCGCCTGAGCGGCGACTTCGGTTCCGCCAAGTTCATCCTGGGCGGCAATTATTCGCGGGACAAGACGTTCGAGGAAGCAACGACCGACAACACCCAGGCGACATCTGCCTATACGCTCGGCGCGTTCGGCGTTCAGGGCCTTACCGGCGTGCGCACCGCGCAGAAGTTCAAGAATTACGCGGTGTTCGGTAATGTCGACTTCGATCTGACGTCGAATGTCACGCTTCATGCCGGAGCGCGCTACACCAAGTCCGACCTCGACTATACAGCCTGCGTGCGCGCCATTGGATCGTCTATCCCGGCCTTCATGAACTATTTCAACAGCAGCCGCGCAACTCTCAACCTCCCGCCGCTGACATTGGCTGATTTCCAGAATGAATGCGTGACGGTGGACGCCAATTTCCGTCCGGGGGCATTCACCTCCTCCTTGAACGAGGACAATGTCTCCTGGCGCTTTGGCCTGGATTACAAGATCTCGGCCGACACGCTGCTCTATGCGAACATCAGCCGGGGCTTCAAGGGCGGCAGCGCGCCGACCGGTTCGCCGCTGCTGCTCTCCGCCCTGAAGGCGATCACGCAGGAACAGGTGACCGCCTATGAAGCTGGCTTCAAGGCCAGCTTCATCGACCGCGCGCTGCAGGTCAACGGCGCCGTCTTCTACTATGACTATCTCGACAAGCAGTTGCGCGGCCGCATCGCGTCGGGCAGCCCGTTCTTCGGGCCGCAGCAGGCGACCGTCAACATTCCCAAATCGAAGGTCACGGGCGCCGAACTGCAAGTCATCGCCCGTCCGGTCGAAGGTCTCAATATCACTGTCGGCGGAACCTATCTCGACTCCAAGGTGCGTGGTTCGTTCCAGAACTACACCATATTGGGCGCGCTGGCCGAATTCGGCGGCGAATCATTCCCCTTCACGCCCAAATGGCAGTTGGTGAGCGACGCGGAATATGAATTCCCGGTCAACAACAACCTCAAGGGCTTTGCCGGTGCGGCCGCCACCTATCGCACGAAGACCTTTGCAGGGTTCGGGGAAGACCCGCTGCTGAAGATCGACGGCTATGCGCTGGTCGACCTGCGCGCAGGCATCGCCGACAGCGACGACAAGTGGCGCCTGACTGCCTTCGTCCAGAATGTCGGCAACAAATATTACTGGTTCAACGTCGACAAGGTTACCGACACGGTTCGCCGCCTGGCGGGCATGCCGCGCACCTACGGCGTTCGCCTGAGCTATCGCTACTAAACTCCCGGCGGACAAAACCGGTGGAGGCGCTGAAATGGTTCGCCGTTTCAGCGCCTTTTTCTTTGGCGATTATGCACTTTACAAACCCACACTGAAACAGTAGGAATGATGGCAAGGAGTTAAGCCGTCATGTCCGTTCTGTCCGCCCCCCATTTCCACGACGAAGCCAAGGCTTTTGAGTATCTGGAAAGCGTGATCTGGGCGGACGGCGTGACCTGCCCGCATTGCGGTGTTGTCGGCGGTCGCGTCTATGACCTGTCGGACGTTCGCGGCTCCAAGAGCGTGAAGAACCCGGAAGGCGCAATCCGCCACGGCCTCAAGAAGTGCGGTGAGTGTCGCAAGCAGTTCACCGTCAAGGTCGGCACTGTGTTTGAGCATGCCCGCATGCCGCTCTACAAGATGCTCCAGGCCGTGCACCTGATCGTGTCGAGCAAGAAGGGCATCAGCGCCCACCAGCTTAGCCGCGTTCTGGAAGTCCAATATAAGAGCGCGTGGTTCCTTGCCCACCGCATCCGCGAAGCAATGCGTTCGGGCGACCTTGCCCCTTTCGGCGGTAACGGCGGCATTGTTGAGGTGGACGAGACTTTCATCGGAAAGTTGAAGGGCGTTGAGAAGAAGCGCGCCTTCCATCACAAGATGAAGGTTCTGGCGCTGGTTGATCGTGAAACCGGCAAGGCCCGCACGATGGTCATTGACGATGTGAAGGCCGAAACCCTGATGCCGATCGTTCTGGATAACGTGGCCCGCGAAACGCGCATCATGACCGACGAGCACAGCGGCTATCGTTCGATGAAGGAGCACTTTATCGGCCACGGCACCACCAGCCACGGCAAGGGCCAGTATGTCGATCTGGCTGACCGCACCATTCACAGCAACACCGTGGAAGGCTACTTCTCGATCTTCAAGCGGGGCATGAAGGGCGTCTATCAGCATTGCGGCGAACAGCATCTTCACCGCTATCTGGCTGAATTTGAGTTCCGCTATAATAACCGAGTTGCCAATGGCGTGAATGACCGCCAGCGCGCGGCGGAAGGTTTGAAGGGCATCGTCGGCAAGCGCCTCACCTACGCAAGGCCTGACCAGTACTGCGCCTAAGGGAACCCACCAGAGCCGGGGAAAGGGTCATCAACGCTGGCACACAAAGCCGCATCGAAAATCTAGGATTCCAAAAGAAAGGCGGCGATGCTATAAGCACCACCGCCAGTTTGGTCCGAATCAAATTTGGCCCACCTCGAAGCCGCCGACCCCGCGAAGGTCAGGCGGCTTCTCTATTTTGCCCGTGCCGCGTCCGTGAGCGTGACGGCGGCTAGAGCAACTCTCCTGTTCATACCACACCTCCCTGCGGATTCGTGCCCCGCGAGTCCGTCATAATGGCCTCGCTCCATCCTCGTCAAGCCAAGAAAGTAACGATGTTGATCGCATCTTGCCGCTGTGATAGAGCAACTGACAGAGAAGTGGAGAACACGCCTGTGAATAACCCAGATAATACGGTGCGAAGCCCATCCTATCCGGTCATGTCTCTTGCTGATGCGATTACTGCTGTGGGGAAGATTGAAGGGCAGTATCGCGCCTCCAAGGTTGATCGCGAGGTTGCAGCGAAGATGATTGGCTACTCCGGCTTAAGTGGACCGGCGAACAAGGCGCTAGCTGCGCTTGCACAATATGGCCTTGTTGAGCGGGCAGGGAAAGGAGAAATGCGAGTAACGCATCGTGCGCGCGCAATCCTTCATCCAGACAGTGATGATGAGAAACGGCGTGAGCTCCGTGCGGCAGGTCTCGAACCACCCCTCTTCAAAGAGATGCAGGAACGCTGGCCCGACATGATTCCGCCAGAAGAAGGAGTGATCTCCTACTTCAACCGTCGCGGATTCAATCCTACCGCGATCCGACCTGCGGCAAAGGCATATCTCCAGACATTACTCTTTCTGGAGGAACAGCGCGCTAGCGAAAGTCATGGCGTGGACGCTAGCGGAGGCGCAGAATCGGCGGTGGATAAGACACAGGAGCCGATTATGGAAACTCAACCCGCGTCAGCCGGAAAGCCGATGTCCCTAGGCGTTGCGGCTATGCCAGCGGTGTTCGCTAATGCGGAGCCGGAATTAAACGCCATCAATATGAACATTCGTGGCAACAAGGTTCACTTGGAAGGGCTTCTTGACTACGATGGTCTGATGGCGCTCGAAACGAAAATTGCGGCATTGAAGATTCTGTTAGGTGCCGCACATGGAGACGATGCAGGTGGAAAATCGCCAAACTAGGGCCGGCATGAGCGAAGAACCAAAGCAGTCGCAACTCGACAAGTTCAAGGAAGCCGCCCGCGAGCTAGAGGCGGACGACGACCCGCAGCACTTTAAGGAGAGGCTTGCAAAGGTCGTGAAGCATAAGCCGGTGGAGAAACCTGAGTGAGAATAACAAAGGGGGCAATCATTGGAGCGGTATTCTTCCCCATCGCCGCTACCCTTCAAGCGACCTCAAATGGCCACGATACAAACTTCATTCAAATAGCGACCCAAGCCCTGCTTGGCGCACTGATTGGGTTCGGCATAGAGAGATTCCTGAAGCGCCGCAAAACCAGGTAATTTCCTTGGGTTTGCAAACTGCATAATCGCCTTTTCTTTGCATGTCGCCGCTTGTCCCTGAACGCCGGGACGGACGCATGCGGCGGCCTGCGGTACGGCCCGATCCGGCAATTTTGAAGGATGTGATCGATTGACGGAGCCAGGCATCTTGAACGCGACATTGCAAGGGCTGCGGGTGTTGGAGATCGGCCATTTCGTGGCCGCGCCCTTCTGCACCCGCTTGCTGGGCGATCTGGGCGCGGATGTCGTCAAGATCGAGCCGCTGGCGGGCGACCCCGTCCGCCAATGGGGCGAGCAGGTCGACGGCCGCTCGCTCTGGTGGTCGATCCACGGCCGCAACAAGCGCAGCCTGGCACTGGACCTGAAGGCGGCAGAGGCAAGGGACATCGTGCTTCGCCTCGTCACCGGGTGCGACGTTCTGGTGGAGAATTTCCGGCCGGGACAGCTTGACCGCATGGGATTGTCGGAAGCGGTGCTGAAGGAAGCCAATCCGAAGCTGATCATCGCCCGCATATCGGGCTATGGGCAGACCGGCCCTTATCGGGACCGCGCCGCATTCGGCGTGATCGGGGAGGCGATCGGCGGATTGCGGCACCTGACCAACCATCCGCCCGGCAGCTATGATCTGCCCCCGGTTCGCGTCGGGGTAAGCATCGGCGATTCGATCGCCGGTCTCTACGCCGCCTTCGGGATCATGGCCGCGCTCTGGCAGCGCGACCGCGCCGAGGGGGACGGGGCGATGCGCACGCTGGACGTGGCGCTCACCGAAAGCGTCTTCAGCATGATGGAGGCGATGCTTCCCGAATATGGGCGGCTGGGCAAGGTCAAGCAGCCGACCGGCGGCGGCATCGCGACCGCAGCGCCGTCCAACGCCTATCCGACGGCGGACGGAGGCTTCATGCTGATCGCCGCGAATTCGGAGCCGTTGTTCGCGCGGCTGGCGGAACTGATCGGGCGGCCCGACATGGTGCAGGATGCGCGCTTTGCGGGAAATGTCGCCCGTGTCGCTCATGCGGCCGAACTGGACGCCTTGATTGCAGGCTGGAGTGGGACCATGTCCACCGCCGAACTGGAGGCAAAGTTGACGGCCGCAGACATTCCTTCCTCCCGCGCCTATACGGCGGCGGACGCGGCGCACGATCCGCAATATCTGGAGCGGGGGATGGTGCGGGAGGTCATGGACCCCGCCCTGGGGCCGATCCTGCATTCGGGCATCGTGCCGCATGTCCCGGAATCCCCCGGCGCGATCCGCTGGACCGGCCCTGACATAGGGGCGCATAGCGACGAGATATTGTCTGCCGCCGGATTCGATGCGGCGGCCATTTCATTGCTTCGCCAAAAAGGAGTCGTCGGATGAGCGGCGCGTTCACCCTTGTCGAAGTGGGCACGCGGGACGGTTTCCAGCCGATCGCGCAGATGATCCCGACGCAGCGGAAGATCGAATTTCTCCATCAGCTTCACGCCGCAGGCACCCGGCGGATCGAGGCGACCGCCTTCGTCAGCGATGCCGCCGTGCCGCAGCTTGCCGACGCGGCGGAGGTGCTGGCGGCGGCGCAGGCTTTGCCGGGACTAGACGCGCAGGTGCTCGTCCCCAACCTCAAACATGCCGAGCGGGCCTGGAAAGCGGGCGCGACCCATTTGGCCTTCGTGCTGTCGGCATCCGAAAAGCACAACCGGAACAATGTGAAACGCTCGCCCGCAGAGTCCGTGCAGGAATATGCGCGGATCGTGGACGCCATGCCGTCCGGGACGAAGATGCGGCTGAACGTCGCCACGGCCTTCGACTGTCCCTTTGACGGGGCGATGCCCCCGCAGGAGACGCTTGCGCTGCTGGGCGATCTGGTGCCGATCAAGCCCGATGCGGAGATTTGCCCGTGCGACACCACCGGGCGGGTGACGCCTGACCGGGTTGCCGCGCTTTTCGGAGAGGCGAAGGCGCGTTTTCCCGATTCCGGCCGGTGGGCCTATCATGGTCATGATACCTATGGGCTGGGGGTCGCCAATGCGCTCGCAGCGTGGAATGCGGGTGTCACGGTGATTGATGCGGCATTCGGGGGGCTGGGTGGCTGTCCCTTCGCGCCCGGCGCCACCGGCAATGTGGCGACGGAGGATGTGATCTGGACCTTCGAGGCGATGGGCGTTTCCACCGGAATCGATCTGGACCTGCTGCTGGAGGCGGCCCGTGCGGCGGCTCTGCTGCCCGGCGGCCTGCCGGGGGGGCGGGTCCGTCAGGCCGTCGACGCGGCTCTGTGTCTGGCGCGGGAGAGCGCAGGCCAATGAACGCCGGACCCCGCACCATCTTCCAGAAGATATGGGACGCCCATGCCGTAGCCTCTGCGGGCGGCGACAACAGTCTTCTCTATATCGACCGCCATCTGGTGAATGAGGTGACGAGTCCGCAGGCGTTCGAGGGTCTTCGCGCCGCCGGGCGGGCAGTGCGCCGTCCGGAAAAGACGATCGCCGTCGCCGACCATAATGTGCCGACCGAGCATCGGGACCGGCCCATTGCCGAGCAGGAAAGCCGAATTCAGGTCGAGACGCTGGAGCGGAATGTCGCGGAATTCGGCATTCCCTATGTCCCCCTGCAAAGCCGGGCGCAGGGCATCGTTCATGTCATCGGGCCGGATCTGGGACTAACGCTGCCGGGCCTGACCATCGTGTGCGGGGACAGCCACACTTCCACGCATGGCGCGTTCGGCGCGTTGGCCTTCGGCATCGGCACGTCGGAGGTGGAGCATGTGCTGGCGACCCAGACGCTGCGGCAAAGCCCGGCGCGCAACATGCTGGTCCGGGTGGAGGGCGCGCTGGCGCCGGGCGTGACCGCAAAGGATTTGATCCTAGCGATCATCGGCAGGATCGGGACGGGCGGCGCGACCGGGCATGTCATCGAATATGCCGGGGCGGCGATAGAGGCGCTCGACATGGCGGGCCGCATGACCGTCTGCAACATGTCGATAGAGGCGGGCGCGCGAGCGGGCCTGATCGCGCCTGATGAGACGACCTTCCGCTATCTGGAAGGGCGGCCGCTGGTTCCCTCCGGCGAGGATTTCGAACGGGCGAAGCGGATATGGCTGGACCTGCAATCCGATCTGGGCGCGCACTATGACCGGGAAGTGGTCATCGACGCCGCGCAGGTCGCGCCGATGGTGACATGGGGCACCAGTCCGGAAGCCGTCACGACCATCGATGGCCGCGTTCCCGACGCCGAAGCCGCGTCCGCGCCCGAAAAGCAGCAGCAGATGCGGCGGATGCTGGATTATATGGGACTGGAACCGGGAACGCCCGTGGCGGGCCTGTCCATCGATGTCGTCTTCATCGGAAGCTGCACGAACAGCCGCATAGAGGATCTGCGCGCCGCCGCCGCCATGGTCCGGGGACGCCGCGTGGCCGACGGGGTCCGCGCCCTCGTCGTGCCCGGTTCGGGCATGGTGAAGGCTGAGGCGGAGGCTGAAGGACTGGATGCCGTCTTCCGGGATGCGGGTTTCGAATGGCGGCAGGCGGGCTGCTCCATGTGTCTGGGGATGAATCCGGACCGGCTGCGGCCGGGCGAGCGATGCGCCTCCACCTCCAACCGCAATTTCGAGGGGCGGCAGGGACCGGGCGGCAGGACGCATCTCATGTCGCCCGCCATGGCCGCGGCCGCCGCCATCGCGGGCTGCATCACCGATATACGGACCTTCTGAGCCATGACGCCCTTCACCAGCATCACGTCCGTCGCGGCCGCCCTGCCCGAAGCCAATATCGACACGGACAAGATACTCGCCGCGCAATATCTGAAGACGATCAGCCGGGCGGGGTTGGGCAGCAAACTCTTCTCTTCCATGCGCTATGATGCGGAGGGCGCGGAGCGGCCCGGCTTCATCCTGAACCGGGACGGGTGGCGCGGCGCGGGCATATTGATCGCGCTGGAGAATTTCGGCTGCGGGTCCAGCCGGGAACATGCGCCTTGGGCGCTGCTGGACTTCGGCATCAGGGTCATCGTCGCGCCCAGCTTTGCCGACATCTTCTACAATAATTGCTTCAACAACGGCATATTGCCGATCATTCTGGACCGGGCGCAGGTCGATCAACTGATCGTCGACAGCCGGGAACTGACGAGCGCGACCCTCTCCATCGACCTGCCGTCGCAGACGGTGACGCGGGCCAATGGCGTCGCATGGACGTTCGACATCGATCCGGACCGCAAGCAGGCCCTGCTGGAGGGGCGCGACGACATCGCGGCGGCGCTGGCGCAGGACGAAGCCATTACCCGCTGGGAGGAGGAAAGCGCGCTGATCGCCCCGGCCATAGCGGGGATCGGCGCCGTTTAACCGCTCTTGTGCCTGTCGCACGGGACCGACGCGCACGAACCGTCATGCCATGCTAAGGACAGGGCCAGAAGGCCGATTTGGAGAGAAAGCCGAAGTCATGGACGTTCTTGAAATAGCAGACGCGCTGAGCCGGGCGATCATGGACCGGGATCTGGAAAGCATCCGCACCCTCTATGCCGACGACGTCCGCGTATGGCACAGCTATGACCGGGTGGAGCAGGACCGGGCGGAGACGCTGGATTTCCTGCGCGGCTTTTTCGAGGCGGCGTCGGAAGTCCTTTACACCGACATCCGCCGGGTGCGCAGCGAGGACGGCTATGTCCAGCAGCATGTCATCCATGTGACCTTCGCCGACGGCAGGCGGATCGAGCCGCGCCCCGCCTGCATCGTCGCCAAGGTGGAAGGCGGCAAGGTGACGCGCATCGACGAATATATCGAACCGCGCCGCGCAGCCGCATGAGGTCGCCCCTATGACTGATGGTCCTAATTCCGCCGATCCGACCGAGGACTGGCGTTCCCCGCTGGAACCCTATCGCTCCCCCGACTGGTTCGAGGCGGAGCGGGACAGGGTGTTCGGCCGCGCCTGGCTGCTCGCCGGGCGAGTGGAGGAAGTGCCCGAACCCGGCAGCTTCGTGGTCAAGCAGTTCGAGGTGCGCGAAGCGTCCGTGATCGTCATCCGGGGCAAAGACGGCGTCGTGCGCGCCTTCCACAATGTCTGTCCGCATCGCGGCAATCAGGTGGTGTGGGAAGAGCAGGGCCGCCAGCCCGCGCTCGTCTGCCGGTACCATAATTGGACCTTCACGGCCGAAGGCGCGTTGCGCGGCGTGCCCGATCAGGGGGCGTTTCCCGGCCTCGACACGGCAAAATGCGGCCTGTCGCCGATCCATCTGGAAATATGGGAAGGCTGGCTGTTCCTGAACCTGTCGCCGGAGCCGGAGATCAGCCTGGACGAGTTTCTTGGCGGGATGAAGGAGTATCTGGGCGGGATCGACTATATCCATGCCGACGCGCCCATCGTCATCCGCACCCGGCTGAAGTGCAACTGGAAGATCGTAGCCGACGCCTTTGCCGAAGCCTATCATATCCCGGCCATCCATAATGTCAGCCTGAAGCCGCGTTTCGCCGACGCCGACAATCCGTTCGGGCGGCCGCTGCTGTTCAGGGCCGTCGGTCCGCATGGGGTGAATTCCATGTACGGGCGGCCTGATTATGCCCCGCGTGAAGATCAGGTCATAGAAAGGCTCGCCTTCGATCCCCGGCACCGGTCCGGCGATCAGGCGGAGAAGATCGCGGCGTTTGGCCAGCATCCGGCGGTGAACCCGACAAAGGCGCGGGGCTGGTCGATGGATGTGAACTATATCTTCCCGAACACGCATCTCGACGCCAATCCGCTGGGCTTCTTCATCCATCAATTCTGGCCCGTCGGCCCCACCGAAACGCGGCACGAGGCGCGATTCTATGTCGGCAAGCCGCTGACGCCGCGTGAACGGTTCGCCATCGAGCATCGCGTGGCCCATGCGGTGGACGTCGTACTGGAGGATCTGAGCAATGTGGAGCGGACACAGAAGGGCATCAACTCGCGGGGCACGGACTTCATGCAGCTTTCCGAGAGCGAGGCGCTGATCATGCATGCCGCCCGGCAGATCGCCCGCTGGGTCGCGGCGCCTACCGCGCGCGCCGCGCTGGACGCCGCATGATGGCGCAGGCCCTTCCCCCCGGCTTCGAGGCGCTGGAGCCGTTCGTCGCGCACTGGGCGCGGGACGATTTCCAGGCGCGCTTCATCACCCGCTATGAAAGTTCCTACGAGGATATTCAGGCATTTTACGACGCGATCATGCCGATGGCCGACCGCATCCTGCAGGCGCTGGAGCAGACGGGGCTGGACGACATGCCCGACGCGCATCGAACGCTGTTCAAGCTGCTGATGGCGCTGGCGCATATCGCCGTGGCGGTGGAGCGGCATCGCCAGCCCCGGCCGCGCAGCATAACATGGCCGACGACGCTGGAAGTCACGCAGGGATCGTTCCCGCCCTGACCGGGCGGACGGCTGGACCGCGAATCCTGTCCCCGATGCCGGGACATGATCGATCCTGCCGGACAGGCGAATATCCACGGCATCGATATGGCATACGGACCTCCGGCAAGGGGTCGGACGAGGGAGGGAAGAGCGGATGGACGACTATGGCTTGCGCGGAAAGACTGTGGTTGTCACGGGCGGCGCTTCCGGAATCGGCAAGGCGACGGCGCTGGGCCTGGCGGAGCGGGGCGCTCATGTCGGCATCATCGACCTGCGCGAAGAGGATATCGCGCCATTCGTCGGGGAGTTGAAGGCGCTGGGCGTCAGGGCCTTCGGCGTGGCGGCGGACGTTTCCGACGAAGTGGCGATGGCGAAAGCCGCCGACGCCGTCTTCGCCGCGCTGGGGGATGTCCACGGCCTTGTCACCTGCGCCGGAACGGCGGGCAACGGCAAGGCGGAGGATTTCCCCATATCGGAATGGCACCGCATCATGGACGTCAACGTGCTGGGCACGTTCCTGGCGTGCCAGTTGTTCGGCCGCGCCATGATCGATCGCAAGCAAGGCAGCATCGTCTGCATCGGTTCGCTGGCGGGGATGGGCGCGCATGCGGGGCGGCTGGCCTATTCGGTGTCCAAATTCGCCGTGCATGGCGTGGTCAAGGGGCTGGCGCTGGAATGGGGGCGGCATAATGTCCGCGTGAACTGCATCGCGCCGTCCATCATCAGCACGCCGATGGCGGAGCGGGCGCTGCCCCAATATTTTCTGGATTCCATCGTGGACCGCACCCCCGCCGGGCGCATCGGCCAGGCTGAGGATATTTCGGCCATGGTGCTGATGCTGCTGAGCGATGCGGCGCCCTATGTGAACGGGGTGGTGCTGCCGGTCGACGGCGCGGTGACCGCCGGTTATTTCACCCAGCGGAGCGGGGCCGACCTGCAATCCAAGCGCCTGCTGGAAGCCGGCGTGTACGAGAATTGACGATGCATATGGCCACAACATCGCCCGGCGCGGCCGAAGCGCAGCCGTCCGCCGCGAATATGCGGCAGGCCTGGTATATCGTCATCCTGCTGACGATCCTCTACGCGCTGTCCTTCACCGACAGGCTGCTGCTCGCGCTGCTGGCGCAGCCGGTGGCGTCCGCCCTGTCGCTCAGCGACGGGCAACTCGCTCTGCTGCTGGGTGCGGGTTTCGCGGTGGTCTACGCATTGAGCGGCGTGCCGATCGCGGACCGCATCGATCGCGGCGACCGCGTCAGGATCGTGGTGCTGGGCGTCGCGACCTGGAGCGGCATGACCATCGGTTCGGCCTTCGCCACCGATTTCTGGACCCTGCTAATCATGCGGGCCGGGGTCGCGCTGGGTGAGGCGGTGCTGACCCCGGCGGCGGTTTCGCTGATTGGCGACCTGTTCCCACGGGACAAGAGGGCCGTGCCCACGGCGGTCTATGGATCGATGGGCAGCATCATGAGCACGGGGGCGTTTATCATCGGCGGCGCTGCCCTTGGCCTGTCCGGCAGGCTGGAGGCGACGACGGGAATGGCAGCATGGCAATTGACCTTCATCCTGCTGGGCGTTCCGGGATTGCTGCTCTCCGTCCTGATCCTGACGACCGTGCGCGACCCGCGCCATGCCCCTTCCGGGACGGGTTCGCCCATGGCGGCGACCGGCTTTGCCGAGATGATGGGCTATTTGCGGCGGCACTGGACATTCTATCTGCCCTTCTATGCCGGGCTGGGCCTGATCACGATGGTGTCGATGGGCACGATCAGTTGGATGCCGACGCTGATCGTCCGCAATTTCGGGGAAACCGCCGCGAATGCGGGCTATCTGGTCGGTGGCGCGGGGCTGACGGCCGGAATCCTCTCAACCATGTTCTGGCCATGGCTGGCCCAGAATTTCGCGCGGCGCGGGCGCACCGACGGCACCATCGTGGGCCTGATGGCCAGCAGCATATTGGCCACCGTCGCGCTGGTCGGCGGGCTTGGGCTTGGCGGGTTGCCGCTGGTCCTGACGGCTTTCTTCCTGGCTATGGTGGGTCTGGCGTCGGTGGCGGTGCTGGGGCCGCTGGCGCTGCAATTTTTCGGGCCGCGTGCGATCCGCGCCCGTCTCACCTCGCTCTTCATCCTCGCCACCGCCTTGTTCGGATATGCCGTCGGGCCGATCACGGTCGTTGAATTTTCGCGATTCTGGCTCGGCCCTGCGGCGTTGACCTATGGCGTCGTCCTGAATGCGGCGATGGCGGGTACGCTGGCGGCCGTCGCCTTCGCCCTGTGCGCCCGCGCAAGCCGCGCCATGGCCGCCCAGGATAATTGATTCAGGGGACCCCATATGATCGAACTTTTCACGTCCGGCGCGCCCAGCCCCCGCAAAGTGTCCATCATGCTGGAAGAGGTGGGGCTTCCCTATAAATGGCATTGGATCAACGTCTATGCCGCTGAGCATAAGAAGGCCGATTTCCTGGCGCTCAATCCCAATGGACGGCTTCCCGCTATACTCGATCACGATACGGGGGGCGAGCCGCTGCTTTTGTGGGAGTCGGCGGCCATCCTCATCTATCTAGCCGAGAAGAGCGGGAAATTGCTGCCCGCCAGCGGACCTGCCCGCTATGAGGTGCTGAAATGGGCATCGTTTCAGGCGACCCATGCGCCCTATCTGGGTAATGCCCATTGGTATCGCGTGCTGGCCCCCGCGCCGGAGCGTTATTCCATCGACCGGTTCGTGCAGGAATCGGCCCGCATCTATCAGGTGGTGGACGATCAGCTAGGCAGGGAACGCTATCTTGCGGGGGAGGACTACAGCATCGCCGACGTGTCCTTCTTTCCCTGGATCGAATATCATGACTGGCAGGGGCAGGATCTGGCGGATTTCCCGCATATCCGGCGCTGGTATGACGAAGTTGCCGCCCGGCCCGCCGTCGAGCGGGGGCGCAATATCCCCTATCCCTATACCGAATTCGGCGACAGCCCGGAAAGCCGCCAGCGCGGCGCGCAGATCATGGAACGTCTGGTCGACCCGGAAAGGCGCGCCTCGCGAGGCTGAAGCCATAGCCCCTCCGCCGGCGCTGTGCCGGCGGAGGGGACGAGGGGCGGAACTCTGTGGGGGAGGGAGTGAGTTCCGCGCCCTCTGCTCAGGCCGTAACGCGATAGCGCGAAGCGACTTCCCGTCGTGACAATTTTGGTATCATCGCCTGTCGCGCGGCCTGCATGCTGTTCCAGTCATCCTCTTCGGCGAGGGGCGGGATGGTGACGGTCTCGCCAGCGTCGAAGCCGACGAAGGCGGCGTCGACGAGATGGTCGACCTCCATGACCCAATCCGGCGGGAAGGCGTTGACGTCGCGGCCGGAGCGTTCCCAGATTTCGGTCCGGGTGGCGCCGGGCAGGACGACCTGCACCCGCACGTCGGTTTCCTGCAGATCCTGCGCCAGTCCCATGCCCAGGCTGAGGATATAGGCTTTGGTGGCGCTATAGACGCTTTCGAAGCGGTCGGGAGCCAGCGCCAGGACGGACGCGATGCTGATGATCGCGCCGGAGCCGCGCTTCTGCAGCGCCCGCGTGGCGGCGCGGGCAAGGACCGTCGGGGCCGATATGTTGACCGCGATGATGCGTTCCACTTCCTCCACTTCGGCGCTCGCCAGCGTTCCGGCCAGAGCGATGCCCGCATTGTTCACCAGCAGGGCGAAATCCTTGTCGGCTTCGATCAGCTCCGCCAGTTTCCTGACCTCCGCCGCATTGGCCAGATCGGCGACGAAGGTCTTGACCGAACGCCCGGTGTCGGCATGCAGCCGCTCGGCGACGGCGGACAAACGGTCAGCGCTGCGCGCCACCAGCAGCAGGTCGTAGCCGCGCCTGGCGAGACGGTCGGCATAGACCGCGCCGATGCCGGTCGATGCGCCGGTGACGACGGCCAATCCTTTACTTTCGGCACTCATGGATATTGTCCTTTTCACTCGGTTAGATGAACTTTCGCCGTCACGGAGAGGCCGGGACGCAGGGCCGCGACTTCGGCCTGTCCGGCATCGAGGCGCACCCTGACGGGAACGCGCTGCACGATCTTGGTGAAATTGCCGGTGCCCGGTTCGAACGGCAGCAGCGCGAAGGTCGACCCCGATCCGGGCGCCAGACTGTCGACATGCCCCTTGATGCTGCCGCCGGTCGCATCGACATGGACGACGACCGGCTGGCCGACGCGCATGTGCCGGGTCTGGGTCTCCTTGAAATTCGCCGTCACGTAGAGCGCGTTCATCGGCACCAGCGTCAGCAGCCGCGATCCCGGCTGGACATAATCGCCGACCCGCGCCTGCCTGTTGCCCACGACGCCGTCGATCGGGGCGTGGATCACCGCGTGTCCCAGATCCTGCCGCGCCAGGTCGAGAGCGGCGACAGCCCGTTGGCGCTGCGCGATCGCCTTGGAAAGCGCGGCCTGAAGCGAGGCCCGGCGTGCGCTGGTCACATCGGCTTCGCGCTGCGCGACGCCGAGTTCGGCCTGCGCCCGGGCGGCGGTCTGCGTCGCCCCGATGGCGGTGGTGCGATAGAGATCGGCATCGCGCCGCGCCACGGCGCCGGTCGCGACCAGAGCCTCATAACGGCGGCGGTCGGCGTCGGCGCGCTCGGCCTCCGCCAATGAAGAGCGGATCGCCGTGCCCCGCGCCGCGATGTTGGCGCTCGCCAGACGTTCCTCGGCGCTCAGGCTGACCAGCGCGGCCCGCGCGGCCGCCACATCGGCGTCGGCGTCGGCCAGATCGGCCTGCGCGGAGGCGGTCTTCGCCGCGAATTCCTCCGGATCTATGCGGATCAGGGGCGCACCGGCCCGTACCGCCTGATTGTCGCGCACCAGCACCTGTTCGACCAGTCCGCGCACCTTCGGCGCGACCGTCGTGGCGTCCGCGCCGACATAGGCGTCGTCGGTCGATTCGGATGTGGGCTTGGCCGTGATCCAGTAAATGCCGCCCAGCGCGGCGACCACGGCGACACCGAACGCGAAGGAGGATCGCGAGCGCAGCGGCATCCGCCGGGCGGGCGCTTCGCCATGCGAGTCGCCATCCTCCCGTGGGGAGGATGGTTCGGCCCGCTTCAACTCGACCAGGCTGTCGTCAACGGCTTCCGCCCGCATCACCATATTCCCTGAACCGCTTGATTGGATGACGATCATCATATAGATGACGATCATCATATGTCCAGAGGGGAAGTTTCTCCGTCATGCAATGGTTGTCCCGAAGGCTAGGGGGATTGACGCAGGATTGGTCGCACGATCCGTCCGCCATGCCCAATTCCCGCAAATATCTGATCTGCCTGGTGATGGCCTTCGGCCAGTTCATGGCCCTGTTCGACATCCAGATCGTGTCGGCCTCGCTCAGCGATGTGCAGGCGGGACTCGCGGCCGGGCCGGATGAGGTCAGTTGGGTGCAGACCGCCTATCTGATGGCCGAACTGGTCATGATTCCGCTTTCCGCCTATCTCGCGCGCGCCATGTCGTCGCGCTGGCTGTTCGTCTTTTCATGCGGGGCCTTCACCTTCTTCAGCCTGATGTGCGGCCTGTCCTGGAACATCGAATCGATGATCGTCTTCCGTGCGCTTCAGGGTTTCACGGGCGGCGCGATGGTGCCGCTGGTGTTCGCGGTCGGCTTTACCATCTTCACCGGCAAGCAGCGGTCGGTCAGCGCCGCGATTCTGGGCATGGTGACGGTGCTCGCCCCCACGCTGGGCCCGACGGCGGGCGGGCTGATCACCGACAAGCTGGACTGGCGCTGGCTGTTCTTCATCAACGTGCTGCCCGGCATCGTCGTGGCTATCCTGTCCATGCTGATCGTGCGCGTCGACAAAGGGAACCTGTCGATGATCCGGAAGATCGACTGGAGCCATTTCATCGCCATGGCGGTCTTTCTGGGCGGGCTGGAATATGTGCTGGAGGAGGGGCCGAAGAAGGATTGGCTGGGCGATCCGACCGTCGCCATCGTCGCCTGGCTCAGCTTCGTGGCGTTCATCCTGTTCCTGCAACGCGCCTTCCGGTCCGACAATCCGCTCGTCTCGCTGCGGCCGCTGCGAAAGCCGATGTTCGCCTTCGCCTGCCTGTTCAGTCTGGTGACCGGATTCGGCATGTATTCGTCCATCTATCTGGTGCCCCTCTATCTGGCGCGGGTTCGCGGATACGATTCGCTCCAGATCGGCACGACCGTCGTGGTGGTGGGCGCGGCGCAGCTTGTCAGCACGATCATCGCCGCATCCCTGATCCAGCGCGTCGACCTGCGCTGGATGATCAGCGCGGGCCTGCTGCTGTTCGCCGCCAGCCTCTGGCAGACATCCTATTTCACGCCGCAATGGGGATTTTGGGAACTGGCTCTGCCGCAGGCGTTGCGCGGGCTGGCCATGATGCTGTGCGTCGTTCCCTGCGTGAACATGGCGCTGACGCCGTTCACGGCCGCCGAACTTCCCGCCGCGTCGGGGCTGTTCAACGTCATGCGCAATCTGGGCGGCGCGATAGGCATCGCCGTGGTGAACACCTGGTTGCAGGACAATAGCCGGATCGCGGCCTCCCGGATCGGGGAGGCGATGGGGCACCGCCAGCAGGGCGCGCAGGATATGGTGACGGCGCTGGCCACCCGCTTTTCGACCCAATTTCCCGACCCCGTGGTGGCGACGACGCTGGCCAAGGCGCAACTGGCGCGACTCATCGGCCAGCATGCCGTCACCCTGGCCTTCAACGACGCCTTTCGCCTGATGTGCTGGATGTTCCTTGGCGCGCTGATGCTCGTGCCGCTGTGCAAGCCGGTCAGGGCCGGGCATTCGCCCGACGCCGCCGCGGCCCATTGATGGAGATGTCCATGCGTACCCTGTCCATATTATTGCTTTCCCTCTCCGTCGGCGGCTGCGCGACCGGCCCGGCCTATCATCGACCCGATGTCCGGTTGACGGAGCAATTTTCCGCTCAGCCCTCGCTTCAACAGGCGAAGACGGATTGGTGGCGCGAATTCAACGATCCCCTGCTCGACAGGATCGTTGATCGAGCCCTCGCCCAGAATCTCGATCTCGCGGTCGCAGCCGCCCGCGTCGCGCAGGCGAGAGCGGCCGCCGGAGCGGCGGGAGCGGCGCTGTTGCCGACGCTGGACGGCGGGGCGTCCGCCGCCGCGAACCGGCAATCGACCCATTCGTCCATCGGCAGGGTCGCCCAAAGGCTGGGAATGCCCCGCAACTACGAACAATATGACGTCGGCGCGCAGGCAAGCTGGGAAATCGACCTGTTCGGCGGCCTGTCGGGCGAGCGCCGCGCGGCGCGGGCCGAATATGCGGGCAATCTGGCCGATCAGGAAGCGGTCCGCCTGAGCGTGGTGGCGGAGGTCGTGGACGCCTATCTCAACATGCGTGGCCTTCAGGCGCAACTTGCCGTGGCGGAAAAGCAGGTCGGCATCGAGAGTTCGCTCGTCGACCTGATCCGGCAGCGCGTAGGGCAGGGGATCGCCGCCGAACGCGAACTGAACCGCGTGCTGGGCGAACAGCGCGGCGTGGAAGCGTCGATAGCGCCCCTGCGCGCCGGCATCGCGGCGCAGATGAACCGGCTCGACATCCTCATGGGCCAGCAGGCGGGAACCGACCGGGCGGAACTGTCCATCGCCGCCGCCACCCCCGGCGCCCTGTTGCCGAGGGGAGACGCCAATCCGGCCGAGTTGCTGCGCAGGCGCCCGGACATCGTCGCGGCCGAACGTCGTCTCGTCGCCGCCAATGCGCGGATCGGGGCCGCCATGGCCGAATATTATCCGCATCTGACGCTTTCCGGCCTGTTCGACGTGATCAGTCTGGGTACGAGCAATCTGTTCACTGGCGGTTCGGTGCAGGCGAGCGGCGGCGCGGGAATACGCTGGCGCCTGTTCGATTTCGGGCGGATCGATGCCGATGTCGCGCAGGCAAGGGGTCGCGAAGCTGAGGCGCTTGCCCGCTACCGTTCGTCGGTGCTGCGGGCGACGGAGGATGTGGAAACCGCCCTTGTCCAGTTGAGCGAGGGCAGGGTCCAGATCGACAAGCTGGAACAGCAGGTGGCCGCCTTGACGATTGCACGCGATCAGGCGCGGCATGCATATGAAAATGGCGCGGTGGCGTTATTGGATGTGCTGGATGCGGATCAGGCGGTGCTCGACGCATCCAGCAGGCTGGAACAGGCGCGGGCGGGCGTCGCCCGTGCATCGGTTGCGGCCATAAGGGCTTTAGGTGGAGGATATCGGGAGATTTGATATGCGACGCAGTGCTGCGCAGAAGGAGGAAACGAGGAAACGCATCCTGGAAGAGGCTGCCATGGCGATGCGAGTCCAGGGGCATGAGGGGATCAGCGTCGCTGATCTGATGAAGCGCGCCGGGCTGACCCATGGCGGCTTCTACGCGCATTTTGCGTCCAGGGACGATCTGGTCGCCCATGCCGTTGATCGGATGTTCAACGACAGCAGGGCGATATTGCGCCAATATCTGGGCGAAAAGCCGGATGCCGACGGACTGGCGGCGCTGATCGACTTCTATCTTTCCGAACATGCCATGCTGCGGATGGAGCAGGCTTGCCCCCTGCCGACGCTTTCGGGCGAAGCCAGCCGCCTCCCAAAGGCTGCGCGCCAACGGTTCGAGGTCGGGCTGGACACTTTCCGGGACGGCATCCGCCGCGCCCTGGAAAGCAGCGGCGTGCGCGATGCGGAGGGTCTGGCTTCTTCCGTCATGGCCGAGATGATCGGCACGATGGCGATGGCCAGGGTGATGTCGGACAAGGATCGGGCATTGGCCATTCTGAGTGCATCGCGGCATAATCTGAAGGAACGTCTTGGCCTTGCCATGAAATGATACGGCGGCCACTTGCCAGTCGTCGCCCTTTGCATCATGTGCCAAGGAGCAGCACCCCTGGCGCGGGCAACGCCGAAGCGATTTCAAGGCGGCGGGAAATTCGCCGACACCATCCTGAAACGGGAGACCCTATATGGCCGATACGGAACGAAGCGCGCTGATCGTCGGCGTCGGTGCGATTGCGGGTCTTGGCGCGGCTTATGGCCGCCGCTTCGCGAAGGCGGGCTATCGCGTGACGCTGGCGGGCCGGACGCTGGAAAAGGTGGAAGCCGCGGCGGAGGATATTTGCCGGGCCGGTGGACAGGCGCAGGCGATCATCGGCGACGCCAGCGTCGAGGAGGATGCTGTCCGCTTCGCTACCGAGGCGGAGAAATGGGGGCCGATCGACGTGGCCGTCCATAATGCCGGAACCAACCGGCGCGATTCCTTCCTGGATCTGGAGGTCGCCAATCTGGAGCAGCTTTGGCGCGAACATACGCTTGGGGCCTTTCTGACCGGGCGGGAGGCGGCGCGGCGGATGGTGCCGCGTGGGCGCGGCACGATCATCTTCACCGGCGCGAGTGGATCGCTGCGCGGCAAGGCGCTGTTCGCCGCCTTCGCGAGCGCCAAGGCGGGCGTCCGCGCCCTTTCCCAAAGCCTGGCGCGGGAAGTCGGGCCCAAGGGCGTCCATGTCGCGCATCTGATCATCGACGGCGGCATCGACGGCGCCCGCCTGCTGGCGGCCATGCCCAATTTGCGGGAGGAACGGGGACAGGACGGTCTGCTCGACCCCGACGCCATTGCCGAGACGGCGTTTCAGGTCCATGGGCAGCATCGGTCCGCCTGGACGCAGGAAGTCGATTTGCGGCCCTGGGCCGAAGCCTTTTGAGACCGGATATGATGAACGAGTTGGTGAATTATCCGCCTCTGGAAGAGCCGGAAATAGGAGATGGGACCGCGACCGAGGTCGCAGAGGGCATATTCTGGCTGAGAATGCCGATGGGCGGCAGCATCGGGGCGATCAACCTGTGGGCGCTGGCGGACGGCGACGGCTGGACCATCGTCGATACCGGACTGCGGACGACGGAAACGTCCGCTGCGTGGCGTCGGGCGTTCGCCTCTACGCTGGGCGGGCGGCCGGTGCGGCGGATCATCGTCACCCACCTGCATCCCGATCATAGCGGCATGGCCGGGTGGCTGGCGCAGAAGCAGCCGGCGCGGCTGTGGATGACGCGGCTGGAATATCTGACGCTGCGCGTCCTGGCGTCCTATACCGGGCAGGAGGCGCCGGAGGAGGCGATACGCTTTTACCGGACGGCGGGCTGGGATGAGGATGCGCTGGACCATTATCGGGCGCGGTTCGGGGATTTCGGCAAGATGCTCTATCCCTTGCCCGCCAGCTTCCACGCGCTGGACGACGGGCAGCGGATCATGATCGGCGACCGCGAATGGGTGGTCGTCATCGGCAAGGGGCATTCGCCGGAACATGCCCTGCTTCACTGTCCGGAGGCCAAGCTGCTGATATCGGGCGATCAGGTGCTGCCGCAAATCTCGTCCAACGTGTCCGTGCAGCCGCTGCAACCCGAAGCCGACCCGCTGACGGAGTGGCTGGAAACGCTGGACGCGGTGCGGCGGAGGGTTCCGGACGATGTGCTGGTCCTGCCGTCCCATGGCAAGCCGTTCCATGGCCTGCATGGGCGCATCCAGGCTCTGATCGACGGGCATGAGGTCGCGCTGGTTCGGCTGCTGGAATTTCTGGAGACGCCGTCGCGGGCCATCGACGTCTTTCCGGCGCTGTTCAAGCGGCAGATCGATCGCCGGTTGTTGGGACTCGCCACGGGGGAGAGTCTGGCGCATCTCGCCTGCCTGCGGACTCGCGGGCTCGTGTCGGACGAGGTGGATGCGGGCGGCATCCGGTGGTGGCGCGCGCTGGAAAAGGAAAGCGCGCCTCAGACGGGGTGATGCGGCGCGCTCTAGGGTGTGTGTGCAAATTCAAAATTTGCCTGACGGGGGATTGGGGTGGAGAGCGGACCTGTCCTATTCCTCCCCATCGACAGATGGGGAGGGGGACCGGCCGAAGGCTGGTGGAGGGGAAGATGCGCAGGTCACGCCATTTCCCCTCCACCATGCTTCGCATGGTCCCCCTCCCCACGCTGCGCGTAGGGAGGATTTAATGTCGGCTAATAGCCATTGCCTCAATATTTGAAGCCCAGCGTCACGCCGACTTCGCGGGGCGGGGCGAAGGCGACGCCCTGGCCATTGTCGTTGACCGCCGCGCCCGCCGCATAGGCGCTATTCGTCAGGTTGCGGACGAACAGGGTGGCGCGGACATTGCTGCCCTGCGGGGTGAAGCCGGCCGACGCATTCCAGACGCCATATTTATCCTGCTGCATATAGCCCATCACATCATGATGATAGGATGAGGAATAATTATAGCTGATGTTGAAATCGGCCTGCCCGCCCGCAATCTCCGGCGAATAGTCCAATCCCGCCGACAATATCCATTTGGGCGACCGGATCAGCCTTCTCCCGCTGGCGTCGGCATTGGTCGAAACCGGCTGACCATTGATCAGCGGGAAGGTCTGCGCCGCCGCATAGCTGTCATATCTGGCGCGGGGCAGCCATGATCCGCCGCCCGAAATCCTGAGTTCCGGCGCGATCTTGACCGATCCGTCGAAGTCCAGCCCGTAGATGCTGGCCTTCGCGGCGTTGGATGTGACGATCAGATTGTTGGAATAGCTTTGGACCTGAAGGTCGCGATATTGATAATAGAAGCCCGACAGGTTGAGCGCCAGCCCCCGGTCGGCATATTTGAACCCCGCTTCATAGGCGTCGAGATGTTCCGGATCGACCGGCGCGCCGGGCGTGCGCGGCACGACCACGCCGTTCACGACCTGGTTGAAGGAGGAATAGGACAGCAGGCCGCTCTTATAGCCCTGGCTGAAGGTCGAATAGAAGTTCAGGCTGTCGGTGACCGCCCATTTGATGCCGAGGCGGCTCGTCGCGGCGCTCCAGCTTTTCTCATTGGGCTGGGTGAACGGCTCGTTCTGAATATTGGTGCCCTGCAATGATTGCCGGTCGAACGAATAGCGGATGCCCGCCAGAACGGACAGGCTGTCGGTCAGTTTCAACGTGCCCTCGCCATAGACAGCGAAGGAGTCGGTCTTGGCGCGGGAGAGGGCGAGGAAGGTGTCGCCCCAGAGATTGGCCTCCGTTTCATTGACGATATGCAGGCCGTAGACGCCCGCGATGAAGGAGAAGGGACCGAAGTCGCGGGAAGCGTAGTTGAACTCCTGCGACAGGAACAGCGGCTGGCGATAATACCAGCGCAGATCCTGGCAACGGCGCTGCGCAAGGCAGGTCGGCGACCAGGAACCTTCCGCATCGCCCCGGCCATAGGGCATGATCCGCTGATAACCGGTCAGGGAGGTGAATTTGCCGATGTCGCTGTCGAAATCGGCGCGCAGCGTCAAGGCATAGGATTTGAGCTTGTTCGGGCCGGGAACGTCGAACGCGACCTGCCAGGGCTTTTCGCCGATGACCGTGTCGGGATAGACGAGCGCGCCGTTCCCGTCGGTTTGCAGCGCGCGCGACGCGCGGTTCTGGATCGTGCTGACGGAGTCGATGTCGATATGGCTGTATCGGCCGCTGAGCGAGACGCGGATGAAGGCGTTCGGTTCCCACAACAGTTTCGCCGCGAGATTTTCGGTGAGCGAACGGCCATAGCGGCTGCCGTTGGCGCCGGGGCTGATGTTGGTGAGATAGCCTTCATTGAAGGTGCGCACGCCCGAAAAGGCGAAGCCCAGCCGGTCGTTGACCAGAGGCGCGCTGACGAACAGGCGCTGCTCGTTATTGGTCGCGGCAGTGGACGTGCCGCCGCCGAAGCGGCTCAGCGTCACCGATCCGTCGACCTTCAAATCCTTGAGGTCGGGATCGCGGGAATAGACCAGGATCGCGCCGCCGACCGCGTTGCGGCCGAAGACGGTGCCCTGCGGCCCCTTCAGCACTTCGATGCGCGACACCATGGTCGGGTCGAAGGCCAGATTGTTCGATTGGGACGCGCTGTAGATGCCGTCGATATAGATGGCGACCGGCTGTTCTATGCCGCCGGTGCTGCTGACCGCCGTGCTGGTGATGCCGCGGATCGCGGGCTGGGCCGATGTCGCCAGCCGGGTGAAGACCAGGCCGGGGAAGGCGTTGCCCAGGTCGGTGGGCGAGCGGATGCCGGCGTTGATGAGTTGGTCGCTGTCCTTGACGAGGATGGTGGCGGGCACTTCCCGGATGCTTTCGGATTTTTTCTGGGCGGTGACGATGATCTCGCCCGAACCTTCGGCAGCGCCCTCTGTCCTTGCGTCGCCCCTGGTTTCGGATTGCGCCGCGTCCGCCATTTCCGCCGCATGGGCGGCGCCTGCCTGCGCGAAGGCCAGCGCGGCCATGCCCGCGCCGAGTGACCCGATAAGCCTGTTCATATCATCCATCTCCCTTGCTGATAGTGGCTGGACGGCGTTCACCGGCCGCCCGGCTTTCGACACACGTCTTCCCTCTCCCCGCGGCGCGCCTTTGCGCGTCCGCGAGGCGGTAGTTCACCTCATTTCTTCAATTTGCCGGTGGTCGGTTCAGGCGGCCTGCCTGTCCCGGATGAGCCAGAAGAAACCCCTGGCCTTGCCCTTCCAGTCGCCAAGGCCGATCACCAGATCGTCATTGACCTTGCGGAAATAGTCCATCAGCGGCTGGTCGTCATAGATGACCGTCGACTGGACCTTGTCCCAATATTTCACTTCGCGCAGACGCGCCTCGCCCCAGTCGCCCCAGGCATAGACATTGCCTTCATCGTCGGTGCGCAGCATCGGTTCGCAATGTTCGGGCGTATTGAAGCGCTTTCCGTAGAAGTTGCTGACCATGGTTTCGCCGCGGAAATTGCCGCCGCGCCATTGCCCGAACATGAATTCGTTCGTCGCCCCCTCCAGTTCCAGGAAGAGCGGCTTGATCGTGTCGTAATCCGCCAGTTCGCCCTTATCGACCATTTCGACAAAGCGTTGCTGGGCGGTCAGTTCCTGGGTTGCACTCATGGCTCTTCCTCTCCGGATTGTTTTGAATGACGGTCGGATCGCGTGGCGGCGCCCTCCGCCGCAAATGCTGTCGAAATGTTCGAACGGCCGGCCACGACGGGCGCGGCCTTGATTCGGGAGTCATTAACGCTTCCAGAATATGGAGGTCGCCTGTAATGTAAAGAATAATATTCTCGATATCCTGCCGATATGGAGTCAATAATGCTTCCCGATGGAGTCGCGGAGGCCGTTTATCGGCCGCTGCGGGGCCGGGAGGGCGGGGCGAACATGCCGCCGGCCGGAAGCGGATCGGGACGACCGTCATGCAGGCCGGATGGATAGGCCTCACATTGACGTTATCCGTCATTTAAATGGCGTGATTTGACAAGATGTCACCTCTTATCCCCCGTAACGTCCATCCCAGGTCGGCTAGCCAAACCGACACGAGAAACGGAAGGAGAGGGTAATGGCTACCTTGCCGCAGGACATGTCCCATGAGGAAATCGACGTCGATTTCCTTCGCCGGAAATATACGGAGGAGCGCGCGAAGCGCCTCAATCCCAAGGGAAACAAACAGTATATCGAGGTGAAGGGCGACTTCAGCCGCTATATCGACGATCCCTATGTCGACGGTCCACTGGTCCGCGACGCCGTGGACGAGACGGTCGAGGCGCTGGTGATCGGCGGCGGCTTCGGCGGGCTTCTGGCGGCGGCGGAACTGCACAAGATCGGCGTCACCGACATCCGCATCGTCGAGAAGGCGGGCGACTTCGGCGGCACCTGGTATTGGAACCGCTATCCCGGCGCGCAGTGCGACATCGAATCCTATATCTACATGCCGCTGCTGGAAGAAACCGGCTATATCCCGACCGAGAAATATGCCCATGCGGCTGAACTGTTCGCGCATGCCCGGCGGATCGGGGAGCAATATGGTCTCTATTCCCGCGCCCTGTTCCAGACGCAGGTGGTGGACGTGGAATGGGACGATGCGTCCGCGCAGTGGGTGGCAAAGACCGACCAGGGCGACACGATCAAGGCGCGCTGGGTGCTGTCGGCGTCGGGACCGCTGAACCGCCCCAAGCTGCCCGGCATTCCCGGCATCGACCAGTTCAAGGGCCATACTTTCCACACCAGCCGGTGGGACTATGCCTATACCGGCGGCGACAGCCGGGGCGGGATGACAGGCCTGGCCGACAAGCGGGTGGCCATCATCGGCACCGGCGCGACCGCCATCCAGTGCGTTCCCTACACGGCCCGCGACGCGGCGCATCTCTATGTGGTGCAGCGGACGCCCTCGACTGTCGATGTGCGCGGCAATTGCCCGACCGACATGGAATGGGCGAAGAGCCTGAAGCCGGGCTGGCAGCGCGAGCGGATGGACAATTTCAACATTCTGGTGTCCGGGCAGCGCGCCCCGGTCGATCTGGTGCAGGACGGCTGGACCGACCTGTTCCGCGACATGGTGTCGTCCTGGATGCCGGAAGATCCGACGTCGGTGCCCCCTGAGGAGCTGGCCCGGCTCACCGAGCTGGCCGATTTCCGCAAGGGCAACAATATCCGCGCCCGCGTCGACGCCATCGTCACCAACAAGGAAGCCGCCGAGGGATTGAAGCCCTGGTACGGCATGATGTGCAAGCGGCCGACCTTCCACGACACTTATTTGCAGGCCTTCAACCAGCCGAACGTGACTCTGGTCGACACGCAGGGGCGCGGGCTGGACCGGATCACGGAAAACGGCATCGTGTTCGACGGCGTCGAATATCCGGTCGACTGCATCATCTTCGCCACCGGGTTCGAATCCGGCACCGGCTATGCCCGGCGCGCCGCGATGGAAGTGCGCGGACGCGGCGGCAAGACCATGACCGAGCATTTCGCGAAGGGCATGCGCACCTTCCACGGCTTCTTCACGGACGGTTTCCCCAATTTCTTCATGCTGGGGCTGAGCCAGAACGGCTTCAAGCCGAACGTCACCGACATGCTGGCGGAACAGGCGGAGCATATCACCGCGCTGATCGCGGCGGCGCGCGCGGAGGGCAAGACCCGCATAGAGGCGACCAGCGAGGCGGTCGACGGATGGGTGAGCACCATCCGGGAGAAGTCGCAGCGCGTGCGCCGGTTCCTGGCGACCTGCACGCCGGGCTATTATGGCGGCGACGGGGATATTGACCAGGGGCTGCTTATCGACACTTATGCCGATGGATCGATTGCCTTTTCGGCGCTGCTGAAGGCTTGGCGCGCGGCTGGCGACCGCGCCGGACTGGAGATTGTGTGACATGGGTCGACTTGAAGGAAAAACCGCGATCGTCACCGGGGCCGCGAGCGGCCTGGGCGAAGCCACGGCGCGCCGCTTCGCGCAGGAAGGCGCGAAGGTCATCCTGACCGACATTTCGGACGAAGGCGCGGCCGTCGCCCGCGACATCGGCGGGGACGCGCAGTTCCTGTTGCAGGATGTCGCGAACGAAGCGCGCTGGGCCGAAGTCGTCGGCCATGCCGAAGAAAGCTGGGGACGGCTGGACATATTGATCAACAATGCGGGCATTTCGATGTTCGGCCTTGTCACCGACCTGACATACGCCCAGTGGCGGCGCTGCATAGAGGTCGACCTGGACAGCGTGTTCCTGGGCACGCGGGCGGCCATCCCCCTGATGCGCCGCAGCGGCGGCGGGGCCATCGTCAACATCTCCTCCATGGCGGGGATCACCGGGCAGCGGGCGCTTTCCGCCTATTGCGCGGCGAAGGGCGGGGTGCGCTTCTTCAGCAAGGCGGTGGCGCTGGAATGCGCGTCGGCGCGGGACAATATCCGCGTCAACTCGGTGCATCCGGGCATCATCGACACGCCGATCTTCCACGCGACGGAAGCGGACGAGCGGCGCGCGCCGGTCGGCCCCCAGGCAATGGATGTGGGGCCGATGGCGGCCTTCGCCGTGCCGATGGGCGTGCCCGGAAAGGCCGAGGACATCGCTGCCGCCTGCCTGTATCTGGCTTCGGACGACGGGCGTTACGTCACCGGCACGGAGGTCATCGTCGACGGCGGATTCTGCGCCGCCTGAGGATGGCTCGCCATTCGGCTTCGGCTATCGTCGGGTGGATGGATAGCTGAAAGCCCCTTCCGTCATGCGGGACTTGTCCGGCATGGCGGAAGGGCGCAGCCGCCATGGCGGCTATGGATGCGGGACGCCTTCCGCATCCTTTTCCGTTTCATGCCGGACGAACTGCCGGACGCCGGCGTTCATATGCTGCCGCAGGAAGCGGGAGGCCGCGCTGGCGTCGCTATATCCCAGCCGGTAGGCGAGCAAGGTCAGGTTGGGCCGCCTTTCGGTCCGGAAATAATCCTCCACCACCCGGCGGCGCGCCGCTTCCAGCCTTTCGCTGAAATTCGTGCCATTCTGTTCCAGGCCCCTTTGCAGCGTGCGGCGGCTGACGCGCAGCAGCATGGCGATATGGGTCATCGTCGCCTCTCCGGAGGCGAGGTTGGCGGCGATGAGCTGATCGACCTGACCCACGAAATCGACCGGCATCGACCGGCGCACCGTTTCGAGATGCTGTTCCAGAAAGGCGAGCAGATGGGCGTTGCCGTGGGGCGTCGGGCGATGAATGTCTTCGCGGCTGACGACCACGGCGGAACGTTCAGCGCCGAATTCGAGGGGGCAGCGGAACAGCCGCCGATGGATGCGATAGTCGCTGGGCGCGCTATGCTGGAATTCCACGCGGAGCGGGCACCAGCTCTCGCCCAATATCTGGCGGCCCAGCCGGGTCGAGAGCAGCAGGATCGATTCGATGAACTGCGAGCCGCCATAGCGCGCCGGGACGAGCAGGACATGGCGGATCGCGACCTCCCCAGCCTCCTCCTCCAGCGAGGAGGCGAGCGCCCGGCTTTCCAGATCGCCGTAGCGCGCGTTCACGCGGATCGCGTCGGCCATGGTCGGGCAATGGTCCCACAACAGGCTGAGCGGGCCATAGCCGCGAATATTCCCCCATTGCGCGAAGGACACGCCCAGATCGGGCCGCCTGGCGACGGCGGAACAGATTTGCAGCATGTCGACGATGGCGTGGGCGGGCACGCGTTCGGCATGCGGGGCGGCGGCGGCGATGGCGCGCAGTTCCGCATCCAGAATCGCATCCAGATTCAACCCGGTGGTTCGCGCAAAACTGATAAACTGGCGCAGGGCTCCAGCATCGGCGTCGGCATCGGCCACGATCGTCTCCCTTGGCGTGAATTGTCATGATAGAGGTGCAATCTGTCAAGATAATGTGCCGCCTTTTCGATCAATATCCCCCGCATAATATTCATGACGAGGAGAGAGCGATGGCGACGAGCATCGGGAATCCCCTGGGCGACACGCGGAGCGCTCATGTCGTCGGCAGCCGCGACGACGCCCTGCTGGAAATCACGATCGGGGAAGCGCTGCGGCAGGCCGCGGCGAAATGGCCGGAAGCGGACGCGCTGATATCCTGCGCGGAGGGCGCGCGCTGGACGTTCGCCGAGTTCGACGCGCGCGTCGACCGGCTGGCGGCGGGCCTGCTCCATCTGGGATTGCGCGAGGGGGACCGGGTGGCGATCTGGGCGCCCAATTGCGCCGCATGGACGTTGCTGCAATTCGCGACGGCGCGGGCCGGGCTGATCTTCGTCACCTTCAACACCGCCTATCGCCGCCAGGAACTGGCGCATGTGCTGGCGCTGTCGCAGGCGCGGGCGCTGATCAGCGTCAAGGGGTTCAAGGATATCGACTATGCCGAGGAACTGGCGCAGATCGATGCTCCTGCTCTGGAATGGCGGGTCATGCTGGATGAACCGGCGCCCGAAGGCTGGCTGCGTTTCGAGGATATATTTTCCGCCGACACCGCCATATTGGACGATGTGGCCCCCAATCCCCGCGATCCCGTCAACATCCAGTTCACCAGCGGCACGACCGGGCGGCCCAAGGGCGTCACCCTGTCCCATCGCAACATATTGAACAATGGCGCGGCGGTCGGCGTGCGGGCCGGGTTGCGCGCAGGCGACAGGCTGTGCATTCCGGTGCCGCTCTACCATTGTTTCGGCATGGTGATGGGCAATCTGGCCTGCGTCACCCATGGCGTGGCGATGGTCTATCCGGCGCCGGGTTTCGACCCGGTGGCCAGCCTTCGCGCCATCGAGGGCGAGCGGTGCACCCACTGCTACGGCGTGCCGACCATGTTCATCGCGATGCTCGCCGTGCCGGATTTCGACGCCTATGACCTTCGCTCTCTGCGCGGCGGGATCATGGCGGGCGCGACCTGCCCCGTGGAGGTCATGCGGCGGGTGATCGACCGCATGCATATGGGCGATACCACCATCGCCTATGGCATGACGGAAACCAGTCCGGTCAGCACGCAGACCCTGCCCGACGACCCGCTGGAGGCGCGGATCGAGACGGTGGGCCGGGTCATGCCCCATCTGGAGATCAAGATCGTCGACGAAGCCGGGCATGTCGTGCCGCGGGGCGTCGAAGGCGAATTGTGCACCCGCGGCTATTCGGTGATGAGCGGTTACTGGAACGATCCCAAGGCGACCGAAGCGGCGATAGACGCCGACGGCTTCATGCATTCGGGCGACCTGGCGTCGATCGACGAGGAAGGATTCGTCCGGATCACCGGCCGCGCGAAGGACATGATCATTCGCGGCGGGGAGAATATCAGCCCCCGCGAGATCGAGGAATATCTCTATACCCATCCGGAGATCAGCGATGTCGCGGTCATCGGCGTGGCGGACGCGACATTCGGCGAAGCGGTGTGCGCCTGGATCGTGCGGGCGCCCGGCTCCACCCTGGCGGTGCCGGACGTGGCGGCCTATTGCAAGGGCCAGTTGGCGCATTTCAAGGCGCCGTCGGTCGTGCGCTTCGTGGAGGCGCTGCCGATGACGCCGTCCGGCAAGGTCCAGAAATATCTGATGCGCGCTTCCGAGAAGGAACAGTCGCAATGACCATGGACATGGGAAGAGCCATGCGGAAATTGGAGAGAATGTCAGTGAGCAGGATGATGACAGCCGAAACGATCCGACATCTGCGCGTCGCGCCCCAGGCGGCGATCACGGGTATCTTCCAATGACGGGGCCTGCAATCGATCCGGAAATGGATGCCATCGCCGCGGCCATGGCCGCCGGAACCGGACCCAGCATCCTGAGCGGCGACGTGGGCCTGATACGGGCCGTGCTTTCGCAGCTTTCGCCCAAGGGCGGGCCGGAAATGCAGGGCGTCGAGGATCGGGAGATGGGCGGCGTTTCCGTGCGCGACTACACGCCGTTCGATGCGGTTCCGGGCGCTATCGTCCTGTTTCATGGCGGCGGCTGGACCGTGGGCAGCGTCGACGATTACGACCATTTCGCGCGCTCGCTGGCCGAAAGCACCCGATATCGCGTCTTTTCCGTCGATTATCGGCTGGCCCCGGAAAATCCCTTCCCGGCGGCGGTCGAGGATGCCTGGAACATGGTCCGCTCCATCGAGGTGGACGGTCCCCTCTTCCTGCTGGGCGACAGCGCGGGCGGCAATCTGTCCGCAGTGGTCGCGCAACTGGCCCGCGATCATGGCGGCCCCGCCATCGACGGGCAGATATTGATCTATCCGTCCGTGGCGGGGGATGCGGACAGCGCATCGATGAACGCCTTCGTGCCGCCCGTGATGAAACGGGAGGAGATAGCGGCCTATTATGACCTGTACGTGCCGAGTCCCGGCGACCGCGCCGACATCCGGTTCGCGCCCCTGTCGGGCAGGCTGGACGGCCTGCCGCCCGCGCTGGTCGTAACGGGCGGGCAGGACCTGTTCGCCGACGAGGCGACGCGCTATGCCGACGCGCTTGAGCGGGCGGGCGTTCCGGTGGCCCGGCATGAGGAGCCACGGGCGTTCCATGCGTTCCTGACCCTGTTCCCGAACACCCAGGCCGCTGCGCGGAGCAGGGAAGCGATCCGCGCCTTCATAGCCGCGAACGGGCAGCGCAAGGGAGAAAGCGCATGACCGCGGCGACGGCAGCGGTCGTGCGCCAGCCCGGCGGCGACTTCGCGATGGAGACGATCGAGGTGGAGGCACCCCGCGCCGGTGAAGTGCGGGTGCGCATCGCGGGCGTCGGCCTGTGCCACACGGACCTCATCTTCCGCGATCAGTTCGCGCCCTTCACCCTTCCGGGCGTGCTGGGCCATGAAGGCGCAGGCGTGATCGAGGCGGTGGGCGCGGGCGTGGAGGGCCTGGCCATCGGGGACGAGGTCGTCATCGGCTTTTCAAGCTGCGGCGCCTGCCCGCGCTGCGACGAGCATCTGCCCAGCTATTGCCAGAATTTCGTGCCGCTAAATTATGCGGGCGTGCGGCTGGAGGACGGTTCGACCGCCTATGCCAAGGATGGCGAGCGCGTCACGTCGCATTTCTTCGGCCAATCCTCCTTCTCGGCCCTCACGGTGACGCGCGCCCGCAATGTGGTGAAGGTCGACACGTCGAAGGTCGCGCTGGAACTGCTCGGCCCGCTGGGTTGCGGTTTCCAGACAGGCGCGGGCGGGGTGATGAATTCGCTCGCCTGTCCCGCCGGGTCCAGCATCGCGATCTTCGGCGGCGGCCCGGTCGGGCTGGCGGCGGTGATGGGCGCGGTGATCCGGGGCTGTTCGACGATCATCCTGGTCGAACCGGTGGCGGCGCGGCGTGAGATCGCGCAGGAACTGGGCGCGACCCATGTCATCGATCCCGCCACGGCGGGCAACCTGACCGAAGCGTTGCGCGCCATCGTTCCGGCGGGCGTCGACTTCGCCTTCGACACGAGCGGGGTCGTGCCGGTGATAGAGGCGGGGCTGGCCGCGCTGGGCAGCCATGGCGCCATCGGCCTGGTCGGCGTTCCGGCCAAGCCGGACGCGGCGCTCAACGTCCGGATCGCCGGGCTGATGACTCCGGGCCACCGCATCATCGGGATCATCGAGGGCGACAGCGATCCGGGGCGTTTCATTCCCGAACTGATCGCCTATCATGCCGAGGGGCGCTTCCCCTTCGACAGGCTGATTCGGACCTTCCCGCTCGCCCAGATCAACGAAGCCGTCGCCGCGCAGGCGCGGGGCGAATGCATCAAGGTCGTATTGATACCGTAAGGAGAGAAATGATGGATTTCGACCGCGACTATGCCATGCTGATCGACGGCAGGCTCGACAGCGGGAGCGCCCGGTTCGACGTGCTCAACCCCGCGACCGAGCAGGTCGCAGGCAGCGTCCCCGACGCGACGCAGGGCGATCTGGACCGCGCCGTCGATGCGGCGCGCGCGGCTTTCCCCGGCTGGGCGGCGACCCCCATTGCGGAGCGCAAGGCCGCGCTCAACGCCATGGCGCAGGCGCTGCTGGCCAATATCGACGGGTTCAAGCGGCTGCTGACGTCCGAACAGGGCAAGCCCCATGCCGAGGCGGAGCGAGAGGTGATGGGCGCGGCCTATTGGCTGATGGGCGCGGCGTCGCTGGACCTGCCGGTGACGGTCAATGAGGACAGCGCCGACCGCTATAGCGAAACGCGCCGCGTGCCGCTGGGCGTCGTGGGCGCCATCGCGCCGTGGAATTTCCCGCTGAGCCTGGCGATGTTCAAGGTCGCCCCGGCGCTGCTGACGGGCAACACGATGGTGCTGAAGCCTTCGCCGTTCACGCCGCTTACGACGCTGAAATTCGCCGAACTGGTCAAGGACATCCTTCCCGCCGGCGTGCTCAACATCATCTCCGGCGGCGATGCGCTCGGCCCGTGGATGACCAGCCATGACGGCTTCGACAAGATCAGCTTCACCGGATCGACGGCGACCGGCCGCCGCGTCATGGAATCGGCCGCGCCGACCCTGAAGCGCGTTACGCTGGAACTGGGCGGCAACGACGCCGCGATCGTCATGCCCGACGTCGATGTGGAGAAGGTGGCGAGCGACCTGTTCTGGGCCGCCTTCCGCAACAACGGCCAGATCTGCATCGCCACCAAGCGCATGTATGTCCACAAGGATGTCTATGAGCCGCTGAAGGAGGCGATTGCCGCTTATGCGAAGACGGTGAAGGTCGGCGACGGGTCGGAGCAGGGGACGCAGATCGGCCCGATCAATAATGAAGGACAGTATCGCCGCGTGCTGGAACTGATCCAGGACGCCAAGGACAAGGGCTATAAGTTCCTGGTCGGTGGCGAGAAGGCCGATGTGCCGGGCTATTTCGTGCCGGTCACCATCATCGACAATCCGCCGGAGGATAGCCGCATCGTGCAGGAGGAGCAGTTCGGCCCCGTCCTGCCGCTGATCAAGTTCGACGATTATGACGATGTGATCGCGCGGGCGAATGCGAGCGAATATGGTCTGGGCGGTTCCGTGTGGGGTGGCGACGAGGACAAGGCGTTGGAGATCGCCCAGCGCATCGCGAGCGGGACGGTGTGGGTCAACGAGACCCAATATCTGTCGCCGACCGCTGCGTTCGGCGGGATGAAGCAGTCGGGCGTCGGTGTCGAGGGCGGGGTCGAAGGGCTGCTGGAATATACCAGCGCCCAGACCATCGTGCGGCGGAAGCGGGCGCCCGTCGCCGCCTGACCACCGGCGAGAAGCAGGAAAGGAAAGGGGCCGCCCGGCTGATGCGCCGGGCGGCCCCTTTTCGTTGTTGTGGGGAAAAGTTCATCTTTTTCCAAGGGGGACCGGCCTAAGGCTGGTGGAGGGGAAATGGCACGACCTCCGAATTTCCCCTCCACCACGCTTCGCGCGGTCCCCCTCCCCACGCTTCGCGTAGGGAGGATTTTGATGCGTCAGATGCGGTCCTTCGCGGCGGAGCGGGTGGCCAGCATGAAATGCCAGCCCGCCCAGGCGAGGCTGGCGCAGGAGATGAAGAGGGCGTAGCGCAGGCTCTCATCGCCCTGCGTCGGACGGAGGAAGTCGCTGATCATGCCGATGGTGTAGGGGCCAAGGCCAAGGCCGATCATCGCGGAGGTGAACAGCGCTATGGCGACCGCCGTGCCCCGGCGCCAGGGTTCGGCGAAGCTTTGCAGCGCGGAAAGCGCGACGCCGCTGGTCGACAGCGAAAGCCCGACGCCCGCGGTCAGCAGTGCGATGCAGAGCCGCCAGTCGGTGCAGAGGAAGGCGGCGGCAAAGACGGGGGCGGACGCACTGTACCCGATTGTCGGAATCCAAAGTTCCCACCGGGGATCGCGCCGCATGAGATAAGATGTCAGCGCGCCGATGCCGATGACGCCGATGATGCCGCCCGTGCCGTGGGCCAGTCCTGACCAGAAACCGGCGACGCGAAGATCCAGACCCATGGAGCGGACAAGGAACGTCATCTGCCATTGGCCGATTCCATAGATGCCGAAAGAACTGATGCCCAGGCCAAGATTGAGATGCAGGAAGGCGCGGCGGCGCAGGAGTATGCCCAGCGTGGCCCAGAGGCTTTCCTTATTGTCCTGACCATGTCCCGCCAGGCCGCGCACCGGTTCCGGCAACATCAGCAGCAGGACCAGCAGCGGCAGGCTGGCAAGGCCCGCCACCATCAACGCGGCGCGCCATCCATAGGCGTGGGCGATCAGGCCCGCGACCATCAGGCCGATGCTGACCCCTGCGATCCCGCCCGCCTGAAAGAAACTGATGCCGAGCGCGCGGCGATGGGCGGGGAAATAATCGCCGATCAGCGAGTGGGCGGCGGGTGCGCATCCCGCCTCGCCAATGCCCACGCCGACGCGGGCCAGGAAGAGCTGGCTGAAATTGCGCGCCAGGCCGGTCGCGAAGGTCATGACGCTCCACACGCCCAGGCACGCCGCGAGAAGGCGCGTGCGACTCGTGCGGTCGGCCAGGCGGCCGAGCGGAATGCCCATGGACGCATAGACCACGGCGAAGGCCACGCCCGACAGCAGGCCCAACTGGGCATCGGAAAGCCCCAGTTCGCGCTTGATCGGTTCCAGCACCACGGCCAGGACCATCCGGTCCATGTAATTGAAGAAGCTCACCATTGTCAGCAAAGCTATGGCGAACAGGGCCGTGCGGCCTCCATAAGCGCGCGATGCACTGTCACTTGCCAGGTCTCTCATCCTCATTCCCCTAGACCCCGCGATCCTCGTCGCGGGTTCCAAATGATCTTACGACCGCTGCCTTTGGATGCAAGCTATTTTGGAATCTATGTTGACTCCTAATTTTGGGAGGATTATTAGAATGATCGCAGCCGTCGCGGGCAAAAGGGGGAGGGGCGAAGACTTGTCCGTCCCTCCGCGGCGTGTTGCGGTGAGTCTGAACAGATAAGCCTATAATACAACGGATATTAGGAGATGGAGATGCCGAGGAGGGTGAAATTCCGCATGCTGCGGATGCTTGGTACTGTGGCGGCGATCGCCGTGGTGGGACAGGCTCCGGCCTATGCGCAGTCGGGCAAGAATCAGGAATCATCAAAGATTCCCGTTAGCACCGTGGACATCGTGGTGACGGCGCAGAAGCGCGCATCCCGCCTGTCGGACGTCCCGGCCGCGATCTCGGCCTTCAGCGGCACCTATATCCAGGAGCGCGGCGTCAACGATTTCGAAGGCGTGGTCGAACAGACGCCCGGCGTCAGCATCACGTCCGACTTCGGCGGCGCGGCGTCCAAGATCATCTCCATCCGCGGCCTGGGCGGCACGGACGATTATCGTCCGAACGGCAGCTCTTCGGCGGCGCTGCATGTCGACGACGTCTATCAGACGTCCAACGTCTTCCTTTCGCTTCCTTTCTTCGACGTGGAACGCGTCGAAGTGCTGAAGGGACCGCAGGGCACGCTTTACGGCCGCAACAGCACCGCGGGCGTGATCAACGTCATCACGCGCGATCCGGGCAATGCCCTGAACGGTTATGCGACGGCGGAGATCGGCAGCTATGACCGGCGTCGCGTCGAAGCCGCTGTCGGCGGTCCGATCACGCAGGATGTCGGCGTGCGCATCGCCGTTCTCGGCGACTGGGGCGGCGGTTATATGAACGGCAAGGGCGCTGGCGTCCTGGCCGGTTTGCAGCCGATCCCGAATACGTCGCCCATCCCCAATCCGGGCGCTCGCAACGGATGGGGCGATCGCGACATGATGGCGGTCCGCGGCACGGCCCTGTGGAACATGCCGACGGACGGCAAGCTTCGGCTGAAATTCTTCGCCAGCCGCGACCAGGGCGAAAACCAGACGACCGACAGCGTCCAGGGCATTTCGAACCAGGGCTTCTTTGAACCGGACAACGATCCCTACACCTTCTATTCGAACCGCTATCCGGTTCGCGACGTGCGGATGTGGGGCACCTCGCTCGGTCTGGATCAGCCGCTTACCGATCATGTCAAGTTGAACGCGATCGTGGGCTATCAATATGGCAAGCGCTATGTCGAGGGTGCCGCCGGCAGTCCGCTGCGCTATTTCGACTTCAACTTCCGCGACAAGGTGCGCCAGAAGTCGCTTGAACTGCGTCTTTCCGGCGATATCGGGCCTGTCGACTGGGTGGTCGGCGGCTATGCCGTCAACGATACGGTCAAATTCGTCACTGACCTGGACGTCACGGACGTCGCGGGAACCATATTGCTGACCGATTACAAGCAGACGCGGAAGAGCCGCGCGGCTTTCGGACAGGTCGACTGGCATATCGACGACAAGTTCACCCTGACCGGCGGCCTTCGCTATACTGACGACAAGGCGCATTTCTGGGGATCGACGACTGACGACAATCCCTATGGCGTGTCGCGCGCGGCGCTGGCGTTCCCCGGCATCCCTGTCTTTTTCAACAATCGCACGAGCGACAACAATCTTTCGGGTCGCGTGACGCTTGCCTACAAGCCGATCCAGGAAGTGAAGGTCTACGCATCCTACGGCACGGGTTACAAGGCCGGCGGTTTCGACGGGTCTTCCATCTTCAGCCAGGTCGAGGCGTTGCCGCTCAAGCCTGAAAAGGTCAAAGCCTATGAAGCAGGCTTGAAGATTTCGACCGACAGCCAGTTCTACGCCTCGGTCGATGCCTTCTACTATGACCTTTCGGAATTGCAGAGCTTCACGGTGGTTCCGCCGTCGCCTGCGAATGTCCGCATCAACGTGGGCAAGTCGCGCCTGTACGGCGTGGACATTTCGGTCGGCTTCAATCTGATCAACAATGACGAGCAGAATCTGCGCCTCGAAGCTGGCGGCACGTTGCTGGACAGCAAGATCACGGACTTCGTCGGAAGTCCGGCTCAGGTTGCTCTCAACCTAGGCAACGACCTTCCGGCGGCGCCGCACAAGAGTGCGAACGCCTCCCTTATCCACAAGCTGCAAATCGGCGGCGGGCTGGAATTCACGACGACCCTCGATGCTCGCTACAAGAGCAGCGAATTCAAGCGTCTGAACAACCTGCCCACGTCACGCGTCGGCGCCTACTCGGTCTTCGGTCTGCGCGGCGAAGTGTCGTCCGATCAGGGATGGTCGGTGTTCGCCTATATCCGCAATCTTACGGACGAAGTGTATCTGATCGATCGCAACGTGGCGCAACGCCTGGTGGGATCGCCTCGGACCTTCGGCGGTGGCGTAAGATACGAATTCTAAAGCAGTTTCGATCCGATCATATCGGATCGACTGCCTTGGCAATTTGATTTACCGCGGTTTCCAGCCGGATGATTCCATCCGGCTGGAAATCGTCCTGAAAGCCTTGTGCGGGATGGGGGAGCTGGGCTCCGTACAAGCTGACACGACAATCAAGGAATTGGAGCGCGCGTTCCGCGTCACATCCGACACGGCGCGCTTCAGGGAGATGGAAGCAATGTCGATGAAGAAAGTCCTGCTCTTGCTGTCAGCCTTTGTGGGCGCGTCGCAATATTGTGCGCATGCCGGGGAGGGGCAGTTCACTGTCGCGGTGATACCCGACACCCAATATTACACCGATTTCCGGCATCAGACCGATGCGGGCTTTCCCTTTGACGC
>NZ_JFHR01000020.1 GCF_000722875.1 Sphingobium chlorophenolicum | reverse complement strand
CACGGCGCGCTTCAGGGAGATGGAAGCAATGTCGATGAAGAAAGTCCTGCTCTTGCTGTCAGCCTTTGTGGGCGCGTCGCAATATTGTGCGCATGCCGGGGAGGGGCAGTTCACTGTCGCGGTGATACCCGACACCCAATATTACACCGATTTCCGGCATCAGACCGATGCGGGCTTTCCCTTTGACGCCCGCGAGCTTTTCTTCGACCAGATGCGCTATATCGCGGCCAATGCGCAGTCGGCGGGCGGCGACATCGCCTTCGCCACGGCGCTGGGCGACGTGTGGCAGCATCCCAGCGAACGGATGCCGGCCGAATATGCCGCCAAGGGCTACAAGCATATCGAAAGCTTCCTGACCAGCCTGCCGCAAATCCATCCGGACGAGCGGGTGAAGACGATCGAAATGCCCACGGCGCGCCAGGGCTATGAGCTGATCGCCGGGAAACTGCCCTTCTCGGTGGTGCCGGGCAATCATGATTATGACGCGAACTGGGCCGATTCCCGGTACGTGCCGGGGCAGAAGCCGGAATTTCCCTTCGGCATGCTCGCTTATGGCGGGCTGAAGAACTGGGCGTCGGTGTTCGGCGCGCAGACCCCCTTCTTCAAGGACAAGCGCTGGTATGTCGCCAGCTACAAGGAGGGCGTGGACAGCGCGCAGATCTTCGAGGCGGGCGGCTATCGCTTCCTGCATATCGGGCTGGAGATGGCCCCGGCCGACGACGTGCTGCAATGGGCCGAAAGCGTGATCAAGCGCTATCCCGGCGTGCCCACGATCATCAGCACGCATGATCACCTGAACCCGGCCGGGGAACGGCGTCCGATCTCCGCGGTGGATTTCCACGCGGTCGACCCCTCGCACAATAATCCTGAGGCGGTGTGGGAGAAGTTCCTGTCGAAGAACGACCAGATCTTCCTGATGCTGAGCGCGCATCAATATGGCCAGTCGCGGCGCGTGGACCTGAACCAATATGGTCACAAGGTCTATCAGATCATGTCGGACTATCAGGGACGGCGGCAATCCTTCGTCAATGCGGCGCCCGGCCGTTCGAACGAGCAGGAGACGGTGGGCGACGGCTGGATGCGGCTGATGAAGTTCGACCTGTCGAGCCCCAAGCCCCATATCCAGGTGCAGACCATCTCCACCTTCTTCAAGAGCACGGCGAGCAAGCTGCCGACCTATGCGGTCTTCTACAAGGCGGCGGAAAAGCCCAAGGCGTCGGATGCCGAATTCATCGCCGCCGATGAATTCACGCTGGACCTGGACGATTTCGCCAGCCGCTTCGCCTCGGCGCGGGTCAAGGACGTCAAGAAGGGCAAGTGAC
>NZ_JFHR01000019.1 GCF_000722875.1 Sphingobium chlorophenolicum | reverse complement strand
CCACGAACCCGACCCGCTCGACCCCCCGCCCGCCGTCGCGGAAGCCGCCGCCGCGCTGTCGCCGGGCGCCTCCGCCGCGCTTTTCGTCGCGGCGCGCATGGCGCTGAGCGAGGGCCACAAGGCCCCTCCCTACCCCCTCGATGAACGGTGTGAACTTCGCCCGCTTTTCGTGGCCAGGGGCAGCCTTCCGCCGGAACAGGCCGCCGCCCGGCTGCGCGGCATATGGTGGGACGAGACGGGGGAAGCCTGGCGCACCGACTATCCCGCGCCGCCCGGCTTCGACGGCTATGAAAGCACCGCCCCCTACGACATTGACGATTATGAGCGCGACCTGACCGCGCAGGAGGAAGAGGCGCTCGCCATCCGGGAGGAGGCGGAGCGCATCCCCTATGAACATGCCGCCGCCCGCGCCCGCGACGCCTTCTTCGGCTTTTCCGCGCTGGAGGGAGCCGCGCTGGAAGGGGCCACGCTGGAAGAGGCGGCATGACCGCCCCCGCTCCTTGCATCGACCGCCCCGCTCGACCCGTCGCACAACGCCGGAACCGATCCCGGCGGGCGCGGTTATCCATGCAAAATCCCCACGGAACAAGGAGCCAAACCCCATGATCCGCACCCTGATCTTCGGCGCGATCGCCGGCTATGTCGGCAAGAAACTCTATGACGAAGGCAAGCTGACCGAATTCAAGGACGACCTCGTCGCCCGCTACAACCAGGCCAAGACCGACCTCGACCAGCGCCGCGACGACGAAGGCGCCGCTTCCGGTCCGGGCACGCCGACGGCCCCCGCCGTCAGCCCCGCGCCGCTGGTGTCCTGACCCGCATATCAACCCCTTTTCCAGCGGGCGATAACCCTCTCACCGCTGGCATCACTGCCCGCCCGGTTGCCTTTCCCCCCTTTTGGCGGCCGCGGCGGGCAGACTATTTCGCGCAACTTCTGCCCCCCGAAAGCATTATTCCAAACGCAGGGATAAATGAGGAGAGAAGAACCATGCGCACCCCCCTATTGGCAGCGGCGCTGCTGGCCATGCCGCTGACGGCCTGCGTTTCCGACGGCGACGGCAGCCGCTACGGCTATGACCGCCCCAGCTACGGCAACCGCACCGGCCGTCCCATTGGCGAGAACGACTATATCTACCGCGACAATGACGGCCGCTATTATTGCAAGCGCGACGACGGCACCACCGGCACGATCGTCGGCGCGATAGCGGGAGGCGTATTGGGCAACATCATCGCGCCGGGCGGTTCCAAGACGCTGGGCACCATCATCGGCGGCGCAGGCGGCGCTCTGGCTGGCCGCGCCATCGACAAGAATGATGTCCGCTGCGAATAGAGGACAAAGAAAAGGCGCTATTATACTTGACGTACCCACTTATTGGGAGTAGGTAAAATGAATGACCAGCGCCCTTTCTGCTCCACACTTCCACAACGAAGAAGCCGCTTACGCTTATGTTGAGGCGCGCATCTGGCCCGAAGGTCCGGTCTGCCCGCATTGCGGCGGCGTGGAGCGCGTCAGCAAGATGCAGGGCAAGAGTACTCGCGTTGGCGCGTATAAGTGCTACCAGTGCCGCAAGCCCTTCACCGTCAAGATCGGCACCATCTTCGAGGACAGCAAGGTCGCCATGCACATCTGGCTGCAGGCGATGTATCTGATTGCTGGCAGCAAGAAGGGCGTATCGAGCAACCAACTCCACCGGACACTTGGCGTTACCCTTAAAACGGCTTGGTTCATGGCGCATCGCATCCGTGAAGCGATGCGCTCAGACGGGGGCGACATGTTTGGAACTGGCGGCGGTGTCGTTGAAGTGGATGAAACCTTCATCGGCAATCTGAAAGGCGTCGAGAAGAAGCGCGCCTTCCACCACAAAATGAAGGTTCTCGCGTTGGTGGACCGCGACAGCAGGAGGGCGCGCACCATGGTCATCGAGAACGTGAATGCCACGACACTTATGCCCATCGTCCTCGACAACGTGGCTCGTGAGGCTCGCGTGATGACCGATGAACACAGCGGCTATCGTGATATGGGCAAGTTCTTCGCCGCCCATGGCACAACCAGCCACGGCAAGGGTCAATATGTCGATCTCACCGACCGCACCGTGCACAGCAACACCGTCGAGGGCTATTTTAGCATATTCAAGCGGGGCATGAAGGGGGTGTACCAGTTATGCAGCGAGCGACACCTACATCGTTACCTTGCCGAATTTGAGTTTCGCTATAACAATCGCATAGCGCTCGGCTGTAATGATGCTGACCGCGCCGATGCGCTGTTATCAGGTGTCATCGGGAAGCGGCTAACGTACAATCCAGTTGGTGGGATCGCATAATGCCGAAGAGAAAAACACCACTGACGGTGGAGGAGCAGGCAGAGAAATTTGTCAAAGCCGTTCGCGACATGGAGGCCGCTGGAGAACTAAACCCCACCGAGGCAGATGAAGCTTTCGAGCGGGCGCTTTCCGGGGTCGCTAAGTTGCGTCGGGAATGGCTAGGTGAGGAATCGGATCAGGAAAATCACCCTTGATGATCCTATCCACTAGCCGGGCAAATAGCGCTGTATCGAGGAAGTAGTTCGGATAGGCACGCTTAAGCGCGCTAATGTCTGCCACCGACACAAGAACGACTTGCATGCGTGAATCGTCGGGGATTTGGCTTTCTAACTGAGTGTATTGCGCGTTTGCCTCAGCGGATTCCTTAGCTTTGTATCGCCGAACCGTGACCCTCCCTGCATCCGGGTCGAGGTTGACGATGAAGTATTTTGCATCCTTGGCCGAACCAAGCGTGTCGAGCGTAGTGTTGTAAGCGCGGAGCATGTCACGCGCCCGCAGCTTGTTGGCGAGGGCGATTAGTTCATTAACCAGTTCTAGCTTCCTGCTCGGCGTGCCAGGGACGCAAGGCGTCCCCTCCATCGCCGCGATTGCTGAACTCATGAGCGCGAAAAAGCGGAGCCAATCCTGATCGCCTTGGTTGGACTTCAGCGCCTGCCGGGTGAATATGCCTACTGCTTCAACAGCCGTTGCCCATGCATGCTGATATTGCGTTCTAATCTGAACCTCGACGCGAAGGCCGTTGTAAGCCTTAGTGGCTACCGTGCCGACATACTCATAAACCAAATGAAATGAGCGATACCCGTCCGCCTTGGGGTGGAGAATATAATCCTTTTCATTCCGAAACTTATGATCGAACTGGCCGGTCTTGTAAGCCTGCACAAGCTTGTAAACTTGAGGAAGGCGGGAGAACACGGCACGGCAACCGGCGATATCTTGCATCTGTGTCATGCGCATAGTCGGCTTACCGACCAACTTGCGATGGATTGAGTCGAGCCGTTTAGCGCGCTGAGCAATAATAACCTTCCGCTCGATCCTGCGGGCTCGATGGCGAAGAGTGATCTGGAACGTGTTGAGTGGGTAAGCGTGGGCCGAACGCCAGTTATTGATGACCGCAAGCGCCTTGAAGCCCTCACTGGTTACGACCGGGAACTCCATTTTTTGGAGCGCTTTCCCTGCGCCATTCACTTCCTCTGGTTTATGCTCCGGTACTGCCCACGCCATACTGATCCCCGATTCTAGGGCTTCCTGTTAGATGATTAACGCTCAGGTGGGTACGGCAAATATAATAACGCCAAGAAAAAGGGCGCGGACCCAAAGGCCCGCGCCCTCCTTTAAACCTTGGGGGGAAACCCCTTACAGCTTTTCGACGAGTTCCGGCACCACCTTGAACAGGTCGCCGACCAGCCCGATGTCCGCCACCTGGAAGATCGGCGCATCCTCATCCTTGTTGATGGCGATGATGGTCTTGCTGTCCTTCATGCCCGCCAGATGCTGGATCGCGCCGGAAATGCCGACGGCGATATAGACTTCCGGCGCGACGATCTTGCCGGTCTGCCCGACCTGATAGTCGTTCGGAACATAACCCGCGTCGACCGCAGCACGGCTCGCACCCACGGCCGCGCCCAGCTTGTCCGCCAGCGGGAAGATGGTCGCCTCGAACGTCTCGCCGTCCTTCAGCGCGCGACCGCCCGAAACGATGACCTTGGCCGAAGTCAGTTCCGGACGCTCCAGCTTGGCGATCTCGGCCCCAACGAAGGAGGAAATGCCCTTGTCGCCCGTCGAAGCCACCGCCTCGACAGCCCCGTTGCCGCCTTCCTTGGCCGCCTTCTCGAAAGCCGTGCCGCGAACGGTGATGACCTTCTTGGCGTCCTTCGACTTGACCGTCGCAATGGCGTTGCCGGCATAGATCGGACGAGTGAACGTATCCGCGCCCTCGACCGACAAAATGTCGCTGATCTGCATCACGTCGAGCAGAGCGGCGACACGCGGCGCGATATTCTTGCCGTTGCTGGTGGCAGGCGCGACGAACGCGTCATGATGGCCCATCAGCTCAACGACCAGCGGCGCGACATTCTCGGCCAGCGCATGGCCGAAAGCGGCGTCATCCGCGACATGGACCTTGCCCACGCCAGCGATCCTGGCGGCTTCGGCGGCAACACCGTCCACGCCCTGACCCGCGACCAGCAGATGCACTTCGCCCAGCTTCGACGCGGCGGTGACGGCGGAAAGGGTCGCGTCCTTGACGACGCCACCCTCATGTTCAACCCAAACGAGCGTCTTCGTCATGCTGCAACTCCCAGAGCCTTGAGCTTCGCCACCAGTTCATCGACATCGGCCACCTTCACGCCAGCCGAACGCTTGGCCGGTTCAGCCACCGACAGCGTTTCCAGACGCGGCGAAATATCCACGCCATAATCGGCGGGCGCCTTGGTCGCGAGCGGCTTGCTCTTCGCCTTCATGATGTTGGGCAGCGAAGCATAGCGCGGCTCGTTCAGACGCAGGTCAGTGGTGACGATCGCCGGAACGTTCAGCTTCACCGTCTCCAGACCGCCGTCGACTTCGCGGGTCACGCTGACCTTGTTGCCCTCGACCTCCACCTTGCTGGCGAAGGTGCCCTGCGGCAGGCCCAGCAGAGCCGCCAGCATCTGGCCGGTCTGGTTGCTGTCGTCGTCAATCGCCTGCTTGCCCAGGATGATCAGGCCAGCGCCCTCCTCTTCCTGCACCTTGGCGAGCAGCTTGGCCACGCCCAGCGGTTCGACCTCATCGTCGGTCTGGATCAGGATCGCCCGATCCGCGCCCATCGCCAGCGCCGTGCGCAGCGTTTCCTGCGCCTTGGCGACGCCGATAGACACCGCGACCACCTCGGTCGCCACGCCCTTTTCCTTCAGGCGAATGGCTTCCTCGACCGCAATCTCGTCAAAGGGGTTCATGGACATCTTGACGTTCGCCAGATCGACGCCCGTCCCATCCGCCTTCACCCGCGGCTTCACATTATAGTCAATCACCCGCTTCACGGGCACAAGGATCTTCATCTCCAACATCCTTTCTTCATTCACGCCAATCCGCATAAGCCGGGAGCAAATGCGAACACGGGCGCGGGCAGCCCGTTCCCGGACCACCCGCACCCTTTGGTGTCTTGTTCAGGCGAAAAGCTGCGTCAGGCCGCCTTCCTCACTTCCGCCACGATCTTCTTGGCCGCGTCGCCCAGATCGTCCGCCGGGACGATGGCCAGGCCCGAAGCGGCCAGAATGTCCTTGCCCTGCTGGACGTTCGTGCCTTCCAGGCGGACGACCAGCGGAACCGACAGGTTCACTTCCTTCGCGGCGGCGACGATGCCCTCGGCAATGATGTCGCACTTCATGATACCGCCGAAGATGTTGACGAGAATGCCCTTCACCGCCGGGTCCTTCAGAATGATCTTGAAGGCCGCGGTCACCTTTTCCTTGTTGGCGCCGCCGCCGACGTCCAGGAAGTTGGCGGGGAATTCGCCGTTCAGCTTGATGATGTCCATGGTCGCCATGGCCAGGCCCGCGCCGTTCACCATGCAGCCGATGTTGCCGTCCAGCTTGATGTAGGCCAGGTCATATTCCGAAGCCTCGACTTCCGCCGGGTCTTCCTCGGTCAGGTCGCGCAGTTCAGCGATGTCCTTGTGACGGAACATGGCGTTGCCGTCGAAACCGACCTTGGCGTCCAGCACCAGCAGGTTGCCCTGCTCGGTCAGCGCCAGCGGGTTGACTTCGATCTGCTCGGCATCGGTGTCCAGGAACGCGGCGTAGAGCGACGAGGCGACCTTGGCGGCCTGCTTTGCCTGGTCGCCGGAGAGGCCCAGCGCGGCGGCCACGGCGCGGCCGTGGTGCGGCTGAAAGCCCGAAGCGGGGTCGACAGAGAAGCTGTGGATCTTCTCAGGGGTCGAATGGGCGACCTCTTCAATGTCCATGCCGCCTTCGGTCGACACGACGAAGGCAACGCGGCTGCTGGCGCGGTCGACCAGCAGGGCCAGGTAGAATTCCTTGGCGATGTCAGCGCCGTCGGTGATGTAGAGGCGGTTGACCTGCTTGCCCGCTTCGCCGGTCTGGATGGTGACCAGCGTGTTGCCCAGCATGTCGGTGGCGTGCGCCTTCACCTCGTCCAGGTTGAAGGCCAGGCGGACGCCACCCTTCGCGTCAGGGCTGAGTTCCTTGAACTTGCCCTTGCCGCGGCCACCGGCGTGGATCTGCGACTTCACGACATAGAGCGGCCCAGGCAGCTTCTTGGCGGCCTCGACGGCTTCCTCGACGGAGAAGGCGGCATAACCGGCGGCGATCGGCGCGCCATATTTCGCCAGCAATTCCTTCGCCTGATATTCGTGGATGTTCATGGGGCTCGCCCGTCCTTTCCGCTGAAACTCGATTTCGAGCGGCTAAGCACAGGCAAAGGGGCAACGCCAGCAGATTTCGCAAAACGACTTTGCAAAATTGCAAAACTTTTGCGAAGCGATGCCCCGCTTTATTGCGAAATCAACGGTCCATGGCGCAGATGATCGCCGCCTTGCTGGTCACGGCGAATATCTCCGGGTCCTCCAGCGCGCGGACTTTGTAGAGGAAACGGTCGACCGTCATGTCGCCCATGTGGGACTTGCGAAGCGATGCCAGCGACTGGAGCCTGCGCAGTTGCGGCACGCTCAGCCGATCCACCATCCTTTCGGCCATGCAGCCGGCCATGGGCGGCGACAATCCCGCGTCGATCAGCCCGGCGCGCACCCGCGATTCGGGCGACACCGTCGCACAGGATGCCAGAAGAAGCGAAGCGGCAAGCCCGCAGGCCAGCGAACGGAGAGGGATGGTCGTCATCGCGCCTTCATGGCAAGCAAGGGCTGAACAGAAGCTAAATGCGAACACGCCCTGGGAGAAAAGAGAGATGGACAGGATTTTCACGGCCTTCGCGCACAGGATCGCAAGCTGGTCGGGCCAACCCGCCGCCTTCATCCTGGCGGTCATGGTGATCCTGGGCTGGATCGTGACCGGGCCGATCTTCCATTATTCCGACACGTGGCAGCTTATCATCAACACCGGCACGACCATCGTCACATTCCTGATGGTCTTCCTGATCCAGAATGCGCAAAATCGCGACGGCTCCGCCATACAGGCGAAGATGGACGAACTGATCCGCGCCATCGAAACGGCGCGGAACGAATTCATCGGCATCGAACATCTGACGGAGGCGGAATTGGAGAAGATCAAATCCGTTCTTGAGCAGGAATGCGGCGATGACATGACGCACCGCCAATCTATCGACCGCCTGATCCGGAGGTTGTGACCGTCTCTCGCGCGCTAATGCGCCAGATCGACCAGCTTTTCATTCTCGCGCCTATAGGCGTCGATCCGATTGGTATAGCCGCGGGCAAGACCCTCATAAGCTTCCCGGCCCTTCACAGACCGGCTCATTTGCGCGCGGATCAATGCAACTTGCTGCCTGTGCAGCAGATAGTTGACATCCATCTCCCCATTCATATTCACCCTCCTACCTGATCGCTGAAAAGAGATTGGTGGGGTTCGCATTGCATGCGAGTCGCTCTACGGCCGGTGGAAGATAGCATCGCGCCTAGCGCCATGCGATTCCATCCGGCGCATGGCTAGAGCGGTCTGACGGATAATCCAGCCGCTCAAATGCGCCTGGCGCTTCGCAAGACGAGATAGCCCGCGACGGCGGAAAGCAGCGAACCTGCCAGAATGCCGATCTTCGCCTGTTCGACCAACTCGGCGGAACCGGGAAATGCCAGGGCACCGATAAAGAGGCTCATGGTGAAGCCGATGCCGCAGAGCAGCGCCATGCCATAAATCTGCGCCCAACTCGCCCCGGCGGGCCGTTCCGCGATCCGCCAGCGGTCCGCCAGCCAGATTCCGCCGAAGATGCCGATCTGCTTCCCCACGAACAGACCGGCGGCGACGCCCAGCGGCAGCGGCGCGAGCAGCGCACCAAGCGCCGCGCCGTCCAGCGGCACGCCCGCATTCACGAAACCGAACAGCGGCACGATCAGATAGGCGCTCCATGGATGCACCGCATGTTCCAGGCGATGCAGCGGGCTGTCGGCGGCATCTGGCGCACCGGGGCTGGGCTTGATGGGGATGAACATCGCCGTCAGCACGCCCGACACCGTCGCATGCACGCCCGAAAGCAGGGTGAAATACCATAAGGCCGCAAAAGCGAGCAGATAGGGCGCAAGCCTGCGGACGCCGAGCCGGTTGAGTCCCCACATCAGCAGCAGCGCGGCGGCCGCACCCGCCAGCGCGGGAAGATCGATGCCCTGCGTATAGGCAAGCGCGATGATCGCGACCGCCCCCATATCGTCGACGATCGCAATCGCCGTCAGCATCAGCTTCAAGGAGGCTGGCACCCGACGCCCAAGCAGCGCCACCACCCCGATGGCAAAGGCGATGTCCGTCGCCGCCGGAATGGCCCAGCCGCTGGCGAGTCGCGGCTGCCCCGCGACGACGGCAAGATAGAGGCAGGCTGGCACTACCATCCCCGCCGCCGCCGCGATGAACGGCAATCGCCTGCGTTCCCAGGTCGAAAGGCCACCGTCGATCATCTCCCGCTTGATCTCCAGCCCGACGAGCAGGAAGAAGATCGCCATCAACCCGTCATTGACCCACAGATGGACCGTCATGCGGCCAAGGCTGGGCTTCAGTTCCGGGCCGATCCCGGCATGGACGAAGGCGTGATAGAAATGCCCGGCCGCTGCCGACAAATTGGCGAACAGCATCGCCATGGCAGCGGCCGCCATCAGCAAAACCGCACCGCCTGCTTCACTGGTCAAGAAATCGCGCAGCACCGACGGCGGGCGTTTCACCATGACTGCTTTCTCCCGAACCGCATCCCTTTACGAAATGGCGGCGGCAGATCAAATCGATAAATATTTTCGCTATCGAAACGAAGAAGCTGTTTTAGAATCAATTCCTTGCTGCCATAGCTCCTGCTCAGGGGCAAAATGGGGCTTAAGCCGTGGGGGAAATGGTCTTCGCATTTCTGGCGAGGGTTCATCATGAAATTCTGCTCTTCGCGGCAGTTGGTCTGGCAATCGGCGGCATAGACGATTTCATCATAGACATGGTCTTCCTGTGTCGCAGTCTGTGGCGCAGGTTGATTGTCTATTCCCGCCATACCCGCATGACGACCGCCACCCTTCCCGCCTCCCCGCAGCCGGGCCGCATCGCCATTTTCATCCCCGCCTGGCAGGAAGCGGACGTGATCGGGCCGATGCTGCGCAACGCGCTCGCCCAGTGGGGAAATCACGACTATCGCATCTTCGCCGGCGTCTATCCCAACGATCGCGCGACATGGGATGCCGTGGCGTCCCTGGCCGCCGGGGAAGAGCGCGTGATCCTGTGCGTCAACGAGCGGCACGGGCCGACAACCAAGGCCGATTGCCTCAACGCCGCATGGCGCACGATGTTGAGCGAGGAGGAACGCACCGGCATGCGTTTCAAGGCCATCGCATTGCACGATGCGGAAGATGTGGTCCATCGCGACGAAATCCGCCTGTTCGACGTGATGATAGACCGGTTCCAGCTCATTCAGCTTCCGGTTCTGCCCCTGACCGGGCGCGGCGGCTGGTGGGCAAGGACCATTGCCAATCATTATGGAGACGAATTTGCGGAGAGCCACGGCAAAGCCCTGACGGTGCGAGAGGCCATGGGCGCTTCCATGCCGTCAGCCGGGGTCGCCTGCGCCTTCGAACGCACCATGCTGGAGCGGCTGGTGAACCCGGCCAATGGCGGACCGTTCGACCCCGTATCGCTGACCGAGGATTATGAGGTCGGCCTGCGCATCGGCAATATGGGCGGGCGCGGCGTGTTCATCCGCATGCGCGACAGCGACGGCAGGTTGGTCGCGACCAGGGAATATTTTCCCGACAGCCTGAAGGATGCCGTCAAGCAGAAGGCGCGCTGGATCGTCGGCATATCGCTCGCCGGGTGGGACCGCATGGGATGGCAGGGCGGCCCGGCCGAATGGTGGATGCGCATGCGCGACCGCGCCGCCGCCCTTTCCGCCTTCGTCCTGTTCACCGCCTATCTGGCGCTGCTGCTATGGGGCGTGCTGCTGGTGGGAAGCCTGTTCAGCGCCTTCTCCGTGCCCCGACCCACGCCGATGGTCGAGGCGTTGTTGTGGATCGATTTCGCCTTCATGACCTGGCGCATGGCGATGCGCGCCGTCTTTTCCGGAATGACCTATGGCTGGGCATTCGGGCTGGCGGCGATACCGCGCACCTTTATCGCCAACATCATCGCGATGATGGCGGCCCGGCGCGCGATATTCCTGTATCTCCAGTCGCTGATCGGCAGGCCGCTGACATGGGACAAGACGCGGCATCGCTTTCCCGACCTGGAATCCCCGGCATGAACGAAGCCGCCAGCGGACGGCCGATCCGGTTCCTCGGCCTCGTCATGATAGGCTGGGCCGCGATCCGCCTGGCCAGCCAGTGGAGCGATCTCTTCGGAGAAATCAGGGAGGATGGCGGCGCAGGCGTTTTCCATCCTACCGCCTATTCGAAGAACGGGCCTGCTCTGGTGAAAAGGAAAGGCCTGTCGGCGCGGCGGACCATCGCGGCGCCCAGGACGGAGCCTGCGCGCATCGTCCTGACGACTCATTTTCCGGCGCCTCCAGCGGCTGACCTGGCGACGGGTTCCAAGGCCGCCGCCATTCCCGCCCGGCGGGCGGAGGATGAGACCATTGAAACCCCTCCCGCAATCCATCCCGCTCCCGCTGTGCCCCCGACCCATCCCGCGGGCATGGGTCGTTGGCACGGCAGCGCATGGCTGTTGTGGCGAAACGGAAGCGCCACGCGAGCCGAAGCCGCGACAGGAGGCAGGCTCGGCGGTTCGCAGGCGGGCGTCCGCCTCGATTTCGACCTGACGCCCCATGCCTCCGGCCGAATAACCGCCTATGGCAGGGCCAGCGCCGCCTTGAACCGCCCGGCTTCTCCCGAAGGGGCGATGGGCCTTGCCTGGCGACCGACGCGCAGCCTGCCGATCAGCTTCGCGGCCGAACGGCGGATCGCACTGGGCAAAGGCGGACGCAACGCCAATGCGGTGATGGCCGTGGGCGGCTTCGGGCCGGTGCAGGTCGTGCCGTCGCTGGAGGTCGAAACCTATGCGCAGGGCGGCATGGTCGGTTTCCGGTCGCGCGACCGCTTCGTCGACGGCAAGATATCGCTGCTCTCACCGGTCAGCCATTCGCCCTTGCGGATCGGCGCCAGCCTTTCCGGCGGCGCGCAGCCGCAGGTCGAGCGGCTGGATATCGGGCCGGAACTTCAGCTCCGCCTGCCTCTCCAGCCTGCCGGGGCAAGGCTGGGCGTCGAATGGCGGGAACGGATCGCAGGGCAGGCTGCGCCCGCTTCAGGCCTCGCCCTTACGCTGGGGGCGGATTTTTAAGCGGGAGCGCCTTTATCTCCGCGCATATTGGGCTTAACCCGATAAATGCATGGATCTCTATCTGCCCATCGCCAACCTGTCGGTGAATGCGCTGGTCATCATTGCCCTGGGCGGCGTGGTGGGCCTGCTGTCGGGCATGTTCGGGGTCGGCGGCGGATTCCTGACCACGCCGCTGCTGATCTTCTACGGCATCCCGCCCACCGTCGCCGCCGCCTCCGCCGCCAGCCAGGTCACCGGCGCCAGCGTGTCGGGCGTCGTCACGCACATGTCGCGGGGCACGGTGGATTTCCGCATGGGCGGCGTGCTGATCGCGGGCGGCGTGGTGGGGGCGGGCCTGGGCGTGCTGATCTTCCGGCTGCTGCAGGCCATCGGCCAGATCGATACGGTGATCGGCATCCTCTACGTGCTGCTGCTGGGCGGCATCGGTTCGCTGATGGCCAAGGAATCGATCCAGGCGCTGATCGCGCTCAAGACCGGCAGGAAGATCCAGGCGCGGAAAAGGCGGCACCATCCGCTGGTCGCGGCCATGCCGATGCGCTGGCGCTTCTATCGCTCCGGCCTCTATATCTCGCCGCTGGCGCCGCTGCTGCTGGGCATGGCGACGGGCATCCTCACCATGTTGCTGGGCGTGGGCGGCGGTTTCATCCTGGTTCCGGCCATGCTTTACCTGCTGGGCATGACGACCCAGTCGGTGGTCGGCACGTCGCTGTTCCAGATATTGTTCGTGACCATGGCGACGACGATGATGCACGCCATGACGACCCATGCGGTCGATCTGGTGCTGGCGATGCTGCTGCTGATCGGCAGCGTGACCGGCGCGCAGGTGGGGACGCGCATCTCCATGACGATCCGGCCCGAATATCTGCGCATATTGCTGGCCGCCATCGTGCTGCTGGTGGCGGCGCGCATGGCGCTCGGCCTAGGGTTCCGGCCGGATGAAATCTATACGGTCGAATTGCGGTGAGGCGGCGGGCGCTCCTGGCCCTGACCCCCGCCCTGCTGCTGCTCTGCGCGGCGGACGAACCGATGCTGGTGCCCGACGTGTCTCAGCGCGATGTAGAGATACAATATAGCTTCACCGGCGCGGACCTGCTGCTGTTCGGCGCGATAGTCTATCCCGACGGACGGCGGCCGAAGAAGCCCGCCGACATCATGGTGGTGCTGAAAGGCCCCGACCAGTCGATCACCATGCGCGAGAAACAGAAGGTCGCGGGCATCTGGATCAATGCCGACAGCGCCCGCTTCCGTTCGGCTCCCAGCTTCTACGCCATCGCCTCCTCCCGGCCGATCGCCAGGGTGGTCGATGAGCGGACGGCGGCAATCTACGAAATGGGCGTGGACAAGCTCCAGCTATCCCCCTCCTCCCTCAACGACAGCGCGGAACTGGACCGGTTCCAGAAGGGGCTGATCGACCTGCGCGAACGCGCCGGCCTCTATGTCGAGCGGCCGGGCACGGTGGAGATCACGGACGGCGTGCTTTACCGGGCGCGGCTGCCGCTGTCGGCGCGGGTGATCGTGGGCAATTATACGGCGGAAACCTTCCTGGTGCAGGACGGCCGGGTCGTGGCGGCTGCGGTGCGCGACATCACCATCCGCAAATCGGGGTTCGAACGCTTCATGGCGGTCGCGGCCGAACAATGGCCGTTCCTCTATGGCCTGGTCGCGATGATGCTGGCGGTCGGCATGGGCTGGGCCGCGGGCGCGATCGCCAGGCGGATTTGAAAAGCGGGAGCACGTCCGCGTTGCGCGACCAGTCCCGATGCGGGAACGGATCGCCCTTCATCACGTCCCCGTCATGAATTGGCGCTTTGCCAACAGCCGTCCCGACCGCTACGGCAGAACCCGATTCCCTGCATGGCGCGCACCCGCCCGCCATATTTTCCTTGAGCGAGTAAGCCGCCTATGTCCATCACCCTCACCCGCTTCCTGATCGAACAGCAAAGGGAGGCCAATGCCCTGCCGCCCGAACTGCGCCTGTTGATCGAAACCGTGGCGCGCGCGTGCAAGACGATCTGCCACAGCGTGTCCAAGGGTGCGCTGGGCGAAGTGCTGGGCAGCCTGGACAGCGAGAATGTGCAGGGCGAGGTTCAGAAGAAACTGGACGTGATCGCCAACGAACTGCTGCTGGACGCCAATGAATGGGGCGGGCACCTCGCCGCCATGGCTTCGGAGGAGATGGAGACCATCCATCGCATCCCCAACCGTTACCCCAAGGGCGAATATCTGCTGCTGTTCGATCCGATCGACGGGTCCAGCAATATCGACGTGGACCTGAGCGTCGGCACCATCTTCTCCGTTCTGAAGGCGCCGGAGGAATGTTCAGGCCGCGAAGTGACCGAACAGGATTTCCTCCAGCCCGGCACGCAGCAGGTCGCGGCGGGCTATGCGATCTACGGGCCCCAGACGCTGCTGGTGCTGACCATCGGCACGGGGGTCTATGAATTCACGCTGGACCGGGAAATCGGCTCCTGGCGGATGACCGACGGGCCGATGCAGATGCCGCAGGGCAATGCCGAATTCGCCATCAACATGGCGCGGCGGCGGCAATGGTCGCCCGGCATCGCCCGCTATATCGAGGAGCGGATCAAGGGCACCGAAGGCCCGCTGGGCAAGGATTACAACATGCGCTGGACCGCTTCGATGGTGGCGGACGTGCATCGTGTCCTGAAGCGGGGCGGGATTTTCCTCTATCCCGCCGATAACCGCTATGCCGACAAGGCGAAGCTGCGGCTGATGTATGAGGCGAACCCCATGTCCTTCCTAATCGAACAGGCGGGTGGCGCGGCGAGCACCGGGCATGCCCGGATCATGGATGTGAAGCCGACCGGACTGCACCAGCGTGTCGGCGTCGTGCTGGGCGACAAGGCCGAGGTGGAAACCGTCGTCGCCTACGGCCGGGAGGGGTAATGCACGACAACTGAGCGATCCCCCATTCCTCCCTACGCGAAGCGTGGGGAGGGTCGAAGAGAGGCGCGTGACTCTCTTCGACGCTCGCGAAGCGAGTGGTGGGGAAATTCGGAGGTCGCGCCTATTCCCCTCCACCACCGCTTTCAGCGGCGGTCCCCCTCCCCATCTATCGATGGGGAGGAATAGGAGAGGTTCACTTCCTACCTCCTGTCGTACCTGTCAGGAAACCGCCAAAACCCCATCATAGGCACGGTCTTCCAGCGCCCGGCCCGCGCCCATCGCCACGCAGATCAGCGGCTTGTCCGCGACCGTGACCGGCAGGCCCGTCGCGTCCGACAAAGCTTCATCCAACCGCTGGAGCAGCGCGCCTCCCCCCGTCAGGGTAATCCCTTCCTCGATGATGTCGGCTGACAGTTCCGGCGCGGTCTGTTCCAGCGCGGTCAGCACCGCCATCTTGATCTGGCCGACCGGCTCCGACAGGGCGTCGGCGATCTCCGCCTCGCCTATCGTCATTTCCGAAGGGCGGCCGTTGACCAGATCCCGCCCCTTCACGACCATGCGGCGGCCTTCGCCTTCGGGCGGGGTAGCGGCGCCCAGTTCGCATTTCACCCGCTCCGACGTGGCTTCGCCGATCATCAGATTGTGCGTGCGCCGGATGTGGGATGCGATGGCGTCGTCCAGCCGGTCGCCACCGACCCGCGCCGAACTGCTGTAGGCGATGCCGCGCAGCGACAGGACCGCCACCTCCGTCGTGCCGCCGCCAATGTCGACCACCATCGCGCCCCTCGGCTCCGTGACGGGCAGGTCCGCGCCGATCGCGGCGGCCATGGGTTCCTCGATAAGCTGAACCTTGTACGCCCCGGCATTGGAGGCGGCGTCGCGCAGGGCGCGGCGTTCGACCATAGTGGAGCCGGTCGGCACGCAGATCACCACTTCATGGCGGCGGCCGAAGCGGCTGTGACCGTCCAGCGCCTTGTCCATGAAATGCTTGATCATCTGTTCGGCGACGTCGATGTCCGCAATCACTCCGTCGCGAAGGGGACGGATGGCCTGGATGCCGTTGGGCGTCTTGCCCATCATCAGCTTGGCTTCGTTGCCGACCACCTTGACCCTGCGCACGCCGTCGCGAGTCTCTATCGCGATGACGGAGGGTTCGTTGAGGACGATACCCCTGTCCCGCACATGGATGACCGTGTTGACGGTTCCCAGATCGATGGCCATGTCGCAGGCGGACGAGGAAAAGAGGCGCGGCAGCTTCATCGTTCTGGCAGGCAATCCATGCAGGGGGAGCGGGACGGCTTCCCCTGCATAGTCGCCTTGCCCGGCAGAAGGGGGCTGCGGCAGCCCGTCCGGTATCCGGGTCCAGTTGAGGCCGTCAGTAGGATCGCCGGGTATAGCTGATCGACAATGGCGCGGTCTGGAAGACGATGAAGTTCAGCGGCCGCGAATAGGTCATCGTGATTTCGGTATAGGCCACGCCATATTGCGTGCCATGGGTGATGTTCGGATTATTGGTATAGGCGGGATCGAGGCCGAATTCGCATGCATTCACCTTGGCGGTGATCTGCGCATCCGTGGGGGTGGGATAGATGCTGGCATAGCGCGCCCCTTCATCCACCGCATGTTGCAGCCCCGTGCGCGCGCAGGCGATGACGCCAAGCTGTATCGCGCCCATCAGCAGGATCAGGAATGGCGGCAGGGCCAGGACGAATTCGATCGCCGCGGCCCCACGCTCATTGCGGATGAGGCGCATCATTGCAGGCGCACCGATGCAGAGCCGGTGAGCGGTATCCCGTTGGTCGACCAGTTGCTGCCGGGCATCAGTTTGGCGAACATGGGCGTGTAACTTCCCGAAATGGTGATCGCGACATAGCGCTTCGTTTGCTGACCGTCGGCGCAGGGGACTTCCGGGCTGGCGGTCTGCACCGTCGCATCGCAGAGCAGCGTGGGCGTGACGGTGACGTTATTGGTCGAAACACCGGCGGCGGCGGCGGCGTCGGCCGCGAGATTATTGTAGGCAGCCTGCGTTTTGGAGGTGTCGTTGGCGTAACCGCCCACCGTCGCCAATTGGCCTGTTCGTTCGGCGGCGCGCTGGAGCGCGATCTTCGCCTTGAACGCCATGGCGACATCGCCCGCCATGCAGGCCAGCAGCACCAGCACCGGCATGATGAGCGCCAGCTCAACTGTGCTGGTGCCAATGGAATCGGCGAAAAGCCGCTTCATCATCCCACCAGCCTCACCAGCGTCGCGGTAATTTTATCGACTCCCTTATTTTCGCACTGATTGACGATATTGCTGTTGCCAATGAAGGTGACGCGCTTGCCAACCATCTTCACGCATGTCGTGGTCATGCCCGATGTGCCGCTGAACGACATGGCTTGACCCGGAAAATAAAAGGCGCCTTGCAGGACTGAACTTGCATTGCCGTTGATCGTGTTGGTTCCCGAATCCGGAGCGCGCCGGTCCTGGTAGAAGAGGATGCCATGATAGGGATCGTTGAGGTCCGTCGGCGCCGTCAGGTTGAGCGTCGCGCCACCATTGATATTGACCGTCGCGATGGAGCCGGGATTGTTTGATGCATTGCTGCTGGTCAGGATGATGGTGACATCAGTGCCGTTGATCACCGCCTGCGATCCCACGTCGAACGAGCCGGCGTCGATATAATAGACGCCCGGCGCCATGTTCAGCGTGCCCTTGACGTCGACATTCTTATAGCATCCCGCCGTGATATTACGGCTGTTGTTGGGCTGCACGTTGAGGTTGTTGCAACTCGTCAAATTGGCCGCGGTGGGCGTCGGCAACGAAGCATAAGGGTCCTGCACCGGTATGCTGTAAGGCAACAGCGTTGTGCCGGTAGCATAGTTGGAACTGGACGTAAGCCCGCCTACGGCCGCCACCGGGGTCGCCGTCACCGTGCTGCTGCCCCCTGCGTAGACCGCGTTGGATGCCCGCGAATTGGTGGCCATGCCGCAACCCAGATTGACCGTCGCATTGCCCTGGAGCGTGATGCCAATCACGCTCGATTTTTCGAGCGAGACGACGCAATAGTCGCCGCTGCCCAAGACAGCCGCCGTCGCTTCGCCGAGAATGACCGGCGCCCTTATTCCCAATATCTTCGAAAAGGGCAGTTCTTTGGTGGTTTGCAGCACCACCCGCACCGCCTTGTTATTACCGGCATAGGAACCCGTGGTGGGCGCATTTTCGATAGTCGGCGTCTGCGACAGGGTGACCAGCGACAGGCGGTTGATGTCGGATGTCGCGCTGTCCGATGCGCTGAAGCCCTGCGCCACGGCATAGGCCCCGGCGAGCGCCGCGCTGTCCGCCTGGCGCTGGACCTGACGTTTCCACAGGGTCCATTGCACCGTATCGGTGGCCAATCCAGCCGCGCCGATCAGTATCGGCATGCAGGCAGCCGCCATCATCAGGACATTGCCCGTCCTGTCCCGCAGCAATCGCCCCATCGATCCGCCGAACATCATATCATCCTTTCTCGCACGCCAGGGGATCAAGCCCGACGGCAGGAATAGATTTAAATAATGTCGGTTAATGAAATCCTATTTTTCGGCAAAAATCTCTTATACTACATAGTATATAACTTAAGATATATATTTATTACTATAAATTATCTTCGCACGCATCTGATTTCATTTGAAAATCTTCAAATATAACGAAATTTACTTCAAATTATCGAGCAATACAGATGAGATTGACCGATAATATTCCACCGCTATCGGGCAGTAATTCCATCCTTCCCATGGGAGATGAAGGGGAATGGGACACAGCCTTCGCCACCTGCGGACGCTGCACTCCGCGATCGTCCGCCTCCGTCGTCCCCAAACCGACCCGTTGCAATCGCTTCCCCCAGCGGCATTTTTTCTGTAAATTGCCCCAGCGGTCATTACCGAGGCGACTCGAAATGCCGGATCGGCTGCGAGCGTCCTATATAGGGAGAGGGCTTGTGCCGGTTGCGGTAGCCATCGCCATGCTTGTGGTCGGCTCGGTCGCCTTTCACCTGTTCAGTCCATGGTGGCGCACGCCCATCGCTTCCAATTGGGGATCGATCGATTCCGCGCTCGACGTGACGCTGTGGATTTGCGCGGCGGCTTTTGTCGGGCTGAACCTGTTCCTGGCCTGGGCGCTGGTCAAATATCGCCACCGGCCCGGTCATCGCGCCCATTATGAGCCGGAAAACAGCTCGCTCGAAAAACGGCTGACCTTCTGGACCGCCATCGGCATCGCCGGGATGCTCGCGCCGGGGCTGGCCGCCTGGGGCAAATATGTGTCCGTGCCCAAGGAAGCGACCGTCATCGAGGCGGTCGGGCAGCAATGGCAATGGTCCTTCCGCTATCCGGGGCCGGACGGCGTGCTGGGCGCGGCGGGCGTCAAATATATCACGCCGGACAATGCGCTGGGGCTGGACCCGCTCGATCCGTTCGGGCGGGACGACATATTGGTGGAGAGCGGCGACCTGCACCTGCCGGTCGGCCAGCCGGTAAAGATCGTGCTGCGGTCCAAGGATGTGCTGCACGATTTCTACGTGCCGGAATTTCGCGCCAAGATGGACCTGGTGCCGGGCATCGTCACCTATTTCTGGATGACGCCGACCAGGGCGGGGACGTTCGACATCCTCTGCGCCGAACTGTGCGGGACCGGCCATCATGAAATGCGCGGCAAGGTGGTGGTGGAAACGCCCAAAGCCTTCGCCGCATGGCAGGCGCAACAGAGCAGCTTCGGACAGATATTGGCCGAAGCGCCGCCAGCCGCCATGTCGATCCTGCTGATCAAGGCCAACGCCTGTATCGTGCCCCCATCCTGGAGCATTCGCTGATGGCTACCACCCTGGCTGACGACCTGCGCCCGCTGCATCATCCGCATAGCTGGGTCACCAAATATGTCTGGAGCCAGGATCATAAGGTCATCGCCATCCAATATAGCGTGACGGCCATTTCCATTGGGCTGGTGGCGCTGGTGCTGTCGGCGTTGATGCGGTTGCAGCTTGGTTTTCCGGGGCTGTTCCCGGCGATCCAGCCCGACAATTATCTGCAATTCGTGTCGATGCACGGCATGATCATGGTGGTCTATCTGCTGACGGCATTGCTGCTGGGCGGCTTCGGCAATTATCTGATCCCGCTGATGATCGGGGCGCGGGACATGGTGTTCCCCTTCGTCAACATGCTGAGTTTCTGGTTCTACCTGCTGTCGGTGATTGTGCTGGTGGCGGGCTTCTTCGTGCCCGGCGGGCCTACCGGGGCGGGATGGACGCTCTATCCGCCGCAGGCCATCACGGAGGGGACGCCGGGCCACCAATGGGGCATCGCGACCATGTTGGTGAGCCTGGCCATCTTCGTCGCGGCCTTCACCATGGGCGGCCTCAACTATGTAACCACGGTGTTGCAGGCGCGGACGAGGGGCATGACGCTGATGCGGATGCCGCTGTCGGTGTGGGGGATCTTCACCGCGTCGGTGATGGGGCTGCTGGCCTTTCCGGCGCTCTTCGTCGCGGCGATCATGATGCTGTTCGACCATTTCGCGGGTACCAGCTTCTTCATGCCGACCATGCAATCCATGGGGGCGATCACCGACACGCAGGGCGGCAGCCCCCTGTTGTTCCAGCATCTCTTCTGGTTCTTCGGCCATCCCGAAGTCTATATCGTCGCCCTGCCCGCCTTCGGCATCGTATCGGACCTGATCAGCGTCCATGCGCGGCGCAATATCTTCGGCTATCGCATGATGGTCTGGGCGATCGTGATCATCGGGGCGCTCAGCTTCCTGGTCTGGGCGCATCATATGTATGTCAGCGGCATGAACCCTTATTTCGGGTTCTTCTTCGCCACGTCGACATTGATCATCGCCATTCCGACAGCGATCAAAGTCTATAACTGGCTGCTGACATTGTGGCGCGGGGACATTCATCTGCGGGTGCCGATGCTGTTCGCCATCGCCTTCATCTTCACCTTCATCCATGGCGGATTGTCGGGGCTGTTTCTGGGCAATGTCAGTGTCGACGTACCTCTGTCCGACACATTCTTCGTCGTCGCGCATTTCCATATGGTGATGGGCGTGTCTCCGGTGCTGGTGATCTTCGGCGCCATCTATCACTGGTATCCCAAAATCTTCGGCCGGATGTGGAATGAGACTTTGGGGAAGCTCCATTTCTGGATCACTTTCTTGGGCGTCTATGCGATTTTCCTGCCGATGCATTATCTGGGGATTTTGGGGGTTCCGCGCCGCTATTATGCGCTGGGCGAAACCGCCTTCATTCCGCAGTCGGTCCATCTGGCCAATGCCTGGATCAGCATTGCGGCGCTGATCGTGTTCGTCGCGCAGGGCATGTTCTTCTTCAACATGATCTGGAGCCTGTTCCGGGGCCCGCGGGCCGACCCCAATCCCTGGGGCGCGGCCAGCCTGGAGTGGCTGACGCCCGACACGCCGCCCGGGCACGGCAATTGGGGACCGCATCTGCCGGTCGTCCATCGCTGGGCCTATGATTATAGCGTGCCGGGGGCGGCGCGGGACTTCATCCCCCAGACGGAGCCGCGCACATGAGCATATTGACGCGCCTGACGGAAAAAAGCTGGGAGCCGGGCGCGCAGCCGGTGGAGCGGGATCGGCCGTCCGCCGGAGCGGTCGGGACGGTGGCCTATTTCGGCGTGGCGCTGGTCATGTTTTCCCTGCTGGTGGCGGCCTATCTGATGCGCATGGGTCTGCATGGCGGGATGGGGCATGAGCATGACTGGAAGCCGATGCCCGATCCGCCGCTGCTGTGGATCAATACGCTAGTGCTGGCGGCAAGCAGCGTCGCGTGGGAAGTGGCGCGGCGGAAGCGGATGGTTAGCGCGGCGGCGTTCGGGGCGGTGCTGGGGGCGCTGTTTCTGGGCGGGCAATTGCTGCTCTGGAACCATTATCAGGCGGCGGGCTATGCTCTGTCGGGCAATCCGGCCAATGCCTTCTTCTATCTGCTGACGGCCCTGCATGGGCTGCACATCGTCGGCGGCCTGTTTGCCGCCGGGCGGGCATTGGCGGCGGCGAACATGCGCAATATCGCCCTGTGCGCCCTCTATTGGCATTTTCTGTTGGTCATCTGGCTGGTTCTGGCCGCTCTGCTGCTGTCGACTTGAGGGATGTTTCGCCATGGCTCAAGGCATAGATAGGGAAGTCATCGCTCCTACCCTGCGGGAGATCGCGGCCGACTGGTCCGCCGATCAGGAAGTGTTCCGCCATACCCATTGGGGCAAGGCGATGATGTGGATTTTCCTGCTGAGCGATACTTTCATCTTCTCCTGCTTTTTAACCGGTTATATGACGGTCCGGGCGTCGGCTACTCTGCCATGGCCCAATACGGCGGAAGTATTCGCGCTGAATATCGGCGGGCAGGACATTCCGCTCGTCCTGATCGCGATCATGACCTTTGCCCTGATCAGTTCCAGCGGCACCATGGCGATGGCCGTCAATTTCGGCTATCAGCGCGACCGGCGGAAAACGACGGCGCTGATGCTGTTGACGGCTTTGTTCGGCCTGACCTTCCTGGGCATGCAGGCCTTCGAATGGAGCAAGCTGATCTTCGAGGAAGGCGTGCGCCCCTGGAGCAATCCGATGGGCGCGCCGCAATTCGGTGCCGCTTTCTTCATGATCACCGGCTTTCATGGGCTGCACGTCACCTGCGGCGTCATCCTGCTGCTGATCATCGCGTCCAAGGTGGCGCGGGGCCATTATGACAAGTCGGGCGATTATAGCGCGGTCGAGATTGCCGGGCTTTACTGGCATTTCGTCGATCTGGTCTGGGTGTTCATCTTCGCCTTTTTCTATCTCTGGTGAGGGCCGTCATGCAGGACGATATTTCCGCCGCCCATGAGGGCCAGCAACATCCGGTCAGCCTTTACATGAAGGTCTGGGGGCTGCTGTTCCTGCTCAGCGCCATGTCCTATCTGGTCGATTACATGCATGTTCAGGGGATCGTGCGCTGGACGCTGATCATCCTCTTCATGCTGTTGAAGGCGGGGTTGATCCTGTCGATCTTCATGCATCTGGCGTGGGAGCGGCTGTCGCTGATCTATGCGATATTGGTGCCGCCGCTGGTTCTGCTGGTGCTGGTGCGGATCATGACGATCGAGGCGAATTACGCCTTCTGGACCCGCGCCATCTTCCTGGGCGGAGGGGGTTGAGCCATGGGCCGGATGCGCGGAATGGCGGTGGGCTTGTGCATTGCCGGGGCGGCGGTGACGGTGTTGAGCCTGGGGTGGTTCAGCGACAAGCTCTATACGCGGGTGAGGCCGGGGCAATTGGCCTATCAGCCGATGGAGGAGATGCCGCCGCGTGTGGACATGGCCTCCGTCCAGCGCGACTGGCCCGCCAGTTTCAATGAGCCGGGGGAAGGCAGCCGGGTGATCGCCTATCAGCGGGCCATGCGGGGGAAGGCTCCGGCGCCGGGCGCGGCTGGTGGCGCTGTGGCGGCCGCTCCGCCGCCTGATCTGGGCAGCCTGCTCGCCAGTGCGGATGCGGGGGCGGGGAAGCAGAAGATACAGCTTTGCATGAGTTGTCATGACTTCACGCAGGGCGGGGTCAATCGCATCGGGCCGAACCTGTGGGGCGTTGTTGGGCGGCCGGTGGCGAGCCATGCTGGCTTCGCCTATTCCCCCGCCATGCAGGCGCATAAGGGGAGCTGGGATTATGAGGCCCTGTTCGCCTTCCTCGGCTCGCCGGGGCGGGTGGTGCCGGGAACGAAGATGAGCTTCGCGGGATTGCGCAGGCCGGAGGATCGGGCGGCGGTGATCAAATATCTGGCGACCTTGGGAACCGGAGCGCCGCCCCTGCCCCAGCCCAAGGCCATAGCCGCACGGTAGGGAGAAGAAGCCCCATGCCGCTTGACACCCCTCATCGGCATCCATATGAAATTTGCACTATAGGAGAATATTGAAACATCCTCACGAGAAGGAGAGCCCATGCCGTCCGCCCGCTTATCGGCTGCATTTTTCCGGCGGGCGATCTCCGCCCTTCCCTTGCTGGCATTCCCCCTGTCGTCCGTCGCCGCGCAGGATGCGCCCGTGCAGAAGGTCTATGGCCGCACCCCCGCCGAATCCTCGCCGCCCGTCTGGCCGCAACCGGTACGCGCCGCCAGGGGGGCGCCCAACATCCTACTGATCATGACCGACGATGTGGGCTTCGGGTCCAGCAGCACCTTCGGCGGGCCGGTGCCGACGCCGACCTTCGACGCGCTGGCGAAGGCCGGACTGCGTTATAATCAGTTCAACACGACCGCCATCTGCTCGCCCACGCGGGCGTCGCTGCTGACGGGACGCAATCCGCAGGCGGTGGGCATGGGCTATGTCGCCAACTGGGCGACCGGCTATGACGGCTATAACAGCGTCATCCCCAAAAGCGCGGGCACCATGGCGCAGATATTGAAGGAAAATGGCTATAACACCGCCATGATCGGCAAGGGGCATGTAACCCCCGAATGGGAAATGAGCCGCGCCGGGCCTTTCGACCGCTGGCCGACCGGATTGGGCTTCGAATATTTTTACGGCTTCCTGGGCGCCGACAGCAGCATGGCGGAACCCAATCTGGTTGAAAACACCAACCCCGTCTCCCCGCCCGCCGATCCGGACTATCATCTGGAGCGGGACTTGGCCGATCATGCCATGGCGTGGATCGACAGCCAGCATGCCGCCGCCCCCGACAAGCCTTTCCTGCTCTATTACGCCACCGGCACCGCCCATGCGCCCAACATGCCGCCCGCCGACTGGCTGGCGAAATTCCGGGGAAAATTCGACGCGGGCTGGGACGTGCTGCGGGCCGGGACGGTGGCGCAACAGAAGAAGCTGGGCGTCATTCCGGCCGGGACCGACGATGCACCACATCCCGGCACGCTGCCGCGCTGGGACAGCCTGACGCCGGATCAGAAGCGGCTTTATGCCCGTTATATGGAGGCTTATGCGGCCTCCCTGGCCTATGCCGACGCGCAGATCGGGCGGGTGATCCAGAAGCTGCGCGACAATGGCGAGTTGGACAACACCCTCATCATCTACATCCAGGGCGACAATGGCGCGAGCGCGGAGGGCAGTTTCGACGGCAAGCTGTTCGAACAGTCGGCGCTGAGCGGGGTCAGGGAAGACCCGGCCTATGCGCTCGCCCATATCGATGAGATCGGGACGAAGACCGCCTATAATCTGATGCCGGGCGGCTGGGGCTGGGCGATGAATGCGCCCTTCCCCTGGGCGAAGCGCTACGGGTCGCATTTCGGGGGCACGCGCAACGGCATGGTGATGGCCTGGCCGGGGCATATCAAGGATGCGGGCGGCCTGCGCAGCCAGTTCCACCATGTCAGCGACATCATGCCGACCGTGCTGGAGGCTGCGGGGGTGAAGGCGCCGGAAATATTGGACGGCGTGCCGCAACAGCCGATCACCGGGATTAGCATGGCCTATAGTTTTCAGGCGAAGGACGCGCCCTCCCGCCGCACGGTTCAGGTGGCGGCCATGGCGCAGAATCTGAGCATCTACAAGGATGGCTGGGTGGCCGCGACCGCGCCGATGGCGACACCGTGGGAAAGGACGCCGCCCAAGCCCGTACCGCTGGATCAGCGGCAGTGGCAGCTTTACGACGTCCGCCGCGACTTCAGCCAGGCGCATGATGTCGCATCGGCCAATCCGCAGAAACTGGAGGCGCTGAAGCAACTATTCTGGGCGGAGGCGGCGCTGTCCAACATATTGCCGATCCATGGCAGCGAAGGCGGGCAGAAGGGACGGCCCGATCCCAATGAGGGACGGACCATGTTCAGCTACAACGCGCCGGTCAGCCATATTCCGGAAAGCGCGGCGCCGGCTCTGGTGGGACGATCCTTCGCCGCGACCGCCAGGATCGGCGTCCCGGCCGAAGGGGCCAGGGGCGTCATCATCGCGCATGGCGGACGTTTCGGCGGCTATAGCCTGTTCTTCGATCGCGGGCGGATTGCCTTCACCTATAATCTGACGCCCGCGCATATGACCCGCATCGTGGGCGCGGTTCCCGTGACGGCAGGCGCGCATGCGATCGGGCTGGACTTCGCGATGGACAAGGATGTGCCGACCGGTGGGGCCAATGTCACGCTGACCGTCGACGGCAAGGCGGTGGCGCAGGGGCGGGTCGAGCGCACATTCGCGCAGGTGGTGTCGCATAGCGAGGATTTCGACGTGGGCATGGATCTGGTGAGTCCGGTCGATCCGGCCGCCTATGACAGTGCGGCCAGCCGGTTCAACGGGACGCTGGAAAAGGTCGAGATCATCGTGAAATGAGCATTGCTGTCGACTGACGGAACCGCGCTTTCGCGCTCCGGACGCACACCGATCAAGACCCCTATGAAAGCCGCTGCAATCAAGCCAGAAGGATGCGACGACAAAAGCCCGGAGCGCCGTCCCGCAATGACCGACACGACCCTCCCCTGGTGGCGCGGCGCCGCCATCTACCAGATCTATCCGCGCAGCTTCGCGGACTCCAACGGCGACGGCATCGGCGACCTGAGGGGCATCACCGCCCATCTTCCCTATGTGGCGTCGCTGGGCGTGGATGCGATCTGGCTGTCGCCCTTCTTCAAAAGCCCGATGCGCGATTTCGGCTATGACGTGTCGGATTATTGCGATGTCGACCCTATATTCGGCACGCTGGATGATTTCGACGCGCTGGTGGCGCAGGCGCATCGCCTCGGCCTGCGCATCGTCATCGATCAGGTCTGGGCGCATACATCGGACGAGCATGGCTGGTTCGTCGAAAGCCGCTCCAGCCGCGACAATGCCAAGGCCGACTGGTATGTCTGGGCCGATCCCAAGCCGGACGGCTCCCCGCCCAACAACTGGCAGTCGGTGTTCGGCGGCCCGGCCTGGACCTGGGACGCGCGGCGCCGCCAATATTATATGCACCAGTTTCTGCGCGAGCAGCCGCAATTGCATCTGCATCGTCCCGACGTGCAGGACAGCGTGTTCGACATCATCCGTTTCTGGCTGGACCGGGGCGTGGACGGCTTCCGCATCGACGCGATCAACCATGCAATGCACGATCCCAGACTGCGCGACAATCCGCCCGCGCCGGACGACGGCACGCTGCGCACCCGTCCCTTCGACTTCCAGATCAAGAAATACAGCCAGAGCCATCCGGACATTCCGCTCTTCCTGGAAAAGGTGCGGCGACTGTTCGATGAATATCAGGACCGCTTCACCGTGGCCGAAGTCGGCGGCTCGAACAGCGATATGGAGATGAAGGCCTTCACGCAGGGCGAAGACAGGCTGAACACGGCCTATGGATTCGATTTCCTCTATGCGCCGGAACTGACCGCTGAATTTCTGAGGACAGCGCTCGTCAAATGGCCCTGCGAAACCGGCGCGGGCTGGCCGAGCTGGGCGTTCGAAAATCACGACGCGCCGCGTGCGGTGTCGCGCTGGGCCAAGGGGGCGGACCCGGAAGCCTTTTGCCGGATGAAGATGCTGCTGCTCGCCTGTCTGCGCGGCAATATCTTCCTCTATTATGGCGAGGAACTGGGCCTGCCGCAGGTCGATATCGCGTTCGAGGATCTGCAGGATCCGGAAGCCATCGCCAACTGGCCGCTGACCCTCTCCCGCGACGGGGCGCGAACGCCGATGCCCTGGCGGTCGGATGCGCCCTATCTGGGCTTTTCGCAGGCCAGGCCATGGTTGCCGGTCGGGGAAGCGCATCGGACGCTCGCCGTGGATGTGCAGGAGGCGCGACCGGATTCGCTGCTGCACTGGACGCGGCGGGTGCTGGCGCTGCGCAACGGGTCGCCTGCCCTGCGCGTGGGGGCGATCGACTTTCTGAAAACGCCGCGGGAATTGCTGGCGTTCGAACGGGTTCAGGGGGACGAACGGCTGCTCTGCGTCTTCAATCTCAGCGACATGCCCGTGGCATGGACGCCGCCGGGTCACTGGCGACCGCTGCTGTCGACCGGCCGGATCGACGGATGGCGCTTCCCTGCCTCCTCGGCTCTTGTGGCGCAGCATTAGGCCGCGTGGACAAATTCCGGACTGTCGGAAAATGCCCAATAGCGGACATCAATTCCTCCCTACGCGCAGCGTGGGGAGGGGGACCGTCGGCGCAGCCGATGGTGGAGGGGAAGATTCGGAGGTCGTGCCCCCTTCCCCTCCACCAGCCTTCGGCCGTCGAAGAGAGTCACGTGCCTCTCTTCGACCCTCCCCATCTCTCGATGGGGAGGAATAGGATAGGTCGGCTAACCAAACAAATCACTCCGTCCGGCAAGTTTTGAATTTGTCCACGCTGCCTAGGACCAATCGACATTCAGCCATTTCGTACGATTGGCGCGAGCTTCATTCCAAATCGTTCCTCATATTTTTAAACTGAATGTCGATCCAACCCAGACGATTTCCCGACAGGGAATCTGAATCAGCATAAGCGGTCCACCTCGCCGTCCTTCGCCGCAGCCTTGAAGGCTTCCTGTATCCGCTTATACCGGTCAATTATCCGTTCGCATTCCTCTTTCGACTTGAAATATTCGTCATATTCCTCGCCATAGAGGGCCTTGTCTTTTTTTGGTTTTTTCGATGTTAACCATGGCCTGAACATGGGCGATGATTGATTGTCAGACGAATCTCTGAGGTCGGTCCATTTCTTTTTGACAATTCCCTGCCCGAATGGGCTGGGAACATCGATTTTCGTCATGACCAATCCAACTCATATCGAATGATGGCAGACCGTTCATTCATTCAGTTCAAGATCGCGGCAATCCCGACTCCGGAAGGGCAAGGATGATTTCCGAAAATTTCTTCACGCCGAATTTCTTCATGATGCTGGCGCGGTGCATTTCGACCGTCCTGACGCTGATTTGCAGCGCGTCCGCGACATCGCGATTGCTGCTGTTGGAACCCAGCGCCCGCACGACGTCCCGCTCCCTTTTCGTCAGGCTTTCCAGTTGCGCCGCCGCGACATCCCTTCGCCGCTGAATTTCGATCCGCTGCTCCAGAACGGGCTGGACATTGGCGAGCATCTTGAAAAGCACGCTGTCCGCGAAAGGCTTTTCCAGAAAATCCACCGCTCCCCGCTTGATGACGTCCACCGCCGTGGGAATGTCGCTCGACATGCTCATCATGATCAGGGGGATGTCCAGCCTGCGGGACAAAATCTCCTCCTGCACCGCCATGCCATCCCTGTCCGAAAGGCGCAGTTCCAGCAGCGCAATGCCAGGGGCCAGAAAATCCAGCGATCCCACAAAGTCGGCGCCGCAGGAAAAGGGGGTCGGCTCAAACCCCTCCCGCCGCAAGGCGCCCACCAGATATTGGCGCGTCTTGCTGTCGTGATCGACGATATAGACTGGGCATGCTGGTTTCATAGTCAATTGCCGACGCTACACCTTCCGCCAACGCCCCCTCCAACGCACGGGACGCGAAATGGTTTCGTTATCGATTCTTTTTTTCGTCCGGTCAGTCGGCGGCCGCGCGGCGCGGTTCAAAGAAGACCCCGATCATCCCGCCGCTCGCCCATTGAACCCGCCCCATCCGCACGTCCTGCCCCCTGGTTTTCACCAGCAACCGCGTTCCCTCGCTCACGCCGCCGCCGACCTCGATCATCATTCCTTCCAGCGACATGTTGCGGATCGTGCCGATCGAAACGGGGGCCGACGTCACCAGGGTCGCGAAGAAATTGACGGTCAGGCGCTGACCGCGCGGCTCATATTTTTCCGGCGCGGCGTTCGCGTCGGGTTCCTCGCCTGGAACCCAGGGCAATGCTTCCTCCAGCAGAAGGCCGCACCGGGAACCGTTGATCCAGCGGACCTCGGCCGTCCGGAAACTCGCCTCGTCGAAACTCACATGGACCTGCTGATGCAAACCCAGCGACACGGCGCACCGGCCGCTTAGCCCCGCGCGCGAAATATTGTCGACGGAAAGGTTCGCTTCCTCCAGCACAGGATAGAGCAATGCTGTCTTGAACACAGTCTGTCGCGGATGACGCCGCTTTTCCATTACCCCGCCTTCGTCATCCGGTAACTTGCTTATTTGATCGGCCATACAGCTTCCCCGCAAATCGGAAAAACCCCATAAAAGCCGCGCCTTACCCCCCAGTTAGGGAGGCGATAAGTAATTTTACGGTAATGGGCCGAATATCCGCATTAACCATCATTCTCTAATATCGTCTGCGGCCGCTCCCCCAATCAAGGCGGCCTACCCTATGGGCGGGGCGCATTTCCAGTCCCATCTTGCGTCCCGCCCTTTACGGGTTACTGGTTGCGAATAACTTTACTTTTGCACAACAATCGGCGACATCGCTTTCATGCTCGCGCGATGGTCCTATATCAGCACTAGCCGGTTGGATTCGATCGACGCCGAAGAGCGCATCCGGGATATCGTCGCCGTCTCCATCCCCCGCAACCGTTCGCTGCAAGTGACGGGCTCGCTGCTGTTCACCGGCCGCCGCTTCGCCCAATATATAGAGGGAACGTCCGCCGCGATTGAGGAACTCAAGGCCAGTATCCTGCGGGATTCCCGGCATGAGGATGTGCGGACCATCGCCTGGGGCGAATATGCCCATCGGCGCTTCGTCACCTGGTCCCTCGCCTATGCGGGGCCATCCCATTTCGTGTCGGATATCGTGGAACGGGCATTGAACGACACGCTGGAAAGGGGCGATGAGGGGATCGAAACGCTCATCCAAACCATGTCGGAATTCTCGATCCACGGCCGTAGCTGACGGCAGTCATGCGCCGGGCGACCGGCGATGAACATCCAGACGCGGCCCAGGCCGTAAACTCCTCAATTCGGGATCGACCCGGCCCTGCCATCCTCATGGCTTAACCGGCGGCCGTCCCCGCCGGGCCGCAACCCGTCCCGCCACTGGCGAAGGCCGAATTCAAATATCAGGTCAAGAGAGCGGCGGCTCATCGTCCATCGCATATTTCCCGCGATCCACTTAATTGTGGACATTGGCGGCGATATGAGGGATTGAAATCGAGGTTTTCGAATCATGGGTATGTTCAAGACCCAGGGCTGGACGGACAGGGGGAGCAGGCGCGTCATGACCGAGAAGCTGAAGCATCCGACCGCGACGCCCGGACCGAAATAGGCAAGGCAGGCGCCCCCTCACCACCAGGAGAAGATATTCGCATGAACCTGTTCGATCTGACCGGTAAGGTCGCCATCGTCACCGGCTCTTCACGCGGCATCGGTCGCGCCATTGCGGAGGCCTATGCGGCGGCCGGGGCGCGCGTCGTGATCTCCAGCCGCAAGCAGGCGGCCTGTCAGGAGGTCGCCGACGCCATCAACGCCACCCATGGGGAGGAACGGGCGATCGCCATAGCTGCCAGCATCTCGGACAAGGCCGCGCTGGAGGCGATGGTCGCGGAGACGCGGGAACGGCTGGGCCGGATCGACCTGCTTGTCTGCAACGCCGCCTCCAATCCCTATTACGGCCCGATGGCGGGGATCAGCGACGAACAGTTCCGCAAGATATTCGACAATAATGTCCTCGCCAATCACTGGCTGATATCGATGGTCTCGCCGGAGATGATTGCGCGGCGCGACGGCGCGATCATCATCATCTCCTCCATTGGCGGGCTGATCGGTTCGGACGTGATCGGCGCTTATAATGTTTCCAAGGCGGCCGACTTCCAGCTCGTGCGCAACCTCGCCATCGAATTCGGCCCCCATAATGTCCGCATCAACGCCATCGCGCCGGGCGTCATCCGCACCGATTTCGCCCGCGCCCTCTGGGAAGACCCGAAGGCGGAGGCGGCGCTGCAACGGGCGACGCCGCTCGGCCGCATCGGGGAGCCGGAGGAGATCGCAGGCACCGCCGTTTTCCTCGCGTCCAGGGCATCGGCCTATATGACCGGCCAGGGGCTGGTGGTCGACGGCGGCTCCACCATCAAGGGCGGCCTTTGACGAATACCCGTTTTCCCGGCCTCACGCCGGTCGGGGATGACCGCCCGTCACCCCTTCGCTTTCCAGCCGGGTACACGCCCCGCGATACGACATTCTGACAAGAGGCTTCCATGATCGACACCCAACTTCACGGCGACGTGCTTGAAATCGTGATGAACAATCCCCCGGTGAACGCGCTCGGCATCGGCGTTCGTCAGGGGCTGGCCCAGGCCATCGCCGGCGCGCAGGCCGATCCGGCGGTGAAGGCCATCGTGATCCGGGGCGGCGGCAAGCTGTTTTCGGGCGGCGCCGACATCACCGAATTCGGCAAGCCGTTCGCCGAACCCGGCCTGCCCCAGGTCGTGGACGCGATAGAGGCCAGCGCCAAGCCGGTCGTCGCCGCGATCCACGGGATGGCGCTGGGCGGCGGGCTGGAGGTCGCGCTGGGTTGCCACTACCGCATCGCGACGCCGGAAACGAAGCTCGGCCTGCCGGAAGTGAGCCTGGGCCTGCTGCCCGGCGCGGGCGGGACGCAGCGGCTTCCGCGCCTCATCGGGGTCGAGGCGGCGCTTGAGATGATCGTGTCGGGCACTCCCATCCCGGCAGCCAAGGGCGCGGAACTGGGTCTGGTGGACAAGCTGGCTGCGCAGGACCAACTCGCGGCGGAAGCCATCACCTTCGCCCGCACCGTCGACGGCCCGCGCCGTACGGGCGATCTGGACGCAGCGGCCGCGGCCGACGTCTTCGAACGCTTCGCCGAGAACAACAAGCGCAAGATCGGCGCGCTCGACGCGCCCAAGGCATGCATCGAAGCGATCAAGGCGGCGACCGAACTGCCGCTAGACCAGGGCCAGCTCAAGGAACGCGCCCTGTTCACGCAGCTCATGAACGGCGACCAGTCCAAGGCGCTGCGCCACGTCTTCTTCGCGGAGCGCGCCGCCGCCAAGGTCGATGGCCTGCCCAAGGATGTCGCGCGCCGCCCGATCGCCAAAGTCGGCGTGATCGGCGCTGGCACGATGGGCGGCGGCATCTCCATGAATTTCCTGTCGGCGGGCATCCCCGTCACCATCGTGGAGATGGCGCAGGAGGCGCTGGACAAGGGCACGGGCCTGATCCGGAAAAATTACGAAGCCACCGCCGCCAAGGGCCGCCTGACGACGGCGCAGGTCGAAAAGGCGATGGGCCTGCTCAGCCCGACGCTCGACTTCGACGCGCTCAAGGAATGCGACCTCATCATCGAGGCGGTCTATGAGAATATGGACGTGAAGAAGGAAATCTTCGCGCGCCTCGACGGCATCGCGAAGCCGGGCGCGCTGCTCGCTTCCAACACCTCCTATCTCTCCATCGACGAGATCGCCTCGGCGACGGGCAGGCCGCAGGATGTGCTGGGCCTCCACTTCTTCTCGCCCGCCAACGTCATGAAGCTGGTCGAGGTGGTGCGAGGCGCGAAGACCGCGCCCGACGTACTGGCCACCGGCATGGACATCGGCCGCCGCATCGGCAAGGTGCCGGTCGTGTCGGGCGTCTGTTACGGCTTCATCGGCAACCGCATGCTGTCGCCCCGCCTGAACGGCGCCATCGCGATGCTGGTGGAAGGGGCGACGGCCGAGCAGGTCGACCGCGTCTCCGTGGAATTCGGCATGCCGATGGGGCCGCTTCAGATGATCGACCTGGCCGGGGTCGACATCGGCTGGCATCGCGATCCCAACCGCATCGAAAGCGTTCGGGACGCGCTCAACGCGGCGGGCCGCTGGGGCCAGAAGACCGGCGCGGGCTTCTACGATTATGACGAACGCCGCCGCCCCGCGCCGTCCCCCGCCGCGCAGGCGATCATCGACGATTTCCGCGCCCGCGAAGGCGTCTCCCCCCGCGCAATTTCGGAGGAGGAGATCGTCACCCGCACGCTCTACGTGATGGTGAACGAAGGCGCCCACATATTGGAGGAAGGCATCGCCCAGCGGGCCTCCGACATCGACATCGTCTGGAACTACGGATATGGCTGGCCAAGGCACAGGGGCGGCCCCATGTTCTGGGCCGATCTGATCGGGCTCGACAGGATCGTGGACGCGCTGGAGCGCTATCGCGACAGGCTGGGGCCGGAATTCACCCTTTCCCCGCTGCTCGCCCGGTGCGCGAAGGAAGGCCGTCCGCTCGAACGAGACGCCCACGCCTGATCCCGGCCACAGAGCCGATCATAAAGGGAGAGGACCATCATGGCATTGCGCTTCGTTGAACCGGTGGCGGAGGTTTATGAATTTCCGCTGACGATCCGCCATCTGTTGGACGGGGTGGTCGCAAAGACGGGCGACCGGCAAATCGTCTATCGTGACCAGTCGAGTTACGGATACGGCGAATTTGTCGAGCGGATCGGGCGTCTCGCCTCCCTGCTGGAAAATGCGGGCGCGATGCAGGGCATGACGGTGGCGGTGATGGACTGGGACAGCCATCGCTATCTGGAAGCCTATTTCGCGGTGCCGATGTTCGGCGCCGTTTTGCAGACGGTGAACATCCGCCTGCCAGCCGCGCAGATCGCCTATACGCTGCAACATGCGAAGGCGGAGATCATGATCGTCCATCGCGATTTCTTCCCGATGGTCGAGGCGATCCTGCCGACATTGCCGGATGTGAAGGCGGTGATCGCGATCATGGATGGCGATGCGGGCGCCCTGCCCGAATGGGCCATCGGCGAATATGAAGCGCTTTCGGCCGAGGCCTCACCCGATTTCCCGTTCCAGGATTTCGACGAGAATGCGGTCGCGACGACATCCTACACCACGGGCACGACGGGCAATCCGAAGGGGGTCTGCTTCACCCACCGCCAGCTTGTGCTGCATACGCTGGCGGCTGTGGCCCCGTTCGGCGCGTCCACGGGCGCGCCGAGCATGGGTTATGACGACGTCTACATGCCGTTGACGCCGATGTTCCACGTCCATGCCTGGGGCGCGCCCTATATGGCCACGCTGCTGGGACTGAAGCAGGTCTATCCCGGACGTTACGAGCCTGAGTTGATTTGCAGGCTGCGCATGGACCATCATATCACCTATTCGCACTGCGTCCCGACCATCCTGGAAATGGTCCTGCGGGCGGCGGAGCAGATCGGCGCCGACCTGAAGGGCTGGAAGATGACGATTGGCGGCGCCGCGCTGACCAGGGCGCTGTGCGCCAAGGCGCGACAGTTGGGCATGGAGGTCGGGGCGGGATATGGCATGTCGGAAACGGCGCCCATGATCGCGAAGGCGTTCAGCCCCACCGGGCAGCCGCCCGCCAGCGAGGATGAGATTCTGTCGATGCTGACCGCATCCGGCATCCCGACGCCGCTGGTCAGCGCCCGCATCGTCGATGAGGAGATGAACGACGTGCCCCATGACGGCACGACGCGGGGCGAACTGGTGCTGCGCGCGCCCTGGCTGACGCGCTGCTATACGGGCGACACCGCCGCGTCGAAGGCGCTGTGGCGCGGCGGCTGGATGCACACCCAGGATATCGCGACGATAGACGCGCTGGGGCAAATCCGCATTCGCGACCGGTTGAAGGACGTGATCAAATCCGGCGGGGAGTGGATCGATTCCATCCAACTCGAAGAACTGGTCGCCTCCGCCGACGGCGTGGCCGAAGCGGCGGTGGTCGCCATTCCCGACGCCAAATGGGGCGAAAGGCCACTGGCGGTCGTCGTCGCTCAGCCCGGAACGGCGCTGACGCTGGAAGCGGTCAACAGACCGGTGGAGGCGGCAATAGCCGAGGGCGCGATCACCCGTTACGCGAAGCTCGACCGCTACGAACTGATCGACCAGTTGCCCAGGACCAGCGTCGGCAAGATCGACAAGAAGGTGCTGCGCGCCCGCTTCGACCAGGGGCAGCCATGAGCCGGACGCCGCCCCGGCCCCGCGCCGCCTACCGGCACTGGACGCCGATCACCACGCGCTGGCATGACAATGACGTCTACGGCCATGTCAACAACACCGTCTATTATGCCTGGTTCGACACGGCGGTGAACGCCTGGCTGGTGGAGGCGGGGCTGCTGGACGTCATATCGGGCGATCCGATCGGGCTGGTGGTCGAGACCGGCTGCCGCTACGCCGCCCCCCTCGCCTTTCCGCAGCCAGTGGAAATCGGCCTGACGGTCGCGAAGATCGGATCGTCCAGCGTCACCTATCATCTCGGCGTGTTCGGGAAGGACATGCCGGACGCGGCCGCCGAAGGCCATTTCACGCATGTCTATGTGGATCGCCAGAACCGGCGTCCCGCCCCTCTGCCGCCTGAATGGCGCGCCATCCTTGAAAGGCAAATCTGATGGATCTTCGCTTCACGCCGGAGGAAGAGGCTTTTCGCGCTGAGGTGCGCCAGTTCCTCAAGGAGAAATTGCCCAGCCGCATCTCCGGAAAGGTGCGCACCGGCAAGCGCCTGACCAAGCAGGATGCCGAGGAATGGCACGCCATCCTGCACGAACGCGGCTGGCTGGCGACCCATTGGCCCAAAGAATATGGCGGAACGGGCTGGAGCGTGGCCCAGGCCCATATCTTCGACGTCGAAACCGCCCTGGCGCATGCCCCGCGCCTCGTCCCCTTCGGCCTGTCCATGCTGGGGCCGGTGCTTATCAAATATGGCTCCGAAGCGCAGAAGCGCCATTATCTTCCGCGCATTCTGGACGGCACCGACTGGTGGTGCCAGGGCTATTCGGAACCGGGCGCGGGGTCGGACCTTGCCAGCCTCAAGACCAGCGCGGTGCGCGGCACGGATGCCGACGGCGACCATTATATCGTCAACGGGCAAAAGACCTGGACGACGCTGGGCCAATATGCCGACATGATCTTCTGCCTCGTCCGCACCTCGACCGAGGGGAAGAAGCAGGAGGGCATATCCTTCCTGCTGATCGACATGAAGACGCCCGGCGTGGAAGTTCGCCCCATCATCCTGCTCGACGGCGAGCATGAGGTGAACGAAGTCTTCTTCACCGACGTCCGCGTTCCCGCCGAAAATCTGGTGGGCGAGGAGAATAAGGGCTGGACCTACGCCAAATATCTGCTGACCTACGAACGGACCAACATCGCGGGCGTGGGCGCGTCGATGGCGGCGTTCGCCCATCTGAAGCAGATCGCGCAAAGCCAGCGCAAGAATGGCAGGCCGCTGGCGGAAGACCCGCTGTTCGCCGCCCGCCTCGCCAGGGTGGAAATCGACCTGGAAAATATGAAGACCACCAACCTGCGCGTGCTGGCCAGCGCGGGCGAAGGCATGGCGGCGATGGAACTCACCGCCATGCTCAAGATACGGGGCACCGAAATCCGGCAGGAAATCACCAGCCTCGCCCGCCGCGCACTCGGCCCCTATGCGCAGCCCTTCGTGTCGGAGGCGCTGGACGAAGGGTTCAACGGCGAACCCATCGGCCCCGAATATGCCGCGCCCGCGTCGGCCCATTATTTCAACAATCGCAAGCTCTCGATCTACGGCGGCTCCAACGAGGTCCAGCGCGAGATCATCACCAAAGCCCTTCTGGAGCTCTGATCATGGACTTTTCCTATAGTGAAGATCGGCGGATGCTGGCCGACACGCTCGGCCGCTATCTCCAGCAGCGCTATCCGATCGAGACGCGGCACCGGATCAGCGGCTCCGAAGCGGGCTGGTCGCCGGAACAATGGGCCGCGCTCGCCGAACTGGGCGTCGTGGGCGCGCTGTTCGCGGAGGATGCGGGCGGGTTCGGCGGCGACGGCTTCGACATCGCCGCCCTGTTCGAACAATTGGGCAAGGCGCTGGTCGTCGAACCCTTTCTGGGCGCCCTGATGGCGGGGCGCGCCCTGGCCTCGGCCGGGGGACAGGAAGAACTGATCGGCGAAATCATCTCCGGCAGCACCATATTGGCCTTCGCCCATGAGGAGCCGCAGAGCCATTATGACCTGACGGAGGTCGCGACCCGCGCCGAACGCAGCGGCGACGGCTGGACCCTGACCGGCGCCAAGAGCGTCGTTCCGCAGGCGGAGGCGGCCGACCAGATACTGGTATCGGCGCGCATCGGCGGCGCTTCGGGCGAACAAGGCATCGGGCTGTTCCTGGTCGACGCGAAATCTTCCGGCCTTTCCATTCGCGGCTATCCGCTGATCGACGGCGGCCGGGGCGGCGAAGTGACTCTGAGGGACGCGCCCGCGACGCTCGTCGCAGAGGACGGCTTCGCGCTGATCGAGGATGCGGTCGCGGCGGGCATCGTCGCGCTGTGCTGGGAAGCGGTCGGGATCATGGACGCGCTCAAGCGCGACACGCTCGACTATCTGCGGACCCGCAAGCAGTTCGGCGTGCCCATCGGCAAGTTCCAGGCGCTCCAGCATCGCATGGCGACCGTCGCGCTGGAGATCGAACAGGCCCGCTCGGCCGCGATCAATGCGGCGGATGCGCTCGGCGGCGACCGGAAGCGGCGGGAACGGGCCGTCTCCGCCGCCAAATATACGATAGGACGCGCAGGCACCATCGTGGCCGAGGAAGCGATCCAGATGCATGGCGGCATCGGCATGACCTGGGAACTGCCGCTGTCGCACCATGCCAAGCGGCTAACGATGATCGGCCACCAATTGGGCGATGAGGATCATCACCTCGCCCGCTTCACCGCGCTGGGCCTCGCCGCGTGAGCGCGGATCTGGAAAAGCTGCCGTCCCGCGACCTGCTCGCCTTCCAGTTGTTCGACTGGCTGGACACGGGCAGCGCGGAAGAGCGCGAGACGCTGATGGCGATGATCGACGCCACGCAGCGTCTGGCGGCCGAAGCCTTCCTGCCCCATTACCGGCAGGGCGATATAGAGGAACCCCGGCTGGAGGCGGACGGCGTGCATGTCCTGCCCGCCATCCATCAGGCGATGGCCCTCTACGCCGAAATGGGCCTGTTCGGCGCCAGCTTTCCGGAGGAACTCGGCGGTCTTGGCCTGTCCTGCACGGCGTCGCTGGCGATCCACGCGGGCTTTGCGGCGGCGAACGTGTCGACGGCGGGCTATCCGATGCTGACCGCCGCCAATGCGCGGTTGATCGCCGCCTTCGGCACGCCCGCGCAGGTCGACCGTTTCGCCCGGCCGCAGATAGAGGGCCGCTGGTTCGGCACCATGTGCCTGTCCGAACCGCAGGCGGGCTCCAGTCTGGGGGACATCCGCACCCGCGCCGTCGCCGATGGCGAGGATGAACTGGGCGCGCGCTATCGCCTTTCCGGCAACAAGATGTGGATTTCCGCAGGCGACCAGAATATCAGCGAGAATATCGTGCACCTCGTCCTGGCGAAGATCGCGCAGCAGGATGGCGGCCTGCCCGAAGGATCGAAGGGCATATCCCTGTTCATCGTTCCCAAGATGCTGCCGGACGGGACGCGCAACGATCTGGCCGTCGCCGGGCTGAACCACAAGATGGGCTTTCGCGGCACCGCCAATTGCCTGCTCAACTTCGGCGAGGGCGCAGGCGCGGTGGGCTGGCGCGTCGGCGGCGAGGGGCAGGGGCTGGCGCAGATGTTCATGATGATGAACGAGGCGCGCATCTCCGTCGGCATGGGGGCCGCCGCCCTCGCCTATCGCGGTTATCGCCAGTCTCTCCGCTATGCGCGGGAAAGGATGCAGGGCCGGGCGGTCGGCGTCCGGAACGGCGCGCCCATTCCCATTTTCAACCACCCCGACGTGCGGCGCATGCTGCTCCAGCAAAAGGCCTATGCCGAAGGGGCGCTGGCGCTCTGCCTCTATTGCGCGAAGCTGGTGGACCAGGGCGGCGAGGATGCCGAAACATTGCTGGCGCTGCTGACGCCCGTCGCCAAGAGCTGGCCGTCCGAATTCGGGCTGATCGCCAACGACCTCGCGATCCAGGTCCATGGCGGCTATGGCTATACCCGCGATTTCGACGTCGAACAGCTTTGGCGCGACAACCGGCTGAACCCCATTCACGAAGGCACGACCGGCATACAGGCGATCGACCTGCTCGGCCGCAAGATATTGCTGTCGGACGGCCGCCCGCTGGCGCTGCTGCGCGACCGGATCGGCGACACGGCCGGGCGGGCGGCGGAAACGGCCGAATGGGCCTCCGCCGCCGCCGCGCTGCTGGATTATTGGCGGCATGTGGAGGATGTCGTCGCGGGCCTGCGCGCCCTGGGTGGCGCCGAAGCCTATGACGACGCGACACTCTTCCTGCGCGCCTTCGGTCATGGCGTGTTGGCCTGGCTGTGGCTCGACCAGGCGCTGCATGCGCGGGGACATGCCGATTCCGCGATGGAAAGCGGGATCTCCTTCGCCTGCCGCTTCTTCTTCGAAAGCGAATTGCCGCAGGCCGATGCCTGGCTGCGCATCGTCGGCCAGCATGGCGATCTGACGCGGACCATGCCGGACGAGGCCTTCGCATGAGCGCGCCGCTGGACGCCCTGCATGCCGAAATCGGCGTCGCCCGCCATTCGGACTGGATGACTGTCGATCAGAAAATGATCGATGGCTTCGCGGAGGCGACGCTGGACCGCCAGTTCATCCATATCGACCCGGTTCGCGCCGCGCAGACGCCATTTGGCGGCACGGTCGCGCACGGCTTCCTGACGCTATCCCTGCTGCCGCATCTGTTGACGTCGATCCCCGATCCGGCGGCGGCGGGCATGGGCATGAACATCAACTATGGGCTCGACCGGGTCCGCTTCATCCACCCGGTCCGTTCGGGCAGCCGCATTCGCGCCCTGTCGAAGCTCATGTCCGTCGAACAGCGGTCGCCCGGACAATTTCAGCAAACACGGGATATGACCGTCGAGATCGAGGGCCAGGAAAAGCCGGCCCTGATCGCGACCTGGCACATTATTTTCACGATCTGAACCCCCTTCTCTCACAGGAGAATCCCATGCGCGACGCCCTTATCGTTTCGACCGCCCGGACACCGATCGGCCGCGCCTATCGCGGCGCTTTCAACGCCACGCCTTCGCCCACGCTCGCCGCCCATGCCATTCGCGCCGCCGTCCAGCGGGCAGGCGTCGCGCCGGACGAGATTGACGACTGCATCCTGGGCGCCGCCCTGCCGCAGGGCGTCCAGCACAGCGTCGGACGCACCGCCGCGCTGCGGGCCGGCCTGCCCGTCACCGTCGCGGGCATGACGATGGACCGGCAATGTTCGTCGGGCCTGATGGCCATCGCCACCGCCGCCAAGCAGGTGATCGTCGACCGGATGGACGTGGTCGTGGCCGGGGGCGTCGAATCCATCTCCATGGTCCAGACGCCGGATATGCGCGTCGCCCCGGACCCGGAATTGCTGGCCATGCACCCCGACATCTACATGCCGATGCTCCAGACGGCGGAGATCGTGGCGAAGCGCTACGGCATTCCGCGCGAGCGGCAGGACGCCTATGGCCTGCGCTCCCAGCAACTGACCGCGAAGGCCCAGCAGGAGGGCGCCTTCGACCAGGAGATCATTCCCGTCACCGCGACCATGGCGGTGGCCGACAAGGCGACGGGGGAGATTTCCTACCGGGAGGTCACGCTGGAAAAGGATGAGGGCAACCGCCCCGACACGACGGCGGAGGGGCTGGCTGCCCTCAAGACCGTCGTGGAAGGCGGCGTGGTCACCGCGGGCAACGCCTCCCAACTGTCCGACGGCGCGTCCGCATGCGTCATCGTCGACGGGAGCGTCGCGGCCCGGAACGGCCTCACCCCGCTCGGCCGCTATGTCGGCATGGCGGTCGCAGGCACCGAACCCGACGAAATGGGCATCGGTCCCGTCTTCGCCGTGCCCAAGCTGCTGAAGCGCTTCGGCCTCAATGTCGACGATATCGGCCTGTGGGAATTGAACGAGGCGTTCGCCGTTCAGTTGCTCTATTGCCAGAACCGGCTGGGGATTCCGGACGACAGGCTCAACGTCAGCGGCGGCGCGATCTCCATCGGCCATCCCTATGGCATGTCGGGCGCGCGCATGGTAGGCCACGCCCTGATCGAGGGCAAGAAGCGCGGAGCGAAGCATGTCGTCGTGACGATGTGCATCGGCGGCGGCATGGGCGCCGCGGGATTATTCGAGGTGCTGTAGATGAAGACGCTTCTTTCGGTCGATCCCGGCGGACCCGATACGCTTGAACTGCGCGACGTGCCCGACCCGGCGCCCGGCCCCGGCGAGTTGCGCGTGCGGGTGCTCGCCTGCGCGCTCAACTATCCCGACGTGCTGGTGATCGAGGATAGATATCAGGTCCGTCCGCCGCGCCCCTTCGCCCCCGGATTCGAGATTAGCGGCGTGGTCGAGGAAGCGGGCGACGGCGTGACGGGCTGGTCGCCCGGAGACCGTCTGATCGCCGTGCTGCCCTATGGCGGCCTTGCCGAAAAGGCCATCGTGAAGGTCGAGCGGGCGGTCCGCATCGACGCGGACCGCGATGCGGCGGAGGGCGCCGCCCTCATCCTGACCTATGGAACGACGATCTACGCGCTGGCCGATCGCGGCGGGCTGAAACCCGGCGAGACATTGCTGGTGCTGGGCGCGGCCGGAGGCATCGGCCTCTCCGCCATAGAGGTGGGCAAGGCGATGGGCGCGGTCGTCGTCGCCGCCGTCTCCAGCGAGGAAAAGGCGGCAGCCGCCAAAGCGGCGGGCGCAGACCGGACGCTGATCTACGGCCGGGGACCGTTCGACAAGGAAGGCGCGAAGGCGCTGGCGCAGGCGTTCAAGGAGGCCGTCGGCCCGAAGGGCGCAGACGTCATCTACGATCCGGTGGGCGGCGATTATTGCGAGCCTGCGCTGCGCAGCATCGCCTGGGAGGGCCGCTATCTCGTCATAGGCTTTCCCGCCGGCATTCCGAAACCGCCGCTCAACCTGACGCTGCTGAAATCCTGCGACATAAGGGGCGTATTCTGGGGCGCCTTCACGGAGCGCGACCCGGCGAGGAACCGCGAGCATATCGAACAACTGCTCCGCTGGTGGGGCGAAGGGCGGATCAGGCCCCGGATCGATCGCACCTACACCCTGGCCGAAGGCGGCGCGGCAATCGGCCGGCTGGGAAGCCGCGATGCCGTCGGGAAGGTCGTGGTGAAAATCTCCGATAGCTGAAGGGGGCTATTCCGCTTCGGCGGGCTTGCGCGCCCGGCGTTCGGCGACGAATTCGCTGATCGCCTGACCGCTGGCGTTCAGCAGCGGATAGGTGCGGGCGTCGGAAAGCCAGTCCGGCCGCCGCGCCCCGCTGCCGTAGAAAGTATCGTAGACTAGGCTGAACGCCAGAAAGACCAGCGTCGCGCCGATCAGCCCCTTCACCGCGCCGAACCCCGCGCCCAGCACCCGGTCGACCGGACCAAGGACGGACTGACGGGTGCGGCGGCCAATGGCGTGTGCGAGCAGCTTGCCCGCGCCGAAGGTGACGCCGAACACCAGCGCGAAGGCCAGCACCGCCGCCCCGCTGGTGGTGCCGACGAAGCCATCGAGCATTTCCGTGACCGATGCATGGAACAGGCGGATCGCGAAGATCGCCAGCACCCAGGCGATCAGCGACAGGGTTTCCTGCACGAAACCGCGCATCAGCCCGAAAATGGCGCAGCCGCCGATCAGCAGCAGGACAAGAATATCGATCGCGTTCATCGCGCCGTGGCTATCCGCGCCCAAGCATCTGGTCAACAAGTTGCGCGAGCGCGCGATAGCCGCTGACCGAAATGCCCTTCACCCCATCCGAAGCGGCGGCGGGGACGAAGGCGCGGTTAAAGCCCAGCTTGGCCGCTTCCCGCAACCGCAGCGGCGCATGCGCCACGGGGCGGATTTCCCCCGACAACGCGATTTCGCCGAACAGGACGACATCGGCGGGCACGGGACGTTCGGAGAGCGCCGACATCAACGCGGCGGCGACGGCAAGGTCGGCGGCTGGGTCCGACAGGCGATAGCCGCCCGCGACGTTCAGATAGACTTCGCAGGTCGAGAAGCTGAGGCCGCACCGCGCCTCCAGCACCGCCAGCACCATGGCGAGACGCCCGCTGTCCCACCCCACCACGGCGCGGCGAGGGGTAGCGCCGCTGGAAAGCCGCACCACCAGCGCCTGAATTTCGACCAGCACCGGGCGCGTACCCTCCAGCGCTGGAAAGACGGTCGCGCCCGTCACATTCTCGTCGCGATGGGTAAGGAACAGCGCGGACGGGTTGGCGACCTCCTCCAGCCCCTCCGCCACCATGGCAAACACCCCGATCTCGTCCGTGCCCCCGAAACGGTTCTTGATGGCGCGCAGGATGCGATATTGGTGGCTGCGCTCGCCCTCGAAGCTCAGCACCGTGTCGACCATATGCTCCAGCACGCGGGGACCGGCGATGCTGCCGTCCTTGGTCACATGGCCGACCAGGATCAGCGCCGTGCCGCGCTGCTTGGCGAAACGGATCAGTTCCTGCGACGAAGCGCGCACCTGGCTGACCGTGCCCGGCGCGCCCTCGATCAGGTCGCTGTGCATGGTCTGGATCGAATCGATGATCAGCAGGGCTGGCGGCGCGCCCTCCCCCAGCGTCGTCAAAATATCGCGCACGGAAGTGGCGCTGGCCAGTTGCACCGGCGCATTGCCCAGGCCCAGGCGCTGGGCGCGCAGCCGGACCTGATCCGCCACCTCCTCCCCGCTGATATAGGCGACGCTGTGCCCGGCCGAAGCGATGCGTGCGGCCGCCTGCAACAGCAGCGTCGACTTGCCGATGCCCGGATCGCCGCCGATCAGGGTCGCCGATCCGGAGACGATTCCACCCCCCAGCGCCCGGTCGAATTCCGCGATGCCGGTGGTGGTGCGCGGCGGCAGCTCGACCTTGTCGTCCAGGCCCACCAGCGTCAGGGCACGCCCCCCGCTATGCAGGTCATGGCGGGCGGAAAAGATCGTCTCCGCCGCTTCCTCGACGATGCTGTTCCATTCGCCGCAATCGTCGCATTGCCCCTGCCACCGGCCGGAAACGGTGCCGCATTGCTGACAGACGAATTTGCGCTTTGCTCTTGCCATGGCGCACGCATATCAGAACATATGCGGAACACAATTGCTCTTTGCATCTTCCCATGGAAACCGGGCGTGGAGTGGCGCATTGTTTCGCCATGAGGACCGTTCGCGTCGCCAGCTACAATATCCGCAAAGCCATAGGCACTGACCGCCGCCGGGTACCGGAACGGGTGATCGACGTGCTGAACGAACTCGACGCCGACATCATCGCCCTTCAGGAGGCGGACCGACGCTTCGGCGTGCGGTCGGCGGCGCTGCCGCCCTGGCTGCTGGAGAGCATCAGCCCCTACAAGCCTGTGCCGCTGAACGTGCATGTCGATTCCATGGGCTGGCATGGCAACGCCATATTGGTGCGCAAGGATGTGGAGGTCGGCGCGCATGACGTGCTGCACCTCCCCTGCCTGGAACCGCGCGGCGCGACCATGGCGGAGGTGACGCTGGACAAGGCCTCCCTGCGCGTCTTCGGCATGCATCTCGACCTGTCCGGGCTATGGCGGCGCAAGCAGGCGGCGGCGGTGATCCATGCGGCTTCCTCACGCGACGCCATGCCCACAGTGCTGATGGGCGATCTCAACGAATGGAGCGCGGAACGCGGATGCCTGGCGGATTTCGCCCGCCATTACAGCTTCGCACCCTGCGGCCGGTCCTTCCATGCGCGGCGGCCGGTGGCGCGGCTCGACCGGATCATGCATTGCGGGCAGTTGAAGCTGGTCGATTGCGGCGTGCATGAAAGCGCGGCTGCGCGGCGGGCGTCGGACCACCTGCCGATCTGGGCGGAGTTTGCGTTGAGGTGAAGGTTCATGTGCCGTGTTCCTGCGAAGGCAGGAACCCAGTTCCGCCCTCCGACTGCACATGCAAGCGCGGAGCTGGACTCCTGCCTTCGCAGGAGCACGACTCCCTGGGGAAGGAAACGCCCTCTCGACAATCGGCTCCCCCTCTGCAACTCTCAACCCCATGAAAGAGCGGGAACTCAGGCTCGCACTGGTCTGCTATGGCGGGATCAGCCTGGCCGTCTACATGCACGGCATCACCAAGGAAATCTGGCATCTGGCCCGCGCCAGCCGGGCTTTCCACGACGGCGTCCCCTCCCCAGGCGACAGCAGCGAGGCGGTCTATCGCAAGCTGCTGGAGGATCTGGAAAAGGCCTGCGGCGTCAAATTGCGGGTGATGCCGGACATCATCGCCGGGGCCAGCGCGGGCGGCATCAACGGCATCTTCCTGGCGCAGGCGATAGAGACGGGCCAGTCGCTGGACCCGCTGACCGACATGTGGCTGGAAAATGCCGATGTAGAGAAGCTGCTGGACCCCGACGCCCGCCCGGCGCGGCGGATCACCAAATTCTGGGCGACGCCGCTCGTCTGGATGGCGGCGCGGCATCCGGGCGACACGGTCGAACGCACCGTCGCCCCCGACACGCGGGAGGAGGTGCGGCACAAACTGTCCCACTTCATCCGGTCCCGCTGGTTCGAGCCGCCCTTCGGCGGGGAGATTTTCACCGCCATGATCCTGGACGCCTTCGACGCGATGGAGGCGACCGGGCGCGGCCCCGCGCTGCTGCCCCCCGGCCATCCGCTGGACCTGTTCGTCACCGTCACCGATTTCGAGGGGCATCCGCAAAGCCTGAACCTCAACAGCCCGCCGCAAGTGGTGGAGACGGAACATCGCCTCTCCATCGGCTTTCGCGCCCGTGGAAACGGCTCGCGCAACCTTGCCGATCCGGCCGAACTGGTGTTCGCCGCCCGCGCCACCGCCAGCTTCCCCGGCGCTTTCCCGCCCTTCACCGTGCGCGAACTGGATCGCGTGCTGACGCGCCGCCATCGCGCCTGGCCGACGCGGGACGCCTTTCTGGAGCGGGCGCTGCCCCGCCACGCCGCGAAGGGCCGGGCGGAGGACGCCGTGCTGATCGACGGTTCGGTTCTGGCCAACGCCCCCTTCGCCCAGGCCATCGGCGCGCTCAAGAACCGCCCCTCCCGGCGGGAGGTCGACCGCCGCTTCGTCTATATCGATCCCAAGCCCGGCCACCGGTCGATCCAGCTCAACCGACAGGGCGAGGCGGAGGAGGCTCCCTCCGGCGAGGATGCACCGCTGCCCGGCTTCTTCCGCACCATCTTCGGCGCACTCAGCGACATTCCCCGCGAACAGCCGATCCGCGACAATCTGGAGGCGATCGACCGGCACAGCGGCCGCATCCGGCGCATGGCGCGCATATTGAACGCGCTGCGGCCGGGGATAGAGGCGGAGGTGGAGAGCGCCATCGGCGGCATGCTGTTCCTGGACCGGCCCACGCCCGCTCGGCTTTCCGCCTGGCGCGGCAAGGCGCAGCAGCGGGCGGCCAGTTCCGCCGGTTTCGCCTTCCCGGCTTATGGGCATCTGAAACTCTCCGGAATCGTGGAGGATCTGGCCGACCTGCTGTTCCGCCTGAGTGGGGAGGAAAGCCCGCCGATGCGCGAAAGCTACCGCCAGGCCCTGTGGAGCCATGTGCGGGCCACCGGCGCGGACCGGTTGACGGAGGATGTCGGCCCCGCCTCCGCCCCCGTCGGCTTCTTTCGCCAGCACGACCTGCCCTTCCGCATCCGCCGCCTGCGCTTCCTGGCGCGGCGGTTGGCCGATACGCTGGAGGTGGACGCCGCCACGGACGACGCCGTCGTGCAGAAGATGCATGACGCCATCTATGCCGCCCTGTCGCACTATACCGAATGCGAGGGCATCGATTTCTACAATGGAGAGATTCGGGCGGCGGCGCGGGAAGTGCCCAATGATCCGGGCGCCGCGCTGGAGGCGGTGGCGCGGCTGCGCGGCCTGCGCGAGCGGGACGAAACGGCCGACATGATATTGGCCGACGCGCTGGCGGCGCTGCCCAGGGCGGAGCGGCGGACCATGCTGCTCGCCTATCTCGGCTTCCCCTTTTACGACATCGCCACCCTGCCGCTGCTGCAAGGCCATGGGATGGACGAATATGATCCGGTCAAGGTCGACCGGATTTCGCCGGAGGATTGCGTCGCGATCCGGCCCGGCGGGGCGGAAGCGATGCTGAAAGGCATTGAATTCAACAATTTCGGCGCCTTCTTCAGCCGCGCCTATCGCGAGAATGATTATCTTTGGGGGCGGCTCCATGGGGTGGAGCGACTGCTGGATATCGTGATTTCGGCATTGCCCGCAGCAAGCCGCCTTTCGCAGGAAGCGGTGCATCGCTATAGGCGAACCGCTTTTCTGGCGATCCTCGATGAGGAGGAAGAGCGGCTGGACCATGCCGCCGACCTGATCGCCAGCTTGCGAGAGGAGATCGGGTGAAAGCAGGCAAGACGCTGTTGCCGATGGTGATGCTGGCGCTGCTGGCCGGTTGTTCCCAAAGCCCCGGCGAGCGGACGGGCAAGGGGGATGGAACCGGCAGCCGGGCCGCCCTGCCCGATACGTCCATGACGGCGGATGCGTACAGCGACCCGACATCGGCCCCCGCCATCCTTCCCGACATCGATCCCACCCTTCCCGGCGCGCAGGTGGCGTCCGGCCGTGAACGCGCGCCCGCCGATCCGCCCGGCACGGCGCCGATGAAGCCCATGGCCGTCGACATCCCGCCCCCGGCCGATGTCCCGGACCTGCCGCCTGGCGAAGGCGCGGCCGACCCCCATCCCTTTCCCGACGAAGTGACCCGCTACATGGTCGACCGCGACGGGTGCGACCATTTCCGGGGCGAGGAAGCCTATGACGCCGAGCGGCTCGCCTATCTGCAGGATAATATCGCGGCGCTTTGCACCGGCACGGACACCCGGCTGGCGCTGCTGCGGCAACGCTACGCCCATGATCCGGCGGTCATGTCCGCGCTCAGCGGCTATGACGAGCGGATCGAGGGGAATGCCTCACAATAGCGCGTCGATCTGCGTGGCCAGGTCGATGTCGCGGCGCGACAGGCCGCCCGCATCATGCGTCGTCAATATGATGTCGACCCGGTTGTAAACGTTCGACCATTCGGGATGATGGTCCGCCTTTTCCGCCAGCAGCGCCACCTGCGTCATGAAGCCGAAGGCGGCGGTGAAGTCCTTGAAGGTGAACAGGCGGCGGATGCCGTCCGGCTCCTGAACGGCCGCCCATTCGGGCAGATCCCTGAGCGCCAGCGCCCTTTCCTCTCCATCCAGTTTCGCGATCATCGTCTTTCCTGCCTTTGTCCGCCCGATTCCGGCGGCATTAACCCATTTTCCGATGCGTCGGCGGTTTGCAGACGATTCGGAACATGCTTTATGTCTTCCCTATGGACGATGCCGGTCAACCGCCCCGATTTGCGCCGACGCGCGAGGATATCGAAAAGCTGGCGCTGACGGCCTTGTCGCGCCTGCCGGACCCGTTCCGGTCGCACCTGTCGAATGTGGTGCTGTTCGTGGAGGAATTCGCCGATCCCGCCATCCTCAAGGAAATGGAGATTGACGACCCCTTCGGCCTGACCGGCCTTTATTCCGGCCGCCCGGTGGGCGAAGCGGCGCAGACCGGCGACCTGCCCCCGACCGTGCATCTGTACCGCCGCCCGCTGCTGGACGAATGGGTGGAAACCGGGGTGCCGCTCGACATGCTGATCAGCCATGTGGTGGTGCATGAGATCGGCCATCATTTCGGCCTGTCCGACCTCGACATGCACGTGCTGGAGGATATGGTCACCCTATGAGCCGGGTGGGATTGCACCTGTCGGGCGTCGCCTGCGCGCGCGGCGGACGGCTGCTGTTCCGCGGCGTCGACCTGGCCATGGAACCGGGCGGCAGCGCGCTGCTGAAGGGACCGAACGGCATCGGCAAGTCCAGCCTCATCCGCATCTGCGCCGGTCTGCTGCGCGCCTCCACCGGAACGGTGGAACGGCATGGCCGGGTCGCGCTGACCGATGAGCGGCTGGCGCTGGACATGGAACAGCCGCTGGCCGCCGCGCTCGGTTTCTGGGCGCGGCTGGACGCGGCGCCGCCGGGCGCGCTGGACGCGGCGATGGCGGCGATGGCGCTGGAGCCGCTCCGCCAGGTGCCGGTGCGCATGCTGTCCACCGGGCAGCGCAAGCGGGCGGCGCTGGCGCGGGTGATCGCGGGCGGCGCGCCGATCTGGCTGCTGGACGAGCCGGGCAACGGGCTGGACGACGCGGCGCTGGAACTGCTGGGCGCATCCGTGGCGGCGCATCTGGCCGGGGGCGGCATCGTCGTGGCGGCGTCGCACCAGCCGCTGCCGCTGCCGACGCCGGTGGTGCTGACGATGCAGGACTATATAGCGGCGGAGGAGGAGGAGGCGTGAATATCCTCCTGACTTTGGCGATCCGGGATTTGCGGCAATCCTGGCAATCCGCCGGGCTGTGGCTGCCCGTCGCCTTCCTCTTGCTGGTCGCCAGCCTCTATCCCTTCGCCGTCGGCCCCAACGCGGCGCTGTTGCGGCGGACCGGCGGCGGCATGCTGTGGATCGCAGCGCTGCTCGCCAGCCTGCTGCCGGTCGACCGGCTGGTCGCGCCGGACCGGGATGCGGGCATGCTCGACCAGATCGCCCTGCGCGGCATTGGGGAGGAGATGGTCGTGCTGGCGCGGCTGATTGCCCATTGGCTGGGCTTCGGCCCCGCGCTGATGATCGCCACCCTGCCCGCCGCCGCGCTTCTGAAGCTGGACGGGACGACCATCGGCCTGCTGGAGGCGGGATTGCTGATCGGCACGCCCGCGCTGGCGGCACTGGGGCTGCTGGTGGCGACGCTGACGGCAGGGCTGCGGTCGAGCGGCGCGCTGGCGGGGCTGCTGGCCTTGCCGCTGGCCGTGCCGTTGCTGATCTTCGGCGCGGGGACATTGGGCGACGGCAGCGGCGCGGCCCTCAAATTCCTGGGCGCGGCATCCCTGCTGCTGGTCGCCATCACCCCCTTTGCCGGGGGCGCCGCCATTCGCGCCGGGCGCGAATAGGGACGTCGCCTCGCCTCGAACCCGATAGGGTTCGCAAGGCCGCCCGGCGCTTGAGGGCCAAAAAAGAGAAATGGTGCACCCGACGGGATTCGAACCCATGGCCCTCAGATTAGGAATCTGATGCTCTATCCTGCTGAGCTACGGGTGCCCGGTGACGGCTCTATTGCGGGAAAGGGGCGCGGTCAATTCTTCGCTTCGGGGGGAACCACCGGAAAAGGCAGGGGCGCGACCTCCACCCCCTCCGCGATCAGCGCCCGCGCCTCGCTGAGCGCGACTTCGCCGTGGATGCTGACCCGATCCTGCTCGCCATAATGCATGGCGCGGGCCTGTTCGGCAAAGCCGCGCCCGACCCAGGTTGAATCCTCCAGCGCCTTTTGCTGCGCCTTCGCCAGCGCGAGCACCAGTTCGCGCATCTTCGCTTCCTCGCCCGCGCCCATGATGATGGACGCGTCGCCCGACGATGCAACCTGCGGCATGGTTTCCGGACGGCTGTTGCCCTTCGGCGCGACGGCGGGGGCCATCACGGCCTTGCCCACATGTCCGTCGCCGCACAGCGGGCAGGACAGCAGGCCCCGCGCCTTCTGATCCTCATAATCGGCGCTGGAACCGAACCACGCCTCGAACACATGGCCTTGGGATTCGCATTTGAGGTCGAAAACGATCACGACACTGTCACATCCATGGGCAATGATCGCCGGTTGGCGAGCGCAGGCACCCGACCGCGCACCTCCTCTATGCGCGACAGGTCGACATCCGCAAGAGCCAGACCCGCCTGTTCGCCCATCTCCAGCACGATGTCCCCCCATGGGTCGGCGATCAGGCTGTGCCCATAGGTGTCGCGGCCGTCGGCATGATGGCCGGTCTGGGCGGCGGCGATGACGAAGCAGCCCGCCTCGATCGCGCGCGCCCGCAGCAATATGTGCCAGTGCGCCTTGCCGGTCGGCACGGTGAAGGCGGCGGGCGTCAGCAGCACCGTCGCGCCCGCATTGGTGAGCGACCGGTAGAGATCGGGAAAGCGCATGTCGTAGCAGACCGACAGACCCATCCGCGCCCAGGGGGTATCGACCGCGACGACCTGCTCGCCCGGCCCATAGACCGACGATTCGCGCCAGCTTTCGCCGGTCGCCAGATCGACGTCGAACAGGTGGATCTTGTCGTAGCGGGCGCGGATTTCGCCGCTATCGTCGATCATGAAGCTGCGATTGGCCCAGCGGCCGTCGGTGCGCTCATCCTTCAACGGCAGGGAACCGAGATGCACCCACAAGCCCTGTTTCGCCGCCGCCTCCCGCACGGCGGCCAATACCCGATCATCCGCCTCCGACCGCAATGTCGCCGCCGCCCGCTGCCGGTCGCGGTCCAGATAGCCCGCCATTTCGGGGGTGAAGAGCATATCCGCCCCCTCTCCCCTGGCGCGCGCGGCCATCTCCGCGATGGCAGCGGCGTTGGCAGCGGGGTCAATCCCGCTGGTCATCTGGAAGATGGCGGCGCGCACCCCGCCTATGCTCCCAGCAACGCGTCGAGCTCGCCCTGGCGATCCAGCGCCGCCAGATCGTCGCTGCCGCCGATATGCCGGCCGTCGATGAAGATTTGCGGCACCGTCGTCCCGCCATTGGCGCGGTCCAGCATCTCCTGACGCTTCGGCCCGCCCATGGTGACGTCATATTCCTCGAACGCCACGCCCTTGTCGTTCAGCAGCGCCTTCGCCCTGGCGCAATAGCCGCACCAGGCCTTGGTATAGATTTCGACCTTCGCCATGTTTTACTCCTCATCGCCGAAATTGTGGTTCGGCGGCTATTTGTCAATCGATGCCGTCCGGCAGAACCCGCGCCCAGCACAGCAGGTGAACGCTCGCCGCGCCGCCCCGTTTCAGCGTCCGGGCGCAAGCCGCCGCCGTCGCGCCGCTGGTATGCACATCGTCGATCAGCAGCACCGCGCGCCCCTTCAGGCGATGATCCGCCGCCAGGGCAAAGGCCCCGCGCACCGCCCTGGCCCGCATTTCCGGAGTCATGCCACGCAGAGGCCGGGTCCGGCGGGTGCGTAGCAGGGCATGATTATCAACCGGCAAGCCCGTCAGCCGCGCCAGATGGCGGGCGATCAGCGCCGACTGGTTGAAGCCCCGCCACCAGAGCCGCCAGCGATGCAGCGGCACCGGCACTATGACAGCATCCCCCACCGCCGGAACCTGCCGCGCCATCTGCTTCGCGATCAGCCGGGCAAGGCCGATGCGGCGGCCATATTTCAGCCGCAGCGCCACGGCGCGGGCGACATCGCCATAGGCCAGCACCGCCTGCGCGCTGTCGTAAGGCGGCGGATCGGCCAGGCACGCGCCGCATTCCGCGCCTTCCCCCCGATCATAGTCGAACGGCGCGCCGCACCGGGCGCAGCAGGGCGCGCCCAGAAACCGCATCCCGCTCCAGCAACCAAGGCAGAATGCATCGTCCGCATCGACAATCTCGCCACATCCCGGACAACGCGGCGGCAAAGCATAGTCGACCAGCGGCCGCAGCGCGGTCTTGAGAAGCGGGGCCGTCTTGAGAAGCGGGGAAAGCGACATCATCTCCCTTGTTCCCGCTCCTCCGCCGTTGCACAAGGCCCGCCATGACCCATGCCGACATCTTCGACCGCGCCCTGCGCGCCAAAAGGCGCGACCGGATGATGCCGCGCTTCGCCGATCATGACTTTCTCTATCGGGCAATGCTGGACGAGCTGCTGGACCGGCTGTGCGACGTGCAGCGGGACTTCAGGGAAGTGCTGGTCATCGGCTGCCCCGACGGCAGCGCCAGGGCGGCGCTGGAGGCGATGGGGAAGCAGGTCGTCTGCGCCGACCCCGGCTTCGCGGCGGCAAAGGCGCAGGGCGGCGTGCAGGTCGATGAGGACGCCCTGCCCTTCGCCGACGAGAGTTTCGATCTGGTGATCGCCTGCGGAACGCTCGACAGCGTCAACGACCTGCCGGGCGCGCTGATCCTGATGCGGCGGGTGCTGCGGCCCGACGGGCTGATGCTGGCGGCCTTTGCCGGGGCGGGTTCACTGCCCCGGCTGCGGGCGGCGCTGATGGCGGGCGAAGGCGACCGGGCGGGCCAGCATGTCCATCCGCAGATCGACGTGCGCTCGGCAGGCGACCTGCTGGCGCGGGCGGGCTTCACCATGCCGGTCGCGGATGGGGATGCGCTGACGGTGCGCTATGGCGATATGCTGCGCCTGATGCACGATCTGCGCGGGATGGGCGCGGGCAACGCGCTGGTTTCGCGAGCGCCCATGTTGCGGCGGGATGCGCTGGCCGGGGCGGCCCATCATTTCGCCGCCGCAGCCGATCCGGACGGCCGCACCGCCGAGCAGATGGCGATCGTCTATCTGAGCGGGTGGAAGGCCGATCCCAGTCAGGCGCAGCCCGCCCGGCGGGGCAGCGCGACCGTTTCGCTGGCCGACGCGCTCAAGCCGAAACATTAGGCACCTGGACAAATTCAAGACTCGCCGGACGGGGTGATTTGGGTGGTTAGCCGACCTATCCTATTCCTCCCCATCGAGAGATGGGGAGGGGGACCAGCCGCAGGCTGGTGGAGGGGAATGGGGCACAACCTCCGAAATTTCCCCTCCACCACGCTTCGCGCGGTCCCCCTCCCCACGCTTCGCGTAGGGAGGATTAGGAGCGTCCGCTATTGGCCATTTCCCGACATTCCAAATTCGTCCATACCGCCAAGCTATATCGATGGCCGCACCAAAACCCCGCCCATCCCCTCAAACCGCGCTCAACCCCGCATCGGCCAGCCCGCGCCACAGATGCAGCGCCTGCACGCTTTCCTTGACGTCATGCACCCGCACCATCTGCGCACCCAGTTCCACGGCGCGAAAGGCCAGACCCACCGATCCGCCAAGTCTTTCGGCCGCCGGAGCCTCATTGGACAAGGCCCCGATCAACCGCTTCCGGCTCCCGGCGAAGAGCAACGGCACCCCCAGCCCCTGAAACACGGCCAACCCGTTCACCAATGCCAGATTGTCGCCCAATGACTTGCCGAAGCCCAATCCCGGATCGACCATGATCTTCTCGCGGGCCACCCCGGCCGCCAGACAGGCCGCCACCCGCGTCTCCAGCATGTCGAACACATCGGCCACGACGTCGCCATAGCCGTCGGGATTGGCGTGCGGATCGTCCCCGGACGAAGGCGCATGCATCAGGATCACCGGACAGCCTGCGGAGACCACCACCTCCATCGCCCGCGGATCGTGCAGCAGCGCGCTCACATCGTTGACGACCGCCGCCCCCGCCGCCAGCGCCGCCTCCATCACCGCCGCCTTGCGCGTGTCGACGGATATCGGGACGCCCGCCGCCGCCAGCTTCTCTATCACCGGTACGACGCGGGCGATCTCATCCCCTTCCCAAAGCTTCGGCGCCTTGGGCCGGGTCGATTCCCCCCCCACGTCGATCAGGGCCGCCCCTGCCGCTGCCATGGCGAAGCCCGCATCCGCCGCCGCCTGCGGATCGCCGACATGTTTGCCGCCGTCGGAAAAACTGTCGGGCGTGATGTTCAGGATCGCCATCACCTGCGGCGCGTCGAAACGGATCGTCCGCCCCTCCAGCACCAAAGGCGGCCGCTGCGCCGAGATATTGGCGGCAAGGTTGAGCGCCCGCTCCGCCAGCGCATCGGGCAAGCGCGCCACGGCATCCGCGAACTCCGCGACCGGCACCGTCACCCGCGCCACCCGCCGCCCGTCCTTGCGCGCGGTCAGTTCATAGCCCTGGAACCAGATCAACCCATTGCCCATCCGCGCCGCCGACCCGTCGGTCAGACCGATGGGCGTCGGCACGAACCAGGTGGGCCGCAGGTAAAGCCGGGCGTCGGCGGCAAGCTGTGGCAACATTTCCAAACTCCGTTCACCTGATCCTATCGAAGCCTGTCCCAAGCGCATGCCTTGCAGGCAGTCGAAGGGCGCTTCGCCTCTCTTCAAGAAAAGGAGGAGCTTCGGCAAGATCGGCCCGAATGGATATAGAAATTATCCCTGGGTCGCGTGGACAAATTCGCAATGTCGGGAAAGCCATGGCGGTTTCCAAATCACCCACCCCAAAACCCCTCCACACCGCCTAACACCTTTGCCCCCTGCACCTCCCCCGATGCACCGATGCGCCTGCCGCCACAGGCCCTATCACCATGGATGCCGCCAACTCCCTGAAAAAGGAGGGAAGAAGCATCGCCGCCACCCTGTCCCGCCCCGCGTCGCCCGCCGCCGAAACCCTTCCGTCCGCCACCTACCGGCGCGACATAGACGGGCTGCGCGCCCTGGCGGTGCTGCCGGTGCTCTTCTACCATGTCGACCTCTGGCCCTTTTCCGGCGGCTTCGTCGGCGTCGACATCTTCTTCGTCATCTCCGGCTATCTCATCGGCTCGATCATCGCCCGCGAACTGGCGGAGGGGCGGTTCAGCCTGACCGCCTTCTATGCGCGGCGCATCCGCCGGATATTCCCCGCCCTGTTCGCGACCATCGCCGTCACCATCGCGGCGGGCAGCCTGATCCTGCTACCCCTCGACTATCGCGCCCTGGGCATGAGCGCCGTCGCGACGGTCCTGTTCGCCAGCAACCTCTATTTTGCCCGCCACAGCGGCTATTTCGGCAGCGCGGCGGAGGAAGCGCCGCTACTCCACACATGGTCGCTGGCGGTGGAGGAACAATTTTACATCCTCTTCCCGCTGCTGATGCTCTGCGCCTTCCGGGCGGGCGGACGGACCCGGCTCGTAATCGCATCGACGGCGCTCCTGTCCTTCTGGGCCGCGATGCTGCTGGTGGGCCGCGCCCCGGTCCTGGCCTTCTACATGCCCTTCCCCCGCGCCTGGGAGCTGCTGGCGGGCGCGTTGCTGGCTACCGGCCTGCTGCCCCCGCCGCGCAGCCGCCGGGCGGCGCAGCTTTGCGCAGTCGGCGGCATCGCCCTGATCGGCTGGGCGGTGTTCGGCTTCTCCAACGCGACCGTCTTTCCCGGCCCGAACGCGCTTTTCCCTGTACTGGGCGCGATGCTGGTCCTGCACGCCGGACGGGCCGGGTCGACGGTCAGCCATATGCTGGGCGCCGCCGCGCCGGTGGCGGTCGGCCGCATCTCCTACTCCCTCTATCTCTGGCATTGGCCCATCGTCGTCTTCTGGACCTATCGCACCGACGGCGAATGGCGGTTGCGGGAACAGGCCCTGGTCATCCTCCTCTCGCTCCTCGCCGCCGCCCTTTCCTGGCGCTTCATAGAGGAGCCGTTCCGCCGGGCGCGCCGCTTCACCACCGCCCGCGCCTTCGCCTTTGCGGGGGCGATGGCGGCCGCCGGATGCGGGGCAGGGGGCCTGCTCTATTTCTCCGGCGGCCTGCCCATGCGCGTGACACCCACGGTCGCCGCGCTCGACGCCGCCAGCCGCAGCATGGCCTATCTGCCGGAACGCTGTTCGGGCATGGCGGCGGTCCGGCACCGGGCGCTCTGCGCGGTCGGCGCGCATAACGGCACCGCGCCCAGCTTCCTGCTATGGGGCGATTCCCATGCCCATGCGCTGAAGCCCGCCTTCGACCAGGCGGGCGACGCGCTGGGGCTTTCGGGCCGGATCGCTTCCTATCCCGCCTGCCCGACGCTGCTTGGCCTGGACCGGCTGGACCAGCCGCCCAGCCATGATTGCAGCGCGTTCAACGCCCAGGTGCTGGCGCTGCTGCGCGACAGCCCCTCCATCCACACCGTCTTCCTCGTGTCCCGCTGGGGCCTGTGCGCCAACGGCCGCCGTCCCGAAGGCGGCATACCCTGCTATCTCGGCCGGGACGCAGATGACGACCGCAGCATCCGCCGCGACGCCTGGCTGTTCCGCCTGGGCCTCAAGGAAACGGTCGGGACGCTGACCGCCATGGGCAAGCGGGTCATATTGGTCGCGCCCATCCCCGAATTCCGCCGCAACGTGCCCGAAAGCCTGGCGCGGGCGGAACTGTACAGCGAACCGGCCGGGCTGGCGCTGTCGCAGGCCGACTATCTGCGGCGCCAGCGGGACGTGCTGGCCGCCTTCGACCAGATGCGGCGGCGTTTCGCGGCGGACATTCTCTATCCCCACCAACTGCTCTGCCGCACGGGCCAGTGCGCGACGATGGCGCATGGCGTGCCGCTCTATGCCGATGACGATCACCTGTCGCGGCAGGGCAGCCTGTTGCTCAGCGCCATGGTCTATCGGGCGATGCGGCCCGTCGAGGCGCAGCGCAATTGACGTCCGTCAATGAGCGTCGGGTTCGGATATGGCGATATCCATGTCAGCCATGGCCCGACGCAGCAATTCCATCATGCCGTTGCGCGCCGCGGCGGTGTCGCGGCTGGCGATGGCCTGATGGACCGCCTTGTGATCGGGCAGCGGGTCGCGCGGCGACGGGTTGCGGCGATGCTTGAAGGTGGTGGTCCAACCGACCGCCGCCCCGACCGAACTGGCCAGCGCGACCAGCGCGTCATTCTGGGTCGCGACCAGGATCGCATGGTGGAAACGCCGGTCAGCGGCGCGGCCCTCCGGGTCGGACAGGCCCTTCGCCTCCATCTCCTCCAGCGCCTGTGCCATGACGGCCAGTTGCTCGTCGGTCCGCCGCCGCGCCGCGAGTTCCGCCGCCGCCGGTTCGATCACGCCGCGCAGTTCGAACAGGTCGCGGATGAACGTGCGGTCCGGCTCCCCCGCGAACATCCATCCCAGCATCTCCGGGTCCAACACGTTCCAGCGGGCGCGGGGCAGCACGCGGGTTCCGGCCTTGGGGCGGCTTTCCAACATCCCCTTGGCGACCAGGATGCGCACCGCTTCGCGATAGGCGGTGCGCGACACGCGCAGCCGCTCCGACGCCTCGATCTCCCCTTCGAACAGTTCGCCCGGCTTGTGGACGCCCGTCAGGATCGCCGTGCCCAACTGCCGGGCGATGGCCTGGTGGATGCGCAGCGAACCTTCCGCCACAAATCCGCATCCCGTCCCATCCTTGCCCAAGATCTCCGCTCCCCATTAATCGATCGTTGAAAGCCGTTCTAGGACAACCCCGCCAACAATAAAAGCCGCTCACCCATTCCTCCCCATCGAGAGATGGGGAGGGGAACCGCCGCAGAAGGCGGTGGTGGAGGGGAAATGCGCAGGCCATGCCTCGCCACTCCCACCTATGACCTTTTGTCCCGCCCGCTTGCCCTTGCAACCGGCCCGACAAGCGCGCATGGATCGGGCCCATGACCGCGCTGACCCTTAGCCGCCCCGCCAACGCCGTCCCCCGCCCCGCGCCGATCGCGCGCTGGCTGCTGACGGTCGCCTTCCTCGTCTTCTGCATGGTGGTGGTCGGCGGCATCACCCGCCTGACCGAATCCGGCCTGTCCATCACCCAATGGAAGCCGATCGCCGGCGCCATCCCGCCGCTGACCCACGATCAATGGATGGATGCGTTCCGCGACTATCAGAAAATCCCCGAATATCAGCAGTTGCGGCAGGGCATGACGCTGGACGAATTCCAGTTCATCTTCTTCTGGGAATGGGTGCACCGGCTGCTGGGGCGGCTGATCGGCGTGGCCTTCGCCTTGCCGCTGCTCTGGTTCGCGTGGAAACGGGCGATCCCCCGGGGCTATGGACCGCGCCTCGTCGCGCTGCTGGCGCTGGGCGGACTGCAGGGGGCCATCGGCTGGTGGATGGTGAAATCGGGCCTGTCGGTGCGCACCGACGTCAGCCATTACCGCCTCGCCGTGCATCTGCTGACGGCGCTGTTCATCATCGGCGGGCTGGTCTGGACCGCGCTCGACCTGCTGACGCGGGCGAAGACGCCCTTTGCCAAGCCGGCCATGCTGCACCCCTTCGCCGTGATCGCGCTGCTGGCACTGACGGTGCAGTTGATGTTCGGCGCCTTCACCGCCGGGCTGGACGCGGGCTATGTCTCCAACACATGGCCGCTGATGAACGACCGTCTGGTGCCGCAGGGGATCGAATGGCTCGGCTCGCTCTGGGCCACAGTGTCCAGCGATCCCTATCTGGTGCATTTCATCCATCGCTGGTGGGCCTGGGTCGCCGCGATCCTGCTGGTCATGCTGGCGCGCATGGCGAAGCAGGCGGGGCAGCGCGGCCCCTCCATCGCGATCAACGCGGCGGTCGGAACGCAGGTCGCGCTCGGCATCGCGACGGTCATCAGCGGCATCGCGCTGCCGCTGGCGGTGCTGCACCAGGCGGTCGGCGCGCTGGTCGTGGCGTCCGCCGCCTGGGGCGCGCATGCGCTGGGCGAACGCAGGGGTTGATCAGGCCTGCAAGGTACGGGTATTATTTTACCCGTCAGCAAAGCCGCCGAATCTCTTGACTTCCTGCCCCCTACCCGTCATTAGCGCGCATCCTCTGAAAGCTGGAAACAGCGATCAGTTCACCAATTCATTCTTGGAGCATAAGCACCATGAAGGCGCTGATGAAGACCACCAAGCCGGCGACCCCGGCAACGGTCGAAAAGAAGTGGATCCTGATCGACGCGGAAGGCCTCGTCGTCGGCCGCCTCGCCTCGACCGTCGCGAACATCCTTCGCGGCAAGCACAAGCCCAGCTTCACCCCCCACGTCGATTGCGGTGACAATGTCATCATCATCAACGCGCAGAAGGTGAAGTTCACCGGCCGCAAGCTGACCGACAAGGTCTATTACAAGCACACCGGCTATGCCGGCGGCATCAAGGAAACCACGCCTGCCAAGATCCTGGAAGGCCGTTTCCCTGAGCGCGTCCTGGAAAAGGCCGTCGAGCGCATGATTCCCCGTGGCCCGCTGGGCCGCCAGCAGATGCGCAACCTGCGCATCTTCGGCGGCGCCGAGCATCCCCACGAAGCGCAGAACCCCGAAGTGCTCGACTTCGCGTCGCGCAACCGCAAGAACAAGGTGGGTGCATAATGTCCGATAACCGCCAGTCCCTGTCCGACCTCGCGTCGCTGACCGCCAACGCCCCGGCTCCCGCCGCTGCCGAAACCGTCGCCGCCGACGCGCCGATCGCTCCGGTCCAGCCCTCGGCTCCGCTGCGCGCCCAGGAAATCGACAGCCTCGGCCGCGCCTATGCGACCGGCCGCCGCAAGGACGCCGTCGCCCGCGTCTGGGTGAAGCCCGGCACCGGCAAGATCACGGTCAACGGCCGCGATCAGGAAATCTACTTCGCTCGCCCGACCCTGCGTCTGGTGATCAACCAGCCCTTCGGCGTCACCGACCGCGAAGGCCAGTATGACGTGATCGCCACCGTCAAGGGCGGCGGCCTGTCGGGCCAGGCCGGCGCGGTCAAGCACGGCATCGCCCAGGCCTTGTCGAAGTACGAACCCGCGCTGCGCGGCGCGGTCAAGGCCGAAGGCTTCCTGACCCGCGACAGCCGCACCGTCGAGCGCAAGAAGTACGGCAAGGCCAAGGCCCGCCGCAGCTTCCAGTTCTCGAAGCGCTGATCGGTTCGATCGATACGAAATTTGGAAAGGGCCGGATTTTCCGGCCCTTTTCTTTTGCGCGAAAAAATTAGGTCCGGCCATTAGCTGCCACCAAAATCCTCCCTACGCACAGCGTGGGGAGGGTCAAGAGAGGCATGTGCCTCTCTTCGACGCCGCCGAAGGCGGTGGTGGAGGGGAAATGACGTGACCTGCGTATTTTCCCCTCCACCAGCCTGCGGCTGATCCCGCTCCTCATCATCCAAATATTGCCACACCCTATCGCCGCATCAACCGCAGCCGAAAAATCCCCGGATCGACCTCCAGCATCGGCATGGACGGCACCACCTCATCCCTCTGCGCCAACACCACCGGCGCGGCCTGCGGCGCGAACGTCACGACGGCGCTGCCCGGATCGCCCACCACCAGCGCATCCACCATCAGCACCGGACTTAACCGATCCGACGTCACGCTCACCAAAGTCCCGATCTGCGTCATCCCGAACAGCCTGCGCGCAAAATCATAGGGCAGGCGGATGCACCCATGGCTCGCCGGATAGCCCGGATTATGCCCGGCATGCAGCGCGATCCCATCCCAGGTCAGCCGCTGCATGAAGGGCATGGGCGCGTTGGAATAGAGGTTCGACCGATGCCATTGCCGCTTTTGCAGCACCGGAAATTCGCCGGTCGGCGTGCGATGCCCCTTCATCCCCGTGGACACGCTGGCGATTCCCACCAGCCGGTCGCCGTCATAGACATGCGCCATCTGCCGGTCGATGCTGATCACCAGATAGAGCGGCCCGGCGAAGGGACCTTCCTCCAGCCAGCGATAGCCGCCCGCCGCCGCCCGCTCCTGCGCCCCGGCCGGAACGGCGACCGCGCAGAACAGCAAGAGCATCCAGGTCAGAAAAGCGCGCATAAACGCTTTTTTAACCATAAGACGCGTCAACGCCAGCCCGGATCGATGCGATCTACAGCAAGCTCAATTGCGCGACCGGCGCAAAGCTCCTGCGATGCAGCGGCGTCGGGCCATGTTCCCGCAGCGCCGCCAGATGCTTCGGGCTGCCATAGCCCTTGTTGCTTTCCCAGCCATAATGGGGATGCGCCGCGGCCGCCTCCACCATCATCCGGTCGCGCGCCTCCTTCGCCAATATGGAGGCCGCCGCGATGGACAGGCATTTCGCATCGCCCTCCACCACCGCCGTCGACGCCCAGCGCCATTGCGGGCAGCGATTGCCGTCCACCAGCACATGGGCGCAATCATGGGTCAGCGCCTCGACCGCCCGCGTCATCGCCAGCATCGTCGCCCAGAGGATGTTGATGCTGTCAATCTCCTCGACCGAGGCAATCCCCAGCCCCCAGCAGAGCGCCCGCGCCTTGATCTCTCCCTCCAGCACGGCGCGGCGGGCGGCGCTCAACTGCTTGGAGTCGTTCAGACCTTCGGGGCAGTCCCCCCGCCGCAGGATCACCGCCGCCGCCACGACAGGCCCCGCCAGCGGCCCGCGCCCCGCCTCGTCCACCCCGGCCACCAGCCCCGGATGGTGCCGCAGTTCATGCAAGAAATCAGGCATGGTCGTGAAATCCGAAGGGCGCGCCCATCGGCCCATGGCCCTGCCCCAGGCCCGGCGCAAGGGTCAGCGCCGCCAGCACATATTTGCGCGCCCGCTCGATGGCGTCGATCAGGTCCAGCCCCTGCCCCAGCCCGGTCGCAACCGCGCTGGCCAGCGTACAGCCCGTGCCATGGGTGTGCGGCGTATCGATCCGCGCATTGCTCCATGCCTTGCGCACGCCCTGCGGCCCGATCAGCCGGTCGGTCAGCATCGGCCCTTCGCCATGCCCGCCCTTGGCCAGCACATGGGTGGCAAAACGAACAGCAATCTCCTCCCCGCCCAACGCCTCCAACTCCGGAATATTGGGCGTCACCAGCGTGGCGAGCGCCATCAGCTTCTCGAACGCCGCAATGGTATTCGCATCCGCCAGCACGGAACCGCTGGTCGCGACCATGACGGGATCGAAGACCAGCGGCACGCCCTCCAGCGCGGCGAGCCGCTCCGCCACCGCCGCCGCCGTCTCCGCCGATCCGATCATGCCGATCTTCACCGCATCGACGCCGATGTCGCCGATCACGCTCTCCATCTGCCGGAGCACCATATCGGTCGGCACGGGATGAATGCCCTGCACCCCCAGCGTATTCTGCGCGGTGATCGCGGTGATCGCGGTCATGGCGTGACTGCCCAGCAGCGTCACGGTACGGATATCCGCCTGGATTCCCGCGCCCCCACCACTATCGGACCCGGCGATGATCAGGATGCGGGCGACGGTCATGCCTTATATTTACGCTCCGTCGACGCCGGATGCCGCGTCAACGCATCGCCCACCCGCGTCGGCCGGTCCATCAACTCCCCGCCGCAATTGGGGCAGCGGTCGTCCAGCACCTCGGCACAGGGCGCGCAAAAACTGCATTCGAACGAACAGATGAACGCCCCCGGCTCATCGGCGGGCAGATCGACGCCGCAACGCTCGCAATCCGGCCGCATCTCAAGCATGCGCCACTTCCCCCCATTCGTCATTCCCGCGAAGGCGGGAACCCATCTCCTGAATGTTCCGCTTGTCGCTTCTTATGGGAGATGGATTGGCTGCGCCGAACTGGCGTTTCCCGCCTGCGCGGGAATGATGAAAAAGGAGACAGATCACACCGCCGCCTTCGCCACCGCGTCGCAGATACGCTCTACCACATCCTTAACCTGATCCTCCCGGTCCCCCTCGGCCATCACGCGGATCACCGGCTCCGTGCCCGAAGGCCGGATCACCAGCCGCCCGCTGCCGTTCAGCTCCGCCTCCGCCTGGGCGATCACCCGCTTCACATCCTCATGCTCCAGCGGCTTGCCGCCGGAGAAATGGACATTCTTCAACAATTGCGGCACCGGATCGAACTGGTGCAGCACCTCGCTCGCGGGCTTGCCCGAACGCACCAGCGCCGCCAGCACCTGCAACGCCGCCACCGTACCATCGCCGGTGGTCGCATAGTCGGACAGGATCATGTGCCCCGACTGCTCGCCGCCGACGTTGAAGCCGCCTTCCCGCATCCGTTCCAGCACGTAGCGGTCGCCGACCTTGGTCCGCTCCAGCGCCATGCCCTGCCCGGACAGGAACCGCTCCAGCCCCAGATTGGACATGACGGTCGCCACCAGCCCGCCGCCACGCAGCGTCCCCGCCCGCGCGAAATTCCCGGCGATCAGCGCCATGATCTGGTCGCCGTCGACAATCGCGCCATGTTCGTCCACGACGATCAGCCGGTCGGCGTCGCCGTCCAGTGCGATGCCGATATCCGCCCCCGCCGACACGACGCTTTCCTGCAAAAGCTGGGGCGAGGTCGAACCGCAGCGGTCGTTGATGTTGATGCCGTTGGGCGTGACGCCGATCGCCACCACCTCCGCCCCCAATTCCCAGAGGGCGGACGGCGCGACCTGATAGGCGGCTCCATTGGCGCAATCGACCACGATCTTCAGCCCATCCAGCCGCAAATCGGCGGGAAAGCTGGATTTCACCGCATGGATATAGCGGCCCCGCGCATCCTCGACCCGGCGGGCGCGGCCGATATCCTGCGACGCGGCGAGCGGGATGTCCTGCTCCAGCATCGCCTCGATCTTCATCTCATCCTCGTCGGACAGCTTGTATCCGTCCGGCCCGAACAATTTGATGCCATTATCGAAATAGGGATTGTGGCTGGCCGAAATCATGACGCCCAGATCGGCGCGCATCGAATGGGCCAGCAGCGCCACCGCAGGCGTCGGGATTGGCCCGAACTGCACCACATCCATGCCGACCGCAGTGAAGCCCGCGACCAGCGCATTTTCCACCATATAGCCCGAAAGCCGCGTATCCTTGCCGATGACGACGCGATGGCGATGCGTGCCGCGCTGGAAATGCTTACCCGCCGCCATGCCGACCTTCATCGCCAGCTCGGCGGTCATCGGCCATTGGTTGGTGCGTCCGCGAATGCCGTCGGTGCCGAAATATTTCCTGCTCATCATCCTCGCCCGCCGATGCGGTGAAACCTGTTTCCCTCCCATAGCAATCTTTGTTCGACTTTCCAGCAAGGACCGGCCATCCCCTTGCAAATGGACGGATTCAATGCAGCGGTCGACGCCCTTTCCGGCGCGGTCTTCATGAAGGTGCCGGTGCTGGGGACGCAGATCGAACTGATCGTGCTCTATCTGGCGCTGCCGATGCTGTTCTTCACGGTCTGGCTGGGCTTTCCCAATGTTCGGGCGGTGGGCCGAGCGCTCCGTATCCTCCGGACGCAACCGCAGGAGGGCGAGGCGAAGGGCGACGTCAGCCAGTGGGGCGCGCTGTCGACGGCACTGTCCGGCACCATCGGCCTCGGCAATATCGCGGGCGTCGCGGTGGCGCTGACCATGGGCGGTCCCGGCGCGATCCTGTGGATGTTCGTCATCGGCTGGTTCGCCATGACGGTGAAGATGGCGGAGGTGACGCTCGGCCTCAAATATCGCACCTTCGACGGCCGGGGCCATGTGCATGGCGGCCCGATGTATGTGCTGAAGGCCGTGGGCGCGGCGCGGGGTTGGCCCCGGATCGGCCTGACATTGGGCGGGCTTTACGCCTTCTTCGCCCTGTTCGGCGCGATCCCGATGGTGCAGGTCAACCAGAGCTTCGCGCAGGTTAAGGTGGTGACGGGTTTCGGCAACGGCTGGGCCTACGGCATCATCCTGGCGGGAGCGGTGGCGCTGGTGACGCTGGGCGGCGCGGCCTGGCTGGGCGAGGTGGCGAAGCGACTGACCCCGCTCAAGGTCGCCGTCTATCTGATCGGCGTGGCGACGGTGCTGATCCTGCACGCCGCCGCCATTCCCGGCGCGCTGGCGGAAATATGGCACGGGGCCTGGAGCGGGCACGCCGCGACCGGCGGCGCGGTGGGCGCCTTCGTCGCCGGTATGCGCCGCGCCGTATTCGCCAGCGAAGCGGGCGTCGGATCGGCCGTCATGGCGCACAGCCTGGCGCGGGCGCGCCATCCCGTGTCCGAGGGACTGGTGGCCCTGCTGGAGCCGCTGCTCGGCACGATGATCGTCTGCGCCCTGGGCGGGCTGGCGCTGGTGGTCGCGGGCACATGGAAGGACGGGCTGGAGGGCATCGCCATCACCTCCGCCGCCTTCGCGCAGGTGTCCCCTTCCTTCCCCTGGCTGCTCGCGGTGGTCGTGGTCCTGTTCGCCTATTCGACGCTGGTGGCTTGGGGGTTTTACGGCCTGCAAGCCTGGGGCTATCTGTTCGGCAACGGACCCAAGGCGCAGTGGAGCTACAAGATCCTCTATATCGTCGCCCTGCCGCCCGCCGCTGCCATCGACCTGGGCCGGGTGGTCGGCATCGTCGACAGCAGCTTCTTCCTGATGGCGATCCCCAATGTCATCGCCCTCTATCTCTGCGCCGGGGAATTGCGGCGCGACGTGCGGGACTATCTGGCGACGCCTGAAAAGGCTTAACCCGCTTCGTTCCGGCAAGCCGCGTTCCTGCGAAGGCAGGAACCCAGTTCAACCCTCCGAACCAGACGCGAACTCAACGCCCCATCGCCGCCTCAACCTCCTCCACCGTCCGCGGAATGCCCTCGCTCAAACGCTGCGATCCATTCTGGGTGATCAGGTATAAATCCTCGATCCGGATGCCATAATTGGCGGACTGGACATAAAGCCCCGGCTCCACCGTGATCACGGCCCCCGCCGGCAAAGGCTTCGACATATCGCCCACGTCATGGACGTCCAGCCCGACCAGATGGCCCAGCCCATGGGTAAAATCATCGACCCGCCCCGCCTTGCGAAACACGTCCTTCGCGGCCTCCACCAGATCCTCATAATAGACCCCGGCCTTCAGCCTCGCGACGGCCGCCGCCTGCGCCGCCAGCACCAGTTCGTAGGACGCGCGCTGCTCCGGCGTGAACCTGCCGCTCGCCGGAAAGGTCCGCGTCACATCGCTGGCATAGCCGCCAACCGAAGCCGCCGCATCGATCAGGATCAGATCGTTACTCCCGATCACTCCGCCACCCCCGGTATAATGGAGCGAAGCCGCGTTGCGCCCGGTGGCGACGATGCTGTCATAGGCCAGCCCCTCCCCGCCCCCGGCGCGGAAGCCATCCTCCAAGATCGCCTTCAACTGCCGTTCGGTCATGCCCGGCCGCGCCTGCTTCATCGCGGCGATATGGCCCCGCGCCGTCGCCGCCGTCGCCTTGCGGATCAGTTCCAGTTCGCGGGGTTCCTTGACGATGCGAAGCGACGGCAGCAGGCCGCTCTCATCCTTGATCGATACGCCCGGCACCCGCTGCATCACCTTCCCATAAAGCTCCAGCACCTGGGGCACCGGCGCGGAGGCGCTGACGATAGGCCCCAGGAAATGCAGCGTCTTGGAACGTTCGGCCAAGGTCGTGACCAGACTGCCAAGCCCGCCGCTCCGCGCCACGCGGGCAAAGCCGGTGCGCCGCTCCAATTCCGTGCCCAGCGGCAGCCGCTCCACTTCCCATCGTTCCGCCTCCTGATCGCGGGAGGGCAGGAGCAGCCATTCCCTGACGGTCCGCTCCGCAGGCGCTATCACCAGGATCGCGCCGGGTTCGTCGACAATGCCGGTCAGCCAGGCGAAATCGCCATCCTGCACGAAGGGCGGCGCGACGGCGGCGGCGCTTTCCACCGGCCCCGCGCCATAAACAACCGCGACGCCGTCCTTCAGCACCTCCATGACGCGGCGGCGGCGCTCGCGGAATATGTCGGGGGCGAAAGGCGATGTCCCGGCAGGCGTGGCAAAGCCCTGCGGCGGCAATGTCTGCCCGGCGAGTCGCGTGGAAAAGGCCAGCGATGCCGTAGCGCCCGCCAATATGGTCCGCCGATCAAACATGGAAATCTCCCTTGCTGCCCCCGACAGGAGCATGAAAGGACACGTCCGGCAAGAGGCGTATCAGTCCACTGACACAGCAAAGGCCCCGCCGAACGGCGAGGCCTTTTTTCATGGCGTAGCGCGCCGATCAGATCTTGTCGCCGAGCGCTCCCTTCACGGAGCCTTTGATGTCCTGAACCGTACCCTTGGCCTTCTGCGCCTGGCCTTCCGCCGCCAGATCGGGATCGCGCCGGTTCTTGCCGACGGCTTCCTTGACGCCCCCCGCCGCCTTGTTGCCTGCCGCCTTGGCCTTATCGGTCAATTCACCCATGGGACGTCTCCTGTCAGTTGCCGTTGCAGGATCAACCAGCGGAACCGACGGAAAGTTGCCGTCGATGCGGAAACGGAATGATGGATCGGATGAAGGGCCGCGCCCTCCTTCCGCCGTGGAAGAGAGTCACATGCCTCTGTTCGTCCCTCCCCATCACCTGATGGACGAATTAAGAAGTGCACGATCTCCCCAACCTCTCAGCAGGCGAGTCTTGAATGTGTCCTCTGCCTAAGGCTCGTTCGCCAGCAAATAAGTCTGCCGCAGCGCATCGATCGGCTTCAACGCCCCATCCATCTCGCAATGCCAAAAGGTCCAGCCATTGCAGCTCGGCGCGCCCTGGAGCGTCGCCCCCATCTTGTGGATCGACCCCGTATCCTTCCCGACGCTGAGCGATCCGTCCGCCCGCACCACCGCCTGCCAGCGCCGCTTGGCGTCGGTCAACACCGCCCCCGGCTGCAAATAGCCGGTCTCGACCAATGTGCCGAACGCCACCTTGGGCTGTTGCCGCGCCGTCTGCATGATGGTGAGCGCGCTTTCGTCCAGCGGCAAGGCCGCCTCGATCCGCTCCAGCGCGACCTCGATATAATCGTCCTCGCGCTCGATGCCGATCCACTTGCGCCCCAGCCGCTTGGCCACCGCGCCCGTCGTCCCGGTCCCGAAGAAGGGATCGAGCACCACGTCGCCCGGCTTGGTGCAGGCCAGCATCACGCGATAGAGCAAGGCTTCCGGTTTCTGCGTCGGATGCGCCTTGGTGCCGTTGCGCTTCAACCGCTCCTGCCCGCCGCAGATCGGCAGCACCCAGTCGGAGCGCATCTGCAATTCGTCGTTCAGCGTCTTCATCGCCTTGTAGTTGAACGTATATTTCGCGTCCTCGCCCTGGCTCGCCCAGATCAGCGTCTCATGCGCGTTGGTGAAGCGCGTGCCCTTGAAATTGGGCATGGGGTTGGACTTGCGCCAGATGATATCGTTCAGGATCCAGAAGCCCTCATCCTGCAACGCCGTGCCGACGCGGAAGATATTGTGATAGCTGCCGATCACCCAGATCGAGCCGTTGGGCTTCAATATGCGCCGCGCCTCGCGCAGCCACGCCTTGGTGAAGCGGTCATAGCTGCCCAGCGTATCGAACTTGTCCCAATCATTGTCGACCGCGTCGACGCGGCCGCCTTCGGGCCGAAACAGGTCGCCGCCAAGCTGGAGATTATAGGGGGGATCGGCAAAGATCATGTCGATGCAGGCGTCGGGCAGCTTCGCCATTTCCGCGATGCAGTCGCCGCGCAGCAGGCAATCGGTCGCGATCTTCGCCGCCTCGACCCCTGCGGGCGCAACCGCCTTTTTCCGCCGCGGCGCGACGCGTTCCATGACACCCATTAAATGACCCCCGTTTCCTTCTGAGGCTCAGCGATGAGTCCTTGGGAGTCGGCCGTCAAGATCAGCGACTTAGGGTTCATGCCTCATACAAAGGTTAACGTTGCGGAGAACGAACCGGGTAGCCACTAGATATTGAGTCGAACGCGACTCGAAAGACTCAAGATCGGCTAGTGTGACGCAAAAGACTCAGCCGGAAAGGGCCGAAAAGTTTTTTTGGTTAACGCCGTTTGCAGGCGTCCAGAAGGCCCTCCGCTTGACCATTTCATAACCGTTCGATTATGGGATGGCGATGACAGACCATATTCCAAGGGGGGATCGATCGGCCTCCTGCGACGAACTTTTCAAGGCCCTGTCCGACGCCACCCGGCGGGCATTGCTGGAATATCTGGTGCGCGAGGGGGAACAAAGCGTCCACGCGCTGACGGCCATTTCCGGCGTATCGCAACCCATGGTGTCCCGCCACCTCGGCAAGCTGAAACGCGCCAGCCTCGTGACGGCCCGCAGGTCCGGCCGCGAAACCTATTACACCGCCCGCGCCAAGGGGCTGGCCCCGGTCGTCCAGTGGATGGCGGTCTATGGCGCGCTCTGGTCGCAGCGCTTCACCGCGCTGGAGGATCTGGGCGGCTACTAATCGAGAGTATTGAACAACGTGCTCCTGCCTGCGCAGGAACACGAAAGCTCTATTCGGCTGCGTCAGCCAAAATCGCCTCGATCAGCACCACATCGTCCGGCTTGTCCGCATCGATGCAGGCCTCCGCCTTCTCCATCGCCACCAGCCGCGCCGTCAGGCCGAACCGCCGCCCCACCCGCGCGATTCCCCCGCGCAGCGTGGCTATCCGCAGCACCGCCCCCAGCAACGTCAAGGGACCGAAGGCGGACAAAATCTTCCACCCCTTCTTCCGGTCCTGCTCGACCTCCTGCCACAGCGCGATCACCGGCCGCGCTTTCCCGCTGCCGAACCAGAAGATATTCGCCCCCGACCACCAGCCGTCGCGAAATTTCAGCCACGTCCGCCGCGACCCCGGATAGCGCGCCAGCAATGTCGCCCGCTCCACCATGGCGACGGCAATGTCGGCCCCGGACGCTTCCCGCGCCATCTGGTCGAGCATCGCCGCGTTCAGCAGCACATGATCCGCCGTGGTCATCAGCAGCGGAAAGGACAAATCCGCACGATCCAGCAAAGCCGTCAGCGACGACGCAATCCCGCCTCCGCTCTTTTCGAACCGCACCTTGGGATGCTCCGCCAGCCAAGCCGTGGCCGGATCGTCCGCGAACAATTCCGGCGCCTGCGTCAGAACGATCACCCGCCCGATCGCCGGATGCGCCAGCAAGGTCCGCGCCGGATAGTTGATCATCGCCTCGCCCGCGACCGGCGCCAGCGGCTTCGCCGCCACGCCCGCGGCCACGGCCAGGGGATCGGGAACGGGCCGCCACCCGGCCAGCAGGATCGCAGTGATGTCGGAAACCGGAGCGCTCATATTCGCCCGTTAGCCGAGCGAACCCGCACCGGAAAGCTATTTCCCGGTCGCCGCCGGTCCCTGCTTTTGGACCACCTGCACGGGCAATCCCACCCGCAGGCTCTTCAACGCCGCCAGCCGCGCCCGGAAAGCCGCCAGTTCCCGCCCGGCCAGTTGCGCCGTGGTCGTAAAGCGAACCGACAGCGGATTGATCGTCTGCCCGTTGCGATACAGTTCATAATGAAGATGCGGCCCGGTCGACAGGCCCGACGACCCGACATAGCCGATCACCTGCCCCTGCCGCACCCGCTGCCCCGGCGCCGCCGCGATCCGGCTCATATGCGCATAGCCGGTGGCGAGGCCCCCGCCATGTTCCACCCGCACATAATTGCCATGCCCGCCATGCCGCCCGGCATAGGACACAACGCCGTCCGTCGCCGCATAGATGGGCGATCCATAGGCGGCCGCGAAGTCGATCCCCGCATGCATCCGCGTATAGCCCAATATCGGGTGCCGCCGCATGCCGAAGCTGGATGACATGCGCCCGGCCACCGGCGCGGACAGCACGCCCCGCCGCTGGCCGACGCCCGACGCCTCGAACCACTGGGTCCGTCCGTCGCTGTTCCATTTCAGCATGTCGATGCCGCGCCCGCTGGCCCGGTGCAGCCCGGCGAACAGCAGGTCGCCCACCTCTACGTCGCCCGTATCAGCGCGGCGATATTCGGTGACGATGTCATAGCGGTCACCCGCAGAGATCGACCCCAGGTCGACCTGTTGCGCGACGACGCGCAGAAATGCCTGTATCGCCTTGGGCGGCGCCCCGGCGGCCCGCGCCGAATGATAGAGGCTCTCGCCCACCACGCCCTGGATGCGCAGCGGCGTATTGTCGACATGGATAGCCGTCCGCTGCACCTGCAACGCCCCGCCGACCCGCGAAACCTCTATCCCCAGGTCCAGCCGCGCCCTGAAGGCCAGCCTGTCCAGCGGACGCGGCATATCCCGGCTCGCCCGGCGGCCCAGCACGATGTCCAGCGGCGTTCCCGGCTTCATGCCCGCGCCGACATCGCCGGACACAAGGCTCATCACCGTCGCCACGTCGCCGCCGCCTACCCCGGCCCGCGCCAGCGCCCGGCCCAGCGAATCGCTCCCGCCGATCTGCGCCCGCAACTCGATCTGCGGCCGCTCCGGCGTCTCGCGCAGCGGCTGCACGGCGTCGGTCGGCCCCATGCGCCGCCCGCTGTCCGCCCCCATGGCGAGCGGCGTGATCATCTGGCTGCGCACTTCGTCGAATTGCCGGGATACCATCAGCGGCTGCGGCTCGCCCGGCAAAGCATGGAAGCCGGGCGACAAGTACAGCGCCGCCGCGCACAGGCCGAAACAGGTGGCAAGCCCCCGGAACCAGATGAAACTGCCCACCCGCTGGCCGAGGTCGGGGACAAGCTCGACATCCTCGGCCCAGTCGCGCACCTTCTCACGCCAGCCGCGCCGATCTTCGACCGACCCGGCATCGCGGATGGAGTCAGTCAGCCATAGGGACGCGGCGGCGCCCCCCTGCTGGGCGTTGATCTGACTGCCATGAAACACGGTAAAACTGGCCCCCAGGGCGATTTACGCCACGACCCCCGCCGCGCGTTCTTCCCCGATCCTGTAAAGGCATAAGGTTAAAGTCAAATAAAGACGGCTTTTTTAACCCTTTTCCTGCGGCCGGACGTGCCGCAGGACCGACCGATGCCCCGCAGCGGGCCGACATGCCGATTTACCTGCCTTTCCCTTTGCCTTTCCCCTTGCCCTTCCTTCCGCCATGCCCGACATAATGGGGGTCATGGCCCTATTCGCCCGCTCGCCCGTCACCGCCGTTCTGGGCCCCACCAACACCGGCAAGACTCACCTCGCGGTCGAACGCATGTGCGGCCACAGCTCCGGCATGATGGGCTTCCCGCTGCGCCTGCTGGCGCGGGAAGTCTATGACCGGGTGGTCGGCATGAAGGGACCGCAGCAGGTCGCCCTCATCACCGGCGAGGAAAAGATCGTGCCCCCCGGCGCCCGCTATTTCCTCTGCACGGCGGAATCGATGCCGATAGGCGGGGGCCGCGAACCTGCGCAGGAGGGCCTGAAGGATTATGCCTTCGTCGCGCTGGACGAAGCCCAACTCGGTGCAGACCCGGAGCGCGGCCATATCTTCACCGACCGGCTCCTCAGGGCGCGGGGGCGGGAGGAAACGATGATCCTCGGCTCCGCCAGCATCGGCCGCTTGGTCAAGGCGCTGGTCCCCGATGCGGAGATCATCGGCCGCCCCCGCTTCTCCACCCTCAGCTATGCGGGCGCGAAGAAGCTCTCCCGCCTGCCCAAGCGATCCGCCATCGTCGCCTTCTCCGCCGAAGAGGTTTACGCGGTGGCCGAAATGCTCCGCCGCTTCCGGGGCGGCGCGGCGGTGGTGATGGGCGCGCTGTCCCCCCGCACCCGCAACGCGCAGGTGCAGATGTTCCTGAACGGAGAGGTCGATTATCTGGTCGCCACAGACGCCATCGGCATGGGGCTGAACCTGGACGTCGCCCATGTCGCCTTCGCCTCCCTCCGCAAGTTCGACGGCCGCCGCACCCGCCGCCTGACCGTCAGCGAAATGGCCCAGATCGCGGGCCGCGCCGGTCGCCACCACAAGGACGGCACCTTCGGCAGCCTGGGCCATGAAGATGGCGACGCCGCCTTCACCCCCGAAGAGATAGAAGCCATAGAGGCCCATCGCTTCCCCCCGGTGGAACAGCTTTTCTGGCGCAACGGCACGCCGCGCACCGACCGGCTGGACCATCTGCTCTTCGATCTTGAACAGAAGCCCGAACGCCCGGAATTGCGCGCCGCCCCCGAAGCGGTGGACCTGTCGGTGCTCAAACGCCTGGCCGACGACCCCATCGTCATCGAACGCGCCAGGGGGAAGAAACAGGTTGAACGCCTCTGGGCCGCCTGCGGCCTGCCCGATTTCCAGAAGCTGGGCGCGGAACATCATGCCCGCGCCGTCAACCGCATCTGGCGCTTCCTGTCCGAAGGGACGGGCCACATCCCCCGCGACTGGTTCGCGCAGCAGATCGCCCGACTCGATTCGGTGCAGGGCGACATCGACACGCTTTCGGGCCGGATCGCGGCGGCGCGCACATGGTCCTACATCGCCCATCGCGCCGACTGGCTCGCCCATCCGGCGGAAATGGCGGAGCGCACCCGCGCCCTCGAGGAAAAGCTGTCCGATGCCCTCCACGCCGCCTTGACGCAGCGTTTCGTGGACCGGCGCACCACGGTTCTGCTAAGGGATATCGGCCAGAGCGCGGCCAACCTGCCGGTCGATATAGAGCCGGATGGGACAGTCTGCGTCGATGGCGAGACGATCGGGCGACTTGACGGATTTCGTTTCTCGGTCGATCCCGCTACCCGGCATCAGGACAGGAAGATGCTGCTGGCGGCCGCTGAACGCCGCCTTGGAAGGATATTGCGAGTGAAGGCTGACGAATTACTGAGCGCGCCCGATACTGATTTCGCGCTCACGGACGAAGCGGGTCAGGCCCCCGGCATAAGCTGGCAGGGCAATGCGGTGGCGAGCCTGCATGGCGGCTCCGCGCTGCTGGCCCCTGAAATCCGGCTGGACCGCGCGCTCCTTGCCCTGGGCCAGGACGTGCAGAAGCAGATCGCGACCCGCATCGCCACATGGTTCGACGCGCAAAAGGAAAAGCATCTCCTTCCCCTCGCCAAGATGGTCGCGAGCAGCGCCGACCCCGAAGTTCCCGCCGTCGTCCGCGCCGTCTTCGCGCAACTGGCCGATGCGGGGGGCGTGATCGCGCGCACCGATCTCGATTCGGCACTCGGCCATCTCGACAAGGACCAGCGCCACCTGCTGCGCCGCGCAGGCATCGATATCGGCGTCCTCGACATCTACCATCCCGGCCTGCTCAAGCCCGGCTCCGCCCGCTGGCGCGCCGCCCTGCTCGCCGCCCGCATGGCCAAGCCGTGCCTACCGCTGCCTGGCCCCGGCCTCACCCTGATCCCGGCGGGCGAGAAGTTCGATCAGATGGGCGCCCGCATCGCCGGTTTCCGCGGCTTCGGCGACCAGATGCTGCGCATCGACATGGCCGAACGCATGGCCCGCACCGCCCATGAAGCCATAGCCAAGAATGAAGCCTTCACCGCGCAAAGCCCGCAGATCGTCTCCCTCGGCCTGTCGGAAGAAGCCTTCCTCCAACTGATGCGCCTGGCCGGTTTTCGTCCCGTGGAAGCGCCCGAAGAAGGCGGCCCCAACTGGGTCTTCCGCGGCCGCCAGAAGCCCCGGCCCCATCAGCAGCAGCGCGGCGACAAGCGCGGCGCTCCGGCGGCCGGCAAGCCCCAGGGCAAGCCGCGCGGCGACCGACCGCCCCGCCCCGCCGCCTCGTCAGGCCCGGCGCCCACCGGCAACCACGCCTTCGCGGGTCTCGCCGAACTGCTGGGCCGCAATGGCTGACGCGGGCACGGCGTCGGCCCATGGGCCAAGCCTGCGCATCGACAAGTTCCTCTGGTTCGCGCGCCTCGCGAAGAGCCGCTCGGTCGCCCAGAAAATGGCGGAGGACGGCCATATCCGCCTGAACGGCCGCCGCATCGAACGCTCCCATTCTCCTGTGCGGGCGGGCGACCTCATCACCTTCCCTCACCCCAGCGGCGTGCGCGTCGTCCGCATCCTCCAGCTTCCCGGCCGCCGTGGCCCCGCCCCCGAAGCCCAATCCTGCTATGAGGAACTGACGGTCGGCGCCTGACGGAAAAAGCCCGCTACCTGCGCCCCAACATTATCCTCATTGACCTTCGCTGCGACCGCGCATAGCAGGGCGCCGATTGTCCTTATCCCAAGAGTGCTGACCCATGACCTACGTCGTGACCGATAACTGCATCCGCTGCAAATATATGGATTGCGTCGAGGTTTGCCCCGTGGACTGTTTCTACGAGGGCGAAAATATGCTGGTCATCAACCCGAACGAGTGCATCGACTGCGGCGTGTGCGAACCGGAATGCCCGGCGGAGGCGATCCTGCCCGATACGGAGAACGGCCTTGAAAAATGGCTGGAGCTCAACACGAAATTCTCCGCCGAATGGCCGAACATCACCGTCAAGGGTGATGCGCCCGCCGATGCCGACGACATGAAGGGCGTCGAAAACAAGTTCGAACAATTCTTCTCGCCCGAACCCGGCGCCGGTAGCTGATCCGCCGCAGCGCAGCGCAGCGCGCCACCAGCGCCAGGGCTGCCCCCGGCAACAAGCTGTTGCGGTTTATTTCCCTGCCCACTCCCGGATTTTGTGTCCAGGGGTGGCAATTTTGTTACGAATCTGCTAAATAGTCGCCAACAGGTGGACATGGTCGCGTCCGCTACGGAGATAAATGCCTGATGATTTGATGGTGGCGCCGCATCCCCCTCGGCTCGTGCATCCGTTCGCACTTGCAAGGCGAACGCCACCGCTCCTCCCGGAATAATGGAAAGGTTTCAAATGGCTGCCAAGGCGCTGTCCTTTGACGTAGGTGATTATGTTGTTTACCCCAAGCATGGCGTTGGCCGCGTCATAGAGCTTCAGAAGGAGCAGATTGCGGGCATGGAGCTGGAGCTTTACGTGCTCCGCTTCGAAAAGGAGCGGATGACGCTCCGCGTGCCCACCAACAAGGCCGAAGGCGTCGGCATGCGCAAGCTGTCCTCCAACAAGACGCTGGAGGAAGCGGTCGAGACGCTGAAGGGCAAGCCCAAGGTGAAGCGCACCATGTGGTCGCGCCGCGCCCAGGAATATGAAGCGAAAATCAATTCGGGCGACCTGGTGTCGATCGCCGAAGTGACCCGCGACCTGTTCCGCGCCGACGACCAGCCGGAACAGAGCTATTCGGAACGGCAGATTTTCGAAGCCGCGTCCAGCCGCCTCGCCCGCGAACTCGCGGCGATGGAGGAAACCGACGAACCGAGCGCGCTCAAGAAGATCCTGCGCATCCTGAACGAAGCTGCCCCCAAGCACGTCAAGGTGGAAGGCTGAACGACTTCGACTAAGCCGTAACAGCAAACAAAAAAGGGCGCTCCCCAACGGAGCGCCCTTTTTTATTACATCCCCCCTCCCGCAGGTGGGAGGGGGTCAGGGGGTGGGCTAGCGCAACATCCGCATCACTTCGCAACGTCTAAAAGTTCGCGTCGCTCGCAGATCGGCCATTCCGAATTTGCCCACGCTGCCTAATTCGCCGGTTGTTCCTTCACGGACCCAGCCGCATCCTTGGCCGCGTCGCCGACATCGCTCGCCGCCTGGCCGATTTGCGTCGCGGCGCCTTCCACCGCATTATCCTTGCTCGTCTGGCTGCTGACCAGGAAGAAGGCCGCAATCGCAACCACCACGACCAGCAGGAGAACGGCGACCATGGTTCCGCCGCCGCCGCGCTTTTCGATGACCGTGGTCGTTGTCGGGCGCTCCTGATAATCCGCCATAAAGATCCTCCTCCTCTTCATGCCACCCGACGGCATCAATGCGCGGCCCGGCGCAGGAGTTCCCGCGCGCTCAGCGGCAATAGCCCTCCCGTCCCGGCAGGACGATCAGGCAATCCTGACGGTCGGCCAGATATTTGAACCCGGTTTCCGCCCCCTTGCCCGGCCTGATATGCAGTTCCCGGCCGTCCCGCGTGAAGCGAATCGCCGCTCCTTCCGCCACGCCCGCATAGTCGGCCTGCCGATCCAGATTATCCTTGTTCGCGATGGCATAATGACCCCGCCTGCCGTTGGGCGAGGGCTGTATGTCGAGGAAAAGCCCCTCCGGCCCGGTCCACCGCCCCACCCAATCGTCGGTGGGCAAAACCCCCGGCTCCTTGCTTCCGGCCCTGACCGCGTCGGGTTCCTCTATCGCCTCCACGTCCGGCGCCCGCGCAGCATTGTTCGCCGCCGAACCCTGGTCCACGCCCTTGGCGCAACCCGATATCAGCACCCCCAGCATCAGCGGCAGGAATATGCGGCTCGGAACGGGACGCTCCATTCATCTTTCCCCTTGCAATTGGCCCCATAAACGGCTGAACGCCGGTCTTCGATCCATTTGCCTGAAGGGGACGAGACCGCTTGCCAGCGGTTTCGACAGGGAGCAGGATCATGGGCGGGGAAAAAATGATGGACCACAAGGTTGAGGGGCGTCCCGAAAGGGCGCGATTTGTCCGCGAATCCGCGGATTTCCGGCGACAGGCGCTGATCGAGGCGACGGCCCGCTGCCTGGCGGAAAAGGGCGTGGGCGGCACATCGGTCCGGGCGATCTGCGCCTATGCGGGCGTGTCGGCGGGCCTGCTGACTCATTATTTCGAGGGCGTCGACGCGCTGATCCTGGCGACCTACCGCGATGTCGGGGAAAAGGTCTCCTCCGCGATGGAACGCGCCGTGACGGAGGCCGGGCCCGATCCCCGCGACCGCCTCTGGGCCTATCTGCGCTCCAATTTCCAGCCGCCGGTGCTCGACCCCAACCTACTCGCGACCTGGATTTCCTTCTGGAGCCTCAACAAGACCAATCCGGAAATCGCCGCGACCCATGCGGAAACCTATGGCGGCGGTCGCGAACGCATGGAGGTGCTGCTGCGCGAGGCGGCGCCGCAAATCCCCCGCCCGGCGGCGCGCATAGCCGCCATCGCCCTGACCGCGCTGATCGACGGCCTGTGGCTGGAACTTTGCCTCGATTCGTCCACCTTCACCATCGATGAAGCGCTGGGCATGCTGGAGGAAGGGATGAACTACGTCCTGCAAAAGCCCAGGAGCGAAACTGTCGATCAATAAAGCGATCCTTGATCGCTTTTATCAATCAACATGGCCAATAAAACCAATTTCACGGCCCCCTGCGCATTCCCTACATGGGTCGGGCAACAGCAAAACCCCTGAAAAGGAACTGGAAAGCCCATGGCTCTTATCAATACGACCATCAAGCCGTTCACCGCCACCGCGTACAAGCAGGGCAAGTTCGTCGACGTCACCGACGCCGACGTGAAGGGCAAGTGGGCCGTCTTCTTCTTCTACCCCGCCGATTTCACCTTCGTCTGCCCGACGGAGCTGGAGGATCTGGCCGACATCTACCCGACGCTCCAGAAGCTGGGCGTGGAAGTCTATTCGGTATCGACCGACACGCATTTCAGCCACAAGGCCTGGCACGACACCTCGCCCGCCATCGGCAAGATCAACTACTACATGCTGGGCGACCAGTCGGGCCAGATCACCAATAATTTCGACGTGATGCGTCCGGGCGTCGGCCTGGCCGACCGCGCCACCTTCCTGGTCGATCCCGAAGGCGTGATCCAGTTCATGGAAATCACCTCGGAAGGCGTCGGCCGCAACGCGACCGAACTGCTCCGCAAGGTGAAGGCCGCGCAATATGTCGCCGCCAACCCCGGCGAAGTCTGCCCGGCGAAGTGGGAAGAAGGCGAAGCCACGCTGGCCCCGTCGCTCGACCTCGTCGGCAAGATCTAAAGACCTGAAACGGCACTCCGCCGGGTCGGGTCGAAACTTCCCCGGCCCGGCGGGGCTTTATCACGATATTGCATCGCTATCTTCGAGCGCCGGACCCGATCCGGCGAACGGATAGCCGCGTGCCCCGGATCGGCGCGCCCAACCATGGAGACGATAATGTTGGACGCAAATCTCAAGGGCCAGCTCAAGGCCTATATGGCGAACATCACCCGGCCGATCGAACTGGTGGCCTCGCTGGACGACGGCGCGAAGAGCCGTGAACTCAAGACCCTGCTGGAAGAGATCGCCGAACTGTCGGACAAGGTGTCCATCGCCGCCGGCAACGACAAGCGCGTCCCCAGCTTCATGATCCGCCGCACCGGCACGGACATCGGCGTGACCTTCGCGGGCCTCCCCATGGGCCATGAATTCACCAGCCTCGTCCTCGCCCTGCTCCAGGTCGGCGGCCACCCGTCGAAGGCCGCCCAGGAACTGATCCAGCAGATCAAGGACATTGACGGCGACTTCGCCTTCGAAACCTATTTCTCGCTGTCGTGCCAGAATTGCCCCGACGTGGTGCAGGCGCTGAACCTGATGGCGGTCCTCAACCCCCGCATCAGCCACACCGCCATCGACGGCGCGCTGTTTCAGGCGGAGGTCGACGCCCGCAAGGTCATGGCCGTCCCCACCGTCTTCCTGAACGGCGAACCCTTCGCCAGCGGCCGGATGGAACTGGAGCAGATCGTCGCGAAGATCGACAGCGGCGCCGCCACACGCGCCGCCGCAAAGATCAAGGCGCAGGACCCGTTCGAGGTGCTGATCGTCGGCGGCGGCCCCGCGGGCGCGGCGGCGGCCATCTATGCTGCGCGCAAGGGCATCCGCACCGGTGTCGCGGCGGAACGCTTCGGCGGCCAGGTGCTCGACACCATGGATATCGAGAATTTCGTCTCGGTCAGCCGCACCGAAGGCCCCAAATTCGCCGCCGCGCTGGAAGCGCACGTCAAGGATTATGATGTCGAGATCATGAACCTGCAAAAGGCGGAAAAGCTGATCCCGGCCAAGACCGAAGGCGGCTATCATGAGGTGGTGTTGGAAAATGGCGCGTCGCTGAAGGGCAGGACCGTCATCCTCTCCACCGGCGCCCGCTGGCGGCAGATGGGCGTCCCCGGCGAAGAGGAATATCGCAACAAGGGCGTCGCCTATTGCCCGCACTGCGACGGCCCCCTCTTCAAGGGCAAGCGCGTGGCGGTGATAGGCGGCGGCAATAGCGGCGTGGAGGCAGCCATCGACCTCGCCGGCATCGTCGCCCATGTGACACTGATCGAGTTCGATAGCCAGCTCCGCGCCGACGCGGTGCTGCAACGCAAGCTCGCCAGCCTGCCGAACGTGAAGATCATCACCTCCGCCCTCACCACCAAAGTGGACGGCAATGGCGAGCGCGTCACCGGCCTCAGCTACAAGGACCGCAACGGCGGCACGGAACATGAAGTCGAACTGGAGGGCATTTTCGTCCAGATCGGCCTTGTCCCCAACACCGAATGGCTGAAGGACAGCATCGCCCTCTCCCCCCGCGGCGAGATAGAGATCGACGCGCGCGGCGAAACCAGCCAGCCCGGCATCTTCGCGGCGGGCGACTGCACCACCGTCCCCTACAAACAGATCGTAATCGCTTGCGGCGCGGGATCGACGGCAGCGCTCTCGGCCTTCGACTATCTCATCCGCCTGCCCGCGACGGAGGAAACCGCCGAAGCGGCCTGATCATCCGGGCGGAATCACACGGAAACCGCCAGTTTGCGGACATCAATTCCTCCCTACGCGAAGCGTGGGGAGGGGGACCGTCGGCGCAGCCGATGGTGGAGGGGAAATACGCAGGTCGTGTCCCCTCCACCACGCTTCGCGCGGTCCCCCTCCCCATCTCCCGATGGGGAGGATTTTAATGGCAGCTATTTCCGCCTTTCGAATTGGCCCACAGATCGGCGGAAGGCTCATGTGGCCGCCGAAAGCCCCACAGACCGCAGCAGCAGGTCATCTGTCACCGTCATGGTAAAGATGGGATCGGCGTTAGCCGGCACTTCGGCGATGGCGTCGACAAAAGCGGCGCGGGTTTCCGGATCGTCATAGACCATCTTCCGGTCGAACGCGGCCCGCCAGGTCGCCTCGTCGGGCCATTCGGCATAGCCGACGAAACGCCCGTCCGCATCGCGGTGCAGGCGAGAGCCGTAGCTGCCATATTTCTCGCGGATAAGGTCGGTGCCCCGGCGCCAGGCCTTGCGGAACTGCTCTTCCTTGCCGGGGTGGACCCGCCACCAATAGACCGCGACGAACATCATCTCTCTCCTCTTCAGGAGAGAATGATGCGGGGCGCGAGAGGTCGCAATCGCCGCGCCCCTGTCCCGTCAGAGGACCGACTGGCCGGTCTTTTCCCAATCCGCCAGGAAACCGGCAATGCCCTTTTCGGTCAGCACATGGTTGAACAGCGCCTTGATGACAGAGGGTGGCGCGGTCATCACGTCGGCGCCGATCTTCGCGCTTTCCAGCACATGGATAGGGTGGCGGACGCTGGCCACGAGGATTTCGGTGGCGAAGGCATAATTGTCGTAGATCAGGCGAATATCCTCGATCAGCTTCATGCCGTCGAAGCCATTATCGTCATGCCGCCCGACGAAGGGCGAGATGAACGTCGCGCCCGCCTTGGCCGCCAGCAGCGCCTGATTGGCGGAGAAGCAAAGGGTGACGTTCACCATCACGCCCTCGCCCGTCAGCGCCTTGCAGGTCTTGAGGCCGTCGATGGTCAGCGGCACCTTGATGCAGACATTGTCGGCGATCTTCCGCAGGACGGCGGCTTCCTTCATCATCGTCTCATGGTCGAGCGCGACGACTTCGGCCGAGACCGGGCCATCCACGATGCCGCAGATTTCCTCGACCACTTCCAGGAATTTGCGGCCGGACTTGTGGATCAGCGAGGGGTTGGTGGTGACGCCGTCGAGCAGGCCGGTGGCGGCAAGGTCGCGGATTTCATTGGTGTCGGCGGTGTCGACGAAGAACTTCATGGGTCTGCTCCGGCGGAGGAAAGGACGAATCGCGTCCCCTTTAGCGGCTGGCGGCGCAATTAGCCATTATTGCCAGTGCCGGGGCTTTACCGAAGCACACCCGCAACATTATGACGGCGGCACCTTTCCAAAGGACCGATCCATGCCCCGCCTTCAGCGTCCACGCCGCATATCGGACGCGCCCCTGCTCATCGCGATGAGCATCGCCACCCCCGCCGCCGCCGCGACCAGCGAAACCCAGCTATGGACAACTGAATCGGTGGCGATTCAGGCGAGCAAGGCCGACCTCATCACCCTAGACGCCAGCCAGCGTTTCCGCAGCGATGCCGCCAATGGCGAACAGCAGACCGCGCGGCTTCTGATCGACCATGGCATCGCGCCGGGGGTCCAGATCGGCGGGGGAATGGCCTATTTCCGTTCGGGGGCGGAGCAGGAAATGAGGCTGTTCCAGCAGGTGACGCTGACCCGCAGGATATGGCTTTCGCGCACGCGCATCGAGCAGCGCTTCCTGGACACCGCCGACAAGGCAGGCTGGCGGCTGCGGCAAAGGATGCAGGCGTCGGTCCCGCTCGACCGGGCGAAGCGCTGGACGCTGATCGCCGCGACAGAGCTGATGTTCCACCTCAACCGCGCCCGTCCGAGCGACAAGTTGGGCCTGGCCGTCATGCGCAACCAGATCGGCCTGCGCCGTCCGATCGCCAAGGCGCTGGACGTGCAATTGCTCTATATGCGGCAGCAGAGCTTTCGCGAGGGCCGGGCCGATGCGGTGGCGCATATCCCCTGGCTGACCTTGAGCTGGAAAATCTGACGCATCTGCCTTGCCTCACCCGCCCCTGCCATTAGGGAAGGAGGCCATGAGTTCGCGCGCCCGTGTCATCCTGTTGAACGCCGCTTTGGGGCCGCTCGATTATCGGGTGCCGCATGGGATGACGGTCAAACCCGGCAGCATCGTCGTCGCCCCGCTGGGGCCGCGCCAGATCGTCGGCGTGGTGTGGGAGGAGGACAGCTTCCCGGATGTCGAGACGGTGGGCGACAATCGGCTGCGCAATATCGTGGGGCCGGTCGACGCGCCGCCCGTGCCCGAAACGCTGCGGCGGCTGATCGAGTGGACGGCGGACTATTATCTGGCGCCCATCGCCGCCGTGCTGCGCATGACGCTGGCGTCGATGGCGGCGCTGGAGGGGGCGCGGACGGTCATCGAATATCGGGCGACCGGCGACCTGCCGGAACGCATGACCGAGCAGCGGGCGCAGGCGATGGAGCGCATCGGCGAGCGGCAGGGGCTGATCCGCGAGCTGGCGATGATCGGCGGGGTCAGCGATGCGGTCATCCGCGGTCTGGTCAAGGCGGGCGCGTTCGAGGCGGTGGAGGTGAGCGTCGACACGCCCTTCCCCATGCCCGATCCGGATCATGCCCCTCCCCTCCTGTCCGACGGGCAGGGCGCGGCAGCCGACCGGTTCATCGCGGCGGTCAGGGAACGGGATTTCGCGCCCTTCCTGCTCGACGGAGTGACGGGGTCCGGCAAGACGGAGGTCTATTTCGAGGCGATTGCGGCGGCCATTCGCGAGGGGCGGCAGGTGCTGGTGCTGCTGCCCGAAATCGCGCTGACCGAACCGTTTCTGGAGCGGTTCGAGAAGCGCTTCGGCACGGTGCCGGTCAACTGGCACAGCGGCCTGCGGCAGACCGAGCGGCGGCGGGCTTGGCGGGCCATCGCGGCGGGGGAAGCGACGGTGGTGGTCGGGGCGCGCTCGGCCCTGTTCCTGCCCTATCCCAATTTGGGGCTGATCGTGGTCGACGAGGCGCATGAGGCCAGCTTCAAGCAGGAGGATGGGGTCCATTATCACGCCCGCGACGTGGCGGTGATGCGCGGCCTGATCGAGAAATTCCCCGTCATCCTCGCCTCCGCCACGCCCGCCATAGAGACGCGGCATCAGGTGGAACTGGGCCGTTATCGGGAGATCAAGCTGCCCTCCCGCTTCGGCGGCGCGGCCATGCCCGCCATAGAGCAGGTCAACCTGCTGACCGATCCGCCGGAGCGGGGACGCTGGATCGCGCCGCCGCTGGTCAAGGCGATCGACGAGAATATGGCGAAGGAGGAGCAGAGCCTGCTCTTCCTCAACCGCCGGGGCTATGCGCCTCTGACGTTGTGCCGCCATTGCGGATATCGTTTCCAATGCCCCAATTGCACCGCCTGGATGGTCGAGCACCGGCTGACCCATCGCCTCGCCTGCCATCATTGCGGCCATGTCGTCCCCGCGCCCCGCTTCTGCCCGGAGTGCAAGGAGGAGGATTCGCTGGTCGCCTGCGGCCCCGGCGTAGAGCGGATCGCGGACGAGGTGAAGGCGCTCTGGCCGCAGGCGCGGACCGCCATCGTCACGTCCGATACGCTCTGGTCGCCCGCCAAGGTCGCGGAATTCGTGAAATCGGTGGAGGCGGGCGCGGTCGACATCATCATCGGCACGCAACTGGTCACCAAGGGCTATCATTTCCCCAACCTGACGCTGGTGGGAGTGATCGACGCCGATCTGGGGCTGGAGGGCGGCGACCTTCGGGCGTCGGAGCGGACCTTCCAGCAGATCGTGCAGGTGGCGGGGCGCGCCGGGCGGGGGCAGAAGCCGGGCCGCGTCTTCATCCAGACCCGCATGCCGGAGGCCGAGGTGATCAAGGCGCTGATCGCGGGCGATTCGGAGCGTTTCTACGCAGTGGAGACGGAAAATCGCCGCCGCGCCAACGCCCCGCCCTTCGGCCGCTTCGCCGCGATCATCGTGTCCAGCGAGGATGCCGACGAAGCCGCCGAGGTCGCCCGGCTGATCGGCAAGTCCGCCCCCTTGATCGAGGGGATGCGCGTCTACGGCCCGGCGCCTGCGCCACTGTCCGTGCTGCGCGGGCGGCATCGCCATCGCCTGCTGATCCACGCCACCCGGCAGGTCGACGTGCAAGGGGCCATTCGCGAATGGCTAGGCAATCTCACCTGGAAGTCCGGCACGCGGGTAGCGGTAGACGTCGACCCCTACAGCTTCATGTGATGGCTTGAGACCCGCATGGAAAGTCCCTGCGTCAACATCTGCAAGTTGGACAAGGCCGGGCGCATCTGCACCGGCTGCGGCCGCACGACCGATGAAATCCGACGCTGGGCGGGCATGAGCAAGGCCCAGCGCCGCGCAATCATGGAGCGGTTGAAGGGCCTTTCTTCTTAGCGGCCTCTGCATCGAACCGCTTCTTGAGCGCCAGCGCCGAATCGCGCATGCCCGAAGGGTGCGGCGAATAGGCCAGCGGATCGAGCAGGCGGGAGGCAGCGGCATATTCCCCCCGGAACGCCAGGGCCTGCACATAGGCCATGCGATATTCCGGGCGTTGCGGCAGCAGCACATAGGCCTTGGCCAGCCCGTCATAGCCAACCTCCGGCATCGGCCCGCCCTTCATCGCATGATAGCGGTAGAAGAGCGCCAGCGGCACCGGGTCTTCCGTATCCGCCCGATTGGCCTTGACGATGGCGGCGCGGGCGGCCTTCCAATCCTCCTCCCGTCCGTCATCCTGCGCCCGTTCCAGCAGCACGCGCGCCCGGCTGGCATAGGCCCGCGACAGGCCGGGATCGAGCGCGATGGCCCGGTCGGCGTCCGCTAGCGACGCGTCCTTTTCCTCAGCCTCCCACTCCGCCTCCGCCAGCAGCGCGGCGGCATAGGCGCTGGACGGGAATTTGGCGGCGGTGGCGCGGATCGCGCTGACGATGCCGGGCAGCTCCTCCGTATCGGGGCGGTGCATCAGCCGCAATTCATCCTCGACCAGAGCGCCCTGCGCCGGATCGACCGGGCCGATCGCGATCTCGCCGACCGTCACCGCGCTGGGAATGAGCCGCGACGCCGCCAGCGGACGGCGCATATAGGCCTTCACATCCTTTTCCAGCCCGTCGATGCCGCCCGCGAAATAATCGTCCAGCTTCATGTCCGGCACGCCGGAGGTCAGATCCTTCAGATAATGGCTGATTTCCGCCCGCCGGTCGGCCTTATACTGATAATAATGGGTGAGCAGCCAGGCCGTGCCGTAATAGCGGTCGCCATCCCGCAGCCCCAGTCCATCGGTGTCGCGGGCGAACAGATTCTTCAGCGGATAGGGCGAATCCTGCACCAGCGTGGGCGCCCGCGCCATGGGGATGAGCCCGAACTGGATCGACCCGTCCTTGGGGAATTTCACGATGGAGAAGAATTCGGCGAAGCCCTCCACATACCAGGCGGGATATGCGGCGGGAAAATGGTGCAGCATGAAATGATGGGTATATTCGTGGAACAATATATCCTCTGCGCCCACATCATATTCGCTGGCCTTCATGCCCCGCGCCAGCACCGCATAGGCGAAGCGGTCCGAGGTCGTGTAGAAGCCGCCGATATTGGCATTGCGCGCCAGCGCCTTCACCTTGGCGTCGCTGGAAAGCAGGTAGACATGGACCGGGCTGCCCGCCTCCGGATCGGTGATGCCGGTCACGTGGCGCAGCAGGCCGTCGAACTTCTCCAGCTTTTCGGCGAATTCGCGCAGCTTGGCTTCGCTGCCGTCGCTCATGATGGTGAAATGCCGGGTCTTCGCCTGCAACCATGCCGCCTGCGCCGTGCCCGGAAGCAGCGCCAGCGCGCCTGCGAGGAGCAGCAGCCCCTTCAAACCCCAAATCTTCACGCCACCCCCTGCAAACGGCGTTGAACCATGGCGCATGGCCGACAGCCTGCTGAAAGAAAAGCGAAAAGCGGCGGTTCAGCCGCGCCTTTCCCGGTCCAGCAGGGCCCGCTTGCGCTGCGTGCCATAGGCGTAGCCGCCCAGGCTGCCGTCGCTGCGTAAGACACGGTGGCAAGGGATCAGCACGGCCAGCTTATTGTCCCCGCAGGCCGTCCCGGCGGCCCGCACCGCGCCCGGCCTGCCGATGGCCGCCGCAATCTCGCCATAGGTCCGGGTCTCGCCCGGCGGGATGGCGCGCAACGCCGCCCACACCGCCTGCTGGAAGGCGGTTCCGCTGACATCCATCGGCAAGTCGAGGGGTTCCGCCGGATCGGCGATCAGCCGCGCGACCTGCGCCGCCAACGCTGCAAGCCCTTCGTCGGCGGGTAGGATTTCCGCTTTGGGAAAGCGCTGGCGCAAATCCGCCTCATCCTCATCGAAACTGATCCGGCACAGGCCCCGCGCCGTGCCCGCCACCAGCACCGGTCCCAGACCGGTCGGCACCACCGCATGGCGAATCGCGACGCCACGTCCGCCATCCTTCCAGGCGCTGGGGGTCATGCCCAGATGCCGTTCCGCATCGGCATAGGCGCGGCTGGGCGCATTATAGCCCGCCTCATAGATGGCGCCGGTGACGCTGCCCCCTTCCGCCAGCGCACTTTTCAGCCGTTCGGCGCGCAGCGACCGGGCATAGGCGGCGGGCGTCATGCCCGTCTCCCGCTTGAAAAGCCGGTGGAAATGATGCGGCGCATAGCCCGCATGATCGGCCACATCCTCCAGCGAAGGCGGCGTATCCGCGGCGGCGATGAAGGCGATGGCCGCCTCCACCGCCAGCCGGTCGCGCCCCACCTCGTCGGGGCGGCAACGCAAGCAGGCGCGGAAACCCGCCGCCCGCGCCGCGTCCGGGCCGGTCAGGAAGACAACATTCTCCCGCCGGGGATGGCGCGCCGCGCAGCTTGGCTTGCAATAGATGCCGGTGGTCAGCACCGCCCCCACGAATCGCCCGTCAAAGCCGCGATCCCGGCGCAGGAAGGCGTCCCAACAGGCTTCCGGGTCCGGCATTGCAGGCATCGGGGCTTCGATCTCAGTCATCTCGCTCATAGATAGGCGATAGCCGCCGGGAAGACAGCAGGCTTCCCGCCGCTTGCGGTCAAAAAACGGCTTTGCGATTTTTGCGCATTGCCTCTGCCCCGCCATCGCATATGAATGCCGCCAACCATGGTCGCACTTTTCCGTCGCCTAGCCCTGATCCTTGCCCTTGCCGCGCCGATGGGCGCGCATGCGGAGCAGCAGGACATCGCCGCCGCCGCGCGCGGCGTTGTCCGCGTCGTGCTGGTCGCGACCAACGGGTCCGACGCTTATTTCGTCGGCCATGGCAGCGGCTTTGCCGTCGCGCCGGACAAGATCATCACCAACGCCCATGTGGTCGAACTGACGCGGGAGGAGAAGAATCTCGTCATCGGCGTCATCCCGTCGGAAGGGACGAAGACCTATGGCGGCAGGATCATCGCCTTTTCGCCCGGCAACGACCTGGCGCTGATCCAGTTGGAGGAAGGCGGTCTGCCGGTCAGCACCTTCTACGCCGGGGCGGTCAGCGACGGGCAGCATGTCACCGCCATCGGCTATCCCGGCACGGTCGACCGGGCGCAGGGGCTGGGCCTGAAGCAACTGGTGGAGCCGCTGAGCACGGTGAAGACCAGCGGCAATGTGTCGTCAGGGCGGTCCAGCCAGAATTTCGACACGGTGCTGCACACCGCGCCGCTGGCGGCGGGGAACAGCGGCGGGCCGCTGGTGGACGATTGCGGCCGGGTCCTGGGGGTCAACAGCTTCGGGTCCGTGTCGGACGGCAATGACGCGGAATTCGGATTCGCCGTTTCCTGGCGCGAGGTCGCCTCCTTCCTGCGGCAGGCGGGGGTATCCTCCCTGCACACCGTCGTCCCCTGCCGGTCCATGGCGGAGGCCGACGCCGCCGAGGCCGCGCTCACCCAGCGCGAGGAAGCGCAAAGCCAACAGTCGGAGCGCGCCCGCGCCGACGCCCGCGAGGCCGCGATGGACAAGGCCCGCGACACGGCCGAGCGCGACGTCATCTCCGCCCGCGAAAATGCGATGGCGGGGGCCGCCGTGCTGCTGGCGCTGGCGGTGCTGGGGCTGGGCGCGGGCGGGCTGTTCTACAGCCAGGGGCGGGAAAGACGCGCCACCTGGTGGCTGGCGGGCGGCGGCCTGTTGCTGTTCGGTGCGATCGGCCTGTTCTTTCTGAAACCCAGCTTCTCCAGCATCGAGGAACGCATTGCCCTGCCGGAGGACAAGAGCGTCACCGGCAACGGCGCCTATGCCTGGGCGGGCGACAATATCTGTCGGGTCGACGTGAATCGCAGCCGGCTGACCGTGTCGGAACCCAATGATATCGGCTTCCACTGGGCGGAGGGGGGCTGCGTCGACGGCAATGTCCAATATGTCCCGTCCGGCACCGGATGGCAGCGCGCCAACGTGCCCGGCGACCATAATTTCGTGACCGTCAGCCGCTTCGATCCCGCGACAGGCATTTTGCGGGTTCAGCGCTGGCTGCCCGACATCGACACCATGGCCAAGGCCCGCGCCCTTGGAAACGGCCCGATCCGGGGATGCAGCGGCGATTCCGCGCTGCTGACGAAGATCGCGTCGCAGCAGGGCGACCTGGCCGCGCTGCTGCCCGCGCAGCCCAACGAACGGATCGTCTACCATTGCCAGAAGGGGCGGCTGACCCCGCCCGATGGCGAGAAATAAAGCGTTGGACTATCCGATTCCAGCATCATAAAAACTCAGTCAAATAGCGATGATTTCATCCTGACGATGGAATCGCGTTCCATGGCTTGCATAGTCACAATCCCACTGCTAACCGGCCCCCCAACAGGGGACCGGGACGGACAGAACCGCGCCCCCTTTTTGCATGACCGGCAAATTAAGTGCCGGGTATCAAGTGGAGGACGGTAAGCGCGTGGAGACGACCGGCGGTATTCAGGCCAGCCTCAGCGGCCGCTATGCGGTGGCGCTGTTCGATCTGGCCCGCGACGGCAAGACGCTCGACACCGTCGCGGCAAGTCTTGCGGCGCTGAAGGCGGCTATTGCCGAATCGGCTGATTTCAAGGGGCTGATCAACAGCCCCGTGCTCAGCCGGGACGCAGCGGGCAAGACGATTGCGGCGGTCGCATCCTCCATGGGAATCGACGCGCTGACCACGAATTTCCTGGGCGTGCTGGCGCAGAACCGCCGCCTGTCGCAGCTTCCCGCGGTCATCCGCGCCTATGAGACGCTGCTGTCGAATCACAAGGGCGAGGCCCGCGCCGAAGTGACGAGCGCGCATCCGCTCAGCAAAACCCAGATCACCGCTCTGCAAAAGAGCCTGAAGGCCCGTGTCGGCCGCGATGTCGCGGTCGATGCCAGGGTCGATCCCGCGATCCTGGGCGGGCTGGTCGTCAAGATCGGCAGCCAGATGATCGATTCCTCCATCCGCACCCGTTTGAATAGTCTCGCCCAGGCGATGAAAGGCTGAACATGGATATCAACGCCGCAGAAATCTCGAAGGTCATCAAGGACCAGATCGCCAATTTCGGCACCGAAGCGCAGGTGAGCGAAGTCGGTTCCGTGCTGACCGTGGGTGACGGCATCGCCCGCGTCCATGGCCTCGACAACGTCCAGGCGGGCGAAATGGTCGAGTTCGCCAATGGCGTGCAGGGCATGGCCCTCAACCTGGAAGCCGACAATGTCGGCGTCGTGATCTTCGGCTCGGACGCCGAGATCAAGGAAGGCGACACCGTCAAGCGCACCGGCACCATCGTGGACGTTCCGGTCGGCAAGGGCCTGCTCGGCCGCGTCGTGGACGGCCTGGGCAATCCCATCGACGGCAAGGGCCCGATCCAGTATACCGAGCGCAAGCGCGTGGAAGTCAAGGCGCCGGGCATCATCCCCCGCAAATCGGTACATGAACCCGTGCAGACCGGCCTGAAGGCGATCGACGCCCTGGTCCCCGTCGGCCGCGGCCAGCGCGAGCTGATCATCGGCGACCGCCAGACCGGCAAGACCGCCGTCGCCATCGATACCTTCATCAACCAGAAGGGCATCAACGCGGGCGACGATGAGTCGAAGAAGCTCTATTGCATCTACGTCGCGGTCGGCCAGAAGCGCTCGACCGTCGCGCAGATCGTCAAGCAGCTCGAAGAAAACGGCGCGATGGAATATAGCATCGTCGTCGCCGCGACCGCTTCGGAACCCGCTCCGCTCCAGTATCTGGCGCCCTATACCGGCGTCACCATGGGCGAATTCTTCCGCGACAACGGCATGCACGCCGTGATCGTCTATGACGACCTTTCCAAGCAGGCCGTCGCCTATCGCCAGATGTCGCTGCTGCTGCGCCGTCCTCCGGGCCGCGAAGCCTATCCGGGCGACGTCTTCTATCTGCATAGCCGCCTGCTGGAGCGCGCCGCGAAGATGAACGACGCCAATGGCGCCGGTTCGCTGACCGCCCTGCCGATCATCGAAACGCAGGCGGGCGACGTGTCGGCCTATATCCCGACCAACGTGATCTCGATCACCGACGGCCAGATCTTCCTGGAAACCAACCTCTTCTACCAGGGCATCCGTCCGGCGATCAACGTCGGCCTGTCGGTGTCCCGCGTCGGTTCCGCCGCGCAGACCAAGGCGATGAAGAAGGTTTCCGGCTCGATCAAGCTGGAGCTGGCCCAGTATCGCGAAATGGCGGCCTTCGCCCAGTTCGGTTCGGACCTCGACGCTTCGACCCAGAAGCTGCTGAACCGTGGCGCGCGCCTCACCGAACTGCTGAAGCAGGCCCAGTTCTCGCCCCTGCCCTTCGAGGAGCAGACCGCGTCGATCTTCGCGGGCACCAACGGCTATCTGGACGCGATCCCGGTCAAGGACGTGACTCGTTACGAGGAACTGATGCTCGCCTATCTGCGTCACGACCATGCCGACGTGCTGGCCGCGATCCGCGACAGCAAGGATTTGGGCGACGAGCCGAAGGCAAAGCTGAAGGCCGCGCTGGACTCGTTCGGCAAGACCTTCGCCTAAAAAGCACCACCCCGTCATCCCAGCGAAAGCTGGGATCTCAGGCCGGATAGGACGATCCTAGAGGCACGAGATGCCAGCTTCCGCTGGCATGACGAGAAAAGGAAGAACGAAGCCGCGATAATGCTGACCGCCCAATCCCTTCTCGCCTGGACCGTGATGTCGATCGGTCTGGTGCTGCTGCCGGGACCGGACACCATGTTGGTGGCCGGTCACGCGGCGCGCCGTGGGCTGAAGGCGGGGATGGCGGCCATCGGCGGCATCCAGCTTGGCGGACTGTTCTACATGGCGCTGTGCGGCTTCGGCTTCCTCAGCGTCCTGAACGCGGTGCCGGGCCTGTTCATGGCAGTGAAGGTCGCAGGCGCGATCTACCTCGCATGGCTGGGTCTTTCGATGCTGCGCGGCGCGGTGAAGCCCGCCCCCGCATCGGACGCGCCCAGGCTGCGCATCGGCGGATCGCCCTTTACCCAGGGTTTCATCAGCACCGTGCTGAACCCTAAGGTCGCGATCTTCTTCCTCGCCGCACTGCCACAGTTCGTGGGCACCGGCCCGGACGCGCCGTGGCAGGGCATGGCGCTGATCGCGATCGTCTATGCGCTGGGCTTCCTCTGGTGCGCCCTTCTCGCGATCCTCGCCACCAAGGCGGGGCGCAGGGTCGGGCAGAGCAGCGCGATGCGCTGGTTCGAAGGCGCCATGGGCGTCGGTTTCTTTGGTCTCGCGGGTCGTCTGGCCCTTGCTCGGAATGTTTGAACTATGGCTAGCCTCAAGGAACTGAAGCTGCGCATCGGGTCGGTGAAATCGACCCAGAAGATCACCAAGGCGAAGCAGATGGTCGCCGCCGCGAAGCTGCGCAAGGCGCAGGCCGCCGCCGAAGCCGCTCGCCCCTATTCCAGCCGCCTGGAAGCGGTCGTCGCCAGCCTGGCTTCGAAGATCGCGGGCGGTTCGGGCGAAGGCGCATCCCCGCTGCTGGCCGGGACCGGCAAGGATGATGTTCATCTGCTGGTCGTCGCCAACTCCGACCGTGGCCTTGCGGGCGCGTTCAACGCCAACATCGTCAAGGCCGCCCGCGTCAAGGCGGACGAACTGATCGCGCAGGGCAAAACCGTCCGCTTCTACCTGATCGGCCGCAAGGGCCGTCCGGTGATCAACCGCACCTTCCCCGGCATGATCGTCGCCCAGTACGACACCACCGGCGCCAAGGAACCCGGTTATGATCAGGCCGAAGAAGTCGCGCATGAACTGACGCAGATGTATCTGGACGGCAAGTTCGACGTCGCGCATCTCTTCTTCTCGCGCTTCCGTTCGGCGCTGGTCCAGATCCCGACCGAGCAGCAGATCATCCCGGTCAAGATTCCGGAAGACGCCGACAGCAACGCCATCGGCGCGACGGTGGAATATGAGCCGAGCGAGGAAGCGATCCTCGACGACCTGCTGCCGCGCAACGTCACGGTGCAGATCTTCAAGGCGCTGCTGGAAAACAACGCGTCCGAACAGGGCGCGTCGATGACCGCCATGGACAATGCGACCCGCAACGCAGGCGACCTCATCAACAAGCTGACCATTCAGTATAACCGCAGCCGTCAAGCCGCGATCACCACCGAACTGGTCGAAATCATCTCGGGCGCAGAAGCCCTCTAAGAGCCCGATCCGAAACTAAGTTGAGTGGTATCAGTGGGTTAGCTTGACGCTTGCCGCAGTCGTTGATTCAGGGGTTTTGCAACAAACTTCCGGAGATCAACGATGTGGACCGATACCACTCGGGCGCAATATGCCCGCGCGGGACTGACTTTGCCAA
>NZ_JFHR01000018.1 GCF_000722875.1 Sphingobium chlorophenolicum | reverse complement strand
GGTAATGCCAGCGCCGGATTACGCTCAATAACGCCATGTCCAACACTCCATGACCCCTCGCTCGCCAAAGCCAGGGGTGAGTTCAACATGGGTCACTTCTCAGTGGAAATATCGGCCCTTCCCGGGTCAACTCTCAGTGGCAATCAACATGGTGACCGAGGGTCGCCTTTCGATCTACGATATCCCGCAGGAGTTTCTACCGTGGCAGATTGCAGCGGTTCGTAAGCGCAACGCCAACCCGCGCGTGGTCGATCCGGTTATCGAAAGCGCTCATCGCGCAGCACAGGCTTTCGAAGCGACCGCTGAAAATGGGCGATACTTCTCCGCTGGTCAGCCATAAATAAGGGCGGCTTATCAATCTCCTTGATCTATAATTTATTCCGGCGCAAAAGTCGTGGCACTGTCAATCCACCACGAACGGAGAGATTGTCATGTCCGCCACTGCTGTTGCCTCCAGATCCCGCCCAGTCGGTTCACGACTCGAGGTCGTCCCATCCTCAAATGGATTTGGAGCCGACATCGTTGGTTTCGACTTTGAGCTGCTCGACGAGCGTCAAGTTGCGGAGATGCGCGCGGCGTGGCTCGACCATGGTGTCGTTCGGTTTCGTGGCTACCGCTTTTCAGACGAACAGCAGGTACGCCTGACCGGCATGCTTGGGGATTTCGTCAAGCACCCTCGGCAGTTGAAGGGAGAGGAAGGGGCGCACCCCGATCATGAGGAAATTCTCGTGATCGGCAACGCCAAGGTTGATGGCAAGTCGTCCGGAACCATGGGCAACAGCGAAGCGCAATGGCATACGGACACCTGGTTCTACGAGCGTCCGCCCGCAGCGGCGCTGCTTCATGCCATCGAGTTGCCCCCTGAAGGCGGCGACACCTACTTCGCCGATATGTACGGCATATACGAACAACTCCCCTCCGCTCTGCGCAAGATCCTGGAAGGACGATTGATCCAGTCCACCACGATTTTCGATGGGGCCGGGCGTGTCCGCACCGGGCAAACCGCTCCCGACACCGACGACATCAGGCTCTGGGCGCACATGCGCCACCCTATTGTCCGCACGCATGGCGAGTCCGGACGAAATTGCCTCTATGTCGGAATCGACAGCCCCAGCAGCTGGATCGTCGGATTACCGCTCGATGAAAGCGCCGCGATATTGTCGGAGATCTTCGACTTCGTTCGCATGCCTGATTTTCAGTTCAAGCAGGTGTGGGAAGATGGAGACATGATCATGTGGGACAATCGCTGCACCATGCACCGCCGCGATGGCTGGGATGGCCAATATACCAGGGTCATGCACCGCACGACGACGTTGGGCGAACGCCCCTTCTACAGATACTAAAATATATGGTGAGCCGCTCGACCGAAGTGAGGCATCTGCAGGCACTGTCCGTGTTGGCGCAGGAACTTCACTTCGGACGAGCCGCTAGCCGCCTCCACATGACCCAGCCGGCGCTGAGTCAATTGGTGCGCGACCTGGAGACGAAGCTAGGCTTCCGCCTCGTCGAGCGCACGACACGCCGGGTATTGCTGACCGGCCCCGGCCAAACCTTCCTGAAGGACGCCGAGGAAATCCTCCAGCATCTCGATCGGGCAATCGAGACGGCGCGAACAGAGGCTGGGCAGGCCTCGAACAGTATCCGGATCGGCGCCATTCTTCCGACAGCCTTTGGCTTTCTGCCGGAGGTGCTCGCCACGTTTCGGCACCGTTACGCGGGCGCGCTGATCCACATCGAGAACCGGGAGAGTCAGCAGCTCGTAACCGCCGTCGAAACCGGCGCGCTTCACGTAGCGCTCCTCAGGCCCCCTCAAAATGCTGGAACACTCCATGTGGAGTGTTTGCGGCGTGAGCAGTTCGTTGTCGCAATGCGCACCAATCATCCCCTTGCGAGAATCGAAGTGCTCAGGCTGCGCGACCTGAAGGAGGCACGGATAGTCCGTATTTCGCGCGGCGATCTGCGCGAGGCATTCCACGAAATCGATGAGCAGCTTGAAGCGGCAGGTCTCAACATCGAGCCGAGCCAGCATGCCGACACGACGTTGACGGCGATGGCGTTCGTTTCGGCTGGGGATGGCGTCTCCATCGTTCCATCCTGGACCGCCGGCCTGACCTGGAAAGACGTCTGCTTCCGTCAGCTGAACGATCTGTCCGCTTCTATCGATCTCTCGATCGCATGGGAAGCAACAAACCTTCCGCCGATAGCGGAGCATTTCATCGAGGTGGCCCGCCGAACGGCAGCCTGATCGGCCGATTTGCATGCGTCCAAGGGGGTAATCTGGAGCGCCGCTGCAAGTGTCCATGACCAATATCGTCGAACCGGGGGAGAAGGACGTGAGCATATGTTCTCGGATCCTGCCCTCATGCAGGGCCTCTCTTGTCTCGCCCTCACCGGCTCGGTGATCGACGCGCTTCGCACCGTCAATACCCGCGAGGTGCTCGTCGCGCTGATGGCGGTCGGAGGGGTCGGGCTACGAGTGAGGCCACTCACTACATCCCCGAGCATGTCCAAATTTTCCCGTGATTTTACTCTCCCATTCGTGTTTTTAGGACACTACACGTGAACCTTATTGGTGGGCTTCCCATACCAATAAGTGCCCTCTGATGCTCAATCTGCCGACCGTTCGGCTGAGCCGCGATTTCCGGAACGCTTACAGGTGAAGCCATGTTCTCTCGTTTCACACTATATTTCGATGAGGTTGCACGCTCGGGATCTATTCGCCGAGCCTCCGAACGACTGAACATCTCTCCATCAGCCATCGATCGCCATATCCTAATGATGGAGGAAGAACTGGGCGTGCGGCTTTTTGAGCGCCTCCCGCAAGGGCTGCGACTCACAGCCGCTGGCGAGGTGCTCATCTCCCAGGTCCGGCGCTGGCGGCGTGAGCTCAAGTATGCTCAAGCACAGATCGACGACTTGCGCGGCCTACGTCGCGGCGAAGTGACCATAGCCTTTGTCGAAGGCGCCTCGGATTTCCTCGCAGAAACATTGGTGGCGTTCAGGCGCGACTATCCCGGCATCGACCACAATGTCCGAATGACAGGGGCGCAAGGCGTTGTCGATCTTGTGCTCAAGGGCCATGCCGAGGTTGGCCTGACGTTCAACCCGCCGACGGTTCAGACCGTAAGACTGGAGGCATCCCTCATCTATCAAATCGGTGCCGTCATCAGCCCCACCCATGAGCTGGCCGAGCGATCCGAAGTGAGCTTCTCGGAATGTGTTGAACTAGGCCTGATCGTGCCAAACGAGAGCATTTCGCTGCGCGCCGTCGTGGATGCGCTCTGGAGCCGCACGATCGGCGGCGTCAGTCGCGGGTTCATCACCGCCAACAGCATCGCGCTGATAAAGCAACTCGTCGAGAAGGGCGCCGGCATCGGCATGATGACGCCCATCGACGTCGCCGGCGAGGTGGCGTCCGGAGCCCTAGTCCATGTTCCGCTGTCGGATGCCATTGTCCCCTTATCCGTATTCTCGCTCATCACGGCGGGCGGCCGCACGCTTTCGGTGCCCGCATCGCTACTCGTTCAGGTCATGGCCCAGACGATGCGCGACAAACACTCGCCGGGGGTAAGCTAGCGCCGAGTTGTCCGAAAGATCGGTACGCTAGCCCAGGTTGCACATGAATATGCTCGACCCGCCTCTTCGTGCCCATGCTGCGCAACTTCGACAAGACAGGCTCCCTTGAGGAGGTGCACGCTTTCAACGCCAGAAATTCGCCGAGAATTAGGCCACCGTCGGGATGCAGAGCCCAGTCGAAACTACCCGACATACATCGCGTCCTAAAAATTTGGACGCCATTGCCAATAATTGCACATGGATTTGCTCGGTGGCCAAATCCATAGCTGGTGCGAACCTGCCGGGAAACGAGATGATCGGTAACCAAGCCAAGCACGACGACTGGATCGCAACGGAAAATTCGCCATGACGGTTCGCTTCCTCCTCGACGGCGAGACGATCGCGCTGGAGAATGTCGATCCCACGGCCACGTTGCTAGACTTCCTGCGCTACCGAACCGCGCGCACCGGCACCAAGGAAGGCTGCGCGGAAGGGGACTGCGGCGCTTGCACGGTGCTGGTCGGCACCTTGGATGGGGAGGATGTGACCTGGCGCGCGGTCAATGCCTGCATCCTCTTCTTGCCGATAATCCATGGCAAAGCACTGCTCACGATCGAAAGCCTTGCCAGCGCGGGTCCCAATGGGGGCCTGCTCAATCCGCTCCAGCGGCGAATGGCCGAGAATGGAAGCTCGCAATGCGGCTTTTGCACACCCGGCTTCGTCATGTCGCTCTATGGCCGCGCAATCGGAGCAAGCGGGTTTGAACTGCCCATCGCGGACGTGATCGCGGGCAATCTCTGCCGCTGCACGGGCTATGGCCCCATCCTCGCGGCGGGAGAGGCGGTGGTCAAGCTGGCGCGCGACGACAGGACGCTGGTCGCGGGGCTCGAGGCACTGGCATCGAGCGAGACGGTCTCGGGCGAGCTGGGCGAGCGGCGGTGGTTCATCCCGAAGAGTGCCGGGGCACTGGCGATGCTGCTTGCCGAGCATCCCGACGCCCGGCTCGTGGCGGGTGCGACGGATGTTGGCCTGTGGGTCACCAAGGGCCTGCGCACGCTGGACACCTTGATCTTCATCGGCGACATCGCCGAGTTGCAGCATATCGAGGAGCCCCCCGAGAGCCTCTCCATCGGCGCGGGCGTGCGCTATGCCGACGCTCACGCCGCGTTCGCTCGCCTCCATCCCGATCTGGGTGAGTTGACACGCCGGATCGGCGGTCTCCAGGTCCGCAATGCCGGTACGGTTGGCGGCAATATCGCCAACGGCTCCCCCATCGGCGATGGCCCGCCTGCGCTGATCGCCCTCGGCGCCACGCTGACGCTGCGCAGCGCGGGACGGCGGCGGGTCATCAAGCTCGAGGATTACTTCCTCGAATATGGCACGCAGGACCGCCAGCCCGGAGAATTCATCGAGCGGATCGAGATTCCGAGGCCCATGCCCAACGACATCGTGCTCATCTCCAAGCTCTCTCGCCGCTTCGACAGTGACATCTCGGCGGTCTGCGGCGCGTTTAAGCTGACCGTGAAGGATGGCCTCATCGCGCAAGCGCGCGTCGCCTTTGGCGGCATGGCAGCAACGCCCCGGCGCGCTGCCGGCTGCGAGGCGGCGCTGACCGGCCAGCCCTTCCAGGAAGCCACCATCGCCAACGCCGTCGAAGCCTTGAAAGGCGACTATGCGCCGCTGACCGACGTGCGCGGCTCGTCCGCTTATCGTCTCGACGCTGCCGCCGGTCTGCTCTGGCGCCTCTGGCGCCGTGCTGAGGGCGAAACGGTCTCGGTACTGGAACTTGAGAATGGCTGAGCGCGATTCGCGCCGGCCGGTGCTTGCAAAGCCCAGCAATCCGCATGACAGCGCACATCTCCACGTGAGCGGGCAAGCGCGCTATATCGATGACGAGCCCGAGGCGGCGAACCTGCTGCATCTCGCCTTTGGGCAGAGCGCTCACGCGCATGCGCGGATCACTGGGATGGACCTGTCCGCCGTCCGCGCCGCACCTGGGGTGGTTGGCGTGTTCACCGCCGCCGACATTCCCGGTGCCAATGACGTCGCCCCGGTTGCGCATGACGATCCCCTGCTCGCCGATGGCGTTGTTTTCAGCATGGGTCAGCCCATCTTCCTCGTCGCCGCCACGAGCCGTAATGCCGCGCGCAAGGCCGCCCGTCTCGCCACGATCGAATATGAGCCGCTCGCGCCTCTCGTCCGATACGAGGATGCGCAGGCTACCGGTTCGTTGATCGAGCCCACGCAGGTCATGGCCCGGGGCGATGCGGCACTGCGTCTCTCGGCTGCGCCGTGTCGCCTGGTCGGTTCATTCGAAATGGGCGGGCAGGATCATTTCTATCTCGAAGGGCAAATCGCGATCGCCATCCCCGGAGAGGACGGGCAGGTGCATGTCCTCTCGTCCACGCAGCATCCAAGCGAAGTGCAGCATCTCGTCGCGCAGATGCTGGGCAAGCCTTCCGCGGACGTCACGGTCGAAGTGCGGCGCATGGGCGGCGCATTCGGCGGCAAGGAGACCCAGGCCGCCCTCTTCGCTGCCGCGGCAGCGCTGGTCGCGCACAAGACCGGCCGCCCCGCAAAATTTCGCTGTGACCGCGATGACGACATGGTCATGACCGGCAAGCGCCACGATTTTCGCGTCTGCTATGACGTCGGCTTCGACCATGAGGGCCGGCTACTGGCGCTCAAGCTCCATCTCGCCTCGCGCTGCGGCGCCAGCACGGACCTCTCACCTGCGATCAACGATCGCGCGATGTTCCATAGCGACAATTGCTATTTTCTGCCGGACGTGATGATCGTCTCGGAGCGCCTGCGGACCAACATGGTCTCCGCCACAGCTTTCCGGGGATTCGGCGGGCCGCAGGGCATGCTCGCCATCGAGCGGATCATGGACGACATCGCCGCGCATAACGGCCTAGATCCGCTGGATGTGCGGATCGCCAATCTCTACAGCCCCGGCCGCGACGTCACCCAATATGGCATGACCGTGGAGGACAATATCGCGCCTCAAATCATCGCGCGGCTGCGCGAGACGTCCCGCTACGATGCGCGGCGGGCGGACGTGGCGGCGTTCAACGCCTCGAGCCCGATCCTCAAGAAGGGCATCGCGCTCACCCCAGTCAAATTCGGCATCAGTTTCACGACCACGCATCTCAACCAGGCCGGCGCACTTGTCCATGTCTATGCCGATGGCTCGATCCAACTCAATCATGGCGGCACCGAGATGGGGCAAGGCATTTACATCAAGGTCGCGCAGGTGGTCGCGGACGTCTTCGCCGTGCCGGTCGGGCAGGTGCGCATCACCGCCACGCGCACCGACAAGGTCCCCAACACATCGGCGACGGCGGCATCGTCCGGCGCGGACCTGAACGGCATGGCGGCCCATGAGGCGGCAATGACGATCAAGGCGCGTCTCGTCGCCTTCACCGCACGAACCTTCGGCTGTGCGGAGGAAGATGTGAATTTCGCCGGTGGCGACGTATTTGCCGGCAGCGAGCGCTTGCCCTTCGGCCAACTCTGCCGCAAGGCCCATATTGGCCGCGTCTCGCTGAGTGCCACCGGCTATTATGCCACGCCCAGGATCGCCTACGACCGCGCGACCCACAAAGGCCGGCCCTTCTATTATTTCGCCTATGGCGCAGCGGTCTCGGAGGTCGTGGTCGACACGCTCACCGGGGAACACAAGGTGCTGGCTGTCGACATCCTTCACGATGTCGGCCGCTCGCTCAATCCCGCCATCGACATCGGACAGATCGAGGGCGGTTTCATCCAGGGACAGGGCTGGCTCACCACCGAGGAACTGGTCTGGGATGACAAGGGCCGGCTCCTCACGCACTCGCCCGCGACCTACAAGATTCCCACCGCCTCCGATCGGCCGAAGTATTTCACAATCGCCCTGTGGGATGGCGAGAATGTCGAGCCGACGATCAACCGCTCTAAGGCTGTCGGCGAGCCGCCCTTCATGCTGGCGATATCGGTCTTTTCTGCCCTCAACCAGGCTATTGCCGCGGCTGCGCCAAGCAATCGCGCTCTGCCGCCGCTCAATGCCCCGGCCACGCCCGAGGCCATCCTCAGCGCCATCAAGGGGCATCGCGCCGCGTGACGCAATGGCTCGCCTGGCTGCGCGATGTCGCGCCTCATGAGCCGGCCGCGCTGGTCAGCGTCCTCGCCAGCGAAGGTTCGGCGCCGCGTGGCCCGGGCACGCGCATGCTGGTCACCGCCAGTATGCAACATGGCACCATTGGCGGCGGCCAGCTCGAGTATCGCGCCGTGGAACAGGCGCGGGCGATCCTCGACCATCCCCCCGGCACCTGGCGCGTGCAGGATTATCCGCTTGGACCCCTGCTCGGCCAATGCTGCGGCGGGCGGGTGCGGCTGCTGGTGGAACATGTCGATCCCGACAGCCTTGGCTGGCTAGCCGACGCCGCCGAGGATCGCATGTTGGTCTCGCGGCTCACGAGCGCGCGCGTGGAGCGTCATGTCAGCATGACCGCCCTGCCCGCCAACCTCTCGGCACGCGGCGACAAGCCCGCGGAGGGCGAGGCCTTCGTCGAGATCGTCGGCCGACATCGACGGCCGCTTTATCTGTTCGGCGCTGGCCATGTCGGTCAGGCCATCGCCCGGCACGTCGGGCATCTGCCGCTACGTCTCGCCTGGTTCGACACGCGCCCCGAGTTGGAGACCGTCCCGCAGGTCGCCATCGTGCCGGAGGACTCGGTCGAGCAATGCGTGGGCGAGGCGCCGCAAGACGCCGCCATCGTCATCATGACGCACGACCATGGCCTCGATTATCGTCTGACGCGCGCGGCGCTGGCGCGGCCGCCGATGGCGTTCGTCGGTCTCATCGGCTCTGCGACCAAGCGCGCGCGCTTCCTGAGCCGACTGACACGCGACGGCCTTGGCGAGGCGGCGAGGACACGGCTGACCTCGCCCATCGGCGTCGCCGGCGTGGGCGGCAAGGAGCCGGACGTCATCGCCATCGCGACACTCGCCCAGCTCCTTCAGTTACGGTGTGCCACATGATCGAGTGGCTTTCCCCGGGCCCTTGCCGTCAAGAACAAAGCACGCGCGGGTTCCACCATGGTCGGACGACCCCGTGCGCAGATTTCCGGCTTTTAAGAGGAGGATCATCATGCTGCCATCGCGCCTGTCTCACGCAAGGCGATTTGGTCTTGGCGCCGGCCTTGCGATGGCCATGGCGGTTACCGCCCAGGCCGCGAACCCGCCGGCCGATTCATTCTTGAAGGGCGCAATACTAAACAGCCCGACAGCCGCCAGGCCCGACAATCGCTCGGAAACCGGTTTGCTCGATCTCTATCTCGTGCGCCAGGCACAGGCCCGGGCCGGTGCGGCCGAGCGTGCCGAAGCCTATGACGATGCAGCGAACTACAACTATTACGAGCTGTTGCCGCGCTTTAGCCAGGCCGCGGACAGCCGTATGTCCATCTCGTCCCGGCCGATCCTCTCGCATATGCTCAAATGGAGCTTGGCCGACGTCGGCTATTACGTCCAGCAAGCCAAGGACGCACAGCAGCCAGCGGGCGGACGTATCCGGCCCTATGCCGAGGACCCCGGCATCACCGCCTGCTACACGGCCTACCTCAACGCCAACGAATCCTATCCTTCGGGCCATGCCGCCAACGGCTACACCGCCGCTCTCCTACTCGGCGCCGCGATGCCCGATAGAGGCCCCGCCCTGATCGCGCGCGGTGTGCGCTATGGCGACAACCGAATTATCTGCGGCGTCCATCATCCAATCGATGTCGAGCGCGGCCGTGCGATCGCCCGCGCCTATTTCGCGAAAGTCGAGGCCGTGCCGACTTTCCAAGCCGATCTCCAGTGCGCGATCGAGGAAGATACACGCGAACGCGCGCGCGATGCCAAGGCGCCGGTGCCCGCCTTTTCGGGCTCCTGCGCCAGACTGCATGCCACCTACCACCTCGAACAGGTTCGGCTCGAATATGCTCGGGTATGCACAGCGTGGCCGACCGCTGACGCCGGCCGGCCCAAGGACTGCACCAAATGAGGCCGTAGCGAACCTGTAGCGGGCCCGAGCCGCGCCGGGGCGGCGTGTGAATGGCGGGCTTGCCGGAGGTAAGCGACACATCCTGCGGCCTGTCCCGGAGGTACAAGTGTTTGCAGTTGCTAAAACGTTTAATCTCAAGTTATGAAGTCTCGCAAAAAGTCCGCCGGACATCCAGGAAGGAGGGTTGAATGAAGCTGCGCACATTCGCGACCGTGCTGCTGAGCTTGCTGTCAAGCGCGCCGGCACTTGCCCAGGTCCAGCAGCCCAATTCGGAGAAGCTCATCATCGACTCCGACTTCGGCACTTTCAACGATGATGGGCAGGCTTTCATCCTCGCCGCGCACGCGCATAAGGCCGGCCGAATCCAATTGCTCGGCCTCACGCTGGTCACCGGCAACGTCTGGATGGAACAGCAGCGTGTCGACGCGCTCAAGGCCGTCGAGCGCGTAGGCCTGGAAAAGCAGGTTCCCGTCTTCGCCGGTGCGCAGGGGCCGCTGCTGCACAGCTTTGCGTCCTTCGCGCAGGAGCAAGCCCTGCTTGGCGTCGGCGACGGCTTTTACGGCGCCTGGTCCGGACCACGGCCCAAGTCCGATGCGGAGGTCGTGCCACCCCCGGACGGCCACGCGGAGCGCACCCAGATTCAGCGTCGCGACGCCGTCGATTTCATGATTGACGCCATTCGCGCAAACCCGCACCAGGTGACGATCCTTGCGCTTGGCCCGGCAACGAACATCGCGCTCGCGATCCGCAAGGCGCCCGATATCGTGCCGCTCATCGGACGGATCGTCTATATGGCCGGCGCGTTCGACGTGCCCGGCAACACCATGCCGGCGGCGGAGTTCAATGTCTGGTTTGACCCCGAGGCGGCGAAGATCGTCTATCGCGAGCCGATAGAGCAGGTCTTCGTTCCCCTCGATGTGACAAACAGCGCGCACTTTCCGCTCGACTTCTTTGATCCTATCCTCAAGGCGAATCCGCAGGTGGCCCGGATATATTCAAGAATCCCGGATAACCCCAATCGTCCGCCCTGGACCTTCATCCCATTCTGGGACCAGCTCGCGATCGCCTATGTGCTCGATCCGTCCCTTGCGACTGAAACCGAGACGCGTTGGGTCGATGTCGATACCAATTTTGGTGTCAACTATGGCAGGACGATATCGTACAAGCACGAGTTTCCGCAGGGAAGCTTCCTACAGCAGGCCAAGATCGTGAAGAAGTTCGATCTGAAGCGCTTCGAAGCCTACTATTTGGAGACCATGAGCAAACCGCTGAGATAGCGTTCGTCGTGCCCGAAACCGCGCGTCGCCGCCCAACGACCGCTCAGCCTCTTGTCCTCGGCGCACCCCAAGTTGAAGAAGCCTGTCAACCAGTGAGAGCCGCCATGAAATTCTTTGCCGACACGGCCGATGTCGCGGACATCCAGGATCTTGCCAGTACGGGCCTGCTCGACGGCGTCACGACCAACCCGTCCCTGATCGCCAAGTCAGGTCGAGACCTCAAGGAAGTTACGCGCGAGATCTGCGCCCTCGTCGATGGCCCGGTCTCGGCAGAGGTCGTCGCCCTCGATCACCAGGAGATGATGAAGGAGGCGGATATTCTCCGCCACATAGCCGACAATGTCTGCATCAAGGTGCCACTGACGATCGATGGGCTCAAGACGTGCAAGGCGCTCACGCGCGACGGCGCACTGGTCAATGTCACGCTGTGCTTTTCAGCAAATCAGGCGCTGCTCGCGGCGAAGGCCGGCGCGACCTTCGTATCGCCTTTCGTCGGCCGGCACGACGATGTCGGCCAGAACGGCATGGCCCTGATTGCCGACATCCGGCGCATCTACGACAATTATGCGTTCTCGACCGAGATTCTCGTCGCGAGCGTTCGCCATCCGATCCACGTCCACGAGGCAGCACTGATCGGCGCTGATGTGATGACCGCACCGCCGGCGATCATTCGCCAGCTCGTTCGGCATCCTCTTACCGACAAGGGCATTGAAGGCTTTCTCGCCGACTGGGGAAAAACCGGACAGGCCATTTAACACGAGTCCGGCGATCGCCCATGGAACGGACTATCTAATCGAGCCTCCTATAGTCCCCATTCCAGCGAGAGCATCGGTGCTGGCAGTGGCGTTTCGCGCCGGCCGCGCCGCCTTCTCCTGAAGGAGCCGGATTGCTAACGCCGGCTCGATCGGTGCCCGGTCTCCAGCGCTCAGCTAGGAGTGCGCGGAGCTGACGATCGGGTCGATCCGCGCTCGACGAGTTCAACATCGACCTGAATGCGCTTCAACGGAGAATCCGGTTGCTCGATTCGGGAGATAAGGAGGCTGACCGCTTGCGCGCCGATCGCGTGCAAGGGCTGCCGGATCGTCGTAACTGACGGGTTGACTAGCACCGACCAGGGAATGTCATCGAACCCGACAACTCCGACATCGGCGGGCACATTCACGCCCATTTTTTGCAACGCGGAGATGACGCCGATCGCGATCGTATCGTTCGCGCAGACGATCAGTTCAGTATCCCTGCGGACCAACGCCGCTAACGCTTCGTCGCCAATCGTTGTCGAAAATGCGTTCGCGCATTCCCATGTGATTGAGACCTTGCCTTCAAGCGCTCGGACCAGCCCGCCGCGTCGCTGTGCGGTCCCGGGAAAGTTCTTCGGTCCAGTCACGAGCGCGATGCTCCGATAACCGCAGCGCTGGATATAGTCGGCGAGCAATTTGCCGCCCATCGTATAGTTGGAAGTGACGGTGTCGTGCCTGGGTAATGGGCGGTCGACCACGACGGCCGGTAGCGAGATATTGAGTTCGGTCAGAAGATCCCGCTTCGATGATGGACACCAGCAGATGCCATCGACCCCGTAGATAGCGAGACGTTCGAGACCTTCGGCTTCGCTTAGCCCATCGTTGGTCTCCATGAGTATCACCGCATAGCCCCGCCGCCGCGCCGCCTCTCCAACCGAGTGCGCCAGTTCCGGGAAGAAAGGATTGCACAAATCCGGGAGCACCAGCCCGATCAGATGACTGCGACCGGTGCGCATGGTCTTCGCCATTTGATTGCCGCGATAGCCCAGATCCTCGGCGGCCTTAATCACACGGGCGCGCATCTCGCGGCCGACCGAGCCAGAGTTGTTCATGACAAAGGAAACCGTCGCGATGGACGCGCCGGCTTCACGTGCGACGTCTTTTATCGTGACCTTCTTGGCGCCGTTTTTCATCCCGCCTTCTGCGCTTGCATAGCTCTTCGGATCAACCCCCAGCTCGAATCAGGTGCGAGATTCGACTGCCCCACCCACATCTGCAGCCAGCCGGATCGACGATTCATCGATGCACTATTGCCGGAATCAAATCGTTTAAGTAGGACATGTCTGAGAGACCAGAACGGCCCAATGGGATGAGGAATGGCACGTGCACATGTTGTCGTCGTCGGTAGCATCAATTGCGACATCACCGTGCGCGTCGCAGAACTGCCGCTTCCCAACCAGACGGTTCTTGGCCGCGGCTCTTCGGTCACCATCGGTGGCAAGGGCCTGAATCAGGCGGCCGCCGCAGTCTCGGTCGGAGCCGATGTCTCCTTTGTTGGAGCGATCGGTGACGACTATTTCAGTTCTCAGATTGTCGATTACCTGTCTCGCACCCGCATTGGAACCGATCACGTTCGGCGACTGACTTCTTGCTCTTCGGGGGTGGCGATCATCACTGTCGACGATGCCGGCAACAACGTCATCGCCGTGTCTCCCGGTGCCAATGGTGAGGTCACGCCGGCGCAGGTCGAGACAGCGTTCGGCGCAGCTGACAATGCCTCGGTCGCGCTGATCCAACTTGAAATCCCGATCGAGACCGTTGCAGCGACGCTTGCCCTGGCGCGCGCGCGTGGCGTCACCACGATCCTCAACCCTGCCCCGGCCACACGGGAAGTTCTCGACTGTCTGCCGTTGGTCGATATTCTCACTCCCAATGAGCACGAGTTGGCCGAGCTGACCGGCACATCGGTCGAGGAAATCGAGGCGGGAGGCGCGGTGCTCGAAAGCGCTCTTGTTCATTTGCAAGCACTAAGCGGGGGGACGGTTCTGGTAACCCGCGGCTCTCAAGGCTGCACCGCGTTTGACGGCCAAGCCTTTCTGCGGCTGCCAGCCTTCCAGATGCCCACGGTCGATACAACCGGAGCCGGTGACGTTTTTAACGGCACGCTGGCGGCGGCGCTCGCAACAGGCAGTAGTCTTGCTGACGCCATGCGCCAGGCATCCGCTGCGGCCGCAATCTCGATCACGCGGCGCTCCGCCGAGAACAGCGCGCCGAGCCGGGTCGAGGTCCTCGCTCTCATAGCCAGTCTAGGCGGTCCCGACCTCGAACGGTCCGAGATAGTAGCCAAGCCATGAAAAAGGCGGCTACGGCGTTCATCCTGACCCTGTTCCTTACCGCCTGTTCGCAGGACAGGAGCGAACAGCGCCCGCCGATGATAGCGGTGGTCATGAAATCACTGGCCAACAGCTTTTTCGTGACGATGGCCGAGGGCGTGCGCTCCGATCACGATAAGCGGCAGGACGAATATCGCCTGCTCCTAAATGGCACCCGCAATGAGAACGACCTCGCGCAGCAGGTTGCGATCCTCGATCAGATGATCGCGATGCGCGTCAAGGCCATCGTAATCGCGCCGGCAGACTCCAAAGCAGTCATTCCTGCTCTTTCGCGTGCGATCCGCCAGGGAATTAAGGTCATCAACATCGATAATCGGCTCGATCCTGCCATCCTGCGACAATATGGTGTCACGATTCCCTTCGTCGGCCCCGACAATCGGAAAGGCGCGAGCAAGGTTGGCGCCCATGCCGCTGCAAACCTTAAGGCGTCGGACGAGGTTGCAATCATAGAGGGCATCCCGACAGCGGAGAATTCGCGCGCGCGGCGCATGGGCCTCGAGGACGCGGCGCTTGCGGCAAGGCTCAAGATTGTCAGCCAGCAAAGCGCGTCCTGGGATCAGGCGCGCGCCTCTGAGATTGCCGGAGCGCTCCTCATTCGATACCCCCACCTGAAGGCGATCTTCGCGGCGAATGACAGCATGGCGCTCGGGATCGCTTCAGCCGTTGGGCAGGCGCGCCGCAACGTCGTCATCACGGGATTTGACAATGTCGAAGCAATCCGGCCCCTGCTGGACAGCGGCGCGGTTGCCGCCACCGCCGATCAGCATGGCGCGCAAATCGGCGTGTTTGGGGTTAATTATGCACTGAAAGCCATCCAATCGGACGCGCCCCTGCCCGATCTCGAGACGCCGGTCGACCTCATCACCGCCCGAACGGCCAAACGGCATTAATCCGGGAGAAGACCATGGGGCTCAGCATCGTCAATCTCTCCAAGGCTTTCGCGGCGCCGGTTCTTCGCTCGATCAGCCTCGACATTCAATGCGGTGAGATACGCGGATTGGTCGGAGAGAACGGTGCCGGTAAGTCGACTCTTCTCAATATCCTAGCAGGGAACCTCGATGCCGATGGCGGCGAGATCATCCTGGATGACCGGCCTTACCGGCCAAGTTCGGTCCGGCAGGCACTCGACGCAGGCGTCGCGCTCGCGACCCAGGAGTTGAGCACCATCGAGACGCTGACCGCGGCGGAAAACCTGTCGCTCTCGAAATTCCCATCCCGCCTCGGGCTTATTGACAAGGCGCAACAGGACAAGGAGGCGCGCAGCCTTCTATCGACCGTCGGTCTTACGCAGCTCTCGCCGGCGACCCCGGCGGCGGAGCTGTCACTTGCCGAACAGCAGCTCCTCGAGATTGCCAGAGCCTCGTGGCATGGCACACATCTGCTGATGCTCGACGAGCCGACCGCCGCACTCTCGCGCGAACAGGCGGACCTCATCCACGAGCTGATCAAGGCAAAGGCCGCTCAGGGCGTGGTTGTGATCTACGTCAGTCATCGGCTCGAAGACCTGAAGTCGGTTTGCCAAACAATCTCTGTGCTTCGCGATGGAGAGATGATCCTCACCAGAGCGTGCGGCGACCTCACCATCCCGGACATGATCGAAGCCATGGCGGGGCGCTTCGCAAGACGCGAGAAGCGCGCGCGACCATCGCTCCTGCCCACGCCGATGCTGCGCATCTCCGACATCACGACCAAGGCCCTGCCACATCCGATCTCGCTGGAGATCAATGCCGGCGAGATCGTCGGTCTGGCTGGCTTGGCCGGCGCCGGCCGAACCGAACTCATCAAGGCCATCATGGGGATCGATGCTCGCACAAGCGGAACTTGCGAGCGAGTGACGGACGGCGGAGCGGTAACGCTCTCGACGCCGGCGGACGCTGTCGCAGCCGGGATTGGCTACGTGCCGGAGGACCGCAAGATGAGCGGCATCTTTGCCGGCCACGGCGTTGCCTTCAACATGTCGCTACCCGCGCTTCGAGCGCACCGCTGGATCCCCGGCAGCTGGGTCTACCGCCGCGCGAGTGAGGTTCGCAACCTCCTCAACATTCGCAGTGCCGGCCTCGATCAGCCGATCGACCAACTGAGCGGCGGGAACCAGCAGAAGGTCATTCTCGGGCGCTGGCTGATGGAAGAAACGCCGGTGCTGCTCCTCGATGAGCCAGGCCGCGGCGTCGATGTCGCCGCCAAGACGGATATCTTCGACGAGATCGCGCGGCTCGCCGGCGCCGGCGCTGCCGTGATGATCGCCTCCAGCGAAATGGATGAGCTTACTATGACATGCGACCGCATCGTCGTGATGTCAGGCGGCCGCGTGGCGGGTGAGTTCAATGGTCCCGACTGGGACGAGCAGGCGATCATGACCGCGGCGTTTTCGGCTCATGTGGGAGGCAACGCCGGCAGCAACGACACGCGGGAGCTGGGGACAGGACAATGAAAGACCTAATGCGCACTGTTGGTCGCACCGGGCGTGACAACTTCATCATCATCGCTGTCATCCTGATTGTGGCAGTTTTTGGCTTTCTGTCGGAAGGATTCTTTTCGGCCAGCTCCGCGCAGATCCTGCTCAACCAGCTACCGACATTGATGGTCGTTACCATCGGCATGATACTGGTCATGCTGGTCGGCGGGATCGACCTCTCAGTCGGATCGGTTGTTGCGCTGAGTTCGACGCTAGTTGCTACTATGGTTGTGTCGCACTCGTTGCCCGTGCCGGTCGCCATGCTGGTCGGCATCATCGCCGGCCTACTGCTTGGGGGCGCCAGCGGTTGGCTTTCCACCTATGCCGGCCTGCCCAGCTTCATCGTCACCCTAGGTGTTCTTGAGGCAGGCAGGGGCCTCGCCTATCTCTCCAGCGGCTCCCAAACAATCTTCGTCGGCCCGTCCATCGAGGGGCTTTCGCTGCCAATTCCCGGCCTTGGCCTGTCCCCGGCTTTCCTGATCGCGATCGGCATCACCATCATCGCGCACGTGTTGATCACTCGCTCGGTCGGCGGCCGATACCTCCTAGCTATTGGCACTCGCGAAGCAGCCGCGCGTGCCGCGGGTATCTCGACCAAGCCCTACAAGCTGGCCGCCTTCGCGATTTCTGGTGCACTCGCCGGGCTCGGCGGTGTCTTCAACGCCGCCTACCTCGCGGCAGCCGACCCCAATGCGGGAACGGGCCTCGAACTGTCTGCGATTGCCGCAGCGGTCATTGGCGGCACGAGCTTAATGGGGGGGCGGGGGTCGGTTATTGGTGGATTTATCGGCGTGTTGTTGATTGCTGTCCTTCAGAGCGGTCTGGCTCAAATCGGGGTCAGCGAGCCGGTCAAACGGATAGTAACAGGCACGGTGATCATCCTAGCGGTTCTTCTAGATAGGTGGCGTGCCTCCAAAAATGATTGAGAAGGTTTCCGTACCACGTTTGCAAAAGTTGTACGGCAACTCCAAGATCGGTCGCGTTCGAGAAGCTAACCACCCGCGGGCCGATTTGCTGCTACCCTAGTAACCCGATGGCATCTCACGCGTTGGGGCAGTAAGAAAACAATCGCACTCCCTGACGGCACTGCCGTGCCCGCACTTGGCCAAAGCACCTGGATGATGGCGGAGGACCCGTCACGGCGAGGCCTCGTGCTCACCAGCGTTGTCGACTGCGACGGCGTAGACGGTATGGGCTGTGGCGAACTGGTCAATCTCGTAAAGCGTCCTCGACCACGGGTACATCTCATCCGAACAGTTTGACGAACAGAAGTCTGCGGTCGGCGAACATGAATTGCAGCAGCAGTCTGTTTTTCCGGCGCAAGGTGATGGTCGATGATGCAGATCATGTGGGTTGCTCCCGTTCGTGTTGCACGCACGAAGGAAACAGCGGAGCGGTAGTCGAAATAGACCGAGTGATTACTCGGGTAGACGGTGGTGAAGTTCGTCCAATCCCACGTCGCCGGCGAGCACGGCGCTCACCACCAGCTCGGTGCGATCATGCGCTTCAAAGAGGCGACGCGCCTCGGTGAGATACCCATCGACGGTGCGCGGCGTGAGCGCGAAGGCAAGAGCGATCTGTTTGTTGGAGTAACCGCGACCAGCAAGGATGATACAGTCGGGCGGTCGAGGTTGGAGTTTCGCCTTACGTCGAGATGGCGAAGGGCGCGTCATTGCTGTGTCGTTTCCATACGCCCCCCTTCACTTTGCCCTCCACGGAGGCAAGAGACCACGCGTTTGAATCATTGCGCGCCTACGCGCTAGCCGATCTTCGCTATGAGGCGTCCCGCAGCACCCTGTTCAGCAGCCAAGTTCCGGTTGTAGGCGAGTGGCATCCGTGGCGATTTCCACCGCAAAGTATCCATGATCCCTGCAAGATTCTCACCGCTCGCAAACAGGTCTTGATTGAGCCCGATCCGCGTCGAGTGCGCGCTGATCCCTCTGAGCAACCGTGCCAGATCCTCAGCCGTGAGGTCAGGCAGCGCGCCGCGGTCAAACGCGCGTTGGATGATCGACCGGAAGATGGGTCCGATCGAACCCGGGTGCAGCGCCACGGTGCCGATGTCGTATTCGACGCGCGCCTTCACCGCCGGCTTGGAGAGCGTCTTGCGCAGATCCCAGGTCTCTCTGCCCGAGATGCTGTCGATCGGCCGACCGCGCACAGCCGCGCGGGCCTTGTAACGCCGTACCTGCACCCGCCGGAACAGCGCTCCTGCGGTGATCTCAGCCGCCTCGGTCCAGGCCGCGATCGCCGCAACGGAGCGCGGACTGAGGTAGGCGGTCGCCCCCTCCCCGTCCTGATCACCTTTGCTGCGGAGGATCTGCAGCAGTCGCGCCTCGGGATCGATCGCCTCCTCGATATGCTCGATCGCAACTGCGACCAGCTCGGAAGCACGCAGCCCTGTGTCGTAGGCGGTGGACAGCAGCGCGCGGTCGCGCAGCCCCGGCAGATCGTCCGCGCAGCTCTCGAGCAGCGCGCGAATGTTGAGCCCGCGTGCCTGGTCGCGCTCGACGTCGCGCACCCGCCCCTTGAACCGCAATGGCCGCGCCTGCTTCTGGGCAGCGCCCTTCTCGCGCCGCACCGCCGCCAGGCGCAGCTTGACCAACGGAGCCGAGGTCGGATCCTTGAGATCGAGCAGCTGATGGATCTTGGCGATCGACGCCTTGTAGCGGGAGAGCGAGGCAGGCCGGCTCCCCTTCCCTGCCCGCGCATCGAGATAATCGGCGACGGTCTCGGCCGTTGCCGGCAGGGCGATCCGATTGGTGCGCCGACACCAGGTATCGAACGCTTCGATGTCGGATCTGAGTGCGCGGATGCTGTGGGGCGAAGAGGCAGCCTGATAGGCGGCGATCAGCGCCTCGTTGACGGTGATGCGCTCGCCGGCGCGCATGTGCACGACCGTCCAGGCGAGGTCGGCCGACGCCCTGACGGCCGGCAGCACCACCTCAGCGGGCGCTACAGCGCTTTTCAGCCCTTCCTGGGCGGTTTCGATGCTCACGACGCGCCACGCTCCTCGGCGGCGCTTGTACCGCACCTTATAATGACAGGTCAAACACGCTTATGTGATAAGTGCAATTATCAAATGTGCATATTTTGTCAGATCAAGAGGTGGAAACAAACTGCTGACTTTGTTTTCCTTCAGTGGCACTGTCGTGGGGCAATGGATCGGCTTCAGAACCTCCGTGCCGACGATGGCCTGCTGCTCCTTGGTCGGCTCGACGGCCGATTGCACAACAGCGCCTGCGCTGACATCTACCTGGCCCGCGCCCGCCTCTCCGGCGCAGCGGCACTCGCTGGCTTGGCGGGCGTGCCCATTTCCGTCCGCGACCTGCAGGCATGGATTGCCGGTCGCAGCCCCCCTCCCCGCGCGTCGGAAGGACTCAACGATCCATACTCGGTGGCGGCGATCTTCCACCTCGCCCTGAGCCGGGACGAGGATGCCCAGGATCCCATCGCCCGGGCAACGCTCAACGTCCTGCGCTCCATCCTCGATGATCGCGCCGAGGCCGAAACCTATGGCCGCGACGACCTCGCCCATTTCGGTCCATTATGGCGCCAAGTGCGCGCTGCCGCTGACGCCCCCTTCCCCGACACGGATCTGCGTGCGGTCGCCGAACGCGTCTTCGAACTATCTCGGCTGACCGAGCAGGTGTCGGCCGACGCTTCGGAGGTCGTCACCGTCGACGGCCGTTCATGGGCGCTTCCTCCCCGATCGCGGGATCGAAACTGGCTGATCGCTGCCGCCATGCCACGGATGATCCACCGCGGCGGTTTTACGACCCGCACGATTCCGTCCCTGACCCTGCTGCCAAAGTTCCTCCCCCCCTCCCCTACCGCGCTTACTGCGGCTCTTGCCGAAGCCCTTGCGGCGGCCGCCGCGGACGGTCTGCGCGAACTCGAAGCCGTCGAGCGGGCGGTGCGCCGGGGTCGAGCCGATCTCAAGGTGACTAAGCGGAGCAAAACCCCTGCCCTTGCCCGGCTCCTGGTCGCTTACCCTGGCCTTCAGGCCTCAGTCGTTGCGCGTCTGCTTGGCGTTACCCCTCAGGGCGCCAGGAAGCTCCTGGCAAGCATCCCGCGGCCATCAGGCCCAATGCTGGTCTAGGATCGCCTTGAGGGCGTCCTCGGCCTCCTGACGCGATGCACCGCCCTTGTTGAGCAATGTGAGCCGGACGCCCTTCCGGTCAGCGCCATCGATCCGGAGGATCGGCTTACCGGCCGGCGTCGAGACCGTTTCGGGCTTTCCTGACTTCTTGGGGGATCCTGACCTCTTGGGGGGGTCAACGGCGAGGCTCAGCTGTTTGATGGTATCGACCACCGATTGCATCGGTCCACCGGCTTCGCGAGCCTCGGCGATGCGCCCTGCTTCCGCGAACGCCCTCGCCTTGCGCTCCTCAGGCTTCAGCAGTCCCTTGAGCGCGATGGCGTTGCGGACGCCAAGTTCTTGAGGATTGGCGAAAGCGCGCGTCAGCTCGACCGGAAGGCGAGCAAGATCGAGGTAGCGGGTGAGCCAGCTCTCGGTGACGTTCAGGCGCTCTGCCATCGTCTTCTGACGGCCGTCGTAGTAGAGGTCGAGCGCACGGAGATAGTCCCTCGCCCGCTCCAGATCGGTTAGATCATCGCGGGCCCGGTTCTCGATGTCGGCAAGGCGGAACGCTTCCTCATCGCCGATCTCGCGGACGTCGACGAGGAACTTGAAGTCGGGGTAGTTGTGAGCCCGAAGCCAGCTTATTGACCAGTGCCGCCGCGCACCGCAAATCACTTCGAAATCGTGTGTCGGATCGCCCGACACCCGCCGCACGATCGCAGGCATTTCTTGGCGCCCTTGCGCCTTGATGCTCTCGATTAGGTCGGCACACCGCTCCTCAGTTAGCAGCGCGTAGTCGCGATTGTGCCCTGCCCACATCCGGCAACGAGCGGGGTCAACGAGCTCATGCGTCCGATTCACGATCGCTCCGGAGGCGAGGTCGGCCAACCTGTTGGATCGGCCAGTCAGGACATTCGACGCGAGCCCTGAGCGGCGCTGCGGAGCAGCCTCCTCGGACAGGTCGATGCCGGCCGCCAGATCGGCTGCAAAGCCGGTGTTCTTCCTGCTCATTCGAGCCTCCTTCTAGCGAATTGCACGCGTGCAATCGTTCCCTGTTCCGGCAAAATTGCACGCGTGCAATTTTCCCCTTCTCACGCCAGCGCCGCCTTCCGCAGCGCTGCTTGATGGCTCGGCCACATCGACCGAATATCGACCTCAATCTCCGAATTCACACCATCGAGATATCCCAAGCAGCGGTTGCGGACTGCCGAACTGGTGGCGGGACCGTCCAGCTCATAGACTGTCATGAGTCGTGCTGTCGCGTTGTCAATCTCAGCTGAGTCCTTGAGCGGCGTCCGGACCATTGCGTGCCCAAAAAGGGTGCGCATCAGATGCAGTAGCTCCTTCTGCATCGACTTGTTCTCGTCGACTTTTGACGCCACAAATCTCAAAAACTGGAGCTCCGGAGCGAGCCCCCGTTCGGCCAATTGCTCGATCGTCTCGTCGAGCATCGAGAGGAACGCGGCGGTCGACGAAAAATCCATGACCGTGGGCGGAACCGGTACTACCAGCGCGTTGGCGGCACGCAGCACCGACAGCGAGATAGCGCCGAGGGCCGGTGGCGGGTCCATCACTACCACGTCGAACCGGTCGGAAATACTCTCGATCCCTTCCTTGAGACGATCAAGCAAACCGTCGCTGCCGCGAGCCATTCGGGCCGCTAGTTCATACTCCGAATTGAAGAGTCGCAGATTGGCAGGAATGAGCTCCAAACCATCGAAATGCGTCTTCCGAAGCGCATAATCGAGTGAGGATCGCTCCCCCTCCCGCAGGAACGGGTAGAGCGTATCATCCTCGTCGAGGTCGAGGTCGGGGACGTACCCAAACAGCGTCGTCGCCGATGCTTGGCTGTCGCAGTCGACCAGCGCCACGCGGTAACCCCGTATCGCCAGATACTGCGCGAGGTGGACCGCGAGGGTCGACTTGCCCACACCTCCCTTGAAGTTCTGTACCGCCACGACGCAGCACGGGTCTCCGGGAGCGCGGTACGGCCGGGTTCCGAAGACGCCACGCATGTCATTCAGCTGCGCCAGCGTGTAGCGCTCCCGCCGATTGGTGTCGGTACGAGACGGCTCAGGCAAGCGACCGTCCTTTTCCGCATCACGGATCGCCGCCGGCGTGCGTCCGACAAGCTCGGCAGCCTTAGTAATCGTGAACGTAGGCTCTCGCCGATCGTCTGCCCTTGCACTTCGAGCAGAATCCCGCAGCTTTTCGAGGACGGACGATGTCCGTTTCGCGAGCGTCGCAACCGAAACTACGCGCTCGGCTTCCTCAATCTCGAGTCCTTTCGACACATGCTCACCTTTCGCAATTGAGCACGTGGTACATCGAGTTGCGCTTTTCGGTCAAGAAAAACGGAAATTTCGAAAGTTCGACCCCGGTTTCACTCGGTTTCCTGCGGCCGCGACCGCTATCCTGACTCGGTGGGGGACACGAAAATTGCACGCGTGCAATTTCGTCGTCAGGGCCTACCGCGCCGGCTCAGCCAGCTCTCACAAAAGCCGGTCCAGGAATCGATCAGCTTCTTGCCGCGCAGCTTCTCGAGCCGGTCCCCCATGTGCTGTCGGTAGGCGTCCGCCATCATATCGACCGACCACCCTCCCCCGTGCCTCAGGCCAATCTCGCGAAGCTCCGGCGCCTCATAGGTCAGCGATCCCCGAGGGAATGTTTTCTCGCTCGCCGTAGACACCGTTAGCGCCTTCGTTACCGCGGCGATCGTGGGCGCAACGGAAACTGTCTCGGCGGTTCCTTCCCGGCGCGCCTTACGGCCAGAGGAGTGTCGATCCAGTTCATCGACCGTCTCGATGACCTCGGGCGCGCCCTTTGGCTCGAACCGAAATTCAAGCTCGGTGACAGTACGCCCCTGCCGCATCTCCCGCCACTCGACCCGGAAGTGCGCGAGCTGATCGATCTCTGCCTTTGCCTTCTCGAGCACTTTCCGGCGCAGCTGAGCAAAATCGGTGTAGACCTCGGGCGGTATCCCCAACGCCGCTCGGAGGGCCTGCATATCGCCCCTCCATGTTGCCTGTCTGCGATGAAGCCTTAGTGCGCCCAGTTCATATAATTTGAGCGCGTAGCTGGACCGAAAACCCAATACGGCCTGGCGGTTCAACACCGCATAGGTCGCAGATGCTTGAATCAGCTTCCTTGCGTCGGGAGTGAACTCCCACTCGATCCATCCGGCCTCTCCACCGTCCTCTTCCGTCTCCTCTCGAGAGCGAGATATAAGCGAGAAGCGAAGCGTTGCTTTCTTTCCACGCCATGACTTGTCGTCGACAGCAAAAAGCGTTCTGTGAAGCTCCTCAAGCATGTCGCTGATGCGCTCATTGCCCTTGTGCCCGCGCCGAATGTCCGCCTTCCGCATTCTGTGCGGCCGATCTTCCCAAGCATCACCGCCGGCTGTCAGGATCATCAGGGCCAGGAGGCGCGATGCAGTCAGACTTAGCGATTCGCCTTTGACGAACTTAATCTCAATGATGCTGCCAGGTTTAGCAAACTCGTCGCCGCCTTTTGCTTTCAGTGCTGCGGCTACGCGCATGGCGCGACCTGGAGATGCATCTCCGGCCTCGTCCTCTTCTGTCTCAGCTACTTGGTCAGCGGGGGTTTCCATGCCATAGTACGATCAATATTAGAGTGCCTGGAACGTATTTGCTGCCTGACCTGACCTGCTCCGTCAAGTCAGGTCAGGATAGATCCCGCTAGGGCATCCCCCAAGCGGTCAGGATAGAATCGACGCGGCCACGGTCATTTCACCAGGAAAGCCGCCGAGTCGCGTTTACACGGCGTGAGCCCCGGGAAACCGCCCGACAGGGTAGCTTTCCTGCCGTAAAGTGCCCGACGGCGAGGCTGAGAGCGCCCGCCAGCTTGCTTCCCCCAATCGGTCAGGTAAGCCCCGCGAGGTCAGGTAAGCTCCCCCAACTGGGCAGGTAAGCGCCCCCGTCCGGTCAGCCAAACACCCCCGAGCGGTCAGGTAGTTTGACGCAACGGATTGAAAATAGGAGCTTTTCCCAGCCCGAATCTGAATCTCTAGAATCACGAATCCTTCCGCTGCGAGCAGCGGCGTTTTTAAAGATGATTCTCTGGACGAAAGAAGTCGAGTCGCCCGACGCTGCCTCAAGGCATCATCGAGCCGACAGCGGAGGCCGCTGAAGAGGGGAGGGGGATGCGAGGCTGTGAACGTGGAGGTTCCACCATGCCGCTGACAGCCAAAAGACCAACCCAGGAACTCGTCGACATTGTCGGTGCGCTCGGCGGCCGATGGGCCGGCTATATCGCGATGTGCCCATGCCCTGCACACAATGACAGCGAACCGAGCCTCTCGATTCGCCAAGGTGACCGCGGCATCCTCGTCACCTGTTTCGGCGGGTGCAATCGGGAAGACGTCCTGCGTGAGCTTCGCCGCGTCCGGTCAGGCCATCACTTTCCCATCCCAGAACCCGACCACGCGCGGCGGCCGAGCAGTGGCGAACATATCTGGGCGCAGGCAATTGATGTTCGCGGAACGCTCGCCGAACGCTATCTTGCCAGGCGCAATCTTCTGCCGGCACCGCCCGATGTCCGTTTCCATCCGCGCTGTCCCTACATGCCCAAGCCGCAGACCGTTTTTCTGCCGGCGCTGCTTATCGCGGTTCGCGAAATCCGCAGGCTAGTGGCGATCCAGCGCATATTTCTCGACCCCATCACCGCCGACTATGTTCGCAAGGTGATGCTGGGCATGCCGGGAACTGGTGCTTGGCGGGGCAGGGCAGGGGACTCGACCCTCGCGATTGCCGAGGGCTTCGAGACTGCCGATGCGTTCACGCGAATGAACGACATCCCATGCTGGGCATCGCTTGGGGCGCGTCGGCTCGACCAGCTCGTCATACCGTCTGCGGTGACAAAGCTCCTGATCGCCGAGGATAACGACCCCGAAGGGCACCGCGCCGCGGCCAATGCCGAAGAGCGTTATGCCCGGCCGGGCCTCACGATCGAGCGTGCGCCGCCGCCATCGACCTTCAAAGATTGGGCAAAGGCGCTCGACGCCCGCGCGCGGCAGAGCCGCATCTAGGCGCAGAGCGCCGGAGGAGAGGGGAGGGGGATCGAGAATGTGTCGCTGCCAAGGGTGCAGCCACGCAGGAGACCCCTTCCATGTCCGATCTCTTCGAAATGGCCGCCGGCGCCGATCGCGAGGCTGTGCGCCTCCTACTCTCCCACCTGCAGGCCAACGACGTCATTCTGCGTCGCCACCTCAACCAGGCAATGACCGCCGCCTTCGGCGGTTCGGATGCCGACGGACGCTGGACGCAACGCGCCAGCTTCGAGATACTCGAACATGCTCTCGCCATCCATCTTCAGGCGAGCGCATCGAAACCTGCGGCGTTCAGCGACGTCCGCGCGCTAATCGAGCTGTCCAATCGCCTGCCGACCCAGACGGTGCGCAGCGAGGATCAAATCGAATGGCAGCAATTCTCAACGCCAGTCGACATCGCCGCGGTCATGACGCTGCTCGCCAACGTCCAGTCCGACGACATCGTCCTGGAGCCAAGCGCCGGTAACGGGCTTCTGGTCGCGCAGCTCGGACAGGTCGAAGCCTTGCATCTGAACGAGCTCGATCCGCTCCGCCGCGGTCGGTTGAAGGCGGCTTTCCCCTCGGCTTCGATCACCGGACATGATGGTGCGACCATCAATTCCACCCTCGCAAGCGTTGATCGCCCGACGCTCATCCTGATGAACCCGCCCTTTTCCAGGTCGGTCGGTCGCGGCACAGACGACTACGCCGCGGTCCGCCATCTGCAAGCGGCGCTACGCCGCCTCCAACCTGGCGGCAGGCTAGTCGCCATCATGCCCGACTGGTTTGGACCGAGTGCGCGCATGCGCGAGCAATATGAGACGATCCTGCGAGACGTCAGCGTCCTGACAGCCGTCCGTCTCGAGAAGTGCTACCTGAAGCATGGGACCTCGATCGCGGTGCGCTTGTTCGTCATCGACAAGGTTCCGGGAAAATCCCCGCCCTCGCTCATCCAGCGTTCGTCGGTCAGCGATTTGCTTGATATTCTCGTTGTCCCGGGACGATCCTCAGCGAAGCCCGATCGCGGAGCATCGGTGCCGAAGCGCTCGGGAGGAGTTTCGCTTTTCCGAGCCGTCAAGAGCAGCCGGCCCGCGCCCCGCGCCTACCATGCGCCTGCACGCAACCATGTACTCCCCGTCGCCTACGCGAAACTGGAAACGCCAGCGCCGCTGCTTGAGCAAAGCGGTGTCTATCTCCCATATCGGCCGAGCCGCATCAGCTTCGCGAGCGCGGGTGAGCATCCAACGCCGCTCGTGGAATCCGTCGCGATGGGCTCGATCCCGGCGCCGATCCCAGACTATGTGCCGGCGTTGCCCGAGCGCACCGTCGCCGAGCGGCTGCTTTCCGCCTCGCAGCTCGAGACGGTCGTCTATGCCGGACATGCCTGGACCCAATGGATCCCCGGCAATTTCAAGCCTGACAAGGAGGGCGTCGGCCTCGTGCTGGCCGAAGACGGCCAATCCTACCGTAAGGGCTTCTTCCTCGGCGACGGCACGGGGGCAGGGAAGGGCCGCCAGATCGCGGCCTGCATCCTGGACAATTGGCTGCAGGGCCGCCGACGCAACATCTGGGTGTCGAAGAACGCGCCGCTTCTGGAGGACGCGCGACGCGACTGGACGGCGCTGGGCGGCCTGAACGGAGACATCCAGTCCATCTCCGACTGGAAGATCGATGAGCCGCTCAACCTCGACCAGGGCGTGCTCTTCATCAGCTATCCAACTCTTCGGTCTATGCGCGGCGACCATAGTCGCCTCAAGCAGATCGTCGACTGGGCCGGGGCCGACTTCGACGGCGTGATCGCATTCGACGAGGCCCATGAGATGGGCGGCGTCGCTGGCGGAGAGGGCGCTCTCGGGACCAAGGACGGATCTCAGCAGGGAATCTGCGGCGTGCTCCTCCAAAACCATTTGCCTGCGGCCCGGGTCCTCTACGCCTCCGCGACCGGCGCCTCCGTCGTCAACAATCTCGCCTATGCCGTCCGACTCGGACTCTGGGGGCCAGGCACCGCATTCCCCGACCGCGAACAATTTATCAGCAGCATCAGCAAGGGCGGCATCGCCGCGATGGAGCTGGTCGCGCGCGATCTCAAGGCGACCGGCCTCTACATGGCCCGGGCATTGAGCTTCGCCGGCGTCGAATATGACATCCTGCGCCACGAGCTGACGTCCGCCCAGATCGAGATCTACGACACCTATGCGGACGCCTGGTCGATCATCCACCAGAACATGGAGAAGGCGCTCGAGCTGACCGGTGTCGTCGATGCGCTCAAGAATGCGACCCTGAACAGCGCCGCCAAGGCATCCGCGCGCTCGCGATTCGAGTCCACGAAGCAGCGGTTCTTCGGCCAGGTCCTCCTGTCCATGAAGCTCCCGACCGTTATCGCGGCGGTCCGCGAGCATCTCGCCGCCGACCAGTCGGTCGTGTTGCAGCTCGTGACGACGGCCGAGTCCATTCTTGACCGGAGACTGGGCGCGCTCAGCCCCGATGAACGCGCCGACCTCGAGATCGACCTCTCGCCACGCGAATATATGATCGACTATCTGGAGCGCGCGTTTCCCACGCGCCAGATGCAGGTCTTCACCGACGACACCGGTGCGCAGCGCTCTGTCCCGATGGAAGACGATGCGGGCAACCCCGTCTACAATCCCGAGGCCGAGGCGGCGCGGGCCCAGCTCATCGAGCATCTCTGCGCTCTGCCGCCGATCATGTCCGCGCTGGACGGCATCCTCGAGCATTTCGGCCACGATAATGTTGCTGAGGTGACGGGGCGAACGAAGCGCCTCGTCTCGACCGCCGATGGACGGCAGAAGCTCGAAAGCCGGTCGACTAGGACGAGCCAGGCCGAGGCCGCCGCCTTCATGCAAGGCCGCAAGCGGATCCTCGTCTTCTCCGATGCGGGCGGTACTGGGCGCTCCTACCATGCCTCCCGCGACGTCCCCAATCAGCAGCAGCGCGTCCATCTCCTCCTCGAACCGGGCTGGCGCGCCGACCGCGCCATCCAGGGCCTGGGCCGGACCCATCGTACCCATCAGGCGAGCACACCTCTTTTCAGGCCGGTGACGACGGACTGCAAAGGCGAGCTTCGCTTCACGAGCACGATTGCCCGCCGGCTCGACAGCCTGGGGGCGCTCACCCGGGGTCAACGTCAGACCGGCGGCCAAAACCTGTTCGATCCCGCCGACAATCTTGAAAGCGAGTATGCCTGCGCGGCTCTGGTGAGTTGGTTCCATCTGCTTGTCGGAGGGAAGCTGACCAGCGTCTCCCACGCAGAGTTCGAGAAGCGCACCGGCCTCGAGCTTTGCGACAAGGATGGCGTGATGAAGGAAGACCTTCCGCCCATCCAGCGGTGGCTCAACCGGATCCTGGCGTTGCCGATCGCACTGCAGAACAAGATCTTCGATGAGTTCCTTGCGCTCGTCGAGACGCGTGTGTCCGCAGCGCGCGAAGCCGGCCGGCTCGATGTCGGCGTCGAAACGATCTTGGTCGATACGGCCACTCTCATCGACGACACATTGCTTCGGACCGATCCAGTCAGCGGCGCAACCTCGCATCTCCTTACCATCGAGATCGCACGCCGACGGACGCCGGTTTCGCTGGAGCGCGTCCTGCGCATCGCCGACAATGACGGCACCGCCGATTATCTGATGAACGCCAAGTCCGGGATGGTGGCCCTGCAGACTCGTGCCCGCGCGCTCATGGAGGAGAAGGAGGGCACGCCGATCCCGCGCTTCGAACTCATCCGCCCTACACGGCCCGAATATATGCGCGAGCAGGAGCTGTTTGAAAGCGCCTGGGCCCCGATCGACCGCGAGCGCTTCTCCACGAAGTGGCTGGAGGAAGCGCACGACGCGGCGAGCAAGGTCGACACGGAGACGATCCGTCTCGCAACCGGCCTCCTTCTCCCGATCTGGTCGGCGCTCCCGAGCGACCACCTCGTCGTCAACCGCATCGCTGACAAGGACGGCAATAGCTGGCTCGGGCGTCTGGTCTTCGACGATCACGTCGTGCAACTCTTCACCAAGCTCGGCCTCGACCGCGCCGACACTCTCCCGCCGACCGATCTCGTAAAGTCCGCGCTAGCGGGCCGGAGCGTCGACCTGACGCGGCCGTTCCACATGACCATCAAGCGCGCCCTGGTGAACGGATCGCCCCGGATCGAGCTGGTGGGGGCTCCGCCGGCGCAGCTCGTCTGGCTCAAGTCGATCGGCTGCTTCACCGAGGTCATTCAGTATCGGACCAGGGTCTTCGTTCCGGTGCCTACGGCGGCCGAGATTGTCGGGCGGATCGTCACGGGCGCGCCCTGACGGTTCCGGCCTTGAGCACGTCGCGGTCGGTCCGCGCACGGCGTGCTGATGGCGGCCTCAGGCAAGCCTGAGAGAGAGGGAAGGGGGAGCGGGGGTGGTGTTCGGAAATTCCCGGACACCAGAAGGAGTTACCCCAGTGATCCAGACCATCAAGCTCAACAAGCTGCGCCTGTCCCCGATCAACGTGCGCACCGCCCCGGACGAGCAGCTCCAGATCGAACCCATGGCCGCGAGCATCGAGGCTAAGGGCGTGCTGCAGAACCTGCTCGTCACCCCCGCCAAAAAGCCGCGCGGCACCTTCGAGGTGTTCGACGGCGGCCGTCGTTGGCGCGCGCTGCGCCTCCTCGCGGAGCGTGGCACGATCTCCGAGACTGATTTCGACGTTCCGGTCATGGTGTTGACCGGCGACGATGCCGAGCTGTCCGAGACGTCGACGGCGACCAACTTCCACCAGCTCAAGATGACGCCCGCCGAGGAATGTCGCGCTTTCCAGCACTTCATCGGCACGACGGGCGAAATCGATGCGGTTGCCAAGCGTTTCGGCGTGACTCGCCGCTTCGTCGAGGGGCGGCTACGCTTGGCGTCGCTTGCCGAGCCGATTTTCGAGGCGCTCAGCAAGGGCGCGATCACGCTCGACATCGCGAAGGCTTATGCATCGACCGAGAACCAGGAAAAGCAGCTCCTGGTCTGGAAGAGCTACCAGTCGAGCCACGTCACCGCCGATACCATCCGCCGCGTGATCGCCAACGAGACCCTGAAGGCGAGCGATCCGATCGCGGTGCTGGTCGGCGAGGCGCGGTATCGTGAGGCCGGCGGCAAGATCGATGGCGATCTCTTCACCGACGGCAATGACCGCTGGGTCGATCCAGAGATCGCGCACCGGCTTGCAGCCGAGATCATGGAGGCCGAAGCCGCGCGCATCGGGGAGGAAACCGGTCTTGCTTGGATCCGCCCAATCGCCAGCAACTATGCGCACAACGCGGCGCACGGCCTCTATCGTGCAATCCTGCAGCAACCCCCGCTCACCGAGGAGCAGGCCACACGCCTCGCCGAGATCGAGGAACGCCGGACCGCCATCGAGGCCGACATGCAGGACGACGAACTCGACGACGAGGCGTTCAAGCTGCTCGACCAGGAGGACGACCGTCTGATCGCCGAGGCCGAGGCTATCGAAAGCCGGCCGCCGGTCCTGCCGGACGAGATGAAGGCTCATGTCGGCGCCTTCCTGCTCCTCACGCCGCAGGGCGAGATTCGGCTCGACAGCCAATATTACAGCGAGCAGGAGCTGGTCATCCACGAACCCGGCGACGAGGACCATCACGACGGCGACGAAGGAGAGTCGACGGGCGGCGGCATCCGCATCGGCGGCAATTCCTCTTCCGAGCCGAAGTATCGGCCCGAGGCGGTGGCGCCGGGCGGCAAGCCGCTTAGCGCTCGGCTCTATGACGAACTGGCAGTCCAGCGGCGCGATATTCTCGCTTCCTGCCTCCTGGCGCAGCCGGCGCTCGCGCTCGACTACGCACTGTTCGTTATGGTCGACGCGCGGATCAACTCGGCCTCCCGCTATCTCAGCTCCGTGAAGTACGGCACGACCATCAGGGCGAGCGGCCCGCAAGACCCTGCCTCTGGCGACATCCCGGGTTCGCGCGCACGCGACTACCTGGCTGAGGCCAAGGACGGTCTCGACGCCGCTTGGACCGAGCACGAGTGCGAGGTCGAACGGTTCGAGGCCTTCCGAGCGCTCGACGACGACACCAAGGCCAATTGGCTCGCGTACATCGTCGCCATGTCGCTCGAGGCGAAGCCTGGTTGGTCGAACGAGCAGATCAAGCTCCACAATCGGCTCGCCTCGATTCTCGAGATCGACGTCGCGAGCTGGTGGCGGCCGACCTCGGAGAACTTCTTCGACCGTGTGAACAAGGGCAGCATCCTTACGCTGCTCACCGAAATCGGCGGACCGGCGCTGACCGTCCGTCACACCTCGCTCAAGAAGACGGAAATCTCGCAGAGCTGCCAGAAGCTCTTCGCAGGCGACGCGATCGTCGAGCCGGAGGTCAAGGAGGCGGCGCTCGCCTGGGTGCCCAACGCGATGCGCTTCCTCGACACCACCGCCGAGGTTCCCGCCGACCCGACCGAGGCAGGTGAGGGCAAGGCCAACGAGGTCGAGCCTTCGGGCGGGGTCGGTGAGGCTGACATCGAGGAGGACTCGCTCGAACCCGCGGCCGCCTAAGCCGCGCTCCATCTCCTGAGCGACAGACCGCCGGTGCTCCCCCGCGCCGGCGGTCTTCTTTTGCCCAAGCCACGGGAGCCACCGTCATGCGTAGCAAACAGAAGCCGAGCCGCGACGCCGCGGCCGAGATCACCGACCTCATCATCCGCAAGCTTGAGGAGGGCGTCGCGCCCTGGAGCCGACCCTGGCGGATCACCGGCGCCGGCGGCCGACCGCTCCGGCATTGCGGCACGCCCTATACCGGTATCAACGTCCTCTACCTCTGGGCGATCGCCGACGCGCGCGGATATCGCTCGCGCTACTGGATGACATATCGCCAGGCCGAAGCGCTGGGTGCCAACGTGCGCCGGGGCGAGCAGGGATCGCTCTCGGTCTATTATTCGAGCTTCAAGAAAACTGAGTCCGACCCGGCCACCGGGGCCGAGACCGAGCGCAGCATCCGCTTCCTGCGCCACTACATCGTATTCAACGCCGATCAGATCGACGGCTTGCCGGCATCTTTCTATCCCGCCGACGAGGATCCGACACCGATGGATCCTTCGGCGCGCCAGTGCGCGATCGACGCCTTCTTCGCGCCGATTCCTGCGGAGGTCCGGCACGGCGGCGACCGGGCATATTTCCACCCCACCTTCGACTATATCCAGATGCCGCATCAGCGCTCGTTCAAGTCGATGGATTACTACGCGTCGACCCGCGCCCACGAGACCGTCCACTGGTCCGGCGGCACGCCGCGCCTTGCCCGGACATTCGGCAAGAGGTTCGGCGACAACGCCTATAGTTTCGAGGAGCTGGTCGCGGAGATCGGCAGCGGTCTCGTCTGCGCGCACCTCGGTCTTCCGAACGAACTCCACGATAATCATGCGAGCTACGTGGCCCATTGGCTCGGGATCCTGCGCGCCGACAAGACCGCGATCATCCATGCGGCGTCGAAGGCGGAGCAGGCCTTCAACTATCTGTGCGGCTTCGCGGAGGCCAAGTCCAATCGGGCTGATGACGGAGCACGCCCCGAAGCCCTCGAGCCGCTTGCCGAGGCGGCCTGACCCCCCTTCCTCTTTGACAAGGAGACTAGCGATGGGATGGCTCACCATGCCGTTCACCTCAATGGGCGGACATCCGACCGCCAAGGCCTATCTCGACGCGCAGTTCACCTACACGCGAGACGTCGCGGGCGGCACCAAGGCACTAAGGGTTCTCGCCTCGTCCTGCCCCCAGAACCGCACCTATTACGCCGCTGCCCAGGTCATGACGAACGGCGTCGGCGGCGAAACCTTCGCGATCGTCTGCAAGGTCCTTTGGTGCCCCAAGAGCAAGACCGGCGAGAATTTCGGGTACAAGGATATGGAGGAATCCATGGGGCCTTGTGAGGACGACTGCCCCGGCAGCATCCTCGATCTCCTCAGTCCGACCGACAACGAATATGCCCAGGGCTGGCGTCAGCGCTGCCGCGCCCGGCTCGCGCGCCGCGCGCGCAAGCTCGAGCATGGCGATCGCGTCAGGCTCGAGACGCCGGTCAAATTCGTCGATGGGCACATAGGATCGGAGTTCATTGTCGAGAAGCGCGGTCGCCGGCTGTCGCTGCGCGACCCCGAGACCAGCCTTCGATACCGTATCGCCGGCTTCATGGATCTGCCCTGGCAGGTGGTCCCCGTGACCAAAGTCCATAAGACGATCTTTGCCTGATCGGCCCAGCCTGTATCTGGTTTCCAGCACCAAGGAGCCCACATGTTCGCTCATCTTCCCGGGCTTTCGCCCAAACGGTTGCTGCTCTGCAGCCGCGAGAACGCCAATCGCGTCGCCTCCCGGCTGTTCGATGAGCGGCCCGAACCGCTCCGCATCGTGCGCACCGCCAATCCCCTGCAGCCCTTCCGCGTCTGCACTTGCCCATCGGCGACCGACCTGGTCGAGGTGGAGATGGTCCTCTGATGCGGGCCGTCCTGCTCATGACCTTGGTGGCCCTATCGTCCGCCGCGCCGGTCGCCCCCGCGAGGCCACAGACTTTCGACGCGCAGGCCCGGGCGCTCGACGGGGACACCGTCGCCGTCGATTTCCGGCTGCTGGGGGTCGACGCCTTCGAGCGCCGTCAGCTCTGCCAGAGGGTGTCGGGCTGCTGGCAGTGCGGCAAGGTCGCGCAGGATTTCGCCGCCAGCGCTCTGCGATCAAAGACGGCGACGATCAAACTGACACCATCGTCCAGTTACGGTCGCCCCGTCGCAACCGTGACCGTCGATGGTCGGGATCTGGGCGAGCGGATGATTCGTGCCGGCCTCGCCGTCCCTGCGGTCCAATATCTGCGGAGCGACCCGCAGCGTGCGGCACGATATCAATCGGCTTTCGCGCAGGCCAAGGCCGCGAGGGCAGGGGCCTTCACCGGAAGATGGCTTGAGCCCTCGCGGTGGCGCCAAGGCGAGCGCCTGCGCTGCGAGCGGTGACGGCTCCGCCTTATGGCGTCAGGCCGTTAGACTGGGATCTGCCCACCAAGACGGACCCTGCACGAAGTCGCTGTCCAGCCTGATCATCGGACCGTCGGGCGCGTCGGCCACATAAGGGTTCGCCAGCGGCATCCACGAGCCTTTCAGCCGCTTCTGTTCCCCCGCCACCCGGCCCCGCCGCTCGAGCAAATCTTCGAGCCATTCGAGATCGTCGAGCATCGCGACCACGCCGCGCCCAGCGAGGCAGAAATAGATACAACGCTGGAAATCGTCAGCCCCATCATTGGCGAGGATGCCGGCGAGCTTCGCCTTGCCGGACGCCTCGCCCTCGTGAACCCAGTTCACCGCCTCGCGCAGCTCGCGCACCGAATAATAGGCGTCCTCGACGTCCATCCCAATCGACGCGTTTGCGATCATCCGGCGGGTCGGCCGGTTCTCCACGTCCAACGCAGCGTCGCGCAGCGTGATGTCGAAATCGAAACGGTCGCGGAACGGGCTGGTCGTCATGGCAATTCTCCTGCGCCACGGAACGTAACGTGAACATCTGGACCCGTCAACCGCGAGACTGCGGTGAGGAGCACTTTCTCATGTCGATCGAAATCATCGTCGGTCTCCCGCATCTCGGAGATGGTCCGATCCTCGCCCGAGCGAAGGCCATCGGCCAGCCAGCCCTGATCTCCGCCAATGCCCTATCCCGCTGGACCGACCGTCGGGGCTGGCGCGAATGGTGTGGGTGGCGAATCCACCAGCTCGGCAATGCCCAAGGCCTCCCGGCGCTCTGCCTCGACTCGGCCGGCTTCGTCGCGGCCGCGCGGTATGGCGGGTTCCCCTGGACGCTCGCCGATTACGTCGAACTCGCCGCCGCCCATCCGTTCCGCTGGTGGGCCAGCGCGGACTATTGCGTCGAGGCCGAGATCGCGCGCGATCGCGAAGAGGTCTTCGACCGCATCTCTCGCACCATCCGCGCCAACCGCGACTGCCGCCGCCTGGCCGAGGACCATGGAATCGCCGATACGCTCATGCCCGTCATTCAGGGGCGCCTTCCCGAGGACTATGAGCGCTGCCTCGACGCTCTCTGGCGGAGCCTCAAGCCCGGCGCTTTGATCGGCGTCGGCAGCATGTGTCGCCGGCATGTTCACGGGCCCGAGGGGCTCATTGCGGTGATCGACCATCTCGACCAGGTCCTGCCCGCCGGCGTGCGCCTCCACGTCTTCGGCGCCAAGGGTGCCGCGCTCCCTTTCCTCCTGCCCTTCGCGCATCGCGTCGCCTCGATCGACAGCCAGGCCTATGGCATCCGCGCCCGCCAATCGGCCCGAAAGGCCGGCGTCGCGAAGACCGATTCCTTCGTCGCGCAGCATCTCGAGCAATGGATCGCGGCTCAGCAGGACCGCCTTTCGCAGCCGCCCCGGCGATTGCCATCGATCGCGCGCGGCCAGGGCAGCGACGTTCCGGGCGATCCCTGGGAGGCCGCGATCGCACAGGCCCGCTCCGAGATCCGCGCACTCATCGAGTCGGGTGACCTCGACCATAACGAGCTGACGCTGCCCTGGATCGAGCAATGGGCGGCCGACATCTACCGAGATCGCGTCGCCGCCTGATCGGCTGAGAAAGGGGAGGGGGGTGCCGGCCGATCGAGCGGATTTTCGCTCGAGAGCGGAGGGCTACCCAATGCACCGATTCCTTGATCGACCTGATGAGCACGACCGGCGCGCGACCGCCGTCGCGCGCTCATCCAGGGGCGAGGTTCGCAACCCTATCCTAACTCTGCCGTCAGTCGGACGGCTTCGCGCTCTGCCGCCCGAGGCTCGCCTCGCGCTCCGGGACATCCTTCTCGACGTGCAGAGCGATGCGCGCCTGCGCGCGGACCACAGCTGGCGACGACGCAAACCGCCGATCGCCGCCTACTGGGCAGTCTGTGCCGTTTACGCCGGACACATAGCCAGGGCCATCGGACCGGCTCGCGCACGCAGCTCCGCATCTTCTTGCGAGGAGACTCCCCATGTTGATTGAACTCCGCAAGCTCAAGATCATCAAAGCGCTCTCAGACGAGACGCCCTGCTACACCGCAGAAATCTGGATCGACGGCGCTCTTGCCTTTCTGGCTTCCAATCGAGGTCATGGCGCAGCCGACGATTACCGGCAGGTGGGGGCCTTGACTGAGCATGCCGTCAACGCCTGGCTCAGGGCCCACCGGCCGACCAGGACGTTTCACGGCCATACCTTCGAGCCCGACATGGAGCATGAGGTTGCCCGTCTGATGGACGAGGCCGAACAAACGGTGCTGCTCCGTCGCCGCCTGCGCACCCACGTCATCACGATCGAGGACGGGGACGTCTACACCTACCCGCTCAAGGGCCGCCCCGCAGCGGCGCTCATGTCTGCGATCCGCGCGCGCAAGGCTGGTGTCGAGTTCCTCAACGAGACCGGAGCTGCCGGTCTGCGGCGCGCCGTCCAACTACTTATGGCCAAGGCTGACCTGGCCGATGCTGATCGAACTGATCCTGCCTAGACCAGATCGTGTTCTGGTCACGGACCAGCGACTCAAGGAAGAGAGGAGGGGGGCCGACGTCTCGAGTGGATTTGCGCTCGAAACCGGAGGGCCACCCCCATGCACTACGACATCGCCATGCGCCACCAGCAGGCGCTCGATACCAGCGGCATCACCACGATCGCCGCAGCGCTACACCTCGTAGAAGCCGCGATCACCGATTGTCGGAACGCCGGCAAGGATCCCGAGACCGATCCCGCGGTTGTCTTGCTGGCTCGACATCTCGGCGTCGTCTGCGAACGCCAGCCTGCGGACACGGTGCTGCGCAGGAAGTGCATGGATGAGATCGCCGAGATTCGCCAAAACCCCGCTCTGCGCACGCTCGCCTATCGGGGCGTCAGCTACGACGAGGCCGCGAAGCGTGTCTTTCACCAGGAGGGCCGCCACGCGATGCGGCGGCTCGCCGAGGCGCTGGAGCTCGACCCAGGCAGCTATGACGTCCGCTCTGACAAGGGCGGCGTCGCCATTTCGGGCGACATCACGCTCCACGGCGAGGAGGTTTGGGTCCGCCTGTCCCTCGGCCCATTCGGCCCCGATCACGAAGTTGCCTTCCGCAGGGTGAGAGGACGCGACGATCACTTCGGCGATCGCAATCGCTGGGCCTCGGTCAACGAACTGCTGGCCCCCGAACGTTTCGCCGAGCGCCTTTGCCGCGAGCTTCGTCTTTCACCGGCGCCGGCCACTTCCGCCCGCCTGTTCGGCTGACCTCAACGTCCGGATCCCGCCATGACCTACCTCGCTCGTCTTATCGCGGCAGGGGCGCACTCCGTTATGCCCGAGTTGCCAGGCATCGCGCTCACGCCCGACATCGTCGAAGCCATCGTCAATGATGCCTGGGTCGTCTTCAACCTCTCCGGAGGCAAGGATTCCACCGCAGCAATGTCAGCGGTGAATCTCTTCCTCGACTGGCTTGGCCATTCGCGTGATCGCAGAATGGCGGTTCATGCCGACCTTGGGCGGGCAGAGTGGGCGACCACTTCGGCCACCGTCGACCGCATCGCAGCAGAGGCAGGCGTTCCGCTTACAGTTGTCCGACGGTCAGCCGGCGACCTGGTGGACCGTTGGCTACAGCGCTTCGAAAGCGGCAAGCGCCGCTACGAGGCGCTGGAGACCTACAATCTCATCGGTCCCTGGTCGTCCGCTTCGCTCCGGTTTTGCCAGTCCGAAATGAAATCGGCCGTCATCGGTCCCGCCATCGCGCAGCGTCTGCGCGGACAGACGATCGTGTCCGTGCTGGGCCTGCGACGCGACGAAAGTCACAACCGCGCCGCGATACCGATCTCCAAGGCAGACCATCGTCACGCCAAGGCCGGAAACCGACACGGGACGGTGATGATGGTCTGGAACCCCATCGCAGACTGGACGAGTGGCGATGTCTTTCGCGCCCATCAGATCCTCGGTCTGCTCCTCCATGAGGCCTATACGGCCTACCAGGCCACGCGCCTTTCGTGCCGGTACTGCATCTTTGCCTCGATGCACGATCTCTCTGCGTCAGCATCGGCGCCGGCGAACGCGGAGGTCTATCGCGAGCTCGTCGACATCGAGGCTCGTTCGACGTTCCCGTTTCAACCGGCACGGTGGCTGGCGGATGTCGCGCCCCACCTTCTGGGATTAGCGCTGCGGGCTGATATCGCCCGCGCTAAGGCCGACCAGCTTGAGCGCCGGAGGCTCGAAGCGATGATGCCGCCAACGCTGCGCTACGTCAAAGGATGGCCTCCACGCGTGCCGACCCGCTCCGAGGCCGAGGACATCGCAACGGCGCGGCGACCGATCCTCGCCCGACACGGCCTGGCGGACCTCTATCCGACAGCTTCATCCATAATGGAGCGATTTTCAGACCTCCTGTGACGCGCATTGTCCGCCGCCACGAGACGGCGGCGCGCAACCTTGCGAACACCATCGCGCCATGTCTCAACAGTTGAAGCCGGTGGCGCCGGTGGTTGTCTCGGCCGAGGCCGACCGACGAAAGGGGAGGGGGGATCGAGTGGGATGCGGTGACCGACCGCGTTCGAGTTCGAGGCCCCGATGAGCACCTCTCCATTGCCACGCATGGTCGACAGCATTCTCGCCGGTGCCCCGCCGCCCGTGGTCCTAGCTTACGGGATCGGTGTGGACTCGACCGCGCTGCTGGTCGAACTGGAGGCAAGGGGCGAGGCGCCCGACCTTGTTCTCTCCGCGGACCCGGGAGCAGAAAAGCCCGAAACCTACGAATATCAGAAGGTCATGGCCGCCTGGATGGAGGCGCGCGGCATCCCCTACGAAGTGGTCCGCTACGTTCCTCGCCGGTTCAAGCACTGGCCGCCATATTACTCGATCCTGTCGAACGTCCTTACCAATGCGACGCTACCAAGCATCAGCATGGGCCGTCATAGCTGCTCGCTCAAATGGAAGGTCGCGCCGCAGGACGCCTTCCTGAAGCGATGGGCACCGGCCCAGGCCGCATGGGCGCGTGGGCAAAAGGTCATCCGTCTCATAGGCTATGATGCCTCGCCGGCGGATAGCCGCCGATACGCCCATGCAGCGACGATCGACGATCCCTTGTTCGACTGCCGGTGCCCGCTGCGGGACTGGGGTTGGACGCGGGACCGCTGCATCGCCCGGATCGTGGCGGCCGGCCTGCCGGTCCCGCCCAAATCGAGCTGCTTCTTCTGCGGCGCGATCCGGCCCGACGAGGTTCGGGCGCTCCCATCCTGGTGTCTGCGTCTCATTGTCCTCATCGAGGCCCGGGCAGCGCCACGGCTTCGCACGGTCGAAGGCCTGTGGCGTCGCTCGACCAAGACCAAGCCGGGCAGAATCACCGACTTCATCCGCGCGGAGCTGCTGCTCCCCGAGGCCGAGATCGCGTCGATCCAACGCGACGCGCCGACCGACCTCATCCGCTTCCAGGACGCTGCCGGTATCGTCCCGCTCGCCGAGCGCCCGACCATGGAGGCCTGGATCGACAGCTTCAACGCCGGACTGAAGGAAGCCGCATGACCGACCAGACAATCCGCATCGCGCAGCTCAACGACCTATGTCGTGCCGGCCGCGATCCGACCGCTCGAATCGTCATCACATCGACGTGCCTGGCTGCCCTAGCTGACGGGGCAGATCGCCTCGCTGAGATCGCCGCCCAGGCCGAAGTGCTCGCTGCGGTCCGCCACTACAGCTTCAGGCCCGAGGATGGCGCCGAGCGTTCGCGCGGAGAGTTCACGATCCGGCGCCAGCAGGTGCGTTTCGTCATCGATTACTATGACGCCTCGCTCGAATGGGGCTCGGAAAACCCCGCAGATCCGAGCGTCACGACCCGCGTCCTCACCATCATGCTGCCGCAGGACGATTAGCTCTCCTGCCTTCCATCCACCCGCAACGTCCGGAGAAATCCCATGCGTCGGATCACGCCGGCTACGCCCGAACATGGGCAGGCCATCGCAATTGCCGTTGAGCGACTGCGCGAAGCTCGTACCCTGCTCCGTCAGGCCGGCGCCCGTCAGGCCGCCTCGGCCGCGGGCAAGGCGATCAGCAGCGCCGAGGGCGCCGCGCGCCATGTCCAGCACAGGATACGAAGGACCGCGTCATGAGCCGCCACGATCTCCAGCCCAGAGCCGATCAACCCCATGTCGTCCGGGCGACGGTGGGTTGGGATCGCTCGCTCCAGACCTTTTTCGCTCAGGTCTTCTTCGTCACTGAGGACGAACCTGAGGAAGGTGAGGCGCTTATCTGGATCGGCACCGAACCGGGCGAGCTTCTTTCTGTCGAGGCCGTGATCGATATCGTCTCGCCGCACGCCATCGTCCCTGCGGGGCTTGCCGATCAACTCGCCGAGGACATGCGTGCGACTGCCGGAATCAAGGACGGCAGGCACCAGGCGTCGGCCAAGCGCAGCCTGTTCGGCTCCATCCACTGACCGAGCGGATCGATCGTTGCGAGAGCCTCCCTTTTTTATCGCTCGGACTCGCAATCTCTGCTATATGTGCTATATCGCTTCTGTGAGATAGCGAAACTAGGATTTGTATCATGGTAGCTGCAACCACTCCCGAGAAGCCCATCGCTCCGAGCCGTCGAGGCCGTGAGCGCGCCTTCTACGCGGGCGAGAGCCTTGCTGCCGCAGCGGTAGACAATGGATCTGTCGTTGTCAGCTTCTCGATCGCTCAGGACCCGGGCAATCTCGTCGTCCTCAAGGATGCCATCGCGGCGGTGGCGCCCAAGGGGAGCAAGCTCAAGGAAGGTACACCAAAGCTTCTGGCCGCGGTGCTGGAGAAGGTGGGCGAGCGATTTCTACGCGCGGCGTTCTCAACCGAGTTCGACAAGCTGATTTCCGAGTATCGCGTCATGCTTCGCGAAAATCTCGCCAAGGCCGACGACGCGCCGCTCAAGGCCGCTCTCAATCGCGCGCGTATCCAGGAGCGCATCCTCGCTTCGACGCCGATGGCGGATCAGACCGAGGCCTGCGAGTTGCTCGGCCTATCGGGCTCCAACCCTTCGGCGACCATGAAGCGCAAGGAGGAGAAGAACGAGCTGCTCCGCTTCACGGTCGATGGGCGCGCCGTCTATCCGCTCCTCCAGTTCGACGTAGAGAACCGGCGCATCTATCCCGCGCTCATCGAGATCATCGCGCGCAAGCCTGATGACTGGAGCAACTTCCGACTGCTCCACTGGCTGACGCGCGAGCATCTCGACTTCGACGACACGCCCGCCGCCGCGCTCGGCAGCGAGCCCGAGGCCGTCATCGCCGCATTCGAGCGTGCGATCGAGCCGGAGGTCCATGGCTGATGAAAATCAGCATAAAATTGCCTGCCCCGGCCACCATGCGGGTCGGGAAGGAAGCCTATTATCTTCTCAAGGCCGGCACCGAACTCGATCGGATCCATCCTGAGCGGTTCGGGTCGGCCCAATTCAACGATACGGCGCTCGGCAACGCCCGCTTCTCGCCGATCCGCGACGAGGGCGGCGCGATCATTCCCACCATCTATGCCGCGCAGTCCTTTGAATCGGCCACCTGCGAGATCATCCTGCGTTGCCCCGACACGCCACCGCGCAACCGGACCCGCGTCGCGCCGCGCGATATCGTTTTCCCGGCCGATTACCGGCACCACGCGCACAGCCACGTTCGCACCACCGCTGACCTCAATCTCGTCAGCCTCACGATCGCGGACCAACGCCGGATCGGCGTCAACTCGAACGCGCTTCTTGCGGGGCCCAAGAGCACCTACCCTGTCACGCGTGGCTGGGCCGAGCGCATCCACAAGGAATGCCCGTCCGCGCAGGGGCTCTTCTACACTTCCTACCAATATGGACCGGAATTTGCGGTCCTCCTCTTCGGCGACCGCGTGCCCGATGGCATCCTCGAACCGCTGACCAAGCGTGCGGTCGCGGACCCCAACTGCCACGATGAAATCCAGAAACTCGCGGACTCGCTCTCGATCGACTACGAGGACGTCTAGTGGCAGGGCGGGCATCGTGACTATGTCCGGCGTGCTCGGCACCGACAGCAGCCCTTGCACCCCGCGCCCGCTTCGATAGCATTCCCAGCAGGAGACGCCCGATGACGTCCGTGCCGACCGACTATGATTCCGCGCGCGCGGCACTGACGCGCCTCATCCCGCTCGCCCTGTCCGACACCGGCCAAGCGCGTCGCGTCGCCGACTTCCTGATGGCCTGGTGGAACGGGCCGGATCTCGGCCATTTCCAGATCGCCGACATGTTCGGGCTCGACGTCGCCGTTGCCAACGACATCACCACCATCATCGGCTTTCTCGGTCAGAACGATCGCGGCGCCGTCTATATCGACAGCCTCGGGTTCGCCGAGGAAATGCAGGACATCATAGCGCTCTGGCGGTCGCCGGCGGCTCGGCCCGACGCCTGATCCCGAATACGCCTCAAAGACGATCCTGAATCATCCCGACGGCGCCGAAGGGGCGCCCGTCGGAGCGGCGCTGGCGCGCCTTGCTCGGCCGAACGGCCGAGGAGGGGAGGGGGTCAGAGAAGGTGTTCGGACAAGGGGTTCGAACGAACTTTCTCAGGAGACGACCCATGAACATCGGCACCATCACCCAGAACGCCAGCGGCACCTACACCGGCAAGATCTCGACCCTGACGCTCGCGATCGTGATCGCCCTGCGCACCGTCCAGTCCGCCAACCCGCGTGCGCCCAAGTTCGAAATCCTCGCCTTGTCGGCCGCCCGCCAGTGGGTGCAGGTCGGCTCGCTCTTCGAACTGTCGTCCAACGCGACCGGCGAAAGCTTCCTCAACGGCAAGATCGAGGATCCGAGCCTCGACAAGCCGCTCTACATCTCGGCGTTCCGCCAGGAGGACGGCTCCTACAATGTCGTCTGGTCGCGCCCGACGCGCCGTCGCGATGCTCCGACCGACACGAACGCTGCCGACGACGGCCTGCCGCCGGTCCCGGGTGCTGACGAAGCGGCGCCGCCGGCAGGTGGCGACGGGCTCGGTGAGTCCTCGGCCGAAGGCGCCTTCGGGGCCGAGGCTGGCGCTTCGGGTGGCCGTCGTCGCGCCCGCACTCCGGAAACGGCCGGCTGATCCCGACCTGGCGCTCCTCTCCCTTGGGTCCGCTTCGCTGTTACGCGAAGCGGGCCCTTTTCTCGTTTATTTGCTCCGATCTGATCATAACCCCAGAACTGAATTGCAGCAGCGCGACATGTAGCTACCTATCCTTGTGTCGACTTGGGGGACACGGCGCAGAACATGCAGATCGTTTTATTGGAAGCAAAGGCTATTGCGCGTCGTCTGTCGGCGCTCATCGAAAAGCACGACCAGATCTCCATTGCGGTCGCTTGGGGCGAGCTGACCGGCGTCGCCGAGAAGCTGCTCGCCAACACCGCCAAGTTCGAGTCCGTTTTGCTCGGTGTTGATTTCTCCGCTACCGACCCGGACCTGATCGACCGCCTCGTCGACGTGCCCAACGCCTATGTCGCGAAGAACCGGCCCGGCTGTTTTCATCCGAAAATCTTCTACTTTCAGTCCGGCGCCAAGGCCGAGGCGATCGTCGGCAGCGCCAACTTCACGAACGGCGGGCTCGGCAGCAATCTCGAAGCGAGCGTCCATGTCAAAGGCGAAGCGGGCGACGCCTTCTTTGACCAAGTGCGCGCTCAGCTTAGCTCTTACGCGCATTTGCGCCTGCCGATCACCGGGCCGCTCGCCGCAACCTATCGCCGGCAAGCCAAGGCCGCAGACAAGGCGCCACGGCCGACGAACCCGGTTCTTTCCGGCGAGGCCAAGGACTGGGCGCGCGTCACCTCGCCGCTCGCCACCATGTCCTGGAAGGACTTCGTCAAGCTCGCCCGGCAGGACCTGCACCACGACTTCCGAAAGCGAATGAAGCTCGTCCGCGAGATTCAGCAGATGTTTGCCAAGACCGCCTCCTTCGGCGATCTTCCAGTCGCCGAGTGGAAGGGGATCGCCGGCGTTCTCGGCGCCGTCGAAGCCGAGGCGGCCCGGCTCGACGATTTCGACTGGGGATGGTTCGGCTCGATGGGCGGCGCCGGCACCTTTGCCGAGCTGATCGGACAGAAGAACGCCGCCATTGCCTCAGCATTGGATGCGATCCCAAAGCGCGGCGACGTCACGCAAGACGCGTTCGAGGGCTATGTCGAAGCCTTCACGGCTGCGTTTGCCGGCGCGTCCCGTACCGCCCGGCTCGGTCCGGCTACCCGGCTCCTGGCCATGAAGCGGCCGGACTTCTTCGTCTGCATGAACGCCGGCAACACGCCCGGTCTAGCCACGGCCCTCTCGTTTGCGCCGACCACCCTGTCGCTCGACAATTACTGGAAGCGGGTCATCGAGCCGATCCACCAGGCGCCATGGTTCAACGCGGACCGTCCCGCAGGCCGCGATATGGAGCTCTGGGACGCGCGCGTGGCTATGCTCGACGCCATCTACTACGCGCCGACCAAATGACTGCCTGCACCTCCACGACCGCACTCACGCCAGGATTTCACACCGCGCATGGCTGACGAAACCTATCCCTGGACCGGCACCTTCACCGATCTTCCTGCCGCCGACCAGCTTGCCGTCGCAAAGCTCGTGGTGCGGGGCAAGGCCGTGGTCGGGACCGTCGACAACCTTCTTGGCCGCCTCACGCGGACCCGCTGCGTCGCGCTGCTTCGCGAGACTGCCGACGATCGCATCGTGGCCGCTGCCGCCTGGAAGCAGCCCGGCACCTCCTACCGCCGGGACAAGTTCAAGCTGGCCGGCGCACCGATCGTCGGGTTCGAGACCTCGCCCGAACTCGGCTATGTCGTGAGGGCGGCCGACGTGCGGGGTCGCCAGCTCTCCGGCGGCTTGATCGACGCCATCGTTGCTCAGATCACCGAACCGACCTTTGCGACCACCAGCAGCAACACGATCCGCAACCACCTTGAGCGGGTAGGCTTCACGCGCGTCGGTGGCGATTGGCAGGGCAAGAAAGGCATGCTCTCGCTCTGGACCTTCAGGCCCTGATCGGCCTGGTCGTCCGGTCGAACCCTCGATCGATCCGGCGCCCTTCCTTCGCCTGTTCCTGACACCTGCGGCGAGACGGTGCCGGCCCGCAACCCCCTCTGGTCGCCCGTGTTGCCGCTACGCGGCTGCCCGCGCCAGCTCCCGCCGGGGGTTTCCCTTCGCTGCGCTCCGGTGCTGGCCGGTCCCGCACGCCGCTCTTCGGTGTCACCGGCGGGAAGGCCGCTGGGTCAAACGAGGAGCATCACTATGAACAACGTCAATCTCGCCGGCCGGGTCGTCAAGGATCCCGAGACCCGCGGCAGCGTCACCACCCTGATCGTCGCCACCGACCGACTGAAGCTCAAGGATGGCAAGTCCTATGTCGACGAGGCAACCGGCTATACGGCGAAGGACACCGAGTTCCACAAGGTGACCTGCTTCAACGGTCTCTCGCGCTCGGCCGCGTCGCGCAAGAAAGGCGACGTCGTCGCGATCACCGGCAGCCTCCACTATTCGAGCTGGGAAGACCGCGATGGCGTCACCCGATACGGCTGCGAAATCTGGGCCGACAAGATCGACTTCTTCTGACCCGGAGGGGCGGCGCTGCGGCGCCGCCCACGATCGCTATTCGCGGGGCTCGCCGAGCGACGGCGCCAGCGGCATCAGCGCGGTCTCATAGATCCAGGCGCGCGCGAGCTGATTTGACAGAGGATCGCGGAACACGACCAGACGCCAACGCCCCTGCTTCTTCTCGATCGCGACGACCTGGCCGCTCTGCGCCCTGAGCACCACGTCGCCAGCGCGCTCGGGCTTGCGGCGCAACGTCGCGGCGCGCGTCAGCTCGGCCTTCTGGAGCTTCTCCAGATAGGCTTCGCTGGCGTGCGCATCGGCCGCCATCAGGCGCTCGTTGTCATGGTGGAGGACTTCGAATTTCTGGTTCAGCTCGGCAATCGCCTTCGTCTGCTCCGCCGACTGGTTCGGCAGCAAGGTGACGATCGCGAGCACGAAGCTAAGAAACCCGAACAGCCAGCCGCTCCACTGCATGAGGCCCATCGTGCTCATCTCGGCGATCGTCTTCGGGCCGAGCTTCGTCATGCCCGTCGAGATCGTCTCGAGCATCTCGCCGAACAGCGCCGCGCTTTCCTCCTCGCTCGGCGCCGCGGCGATCGCTTCCGCGATGCGCTGCGTCTCGATCACCATCTCGGCTGCGATGACCGTGGACGACTCCACGTCATCATCGCTCGCGCGCAGCGTCATGATGTCGATCATGCGCATGCGCTCTGCGATCGCGCCGAACGCAGTGACGCGCGGCAGCATCTCGGCCATCATCCGGCGATAGGTCTCGCCGGTCCTGGCCGCCGCCATCGCTGCCGCCACGGTCGACCGGTTAGCGTCGAACGCGCGCATCGTGTCGAGCACACTAGACGACAACCGTCGCTGCTGTTCGATCAGCTCAGCGTCGCGGTGCATGATCGTGCGGGCGGTCTCGGAAATCGTCAGCGCCCAGGCCGGCGTCGTCAGCGCCTTCAACTTCTCGATGGTGTCCGCATGCGAGCGCGCGGTCTCATAGGCGGTCGACAAAACGCCGCTGCGCTGCAGCTCTCGGACATGCGCCAGCGGCCCCTCGAGCTCCTTCATCCGCTGCTGAAGCTCATAGGCGGGACCAAGCGCCCGCTTGAGCGCCTCCATCTGCTCGCGCTCGCGGCGGAACGGGTCGTGATAAGGGCCGCCGGGGCCAAAAGGATTGTTCGTCGTCATGGCGAAGACTTGCCAGAATTGGCGTTCCGGTTCGACTAACATTCAATGCACCACAGTGAACCGCCGCCCAATCTTCTAAAGGAGCTGACGCATCCCGCCTTTCCGGCGGGACCGGCGCCCTAGTCGCCTTTGGCTCCCGGAGCCACGGCGCTGCCGCGTCTCCGCCCTGCCGGGTGACGACCGCCTTGCAGGGGCGCCTGGGGCGAGGGGAGTGCCCAAAAAATCTCTCTCTTATGACTTCCTAGATATGACGTGCGGGGATCCGGGCCCGTCAAGGATGAGCGGTCCCCCCAATTTTCACGAACCCTCCGCTTGCGCTCCAGGCCCGAGAAAATCGGCTCCCCCGCTCCCCGCGTGGCGGCGTTCACCGGGTCCGGCTGCGCCGGCTTCCCGGTGAACGTCCCTGACCGACCCGACCGCCGCACGTCCTGAGAGAGGCCTCATCGAGTGGATGAGATCAAACTCTCATGGAGGCTATCATGCGTTTCACGAACTTCGCCGACCTCGCCAGCTTCATCGCCGAAGAAACCAGCAACTACGACCGGTCCACGACCTACGAAGCCGCCTTCGTCGAGCATGGCGGACTCGCCAAGATGGAGGTCGTCCAGGAAGCCGAACAGATCGACATGCCCGATCCCGAGCAGGTTCGCGCGGCTGTCGAGATGATGATGCAGACGATGTTCGACGTGCTGCGCGACACGCGCTTGGAGCCGTTCGCGACCGATCTCGCCTGGGGCTTCGCCAATAGCTTCCATGTCGTCGCCAAGCGCATCGAGGGCCGGGAAGACGACGCCGCGAAGAAGCTCGGCGATCTCGCCCGCAGCTACGACCCGTCCGAGATCTACGCCGCCGAACTGGAGGACACGCAGCTGCTCTGCCAGACGCTGCAGGGATGCCGCGAAGCGATGGAGTGCATGCGCGACCACGCGGCCGAGGTCTACCGCGTCGAAACCGGCAAGCCCTTCTCGCCGGTCCGGGGAAGCCGGGTCTCCAGCGCCCTCAATGCGTCGATGATCGAGGCTCGCGACTATCTTGCCTCGCGCGCCCGCGAGCGCCGGGAACAGTTCGCGCCGGAAGGCCCCGTCGTCGCCTTCTCCGGTGGCCAGGTCTGGGAAGATGCGGACCTGCTCTGGAACGGTCTCGACGGCATCAAGGCCCGCATCCCGGAAATGATCCTCGCGACGACCGCGCAGGCCAAGGGCTGCGATGCGGTGGCGCACGCCTGGGCTGCATCGCGCGGCGTCAAGGTCATCCAGTTCCGGCTCGACCGCAGTCAGGGCAACCGCGCCGCCTTCGTCCGCAACGACCGCATCCTCGGTCTCAAGCCGGTGGAAGCGGTCATCTGCGAAGGCTCGGGCATCCAGCAGAATCTCGCCCAGAAGCTGCGGCAGGCGGGCGTCCCGCTCCACATCGTCCGGCTCGCGCACCAGCGCATCAAGCAGGGCGCCTGAGCCCTGGCGGAGGGGCCTCGGCTACGGCCGGGGCCTCTCCTCCCTTTCTTTCCGTGGCATGCGGCGCTTGGGGGCATCGAGCCCCCTCGCGCCGCGAGGACTGAGCGCTTTCGCGCTCGCGGCACCACGCTGCGCGGCCAAAGGGGAGGGGGGTGAGAGCGAGGCGGTTCAACAAGGGGAGGACGAGATGTCCATCACGTTCCGCATCGCCACCGCCGCCGACGATCAGCCCGGACCGGTCGCCACCATCAATGCCCGCCAGCTCGCCGCCTTTCGCGCCTATCTGCGCGAGCAGGGCCAGCGTCTCGGCCTCGCGCTCCTCGATCCCGACAGCGACCAGGAGCGGGTACTCGCCCTCAATTTCGAGGCGCGCATCTGCCCGCTCGCGATCGCCGCGACCGCCCGCATCTTCGACTATGACGAAGCCGTCATCGCCGTGCTGGACGAGGCCCAGTTCCGCAGCCGGCGGGTGACTATCTGGTGGTATGAGACGGACCGCGTCATCCGCATGCGCGTGTCGCCGACATCGGACGCCGGTGTCGAACTCGACCTGGCAACGGACAGCGCCCATGCGCTGCTGGAGAGCCTCGCGATCCGACCCGACGACGTCGGTGAAATTCCCGTCGACGCCATCCGCGCGCGGCTCTCCAACCCGGCCGTCCGCCGGCGCGCCGACGCTGAAGGGACGACCCGCTATCTCGACCAGCTCGACCGGCTTGTCTCCTATGCGGACACGGACAGCGCAACGCGCCTCGAATGGGCCTAGCCTCCCCCATTGGAGACGCAGAAGGGGGGCGCGTCACTCGCTGGCGTACCCTTTTTTGCCTGCCTGGCGCTCAGCCCGCGGGCAGCGCTCGCGGCTTGATGAGCGCCTCGATGGCGAGTTGCAGATGCTCGCTCGCCTCCTCGTCCTTCAGCGATGTAGCATAGGTCAGCGCCTGCCGCGTCAGGGCCAGCGCAAGCGCACGCACGACCGTAGGCTCCTTATCATCATGGTCCATATCACCACCCCGAGCGCGGGGGTTTATCGGAGCTGTCGGCGCGCCCGTCCAGATCAACTCCCGCGCACTGGGCGCGGGAGCCGGGGCTGGTAACACGTCGAGACATGCGCCTACGCTTTTAGTGCCGAGGCACCTGGACATATGCGCAGGCACCCCGGCGTGAACCTCACACCGAGTTGCCGTTCTCGACGGGATTACCAGTCCCGGCGCTGCCCGTTCTGCAGCGCCCGAGGGGACTAACACAGGGACATCAATGAACCAAACTGAACGGCGCGATGCTGACCATTGCGATGTCAACGCGCCGCTCCATAACGGCCTGAACCCCGATCGGTGCAAGCAATCTCCGGAGCCCGCGCCTCAAAGCCCGTGGGGCGACCGTCGCGCTCCCATCAGAGGATAAAATCTCTCACAGATTTCCGAGGATGTCGTTGAGCGAACCACCGCGTCAAGGACGGCGGGGCCCCACCATTTTCCTTGGCGGAACGAACGGCGCGCCTCTCCTTCAAGGACAGTGGCCGCCAAGGAAAATCGTGACCCCCACCGCCGCTTCGCGGCGCCGGCTGTGCCGGCGTCCCTGACCCGGCGGCCCGCTCAACGACGACCATTCCCCTGTCATTCAAGACGACAGGAGCACCATCATGCAGATCATCTCGACCGCCGCCCACGCCGACGCCGCTGCCTATCTCGCCGCTCTCGCCTTCGCCGAGCGTCGCGCGCTCCACAGCTTCTTCGACCAGCACATCATCGAAGAGGAGGACGGCCGCTACGTCGCCATCGACGAGGGCGATTACGACGCGCTGCCGATGCGGCTCATCGACCGGGTGGTCCACACGGTCCCCGGCCGGATGTCCGACGAGTTCTGAAGGGTGAGGGGAGGGGCCGCGCGCCTCTCCCTTTTTTTGTGTGGGAGGGATACGGCCATGAGGGGCATCGAGCCCCCCATGGCCGTGCCGCGGCGCCGCCGCGGCGGTCGGGGTCAGGCGGCCAGCTTCTTCTCGACGGCCTCGATACCGAGTGTCTTGATCCGATCCATGAGGGCGCCCAACCGCTTGCCGTCGAGCTTCAGCAGCCCCGCTCGTTCGACCAGCGTGATCGCCTGTTCACGTTCCTTCTCTTCGAGCATCTTGCGTCGGCTCTGCAGCTTCCGCTCGTCCTCTTCGAGTGCCAACCGCTCCTGTTCCAATGTCTTTGCCATAAGTGCCTCTTGTGAAGGCTAATCGGGCTATGAACCGGGTGACTATAGCTGTGGCGCCTGACGCCCGGAAGAAGAAGTTTGGGTCGGCTGGGCGGATCAGGCCAAGGCCCGATCACGGCTCTATTCGCTAAGGCCGACGCCTTGTCTCAGCCCGTTCGGGTCACGATCCTCGCCTTCCCAATGGGGCCTTCGGCCGCCATTGGTCCCGCGTCTCGGGCTTCGCCCGAGCGCGGAGAGGACGGCCCCGGACGGCATCCCTCTTGCGACCGGCCTGCCTGGCAGCACCGGGAATCGCGGTTCCGCCTCACGGCGGACCTCTGCCCTGCCAGACCCGGCAAACGGCGCCCTCCAACCAGCTTCGAACAGGCCCGGGACCTGGGATCAGTCTCAAAGGATGAGCACACCCTACGCACCTGAAGGTGCAGGGTTTCCGTTGTTGCACAACGGCTTAGCGCGGAAGGGAAGGAGAGTATGGCGTAGTACGGATTTGAGGCCGCGCGAAATGGACGGAAATCCGCCAATCCCATGTACTACGCGAGACTACAGGGCGACGGGGTCGCAGGATCAACTTGCCCGGTCTCAGCTGCACCGCTATAAATAAGGCTCTTCTTCGGTCCCCACCAGCCTCCCTGCTAGGAGGTTGGTCTTGGCTACCAGTTACAGGCACTACAATATCCGCCTGGAGCGCTCCCAGTGGGACCGCCTCAGCGCGATCGCCGCCGAGCAGAAGCTGACGGTCGCCGACATCATCCGGTCGGCCCTCGATGTCTTCCTCTCCTCCTCCGACGTCCTGACCGCCAGCCAGCGCCGGCTGGCCCGCATCAGCGAGTTCCAGCAGCTCGCCTTGGACGTCATCATCCGCGAGCAATATCCCGAACTGCGCGATCGGCTTGTCGCCGAAACCGACAAGCGCCTGGTCCAATATCATGGCGCGTAAGGACATCCGCTCGAACGGTCAGAACATCCCGCTGACCCACCACTCCGCGCGCGGCCGCGTGCAGCGCAACTCGGGCAATTTCACGCGCGGCTCCCAGCTTCTCACCCATGAGATGCTGATGTGGTTCTCGGGCGCCAGGCTGCCGATCCTGGCGTGGTTCTTCGCCTTCCTCCTGGCCTGGTTCATCATCCTCTCGATCCGCCTCGACGAGCACGGTTTCCAGCTCGTCTGCATGAAGGTCTATGCGGGCCTCTGGAACTGGGTCGACCTCAACCCGAACAAGCGCGTCAACGTCACGCTGCCGAGCGGCGAGGTCTACAAAACCATCATGCCGGCGGTGCCCTATATCCCCGCCGTCCAGAAGGCCTGGGCCACGACCGTCCACGCACTGATCGGCTCGCTCCTGGTCTCGATCTTCGTCGTCACGCCGCTCGCGATCTGGTTCATCGACATCTCCCGCCGGCGCGGCAAATCGATCCTTCAGGAACGCCATGAGCGCGGCGCCATGCTCGTCGTTCGCGCCGTCCTCGTCTCCGAAATCGCGCAGCACAATGCCGCCAAGTTCGAAGAAGATGCACACCAGTTTTTCCCCCGGCTGAGCCCGGCCGCCGTACTCCGCCTGCCCTTTTCCGAGCGAAAGGCGGGCGGGATCCATCATCCCTACACGCTCGCCGGCGTGCCCTATCCGCATCGCCTCGAACAGTCCCACACCATGCTCATCGGCACGACCGGCGCGGGCAAGACGACGGAACTCAGAAGCCTGGTCACCCAGATGCGTCAACGGCAGGACAATGCCGTTATCTTCGACCTTACCGGCGCCTATGTTGAAGCCTTCTACGATCCGGCCCGAGACACGATCCTCAACCCCATGGATCAGCGCTGCCCGGCCTGGTCGATCTTCAACGACTGCTCGACCTACAGCCATTTCACGTCCGCCGCCGCGGCGCTGATCCCGTCCGATGGTGGTTCGTCCGAACCCTTCTGGGCGCTCGCGGCGCGGACCCTCTTCATCGAGATGTGCGTGCGCCTCCAGGAGCGCGGCCAGACGAGCAATCTCGCCCTCTCCGAGAACCTGATGACGGCGGACCTGAAGCGCGTTCACCGCTTCCTCGCCAACACCATCGCCGACCCGCTGACCGCGCCGGAAGCCGCCCGCATGGCCGAGTCCATCCGCGCCGTCTTCAACACCAATGCGCAGGTCCTGCGCTTCCTCCCGGACGAGGGCGAACAGTTCTCGATCCGGCGCTGGATGACCACCGAGCGCGCGCCTGGATCGATCCTGTTCGTCACCTCCGATTACGACGACCTGGAGATGAACAGGCCGCTGCTCACGCTCTGGATGAATCTCGCAATCACCAGTCTGATGACGCTGCCCCGGACCCGCAGCTTGCGGACCTGGTTCATGTTCGACGAGGTCGGTGCGCTCCACCGCCTGCCCGCGATCGAGAAGGGACTTCAGACCGCCCGCAACTTCGGCGGCGCGATGATCCTGGGGCTCCACAGCTTCCAGAAACTGGTCGAGGTCTATGGCGAGGAGGGCGCCCGCAATCTCGCCTCACTCGCGCGCACCAAGCTCATCCTCGCGACCAGCGAACTCAAGACCGCCGAGGAATGCTCGCAATATATCGGCAACCGCGAAGTGCGGCAGATGGATGAGGCCTATAGTTATGGCTACAACAACAATCGTGACGCCTCGACCCTGACCCCGCGCAAGCAGGTCGAGCCCCTCGTCATCGCTGACGACATCACGAACCTGCCCTCGATGCACGGGTTCGTGAAGTTCCCCGATGGCTTTCCCGCCGCGCGCATTCTGCTCGAGTGGAAGGACTATCCCGAGGTCGCCCGTGGCTTCATGGCCCGGCCCTCGATGCAGCCGGTGCGCTCGCGCCGCGGCGAGGATGCTTTCTCCGAAGACGGGGGCGAGGCCGGCGGCCGCGACGGCGCCGCGCAAATCATCGATGAGGTCGTCGAATCGACCAATCTCGCAAAGGACATGGCCGCCCGGATCCTGCAGGGACCGCCCGAGGAAGAGAGCGCCGACGCGGCGCGCACCGCTCAGCGCAACGACGATCGCGACGAGCAGTCCACGCCGGCGAACCGCACGGCCGACAAGGGGGCTGCAGGCACGCCCAGGGAGGGCGAACAGGCGGCGGCCACGCGGCCCGAGGGGGAGCGGCGCGATGCGCGCGGCGCCGTCGCGCCCGGCCCGCAGGTCGAGGACCAGACTCTCATCGAGCTGCGCCAGGGATTCGCCGCCGGACGCGACAATGACGATCTCGATATGGGCATCTGACCCATGCACTCGATCGCCTCGGTCCGTTCCGCAGCCGGCGCCGCGAACTATTTCGCGAAGGACGACTTCAAGGACAATTACTACACGGCCGACGGCTCGGCCGAGATCAGCGAATGGGGCGGGGCAGGGGCTGAAGCGCTGGGGCTTTCCGGCGAGGTCGCCCGCGACGCTTTCGAGAAAACGCTGAGCGGCGTGCTGCCGAGCGGGGAAGGCATCGCCCAGGTCGAGAACCGGCGCAATGGGCTCGACCTTACCTTCTCGGTGCCGAAGTCGGTGTCGGTCATGGCCTATATCGCCGGTGACAAGCGCGTGTTCGCGGCGAACATGAGCGCGGTCCAGAAGACCATGGCCTGGGTCGAGAAAAACCTCGCCGAAGGGCGCAAGGATATTGAGGGCCGCAAGGTGCCGGTCCGCACCGGCAACCTCGTCTACGCACTCTTCCAGCACGACACGAGCCGGGCGCTCGATCCACAGGCCCATATCCATGCCGTCGTCGCCAATCTGACCCGCATGCCGGACGGTAAGTGGCAGGCGCTCCATGCCGACAAGATCTGGAGCAACAACACGACGATCGGCGCCATCTACCACGCCTACCTGCGCAGCGGGCTCGAGCAGCTCGGCTACCAGGTCGAAATGAAGGGCAAGCACGGCACCTTCGAGATCGCCGGCGTTCCCAAGGCGGTGATCGACGCCTTCAGCCAGCGGCGCGAAGCCATCCTCGAGAAGGCGGCGGAGCTCGGCATCGTCTCGCCAAAAGGGCGTGACGGGGTCACCACCACCACCCGCGATCCCAAGCTCAATGTCGAGGACCGTGGCACTCTCGTCCAGGGCTGGATCGACAAGGCGGCCGCGCTCGGCTTCGACGGCAAGAGCCTGCTCGCTTCGGCCGATGCACGGGCCGGGCAGGGTCTCGCAGATACCCGCTTCGAACGCGGCTATCGGGCGGTCACCGACGTGATCGCCGGCGCGCGCGAGATTGTCGGCGGCTTCCTGCGCTCGCCCGATCCGCTGGTCGACAGCGGCCTAGCCCGCGCCACGAAATCGCCGGCCGTCGCCCGCTCGCAGCTTGCGGTCGCTTCGGCGGTGCGGATCCTTTCCGAGCGCGAAGCGGCGTTCGGCCACCATCAGCTTTCGAAGACCGCGCTGGATCTCGGCCTCAAAGGAGTGACGATCGACACGGTCGAGCACCGGATCGGCCAGCTCATCGAGAACCGCCAGCTCATCCAGGGGGTCGCACGCATCGGCGACAAAGGCGTCGAGATGCTGACGACGCAGGACGCCTTGCGCACCGAGCAGAACATCCTTGCCGCGGTCGAGGCGGGCGCCGGGACAGCGACGCCGATGGTCTCAGCGGCCGACGCGCCCGAACGGCTGCAGGCGGTGGCCGATCGGTCGCTCAATGCCGGCCAGCTCGGCGCCGCGACGCTCATTCTCTCCTCGGCCGATCGCACGGTTGCGATCCAGGGCATCGCCGGCGCCGGCAAGTCGACCATGCTCCAGGCGGTCGCTCGTGTCGCGGAAGCGGAGGGGCGCAAGGTTCTCGGCCTTGCCTTCCAGAACAAGATGGTCGCGGACCTCGCCGAGGGGGCGGGGATCGAGAGTCAGACGATCGCCTCGTTCGTCCTCGCCAACGGGAAGTTCGTGACCGAGCGCGACAGCCCGCGGTTCGAGGATGCGCGTGCCAGGCTCGCCGGCGCCATGCTCGTGGTCGACGAGACCTCAATGGTGTCGAGCAATGACATGCTGCGGCTCCACCAGATCGCCGACGCGCTCGCCGTCGACAAGCTCGTCCTGGTCGGCGATCGCCAGCAGCTCTCCTCGATTGATGCCGGCAAATCCTTCGCGATGATCCAGGCGGGCGGCGGGACCATGGCGCGCATGGACGAGAATATCCGTCAGCGCACCGACACGCTGCGCACGGTCGCTGCGCTCGCCAATGTCGGGAAGGCCGGCGAGGCGATGAAAGTCCTGGGCGACAAGGTCCATGAGAGCGAGAGCCCGCCCGAAACCGCCGCCGAAATGTGGCTCGCCCTTTCCGGCGAGGACCGCGCGGCCACCGCCGTGTTCGCCTCGGGTCGGGAGTCCCGCGCGATCATCAACCAGCGCATCCAGGACGGGCTTGCGGCCGAGGGCAGCGTCAGGGGGGAGGGCATCCACCTGACCGTCTATGAGCGGGTCAACCTCACCCGGGAGGAGCTGCGGTACGCCTCCTCCTATCGGCCCGGACAAACCCTCGACGTCGGGCGCGGCGGCGCGCAGGACGTCGGGCTCGGGCAGGGTCGCTACGACGTCACCAGAGTGCTGCCCTCGGGCAAGGTCGAGCTGTCTCATGGCGGCCGCAAGGTCCGGTTCGATCTCCAGAAACTCTCGCCCACCGAGAAGCGCGATCGCCTCGAACTGACCGAGAAGAAGGACCTCCACGTGCGCGAGGGCGACCGCATTCGCTGGACCGCCAACGACAAGCCGCGCGACCTTCACAATGCCGCCCTCGCGCGGGTGGTGGCGATCGATGCGAGCGGCGTCACTGTCGAGACGGCGGCCAAGCAGACCCTGACCCTCGAGCTCGGCGATCCGATGCTCTCGCGCCTGGACCTCGCCTACGCGCTCAACATGCACATGGCGCAGGGCATCACGACCGACAAAGCCATCACGGTCATGGACAGCCACGAGCGCAACCTGTCCAACCAGCGCCTGTTCAATGTCGGCGTGACCCGCGTCCGCGACGATCTCACCATGGTCGTCGACGACAAGGAGCGGCTCGAGCGCCAGCTCGACGCCAACCCGGGCAACAAGACCTCCGCCCTCGAAACGCTCGGCCGCCTCGACATCGATGGCAAGAAGGCCGGGTCCGAGCGGGTCAAGTTCGACCCAGGCCCGATCGACGGCATCAACCTTGCCGGACAGGACGAGATCCTCGCTGATCTGCCCCCGCTTCCGGATGGGCCGCTGCCGGCGGCCACGCCGGCGAAGGGCGACGATCTGAAGGCGCCACCCGATCTCAAGCCCGACAAGGCGGACCTGCTGCCGCCGCTCCCCGAGCGGAGCCTGGGCCTCGATTTGTAGCGAAGCGCCGGCGTGGTGCCGGCAGAATGAAGGAGACCGATCATGGCATGGGATTTTGACGAGGGCGGCAAGTTCGGCAGCGAGAAGGCGGCCGAGGATTACGCGCGCCGCAACGGCCTCAGCGAGGCGGACTTCCGGACGCGACGCAAGGGCGATCAGGTCGAGCTGGAGATCCGGCGCTCGGCGGTCGACGGGCGGCGCCTGCGCGACAGCAATGAAGGCCGAAAGGACGGCTGGTTTTAAGGGGGAGGGCCAGGATGGGCATCGATGATCGCGATTAGATGCGGGAGCGGCGCCGTCGCGAGACGGCGGCACGTCTGGGGAGCGCTTCGTGGATCGACGCGAAAGGCCGTGTCGAACATACGGGGCTCTGGATCGATCCGAAAGGAAGCCGGCCGAGGTTTGCGGGCCACGCGGCTCAGAGGTGGATCCTGCTGCTGTCGGCCGTGGCGATGCTCATCCCGATGTACGGCGAGGCGCAGCGGAGGGGCTGGATTCCGGATTTTGAGGCCATCCAGCCCTTTCCCGAAACAGGCTCGGTCACTGTTGCTGGAAATGTCGTGGGCTTCGTCAGCAAAAGCTCGCTCACGATCGCGGCCAGCGCGGCCAGCGCCGTGGTTCAGCTCTACGACCCGGACACGAACCAGCACGCACTGTCGATCTATGTCGGTGCCAATGAGCGGATCGAAGTTCCGGTGCCGTCCGGAACCTACCGGGTCCGGTTGATAGAAGGACAGAAATGGCACGGGCCGAAACGGTTCTTCGGCCCGAATACATCCTATGAGACGGTCGCGGACTTGATGAAGTTCGATCCCGGCGCCGGGCACATCATCGATCTTCATCGCCGTCCAGACGGCAATTTGAAGACAAGATTGATGGTCACCGGCCCGCGGCCGCTTTAGGCTTCGGGCACATCAACGGGGGGACAATTGGGGCGTTGCTATGACCGGACACGATGAGACGATGCTCAGCGCCTTCGGGATGGACGGCGACGAGATCTTCGCGGCCATGAGCCGAGCGCATTCGCTGGTGACAGACGAGGAAACTGTCCGGGGAATGGGCGAGTTCACCAATGCCTGTCCGGCTGCCGACAAGCGAAAGGCTGATGCCGTGCGCGGCACCAGCGAATGGCTTGCCGGCGCCGGCACCGCGTCGATGATCTACATGTACAGGGATGATCCTTCAGCGCTGAACTCCTGGGCGGCGCTGCTCGACCGCGTCCTTACCCAACCGCCCTGCTACCGGGATCTCGCCGACTGGTGGCTGTTCTTCTCGGCGCTGGAGGCCGAGACAGGCTTTCAGCTTGAACGCTGCACGTCGAGAAAGGGGGAGCAGGGCCTCACCGCGCATTTGCTCGAGGCGTTGGCCACACAAGGCAAGGCCTGGTCCGAAGTCATCGCGCCGGCCGTCGCGCGCAACGGTGCCACGCTCGCGATCAGCGACATCGATTTGCAGGTCGGAGGCGGGGAGCAGGTTACCGGCGGCGACTTCGGGCTGATCCTCGACTTCGACGGCCGGATGGTCCAGCCCGGCGCAAGGCGAGAGGTGGAGGAGCGCCGTATTATTCCGCTGATCTTCCAGGCCAAGCGCTACGCACGGCCAACCGCTAGCGTCTCACAGGCGAACAAGCTGCGTGGCCCCCAGCTGAACCTGCTTGCGGCCAATGACTGCGCCTCGGCCTATATCTTCTACGAGAATCTCGGCGATCAGGAGACGCCACTGCCGCCTCTCGTGAAGCCCGCCGAGAGCGTGCGCAGCCCGACGACGACCGATGTGCTGGAGGATAGCATAGACTTTGCGACCTATCTGCTGCGCGCGGCAACCAACCCCGCGGCCGCGCCGCGCGCGCGTTCGCCCGACGACGCGCTGCGCATGATATTTTCCAAGGCGCTGCCCTCCGACCTGTCGGCGCTGGTCGTGGTGTCGAGCGATCCGACAGCCACCAACCGCTATCGCTCGAGCTGGTCGATGCTGCAGCACATGCTGCGCCATCATGGAAGTGAAGGCGAGGAAGTTCACGAGCAAAACTAGCGGGCACCTGCGCCAGGGCTGAGCACCGCATTCTCTCTGCTGCCGGGAGGGCTGAGCCGTGATAGCAAGATCGCCAAGCGAAAACGGGGCGAATCAAGAGCTGAATGCCGAACTACATCTTCTATTCCTGGCAGAGCGACACGGATAACCGTATCGGCCGGGGCCTCATCCAGTGGGCGCTCGATCGTGCGATCAGAGCTCTCAACGCAGACGCCGATGTCGATCCTGCAGACCGCGACCTTCACGCAGATCGTGACACCGTTAACGTGAGCGGCATGCCCCCGCTCGCCGACACTATCTTCGGCAAGATCGATCGGTCTGTCGCCTTCCTCTCCGACCTCACCCATGTCGCGACCCGGACCAAGGGCCAGCGTTCGCCCAATCCCAATGTGCTGCTCGAGCATGGCTGGGCACTGAAGTCGCGCGGGTGGGGCAGGATGGTCGGCGTGATGAACACGGCCATGGGGCACCCGGACGATCATCCCCTCCCGTTCGACCTCACGCACTTCAAGCGCCCGATCCTGTTCCACTGTCCGGCCGAGGCGAGCGATGAGGATCGGCAGGCGGCCCGGCTCGGTCTGCAGAAGGATTTGGAAAGCGCGCTTCGCCTGATCCTCGACGATGAAGTGCTCCGCATGGCGCAGCCGCCGGTCGAGCCTCATCCGCACGATGTCGAGTTGCTGCAGCGCTATCGCGCGCAATTTCCCGAGCCGCTGCGCCTGTTCCTGCGCGAGCATAATTTCGGAACTCCTTACCCGCGCAAGGCGCTCGATCCGCTCGACGACATGGCCGCCACCTGGGCAGGCGCCGCGTTCGATTTCGAGGACGAGACGCTGCAGAAGGCTGCGGTGGCTGTCCGCGCGGCGAACACGTCGCTCATGGAGTTGGTCTACGAGCGGGTCCACGTCATGGACCAAAACCACAACATGGCCTGGGTGAAGACGGACGAGGATGTCAGGCGCGGTATGCAGCCGGCAACCCTCGCCGCGGTTAAGGAGCTGAACACACGGTCGACGACCCTGATCGATGCGATCGATGCCTTCGAGAAGGTCGGGCGGTCGCGGATCCGCGTCGCGGCGCAGCCGCCCGCCGCCCCGCAGGTCGACCCCCGATGGGAAGCGGCTCGGAACGAGGTCAACGAGCTGGCGATGGACCGGATGCGCGGGGGACTTCCAGAGATCGTCGCCGTGCCCAGCATGACACTGCGCATCGTGCCGCTCGTTGCCATGGATCGGCCTGCGCTGGATCCGAAGCTCGTCATGACGGCCGCATTGCGCTTTCCGCCTGACATGCAGGTCCGAGTCCAGTCGGACTCGGACGAGCGCCAATGGTGGAGCTATGGGCTTCCGCGGATCCCGACGGACAACAATCCCGAGACCCGGTGGCGCACGCGCTTCGTGCGACCTGGTGCCATCGAATTCGAGACGATGATCGGTGCGCGGGTCGATAACGATCCGCAGATCGTGGTCGATGGCCGCGAGCTTGAGACTGCGATCGTCACCCATCTCGAGCGCCTCGCCGGCGTGCTCGCCGCGGTTGGGCTCACCGGCCCGGGGCTGGTCGCGATCGCCTTTCGCGGTGTTGAGGACGTCGAACTCACCCGCGCGCGGGGTGGTGGCCGCACGATCCGCAAGCCCGAGCTGCTTCTGCCGGAGCTGCGCGTCGACGACCTTTCCGCACCGATGCAGCCGCTGCTGCGCGATCAATTCAATGTCCTTTGGCAGGCGTCGGGCTGGGCCGACGGCTCGCCCTCGTTCGGTTGAACTGTCCGTGATCCTCAAGCCGCCGCCGCCAGAGAAGGGGGACGCCGGCCTCGATGCGTTTCGCGCGGACGCGAAGCTTTACGAAGACACGTTGAAGAACCGGACCTGGCGCGCGCTCTACCGGGGCGACCTCGCCAAATGGCAGAAGCTCTATGCGACGCTCTCCGGCAAGCGGCCGCCAGGCTCGCCGGCGGCAATGCACTTTGCTAAGCTCTCGAAACTGTGCGGCGAGCTCCTCGCCGAATATGGCCCGGAGGCTCCGGCCAAGAAGCGGCCCGCCAAGACGGTCGAGCCGGTGCCGCTGTCCTATCCGGACTTTGCCGACGACATCACCCACCGCATCCATTTCCTCGAAGGCTCCGGCATTCGCAGGCGGCGCGCCGTGGAGCTTGCCACCTACGCGCCCGCCGTCTCCCGCCAAACTTCGGCGCGCGGGCGCGTTCTCGTCTCGGTCGGGGTACGCAAGGACCAGGTCCGGCTCTACGAAAGGCTGGTGGAAGCCATCGGCGATCTCGCCATGGGGGACTATTCGGCGGCTGGTTTCGATATCGGCTATGTGATGCGGCCCGAAGGGATCCCTGAGGGCCAATCCTGGACCGCCACACCGCTCGATCCCGCGCTGCCGATCGCGCGTGTCTGGGAGGACAATAATCGGTCACGGAGCTACGGCCTGCAGGCTCGGCTGATGGGCAACCAATGGCGCGGCGTGGATGGAATCGGACTGCCGGCCGACCTTCCCGATGTGAACGCCGGCCCTTGGGACCCCGATCCACATTGGCAGCGCGTGCTGGACCTCACCGAGACAGACCAGCTTGAGGAGGCCCTCGCGCTGGTCGAGGCGATCCCCGGCCGCGACCGGGAACCCCTGTTCGACGAGGTCATCTACCTGCGGTTCCTCACTAGGAGCCCGCTTCAGGCGCAGGACATCCGGGTGCTGGCGCGCAAGCACTGCCAGGAATCGCTGATCTCCGGGCGACTGCTCGAGGAGTTCGAAGCCTTTCTCGATCATCTGGACGCCCAGTTCGCGCTCGAACCGCCCGTTCTTGGAGAAATGACCAGGCTGCGGCCGGACTTCGGGTCGTCGATGATACCGCCGCTGCCACCGTCCGCGGATTGGGCCACCTACCGGCGCCACATGGCCCAATTCTCAAATCCAAGCGGCCAGCGCGGTCGGATCTTCTCAAGGAATATCGGCGTCGCCGACACCGGCGCGTCAGAGTTCTTTGCGAGCGCCATGGTCGCGGCCGAGGAAGCCTTCCGCCGCGAGCGCTCGATCCCTGAAATCGGGCGCGGCTGGGTGTCCGAGGTGGCGTTGCTCGATCTCGTCCGAACGATCTGGCCATCCGCCGTCCATCAATGGCGTCCTCCGTTTCTCGGCATGCAGTCGATCGATATCCATGTGCCCGAGCTGGGTCTCGCCATCGAGTATCAGGGCCAGCAGCACTATGAGCCTATCGCGCTGTTCGGGGGGCAGGAGGGCTTCGAGCTCACCTGCGCCCGCGACGAGAGGAAGCGCAGCTTGCTTGCGCGTAACGGCGTTCGGCTGCTCGAATGGCGCTATGATGTGCCGATCACTCGCGCCGAGTTGATCTCGCAGCTTGGCGGTATGGCGATCACCGTTCCAGACTAGAGCGCGAGCGCCTTCTGGCGCGGCCCGCTCGTAATCTCCTCAACGATGAAGGTTCGCGCCGGCGGCGTCTCGAGAAGGTCGGCCTCCGGGACGCTATTGTCGAGCCACTGCATGCGCTGGCGCCTTAGGATGATCGCTCCGTGCCGATCCTGATAACGGCTGACCTCGGGATTGGCGGCCACCGTGATGACCCGGAACGAGAGGGGCCACTCGGCCATCGCCGGCTCCCACACTGCGGCGAGATAGAAGAAATTGCCGTCGTCGAGCTTCACCCGGTACTGCTTGTCGCCCACCGTCATATGGAACTCGGACGCGGGAACGAGGCAGCGCTGCGTCGGGAATGTCTTGCCTTCGGAGCGCACAAACCGAAACGAAGTGCCGTCGCTAAATCGGGGATTGGAGCCCCACCGGGCCTCGACCATTTCCAATTCTTGCATATCGTCCGGATTTCGCCGGATGATGGGTAGCAGCTTCTCGAGGGGCGCCTCGGAGTCGAACGGCGTTGGCGTGGACATGGTAAGAACATATATGGAACACGGATGAGTCGCAAGAACAAGCGGAACGGATGACCGATGTGCAATGACTATCGTCTGGAGGTCGACATCGCCTCGATCGTCGAGGATTTCGAAGACCTCAAGATCAAGATCAAAATGCCTGAGGGCACGCCAAACGTCGCAGCTCGCGAGGACATCAAGATCAGCGATATCGCGCCGATCGTCCGAAGTGGCGAGGGCAGGAGCATCGGCGAACTGGTCAATCGACGATGGAGCTGGCCCGGCCACAACGGCAAACCCGTCTACAACTACCAGTCGGAGGGCCGGGAGTTCACGTCGCATCGCTGCCTGATCCTCGCCGACGGGTTCTACGAGTTTACCCAGCCCCAGGACCCTAAGCAGAAGCGGAAGACCAAATGGCTCTTCACGATGCGCGACCACGACTGGTTCTGCATCGCCGGCATCTGGCGCTCGACCCCCGAGGGAGAGGCGTTCACGCTGCTCACCACCGAGCCCGGAGAAGATATCAAGCCCTATCACCGCCGACAGATCATCCCGTTGCCGCGCGATGCATGGGCCGACTGGCTCGATCCCACCGTGCCGGCGAGCGAGGTCCTGCGCGTCCTGCCCAAGGGCAGCCTCATCCCGACCCAGGTCTATCCGCCTCTCAGCGTGCAGCAGGCGCTCCTCTGAACGCGCAGAACACCATCGTCGGGGAACGGGTTTGAGCGACCCCGATCGCCACCACTTCCTGCCGCAATTCTACCTCTCACGCTGGGCGAATGCGCAAGGGAAGCTCTCAACCTATTCGCGCCAACGCGGAAAGCTGTTCGTCCGCGAATATGCGCCAAAGACGATCGGGGCGGAGAGGGGGCTCTATGCGCTGAACGGCGTTCCGCCCGAGCATCGCAACGCCGTCGAACGCGATTTCATGGGGCCGGAGATCGACGATCCGGCCGCGAGGGCGTTGCGGATTCTCCTCAGCGCGCAGCCCTTGCTGCCAACGGACTTGCGCATGGCATGGGTTCGCTTCCTGATGTCCCTGCTGGTGCGCCTGCCCAACCTTCTACGCAAACTTAAGGCCGATGCGTCGGAGACGCTGGCACGGGAGATCGCGGCGCGGCCGGAGGAGTATGAGGCGCTGCGCCGTCCTGGGCACCCGCAGACCTTGATGGAGTTTCTGAAGGAGCGCGGCGTCGGCGGCCTGATCGAGGGTTTTGGGACGACGCTGATCCCGGGTTTGGTCGATCTGCCCCAGATGAAGGCGGACATCGCTCGAATGGACTGGCGCGTCTTCCATTTCCGCGACGGCCCCTATGGCCTGGTTACAAGTGATTTTCCGATCTGCATGTTGCCGGGCCTTGCATCGCCCAATTGCCTGATCTCGCTGCCACTCTCTCCGACGGCAATCTTCCTCGCGAGCTATAACAGCGAGCTGCTGAACCAACTCGACGCCCTGATGCCGCCGGCGCTGATCGATGCCGCCAATCGCATATCTATCCAGAGTGCGCAGCAATATGTCTACGCGGACACCCGCGACTATTTCGGCCTGGTCGACGCCAGTCTCGCAACGACGGTCGAGCCGGACCGGTGACAATCAATCCGGCTCGCGGGTGGCTGCAACTAGCCTTTGAGATGCTTCTCGACCGCGTCGGCGCTGTTGCCCACGGCGTCCACCGCCTGCTGGAGGCGATCACGGCTGACGCCGAACTTGTTGGTCCAATACTCGACCTCATAATCCTCGCCCATAGCGATACGTGAGCTATCCTGCGGCGCGCGCAGCGTTTTGTCGTCAGACATGCGTTTCACTCCATTGTTTGCTGAACTTGAAACGCGCTTGATTCCGGTCGGTTTCCAGGTGCCTGCGCGGAGAGACGCTCTCAGTTGATTAGCTGTCGCACGGTGCGGGAACCCGATCGACGGGAATCGAGTCTTCTTCCCATGGCAGCGAGCGCGAAACCGAAGCGAGAAAAGGTGCGTGATACCGGTCAGTTCTCACTGCCCGCCTTTCGCCCTGTCCAACTCGCGACACTGGTAGACAGCGTGCCTTCTGGCGCGCGCTGGCTCCACGAGATCAAATATGACGGCTATCGCCTGGAGCTGGCCGTGGGTGGTGGCGAGGCCCGCGCTTATACCCGCTCCGGCCTCGACTGGTCCGAGAAGTTCGCCGCGATCGCGGCCGATGCGGCCAAACTGAAGGTGGGTTCGGCCCTGATCGATGGCGAGGCTGTCGTCGCGGATCAGAATGGTCGATCAAGCTTTCAGGCACTTCAGGGCGCCCTGAAGGGGGCACCAGCCTCGATCGAGTATTATGCCTTTGATCTCCTCGAGCTCGATGGTGAAGACCTCACGGGTTTGCCGCTGACCGAGCGTAAAGCGAGACTGCGCAGGATCATCCCGACCCGCGGCACCCGCCTGCATTACTCCGATCACATAGAGGGCAGTGGTGAGAAGCTGCTCCACAGCTTCTGTGACGCTGGTCTGGAGGGCGTGATCTCGAAGCAGGCAACCGGCCGGTATATCGGGTCGCGATCGGGTGGCTGGCTCAAGACCAAGTGCATCAAGCGCCAGGAGTTTGTGGTTGTCGGCTGGACACCCTCCGACAAGTCCCGGGCCTTTCGGTCACTGATGCTCGGCGTTCATGAGAACGGCGAGCTTCGATATGCCGGAAAGGTCGGCACCGGCTTCAGCCTGGACGAGATCCAGCGCCTCATGGAGACCATGAAGCCCCTCGAGCAGAACGTGGCTACAGTCAAAGCGCCGCGGGCCGACGCGCGAGGTGCGCATTGGCTCAGGCCCAAATTGGTTGCTGAGATCGCCTTCACCGAAATGACGAACGACGGGACGCTGCGGCATCCGAGCTATTTGGGCCTGCGCGAGGACAAGAAGCCCGAAGCTGTGGTGCTGGAAACAGAGGCCCACGTCGAGGCGGTGGCCGAGCCGGCGACCTCATCGATCGCCATCAGCAATCGTGAACGGGTCGTCTTTCCCGAATCCAACATAACGAAAGGCCAGCTTGCAGACTATTATGCGGCGGTTGCCGGCGTGATGCTGCCGTGGATCGGGAGCCGACCGATCAGCCTTGTTCGTTGCCCGCAGGGACGCGCCAAGAAGTGCTTTTTCCAGAAGCACGACGCCGGCAGCTTCGGCGACATGGTCAAGCACCTCGGTATCCGGGAAAAGGACGGCCACGAAGAGCCCTATCTTTATCTCGATACGGCCGACGGGCTGCTGACCTGCGTCCAGATGGGCACGATTGAGTTTCATGGATGGGGTGCGCGGATCGAGGACGTCGAAAAGGCGGATCGGCTGGTCTTCGACCTCGATCCCGATGAGGGCCTCGACTTCGAGGCTGTTCGGACCGCGGCCTTCCACTTCCGGGATATTCTCAAATCGATTGGGCTAGCGACCTTCCCGATGGTCACCGGCGGGAAGGGCGTCCATGTAATCGCGCCGCTGACCCCGCAGGCGGAATGGCCGGAGGTAAAGGACTTCGCGCATCGCCTCGCTCAAGCCGTCGCCCAGAGTGATCCGGAGCATTTCACCGCCGCCCTTCCCAAGGCGCAGCGCAAGGGCCGCATCTTCATAGACTATCTGCGAAATCAGCGCGGGGCGACTGCGGTCATGCCCTACAGCGTTCGCGCCAGGCCTGGCGCGCCGGTCGCTGCACCGATCACCTGGAAAGAGATGGAATCGATCGACAAGCCATCGCACTTCGGCATCGGATCAGCCGCCGAGTTGGTCAGACGCGCGCGATTCAAGACGCTTTCCGGTTGGGGACGCGCCAGCCAAGTCCTGCCCGACCTGTGAAGATAGCGACCTACAATGTGAATGGCGTCAACGGACGCCTGCCCGTTCTCCTACGTTGGCTGTCGGAAGCCGAGCCCGACGTCGTCTGCCTGCAGGAGCTCAAGGCGCAACAGGACAACTTTCCCGAAGCGGCGATCCGGGACCTTGGCTACGATGCCATCTGGCACGGCCAGAAAAGCTGGAACGGCGTCGCGATCCTCAGTCGTGTGGGCGACATTCACGAAACCCGACGCGGTCTGCCGGGCGACCCTGATGACAGCCACAGCCGTTACATCGAGGCAGCCGTCAACGGCATTCTGATCGCCGGCCTCTATCTCCCGAACGGTAACCCGCGACCCGGTCCCAAATTCGACTATAAGCTCCGCTGGTTCGAACGGCTGATCCGGCATGCCGACGAGCTGTTCAAGTCCGGCCTACCCGTGATCCTCGCCGGCGACTTCAACGTCATGCCGACAGAGCGCGACGTCTACAAACCCGAGCGCTGGCTTGACGACGCGCTCTTTGCGCCTGAAGTCCGGGCCGCCTATTTCAGGCTTCTCGAGCAAGGCTGGACTGACGCTCTTCGGGCGATGCACCCGGATGAGATCATCTACACCTTCTGGGATTATTTCCGAAACGCCTACCAGCGCAACGCCGGCCTTCGGATAGATCACCTTCTGCTAAGTCCCGCGCTCGCGGATCGCTTGGTCGACGCTCAAGTCGACCGTGACGTACGCGGATGGGAGAAAACGAGCGATCACGCTCCCGTCTGGATCGAGCTGGCAGCAGAAAAGGTCAGACGGCGCAAAGGCTCATCCCGCTGATCGGCCGGGCATTGCTGGGCGTCATGTGACTTTTTCGCGCAGCCATGACGATAGGCCGGCATCGACCACCATTCTGGCCAGACGCTGCGGCCCAAGCATGATCACGCCCTCCGGGGCCTCATCCTCGGGGATAGCACCTGTGTGCCAAACGAAAAACATTCGGTCGTAGGCCTCGGCTTCCTCCAGACGCACCGCATAGTCATCCAGCGCAGCACGGCTTGCCTTGGATTTTACTTGGACGAACGCTCGCTCGCTGGTGCTAGGCAGCACGAGCTCAAGGTCGATAGTCTTTTGAGTTCGCCCGAGTTGGCTGACCCGGCGCCAGCCGCTCGACGAGAAGATCAGGTCGACGAGCAGCTCAAAATCCTGCCAGGTCAGGAGCCGCATCAGCGGAATGACGGCCACCATGAGCGCGCTCTCCGCCTCCTCTGCCGCGGCCACTTCAGGCGACAGTTCGTCGCTAAGCCGACGCAGCAGATAGTCGGCAGCGGCGACGTCGCAGATCGTGCCCCTGAACATCTGCACCTTGAGAAGATGGCCGGAGAGGCGGTCGGCGGTCAGCAGCGTGCCGCCTGTCGTGGTGCTGTGCCAGCCATCCAGCGTCGATCGGCGGTGGCTGTTGTCGTCGAGGATTTCGATCTCGCCGGACGGCCGGCACCAATAGAGCAGACCGCCCACGAAAGTGATGAAGATGTCTGTCTCGTCGCTCTCGTAGAAGGCGCGGATCTGCTTCACGTCGCGGGTCGCAGCGCCGGCATCTCCCCGAATGCGCATCATTGCCTCACGAACGGCCGCCCAGTCTCCCGCCGCGCAAAGGACATGCGGTGCCTCGCGATAGCCAAATCGGAGGACACCGTCGTGGATGCTCTCGGTTTCCCAATCGCCTTTGCGGCCGAGCTTAATGTAGTAGACCGAAGATGCCGTGACCGCTCCCATTCAACGTCCTTCCTGCGAGGCTTCTCGCCTCAGATCGACACTTTGCGATAGCCTTCACCGCGCACGAAGCCCTGCTCGAGACACCATAGACGGGTCAGGCCAGAGCCGGTGTTGTTGGAATAGGCCCGTCCGTTCGGCCGAAACCGCAAGAATGACGGCCATGCTGCCGGGACCGGATGGTTCGACACGACATGCACGAGTACCTTTTCGCCGTTTCGGATGTCCGTGAGCTTCCTGACCGCATAATATTCGCCCCAGTCACTCGTCTTTTCCAAGACAGCCTGCGTCGCAGTCTGGCGGGTCTCTGGGCGCAGTGGCTTGGTCGTCTCCGTCTGTGCAGCGATTAGCTCGCGATCCTCCCAATCCCGAAAATAGAGGTTGGCCCAACAGCCCATGATCTGGTGAGCATTGAGAGCGAGGATGTCGTCCGATCGATCAGCATCGATCCAATGTGCGTGGTGACTCGAGCTGTAGACCGCCCCGTCAAAAAGGACAGCGCAGAGCTTTGGGGTCAGTGGCAATATGAATATCGCCCCGGCTGTTTTCGCCCCAAAGCTCGGTCGACCCTTCCGGGGCCGCTGGATGTGCAGGCGGTTCGTCAATACCGCCGGATCGTCTGACGTCACGAACGGCGAGTCAGTTCGATTTCGCACGATGCATAGCGTCAGATCGTCAACGATGCGCATCGTGTCCTTGTAACTGAGCATCGCCACCTGGACCGCCTCCTTCGCTGCTTCTTTGACGGTCGGGACCGGCAGGTCGGAACCGGGCACATCGTGCAGCGCCAGCACCATCTCGCTGGCTTTGAATGAGGCGGCCTCCGTCCGCAGATACTGGAGATAAATGAAGCGCTTCAGCACGATCTCCACAGCGGAGCCTATCGCGCCATTGTCCGACAGGTGGCGAATGACGGGTCCATAGGGGTTCTCGATGAAGTTGATCGCATTCTCCAGCAGCCGGTTCTGCCCATAGAAATAGTCCCCGGAGCACTGGTTCCTGACTGGCGCGTTGGGGATCGCCTTCATGCGGTCGAGGTTGAAGAGATTGATCGCCAACCCCTCGCCCCCCACCGTGAATGGGCGAAGGTGGACCCGCGGTACGAAGTGCTGGTTTTTGTTGTCGGCCATCTAGTCGGCTGTCTTTTCGGTCGGCGGCTTTCTGCACAGTTCGTTTGAGAGAAAGCCGAAGAGCCGGTCCTCGTCCTCGGCGAGCTTGAACAGGGGGTCAGTACGCATGAGAGACCGGTAGCTCCTTATCTTCCTTTTCCATTTGCCGGTTTTGTCCAGCTCCTCGAGCAAATGGAAATTGCCGTAGGCGCGCAGCAAATGTCCAAATCCGATGATCAGCTCAGGGTGCTGGTGAAGTAGATGATGCGCCACTTCCAGGACGTCCCGATGGCCAAACCCGACAGGAACTCCGGTGCGGGCTGTCTCGATCACCCACACCATGCGCATCGGCACGAGGATGTCGCATGATGGACCTCCTAGGTGGTAGCAGAACGGCACCAAGGCATAGTTCAGCGCTTTCCACCGCTTTTCATGCTCGACCGGGTTGATCTTATCCGGCGCGGTCAACGCCCATTCGAATGCTTCACTCCTTAGCTCGTCTTCGATGCGAGCGATGGCCTCACGATGAGCGGCCTCCGCTTCTACGCGCTGACGTTCTCGCGCTTCGCGAAGCTCGGCGTAGCAGGCAGCTTCGGCCGCATCGAAATCCAACGCGCAAATAGTTTGGCGATCGACGTCGATCTCCAATTCGTCCCATCCGACCAGCCGCTCGATCCAATCGTCTACAACCCGGTCGCCCTCTATTCTGGGCTGCCGATGCCAGACCCGAAGCATGAATCGACCGGCTGAAACGGACGCCGCTGCGGTCGCCTCGTCCACTACGAGGACATTTGAATTATTGCCGAACAGGATGTCGTCGGTCGTCATGCGACGATAATTTGGGTCGAAACCGGGCAGGATCCACACAAGCGCGGCGCCCTGCTCTTTGTAGAAGATCTTGCGCCCGAGCACGACGTCTAGGAACGTCGTGCTCAATTGCACTTCGAAGGCCAGTCTAAGCTCGTCGATGCGGGCGGCGACGTCCGGTCGCCGAAGGCCCTTCGTCCCCTCACTGGCATGCCACGTCTTTTCGACCACAACTTCTCGAAAGCGTGGATCGGCCTCCAGGCTACGGACCAACAATTCCTTGATGCGGAGGTGTGCGCCGCTCTCCTGGGCGCCGCGATATTTCATCGCTCGGATATCTGCCTCGGACAATCCGGTGCGCGTCACCGCCGGGCATGAGCCATCTTCCGACCGGTGCCGGAGGTAGAAGTTCTTGTGCATGCTGCTGGCGAGGAAAAGCGTCACACCGCAAACCGGGCAGGCCAGTCGAGGTTGGCCCGCAAAAGCCGCCAGCTTGAGGCATTCCCTCAATCGTATCGCCGCGTCATACGGAAATGCACTGATCAACCGCTTAGCGTCCAAGATTTTTCCTGTCCGCAGGCTTCGAGCCTCGGGGATCGCTGGGTCCTCGACAGGGGTGGCGTGCTCTCGCGGCGCGACGGTGACGTTAGCCATCGGCGCGCCTAAAATCGTTCGAGACGGGCGCCGGGCCGGTCGAGCCCCCAGCGTCGCTCGACGTAAAAATCGAGTGCGCGCCGGGTCTGAAAGGTCAGTGCCTCGCCTTCGAACCCAAATTCCCGCTGCACCGCGCGCCGTTGATCGGCTGATAGATCAGACCGCGGCCGCAGCCTCACCTCGACGATGGTCTCCCAGTCGATGTCGGGAGGGAGCTGTTCCTTGATCGGCCGGGTCGCGAAACTACTGTCGGCCGACACCCGGATCGGAAGAAAGTCACGCCACTCCTTCCTGTCCTCGCTCCAAGCCCTGACATGCAATCGCTCGCCGTCGCTCGCAATGTGCGTTGGCGCGATCCATTGGCGATCGCGACGGCCGCTTGTCATCGAAACATAGTCGATCTCCACGAAGCATCGCTGCTCGATCGCCTGATTGAGTTCGCGCATGACTTCCTCGGGGCAATGCCGGGCGGGGCCTGGCAATCGGGCGAAGGCATCGCCGTGGGCTTTGGCATAGATCGCCTCGAGCGAAGCCGGGGCCGGTGTGTCGCTCAGCCCGACATGGCCTTTAGCGGCCACATACATCTTCCTGACCGGATCATATGTCGGAGCCGGCGACGCGACCCGTTCAAGATATGTGCGAAAGTCGACCGCCGCTTGAGCGTTCGAGATGCCGAATGCCGCGATGAGGTCGCGCCGATTCGCCTGTCCCAACCAGGCGAAGCACTGGTCAAGATAATGGAGGCGTGCCCGCATCGCGGGTTTTGGTTCGACTTCGGTCATGAGGGGAGCATAGTTGACTCCAGTCGGGGAATCCATCTAGTTTCTACACGAATAAAAATTATACGGACTCAGGGCATGCGCATCTTGCACACGAGTGATTGGCATCTGGGACGTCAGTTCCACGGGGTGAGCCTGGAGGAAGACCATGATGCGATCATCGCGCAGGTCGAGGCGGCCATCGTCGAGCATCAGCCGAACGCCCTGATTATCGCGGGAGATATTTTCGATCGGCTCACGCCATCCCAGGCTGCGCTCCGCCGGTTCTCAGATTTCATTCGCAAGGTCACTGCAGACGGCAAACTGGCAATCGTTCTGATCGCGGGCAACCACGACGCGGCCGCGCAAATCGGTGCGATGGGAGTCCTTGCGAACACCGCTCATGCCTTGGTTCGAGGTCCACTCGATCGGGACGAACGGCCGCTCCTGATCACCGACGAACATGGCGTTGTCGCCATCTCTGCGCTGCCGTTCGGATATGAGTTCTCGGCTCGCGCGTGTTTCGAGAATGAGGGCATTAATTGCCCGGCGGACGTGCTCGCTGAGCAGATCGCAAGTGCCCGGCGTCACCTGCCAGAAGGCGTTCGGTGGGTCGTCGCGGCCCACGCATTTGTCGAAGGTGCCAGCACCAGTGAGGGCGAGCGTCCGTTAACACGGTCGGTCGGCGGAATAGAAACGGTGCCAGCCTCGCTTTTCGAGGGCGCTCATTACGTCGCCTTGGGCCACCTTCATCGCCCCCAGGCGGTCGGGGTAGGTCACATCCGATACTCGGGCGCGCCACTCGCTTTCGGATTCGACGAGGAGGGACATGCGAAATCCATGACGCTCGTGGAGCTCGCCGCGGACGGCTCGGTTTCGCTTTCGGAGCTTCCCCTTTTTCCGATCCGCAGTGTGCGTGCAATCAGAGGCAAGCTCGCCGAACTCCTTGCAGCCCCGGAAGGCTCGGACGATCTGATCCGCGTGGTGCTCACCGACGAACATCCTCAGATCGACCCGATGAAGCGCCTTCGGGTGCTCTATCCAAATGCTGTTCAGCTCAGCTACGAACGAGATGATCGGTCGCAGGAGAGGCAACTGGCCGAGGGGCGCGCGGCGCTCGACCAACCTGGCGAGGTGATCGCGAACTTCGTTCGGTTCGTTCGCGAAGCTCCCATCACCGACGCAGAGAAAGCCCTCGTCGACGAGGTGGTCGCCGACCTCGCTGCCGGGGGAGAAGCGGCATGAGACCCATCAAGCTCATCATGTCCGCATTCGGCCCTTATGCCGGTATGGAGGAAATCGACTTTCGAGATGCCGTCGATGCTGGCCTGTTCGGAATCTATGGACCTACTGGATCGGGAAAGTCGTCTATCTTCAGCGCCATGACCTTCGCTCTCTTTGGCGAAGGCGCGAAGAAGGAACAGTCCATCTTCACGATGCGGTCTCAACATGCCGACCCTGACCGCCTGACCGAGGTCTCCTTCCTGTTCGGGCTTGGTGATCGACGATATTTTGTGCGTCGTCAGCCCGACCAAGCGCGGCCGAAGAAGCGCGGAGATGGCGAGACTGTCGATAGCCACGCTGCTTGGCTGTTCGATGCGAGCGATGTTCCGGTCGACGATGTGACCACCGATAATTGCGGTGTCGTCCTTGCCGAGAAGAAAGTGGGCGAGGTCGGTCGGCAAGTCCGCGAGTTGCTCGGATATGGGGTCGAGCAATTTCGGCAGATCGTCCTTTTGCCCCAGGGCCGTTTTGAGAAATTCCTTCTCGCCACCAGCGACGAGCGCGTTGCCATTCTCCGCGAACTGTTCGACGTTTCCCTCTATCGCGACATCACCAAGCGAATGAAGGAAGGCGCGATTTCCGCCAAGCGCGAGTTTGAGGACGGCCATCGCCTCGTCGCACAGCGGCTGACCGAGAGTGGCTTCGCCAGTACCGACGAACTGGCCACTGGTATCGAAGCGGCTCGGCATCGGGCAATCGAAAGCGACCTGACTGCGGTCGGGGCCGAGACAATCTCGGCCGCCGCCGATAAGGCTCATAGTGAGGCGGAAGCGCTCGAAGCGCGATTTTCGGCTGTCGAGAACGCTCGCTCTTCGCGTGCGGCACTCGAAACGCAACGCGACGACGTCGCTGTAGCCGAGCGGGCGGTCACCACCGCCCAGAAAGCGCTGAAGGCGACAGATCTGGATGCTCGGGTAGTCGAAGCGGAACGATCTTTTGATGACGCGACCGCTGCAGAAGCCGAGGCCCGCGGTAACGAGCTTAAGGCGATATCTGACCATGACGAAAGCGAACTGGCTTTCGTTGCCGCGGAAGCAGCGGCGACTGGAGTCGATGGCCTGATCAAGCGATCCAACGAGCTGGAGCGCCATCGTGAGGCGCTCACAGGCGCGGCCGATCTCAAGGCGAAGTTCGACCTTGCGTCGGCCGATCGTAAGGCCGCCCAGGATGCCTTCGACACTGCAGACGCGTCGCGAGTTCGCCTCGAGACGGTCCATAATGATCTTTCCGAGCGCGTTGCAGTCGCGCGCAGCGACGCTCTAAAGCGGGCACAACTCGACGCGAAGCTGGGTGCTTTGCGCGAAGAATTTCGGGCGGCGAAGGCGTTCACCCAAGCGAAACAGCGCCTCGACGCAGCTATTGAAGACCTGGGTAAGGTGAAGGCGAGGCGGGACCAAACCGCCGGTCTTGTGGTGCAATCACAAGAGCAGCTGGCTCTCGCCGAACGCGCCTTCATCGGAGCACAGGCCCAAATGCTGGCAAGTATGCATTTGGTGAATGGCGAACCCTGTCCAGTTTGTGGAAGCGCGGACCACCCTCAACCTGCACACGGCGAAGGTGATCCGAAGCGCCTCGAGAGGGACTTCAACGAGGCGCGAAGGAAGCACGACGGGATCGTCCGTGACGCGACGATCGCTGAGGGTGCGATCACGCCGGCAGAAGCGCTGGTGTCCGACCGGACGAAGCTGCTGGCCGAGCAATCAGCGCCAAGGGCGGACGTAGATATCATCGAGAGGGAGGGGCGGGAGGTCGCCGATGAATTGTCAGCCCTCGGAGAGCCGGTCGACCTAGGCTTGATGGAAAGCGATCTTGTGGAGGCGAAGCGAGAGGCCGAAGAGGCGATCGTTGCCTCGAACGCTGCCCGATCTCATTGGCAGGATAAGACAACCGCCCAAGCCGTTGCCGCGCGATCGTACCAGGACGCCATCTCTGGGGTTCCGGAATTGCTGCGTGATGCGAGCGTCCTCGATGCTGAGGTCTCAAGCGTCGATCAAAAGATTAAATCCCTTCGCGAGGCCGTGGCTGCCGCTGACAAGCAGCGCCAATCCACGGCCGTTGCCAAGGCGACAGCGGCCGAACAGCTCACCGCTGCGGCTCGCGCCGTCGGCTCTGCTCGGTCGGCCGTGACAAGTGCCAGGGGGGCGCTCGCAAAGCGGCTGGAGGAAGTTGGTCTCTCGCTCGACACATATCGGGAAGGCGTCAAACTGATTCCCGAGATCGGCGTGCTCATCGGCAAAGTTCAGAAGTTTCGCGATGACGTCAACGTCGCCGATGCCCGGGTCGATGAAGCGCAAAAGGCGGTCGAAAACGTCTCCCGGCCGGACCTGACGGCCACTGCCCAACAGGCTGAAATGGCTCGAGGCGATGCCCTCGCTGCGCGCCGCACCGCTGCGGAGATGGACGCGGCTCTCAAGCTGTTGGTCGATCTGCGCACCTCGCTGCTGGAGCAACTCGACAATTTGGAGAGGCTTGAGCGCGAAACCGGACCTCTTCGCTCGCTGGCTGATGCTTTCGCCGGCGATAACGCCCTAAAAACCCCGTTAGAGACGTTCGCGATCGGAACGATGTTCGATCATGTGCTGAATGCTGCCAACCTCCGGCTCGGTCCGATGACGGCGGGACGTTACCGGTTCGAACGCGATGTTGAGTCCGTGGGTGGACGGAGCAAGCGCGGCCTCGATGTCCGCGTCCATGATATCGAGACCGGGCGCGCAAGAGAGATCAGCACCTTGTCGGGCGGTGAAACGTTCATCGCGGCGCTCTCTCTTGCGCTCGGTCTGGCCGATATTGTCGAGATGAGCCACGGCCAGATTCGCCTCGATACTATCTTCATCGACGAAGGGTTTGGAAGCCTGGATACCGATAATGATGGCGGCACGCTCGACCTAGTTCTGAACGTGCTGCAGGCGATTGTTGGCAACAGCCGGGCGGTCGGTCTCATTTCCCACGTTCCGATGGTCCAGCAAGCTGTGCCCAACGGCTTTTCAATCGTAAAGTCGGCTGGTGGCAACCGTATCGAGCGACGCGTGGCCTAGTCAGCGGAAGTCGCGTGGTTTGATCTTGATGCCTTCGGTCGGCCGGCTTGGCACGATGCCGGTCCCGATGCGCAGGTCCGGGATGAAAATGTCGCGGGGCTGGCGCCCGAGAGGTGATCCCGGATCACGAGGATCCGGACGCATCGGGCTCTTCACCACGTCGGCGCGGCTCACCCGATAGATATCGGCGACGTCGGCGCGGTTTCCGACGCTCGCGAGCAGCGGAGAGAGGTCATCAAGCCGCTGCGCGATCACGTGGATTACCTCGCCCTCGCGCTGAACCTGCCCACGCACGCCCATCATGGACGCGCCCAGCACGATGCGGCGGTGCTTCTCGAAGACGTTTGTCCAGACGACCAGGTTCGCAACGTTAGTCTCGTCCTCAAGCGTAATGAACATGACGCCCTTCGCGGAGCCCGGTTTCTGCCTGACCAGCACGATGCCCGCGAGATCGATCCACCGACCATCCTTTACGCGCTGCAATTCTTCACACGTGATCATCTTCCGGCTGCGCAGCTCGTCTCTCAAAAACGCAAGCGGATGGGCGCGCAGCGAGAGGCCGGAGGCGCGATAGTCCTCGACGACCTCGGCGCCGACGCCCATCGGGGCCAGGATCACTTCCGGCTCGATCGCTTCGTCGCGCAACTTGCCTTCGCGCTCGTCGGCGGCGGCGAAGAGGGGTAGCGCAGCGTTGCCGAGCCCCTTCACACTCCAAAGGCCCTCTCGCCGGCTGTTCCCGAGCGATCCGAACCCATCGGCTTCGCCAATGCGGTCGAGCGCGCCGCGCCCCACGCCGGCCCGGCGCTGGATCTCCTCCACGCTTGCATAGGGTTGGTCGCCCCGCACTTTGACGATGGCCGCCGCGTCCGTATTGGCGAGGTCCTTCACCATGCGAAGCCCGAGGCGGACAGCGAGATACCGGCCGCCCGCGGGCTCCAGCGTGCAATCCCAGCGACTATGATTGACGTCGATCGGCCGCACCTCGACGCCGTGCTGGCGCGCATCGCGCACGATCTGCGCAGGCGCATAGAAGCCCATGGGCTGGGCGTTCAGCAACGCAGCGCAGAACGCGTCTGGATGATGGCATTTCACCCAACTGCTCGCATAGGCGATCAGCGCGAAACTTGCCGCGTGGCTCTCTGGAAAACCGTAGGAGCCGAATCCCTCAATCTGTTTGAAGGTCCGCTCTGCGAACTCCTGATCGTAGCCGCGGCTGACCATCCCGTCGATGAGCTTGTCCCGGAAATGTGAGACGCCTCCGGTCAATTTGAAGGTCGCCATTGCCCGCCGCAGGAGGTCTGCCTCGCTCGGCGTGAAGCCGGCGCATTCGATGGCAACGCGCATCGCCTGCTCCTGAAACAGAGGTACGCCCAATGTCTTCTCGAGCACACGGCGCAGCTCCTCGGTCGGATAGGTGACCTCTTCCTGCCCGTTGCGCCGGCGGCGATAGGGATGGACCATGTCGCCCTGAATGGGGCCGGGCCTCACAATCGCGACCTGGATGACGAGGTCGTAAAAGGTCCGCGGTGCCATCAAGGGAATGGAAGCCATCTGCGCTCGGCTTTCGATCTGGAAGACCCCCAGCGTATCGGCCTTGCGGATCATAGCGTAAGTCGCCGGATCCTCGGCCGGGATCGTGGCAAGGTCGAGCTTCACGCCCTTGTCGTTCTCCATGAACTCGAAGGCGCGCCGCATGCACGACAGCATGCCCAGCGCCAGCACGTCGACCTTCATGAAGCCGAGCAGATCGATATCGTCCTTGTCCCATTCGATCACCTGCCGGTCTTCCATGGCGGCAGGCTCGATCGGCACCAACTCGTCCAGGCGGTCGCGCGTGAGGACGAAGCCGCCCGGATGCTGAGACAGATGACGCGGGGTGTTGATGAGCTGACGCGCCAGCTCCAGGGTCAGAGCCAGGCGTCGATCGCCGAGATCGAGATTAAGCTCCTCGGCATGCTTCTCCTCGACGCCCTCTCGGCTCCACGCCCAGACCGAACTGGACAGTCCGGCCGTCACATCCTCGCTCAGGCCGAGCGCCTTGCCGGCATCGCGGACCGCACCGCGGGCGCGATATCTGGTGACCACCGCAGTCAGCGCCGAATGGGTGCGGCCATAAGTCTCGTAAATCCATTTGATCACTTCTTCCCGCCGCTCATGCTCGAAATCGACGTCGATATCCGGCGGCTCGCGCCGCTCGGCCGAGACGAACCGTTCGAAGAGCAGCTCGGATCGCACCGGATCGATCGAGGTGATGCCGAGGACATAGCAGACAGCGCTGTTCGCGGCGGAGCCCCGACCTTGGCAGAGGATCTCGCGCCGACGGGCCTCGGCCACGATGGAATGAACCGTGAGGAAATAAGGCGCGTATTCCAGTTCGGCGATGAGCTTCAGCTCGTGCTCCAATTGCGCACGGACCTTGTCGTCCACGCCCTCGGGATAGCGCTCCGGAGCCTTCTGCCACGTGAGGCGCTCTAGCTCCTCCTGCGGCGTCCGACCCGGGACGCTGATCTCGTCGGGATACTGGTAGCGAAGCTCTTCCAAACTGAAGGCGCAGCGCGCGGCGACCTCGAGCGTGCGCGCAACAGGTGACGCATCCTTGAGATAGCGCCGGAAGAGCCGCTCCATTTCCTCGCCGGTCTTAAGATACCGATCGGCGAACCGTTCGCGCCGATTACCCAGTTCGTCGATCGTGCACTTCTCGCGGACACAGGTGACCACGTCTTGCAACATCCGCCGATCGGGCGCGTGATAAAGCACGTCGTTGGTTGCGACGGTCGGCACCCGCACGGCCGCAGCGAGGGCCGCGAGATCGCGCAGGCGGATGGCGTCTTTCGGCCGCCGTCGGACCGAAAGCGCAAGATAGGTCCGGTCGCCGAAAATCCGCCTGGTCCGAGCGAGCGCGATCTCGGTGGCGACGTCGGCGCGATCGGGGTTGAGGATCGCGATAATCCCCTCGTTCCATTGCTCGACATCTGGCCAATCGAGATGACATCCGCCTTTGCCCGCTCGCTCCTTGCCGACACTCAGCAGCCGGCACATTCGGCCGTAAGCAGCGCGGTCGGTCGGGTAGAGGAGGAGCGCCGTCCCATCGTTCAGATCGACGCGGCACCCGATGATCGCCCTGACGCCGGTGGTGCGTTCCGCATCCCATGCTCGAACGATGCCGGCCACAGACCCCCGGTCGACGATGCCCAGCGCGGGTATGCCGAGTAGGGCGGCCGCCGCAAACAGCTCCTCGGGCGACGATGCACCGCGTAGGAAGCTGAAATGCGTTGTGACCTGCAGTTCGACATAGCAGGCTTCTTCGGTGCTCATGCAAACGCACCATGGATGAACCAGCGCATTGTCCCGGTCGCCGGATTGGCCCCATCTCCGAGGCGGAACAGCCAGTAGCGGCCGCCTGTCTCGGTCTCGACCTGATAATAATCGCGAACGATAAGGGCCTTGCCCGCTTCGTCCCCGCTCTCGCGCCACCACTCCCCGTGGAGCCGCTCGGGACCGTCGCCCTGCGTCACCCGGTAGCGCTTCCGACGCCAGACAAAGAGGCGCGGCGCGTCATCAGGCAGCAGAGCGATGACGTCGATCGGCTCAGGCCGATCCAGCATCCGCGCGGGGCGGGGCAGATCATCGTCCCAACCTGCGCCGCTCTCCTTCGCCAGCGCGGGCGAGATCGCGACCGATCGCTCCGGCATCACGCTCGGCTGGGGCCGGGCCCGGTGAAGGTTCCGCTGGCCGAACCGATTGGCTAGCGAGTCGACCAGGGCACCAAGGTCCGGGCCGCGGCCCCGCTTCTCAAGCCCTTCGCGCTGTCGCGGCGCCAGCACGTCAGCCAGCGGTGTAACCAGCGTCATCGCCTCGATGCCGAGGCCCGGCTCGATCGTTTCGATCTTCGCGCACAGTAGTTTCGCGAGATGTGACGCGTCGCGCGAGGCGGCCGCCGTCCCGACGCGGATCGCCTGGGTGTTGCCGTCGACGCGATGGAAATAACAGTCCAGCCGCCGGGCACCTTTGCCGATGCAGGCGAGTTGACCAACGACATCCTCGACGAGATCGCCGATGACCTGGGCAAAGGCCTCTGGCGTCGCGATCGGCTCCATGAAGCCGCGGCGAGCCTGGGGAAGATGCTCAGGGAAGATTGGCTCGATCGGCTCGTGGAGCAGCCCCAGGGCCTGGTCGAGGCGGCGATGCAGCTCGCGTCCGAACCGTTTGGCGAGCGGCGCGCGGGGCGTGCCGATAAGCTGTTCGATCCGTTCGAACCCCAGCCGACGCAGGCCCTCGACGTCGCTCAGTGGCAGCCGCAATGCCGATATGGGAAGGATCGATATCGCCGCACGCTGGGCGCCGGGCTCGATCGTCACCGGGCGACCGGCGGGCACATGCCGAGCGACCGCGTGGGCGCAGCCGGCGGTATCCGCGACCGCGATCTGCAGGCTGAGGCCAGAGCCCGCGATACGCCGGTGAAGATCCTTCAGCAGTGCCTTTTCGGTGCCGAAAAGCCCTGCGCAGCCGGTGATGTCGAGCCAGATGCCGTCGGGTGCGTCGGGTGACACGAATGGCGAATAGCGCCGGCCGGCCCAGAGGGCGAGGTCGCGGAGCCCTTGGAGATCATTATCAGGCTCCGCATCCACAATCTGCAGCTCGGGTGCCAACGAGCGGGCCTTGGTCACGGTCATGCCGGCCCGAATGCCGAGAGCGCGGGCATCCGCATCGAGCGCCGCGATGATACGGCGCCCGTGGTCGGGTATCGCTGTCGCGAGCGGACGATCGAGGATCAGTCCGTCACGGCGGTCAGGCGACAATTTTGCGATCTTCCGCCGCAGCCGGTCGGTCGACCAGTGCGGCAGGAAGAGCGATACGACCCGTCGCATCGCACGCCTCCACAATCCAGGCGTGCGGGTTGCCGCCGCGTACACGTTCCAAATCGACCCGCCACCGCGGCCGCCCAAGGCTCGGAATCCCAAGATCCTCGCTCGGCGCAGCCGTCACCCGCCAGCGCGTCACCGCAGCCGTTCCCTCGGCAACCTGCTCGGCTTTCGCCGCGCGGCGGAAAACGAACGCCGCTACGCCCGAGCTCTCGGCTGCCAGCTGCAGGCGTTTGGACGCAGTGGTCGAATATTTCCCGACCTCGCCGACGACACCCGCAATGCCGGCATGCCGCAGGCATTCCTCCATCGCCAGCAGGACATTGGTGTCGCTGCCGGCTTCAACATAGATCACGCGGTCAGGATGAAGACCCGCAAGGTGAAGCGCAGGTTCGAACAGGTCGCGCCAGCGCAGGCACCAGAAGACCGGTCCCTCCATCCGTGCCAGGATCCCTGCGAGGAAAACGGTCGCGCTCGCATCGTCGGCCAGATCGGGGCTGCCCGCCATTTCGTGGAGCGCACCTGCTGCAATGCCGCCGCCCGGCAGGTGCTGATCCAGTTCGTCGATGCCGAACGGAAGCGCGTCGTGGCGGACGCCTACGCCCTCGATACGCGCGATGCGCGCTCGCAAATCTTCGAGGACGGCGGATTGACGCATGGCATTCAAGAGACTCGGCAGCAGTGATTCTGTTCCCCTTTTGTTTCATGGCATGCGGATGAGAGTCAAGGCGCTCGTATCGATCGTCCTTCGGCTCCTGCTTCAGGGGCCCCCAACCCAGGCAAGCGCATTTCGCGTTCAAAAGATGATCTCGCGCGGTAGCTTGGAGGAATGTCCATGCTCCTCGCTGACTCAAACGCGCTCAGGAATCCCGATCTCCGCGCCTATCTCGTAGCGTCGCGCGACCATCACATCGTGCTTTCGGACCTGACGCTCATCGAGATGCGCAAACGCAACGCGCTCTCGACCTCACGCGAGTCGCTGCTGATCGCGTCGGCCTTTCCCAATCAGGTCTTCCTATTGAAGCGGACCCACAAGCTGCTGGAATTCGATATCGCGTCGCCCTCAGACGTCGATCTCCTGTTCGATTATGAAGGTGGGGTCGAGCTCGACCACATCATGAAGGGGCTGAGGGAGTTGCCGCCCTCGGACGCCCTGAAGGCTCGAATGGCCGAACTCGAGCAGGAAGCCGTCAACGTCATCGCCGAGCTGGGCAAGCAGATGGAGGGGCTCGAAGAAGCGCTCGTCGACATCACCAAAGAGTTCAAGCAGCCCCAAATCAAGGAGCTGCGGACCGGCGCAAATGTGAGCGATGAGACTCGCGAAATCCTGTTCCGGCTTCTCAAGGAAACGACCGCCCGTTTCTTCGTCGACAATCAGCCGCTGCCCCGGCGCAAAGGCATCAAGCTGACCCAGGCCCGCGGCATGTTCGCCTTCCGCTATTCGCTGTGCATGATGGTCTACTACATCCTCTGGGTGCAGACCGGGCGCCAGACGGGGCGTGCCCATCATCTGCGCATAAACGACGTCATCGACATGCAGCTTGCCGCGTTGAGCACCTATTTCAACGGCGTGCTAAGCACCGACGGGCTGGTCTGGGACACGTCTCGCACCGCCCGCGGCATTCTCCGGCGCTATGGGGCCTATGTCGGTGAAGATTGGGTACTGCCGCAGGCGTTGGGAGGAGCGCCGCAGGCTTGATATCGGCTACCCGGCGGAGATTCTCATCACGCCGACAAGCGTCGCGTGGATCTGTGCGAGTTGCGCGGAAAGCTGGTCGTAGACTTCGTCGAGCACAAACCCCCAGCCTCCGCGTGCCGCGTTCATGTCCAGGCCGAAGCGCTCAAGCGCAGATGGTATCACGACATCCGGATCCTTCCTGTGCCCAGCGGCCTGCCGAAGGTCGGAGAGGGCGAAGAGCTTCACGAGCGGTCGCGACGGTTCGCTCCCATCCTCGGCGTAGCGGCGAATGATTTCGTCGCCGGCCTGCCACGGAACCAACGCGGCATCGATCGCGACATTGCAAAGGCAAATCAGCCGATCCAGGAGCTTCAGTCCGCGAAAGTCGTTGATCTTATCCGCGGGTGTCCCGAAAGCCAGCACGAGTGGGCGAAGCCGCCGTTCCGCGAGCGGCTCGACCAGCAGCTTGTCGAGATCGAGGCACCGGGCCAGAAAATCGGCCCGCGAAAGATCGGCCGGGATATGGTGCAGGATTGGCTCGACATGCGAGCCGTTCCACCACCCGTTGGGCGTCAACCAGGCGCGGTCCAGCCCCACGTAGTCTTCGGTCCCGACCGCATCGAGACCAAACATCGCGGCAAGCCCGCAGAGCATGGCCCCGATGTCGGCGACACCGTAGACAAGCTCCTTTGCGCGAACACCGACATTCCGCGCCTGGTGGCTTTGCGCGGACAGCAATTCGGGGGTCGGCATGACCGCGTGGTCGTGGAAGTGTTGAACCACTCGCGCCGGCGTGCCCTCGTAGAGCTTGCGCACCTCAAGCTGGATAACGTCGCGTCCAACCCTTCTCGTCGGGCCAACGCTCCACTGGTTGCCGTAACCGACATGTCCATCCTCCGCTCCGACGTTAAAGCCGGGCCTTCCTTCATAGATGCCAAGCACCGTGTCGCGGACATAGACATGGTCCCATGGGCGGAAGCGCTGAGCGACCGTCATCGTGACCGGTTCCTCTATGCCCGGCCAAGAAAGCCCGGTCTCCTCAAGGGGGTTGTTGGTAATCGGCAGCGGACCCGGCCGGGCTATGTGCCGCGCGCCCCAGACCTGCGCGAAGAAGCCGCCCTCGCGCCGACGGCGAACGTCCACTTCACGCGTCCGCAGCTTCTCGTTCGCTTGCTGGCGATCGCCGAGCAGCGCGTTGGCGGCGGCATCAACAGGGCCGTGGCGACTTTCCCAGTAGACCTGGACCAGCTCCATACCGCGCAGGCTCAAATAGTCCTGGAGATAGTCACGCGAGACAGTCGCTCGGGCGCCGGATTGCTGGAGGTCGGCATAGATCGACGGTGCGCTGACACGGGCCACATCGAACTCGGGTTCCGCAGGATTGTCCCAATGAATTGACCCATCGCTCAACGCCCGCGGCATGAGGCCGTAAGTCATCGCAAATTTGGGGTCGAGTACCATCGCCGAGTGGTTGTGGTTCTCCCAGCCCAGAATCAGCGGCTCGCATTCGATGCGCTGTCCGTCGGCATAGGCACCGATCCAGAACCGCGGATTGACCGACCCGGCGACATTGCGGCCGGGGCCGGGGCGCCCGGTCGATTCAACCTCATAGTTGAAGGCGATAAGCTGGCCGTTGAGGGCATCGAAATCGGCGGTAGGAACCAACGCGGACCAAAGGATGCGCGTCCCCGGGATCCAGGGGTCATCGTAGCTGCGGATCTCCGCGACCAGCACGTCGGGTTCGGCCCACGGGTCCTCGATCGGGATATGGGCCAGCAGGTCCGGCCACCAGTCTTCTTCCATTCGCACGCGTCCATTTTTCGCCCGGCATTCCCACGACGATCGGCACACTCGGAGAACCAGCAGTGACACTTTACCCGGAGAGCCTGGTAAAGTGTCACGGGTGATTAAAGGGCAGAGAAAATACAGGGAAGGGATTCACAAATGGGCGCGTTCGTGCTTGAAATGTTCCATGTTCCAGCCGGACCTCTTCACGATGGATCATGCCGCTGAGCAGAGTGATCTGCCCTCGGAAATCGCACAGCTGCGCGAGGGAGCGCAGCCGCGAACTGAAGCAGCGAACGACATCGAAATCGACCTGCCGGGCGTACTCGAACGGCTCGCCGACGTATCTGCGCGACCTCGCTATACCTTCATGGTCCTCAATCTGATCGCTCGCGCGGCTGGGCAGAGCGATAGCGCTGGCCCCTATGTCCGCGAGGACGGTCGCGTGATCGCAATCCGAGACTGGTTGAGCGACGCGCTGATGCCAATGGCACAGCGCGATGCGCGACGCGTCGCCGTGGTCAACCAAGTTCGCGCTGAGCTTGCACGGAAAGGCGTATTGCCGGTTGACGACGAGCAAGCCGAAGAGATGATTGCGGAAGGGGTGCGTGCCCGCCTTCGGCATTCGGGACGCACCAACGTCAGCCGCGCTGTCTCGGATCTCGTTCGAGCTGGCTTGGTCCGCCGCCATTATCAGGGGTACCGCGTCGACCACGAGAACCGGGGTGCCCAGCGCGAAGCGGTCTATACGATCACGCCGCGCGTGAAGCGTGCGCTCGGACGCGTCGCCTAGGGAGGCGATGCCCATCGGGCGTCAGTTGATGTTGAACTCCATCTCACGCCTCTGCAGCTTGTTCTTCCGACGAGCCTCGAGCACCAGCAGGTCGGCGGTCGTTGCGAGCGCTGCCGTTGGCTTCTCACGCCGTAGCTTCAGAGTATTCCTTCCTGGTGAGCTTGGTAGACAGTCCTCACAGTCGATTGAAAACCGAGGCTTCGCGCAAGCGAGCCGTCGACATGAAGGTGCCACGGGTTCTGCATCGGTTCCGAGGACGGGGCCATCGTGTGGCCGACCAGTTTGACCAGTTCGTAGATCGTTGTGGGCGCCTCGTCCGACACGTTGACTATGCGGCCATCGAACGCGCCTCCCAAAGCCAGCTCAATCGCGGTCGCGATATCGCGGTGATGGATGGTGCTCATTCGGTTGGCCGGGTGAAATCCGAAGGCGCCCAGATGCTTCGGCAGCATCTCCAGATGGCCGTCGCCATCACCATAAACGAAGGGAAACCGAACGACCGCCCAATTTAGGCCGCTTTGTCGCAGCGAAAGCTCGGCTGCGACCTTGCTGGCGGGATAGGCCTCGTTCGGCTCGACCGCATCGGTTTCGCGTCCCGGTTGCGGGCTGTTCTTGTTGTAGACGTTGGAAGTGCTCGCCATCAGGAAACGCGCTGTGGGGGCGTGGGCGAGCACAGCGGCGATCAGGCCGCGCGTGCCCTCCAGGTTGCTCTTCCAAATCAGGTCGGTGTCCTGCGTGCGAAACACAGCTGCCAGATGGACCACTGCCGAAACGCCAGCGACCGCGCCTGCCAGCGATGCGGGATCGAAAAGATCGCCCTGCACAGCCCGCACTCCGTCAGGCGCAGTTTTGCCTGGCCGAACTAGGACGCGGCAGTCCTGTCCTGCCTCAACCAGGCGCGGTACTAGGCGTTCACCGACCAATCCGGTCGCACCGGTCACCAGGATCGTCATGCCTTCTTGCCTTTCAGTCGGAGGTTGAGGCGCTCAGTCGCTGCTCTCAGCACCCGCGCCGTCGTTTCGATGTCGGCTTCGGAGAAGCCGCCGAATGCCTCGTCATGGATGAAAGCGAGATCGGGCAATTCACTCCATAATCTTGTCCCTGCCGGGGTTAGGCGGAGCAGCTTCTGGCGCTGATCGAGGCCGCTCGAGACCTGTTCGACCAATCCCTTCCGCACCAGCGCCGAGACGATGATGCTGACCGTCGCGCGCTCGATCTGGAGCAGCGGCGCGAGTTCGCGCTGCATCGTCGGCCCGACCCGCGCAAGCTGGTGCAGAATATACCATTGCGTGCCCCCCAGATCGTGCGGTCGCAGCGTCTCTTCCATGAGCGCGCGTCCCGCGAAAAAGCATCGCTTCGCCCATGCGCCCACCGTGCTGTGCTCGAGAACCGTCTCTTTGTTAGCCATCTAACATAGATGTTAGCTATCAAACATACTGTCAAGGCCATCTGACGTTGGGCAGTGCGGTTCGTATCGACGAGAGGGCAGCTCAACCAGATCGATGGCAGGGCGCATCTGGAGCGCGTCCTGACTGCGGCAAGGGAGATCCCCACCGCGTCTTAGCAATTCTTATGTCCGATAAATGCGATTCTCGGACATAAGATTGGCTTGAAGAGGGGGCTCTGTTAGGCTGATCGCGATGGCTCGCGACCTGCTTCCGATACCGACCAATCTACCCGCGGATCTTCTCGCGGAAATCGAAGGTGCGCGCGACACGCTGGCTGCGTCCAAGGCCAACTCGACCCAAAGAGCCTATGCCACCGACTGGGAACGCTTCTGCGCGTTCTGTGATGCCCGCAACGTGGAGGCGCTGCCGGCTCATCCGGACATCGTCGCGCTCTTTGCCCATGTCGAGGCCGAGGCGGGCATCGCGCCGGTCACGATCGGACGCCGCCTCGCAGCGATCAATCATCAGCACAAAGAGACCGGCCTCGCGTCGCCCACGGCGCGCGACGCGGCCGGCATCATCGCCCAGATGATGGCGGGCGTGCGCCGCAAATATGCGCGCAAGAAGGACCAGAAGGCCCCTGCGGCGGCGGACGTGCTTGCCGCCATGCTCGCGACGATCAATGGGACTGGCCTTCGAGCCAAGCGCGATCGCGCGATCCTGGCGACCGGCATGGCAGGGGCGTTTCGACGTTCGGAAATCGCGGGCATGCAGCTTCCCGACCTCGCCTTTGAGCCTTCAGGCGTGCGCATCGTAATCCCGCGCTCAAAAGGCGACCAGGACGCGGAAGGTCAGGAGATCGCGATCCCCGAAGGACGGCAGATCCGGCCGGTCAGCTTGCTCGATGAATGGCTCGAGGCAGCTGATCTGAAGGGGCCGGACCCTGAGACCGGGAAGTCGCGGAGGGGTCCGGTGTTCCGCCGCCTGACCCGGGGCGACACGCTGACGGCCGACCCGATCACCGACAAGACCGTGGCTCGCCTCGTCAAAGCGTGCGCGTCGGCGGCTGGGCTCGACCCGTCCCTATTCTCCGGGCACTCGCTGCGAGCCGGCTTCCTCACAGAGGCGGCTGCAAAGCGCGCGAACCTCTTCAAGATGAAGGATCATTCGCGGCACAAATCGCTCGACACGGTAGCCGGCTATGTCCGCGACGCCGGGATTTTCGACGATCATGCCGGTGAGGATTTTCTGTGATGCCGCCAAACACCGCGCCGCCGGAATGGCAGGCCTACACCATGCCGGGTTACCACGCGGTGATGAGCGAGGCATGCGGGGCGCTACAACAGCGTATAGACACAGACAGTGGCTATCGCTTGTCGATCCTGACCGATCCGCGCGACCTTCACCGAACCCTGTTTACTGAGTTCACGCCGACTGGTTTTCCGGAATATGCCGGCACCTATCGCGGTACGGCGGGGACGTCGCTCGAGGGACGCCGATCGGGCGCTCCGCAAGTCTTCACGCCTAAAAAGAGCTTCTCGTTCGAGGAACCCGAGAACGTCGCGGCTCAGCTCGACTTCATGCTGTCGGAGGTTCGTCGGGACTTGGCCCCCGCGCGGTCCGCCGCCCCGTATGTGCAACTCCTGACACTGACCCATCTCTTCTGCTGGTTCGGCAAGATTCACCCGTTTCTCGATGGGAACGGTCATATCCAGCGCGCCCTTTTCGCTGCCGCAGCGCTCGAGATGGGGATTCCGTTGGCAGCTCGTTTCGCCATTCACCCACGCCCGTTCGACAGCCTACTGGCCTGGCCGCTGGAAGCGTTCACGAGAGCGTCCGCCGAGCAGCGCGAGCCATTCATCGGCATGGTGGCCGAGTATCTGAGTTCGTGGCTGGCGGGGCCGTTCGACCGGCCCGCGAGCGGTATAGCGCCGGAAGATGACCCGCGCTCGGACGTCGATTCCTAGCCCTTTGGTGCTATCCAAACGCCTGCTCAGCTCGTTGCGAACAAACCTAAAATCGTCTATAAGCGGCTCAGGAATTCGCGCGATGATCGACACGATAACTTATGGCCTGACCAAAGATCTGCCCTCTGGCCCAATTTACAGGCCAGCGGATCCGATGCCGCACGAACTCTTCGTATCAGATGATGACGATGGTCCGCTGACGCGCGGCAGAATGATTGGCGGCGTCATTTCGCTCGTGCTTCTCGCGGCGACTGGCGCGTACCTCTTCCTGGCACTCTAGGTTGCCAGTCACTTCCGCAAATCAGGATCGTTGAAGAAGCCGCGGTTATGGTCTCGAGAGACTTCGGACTGTAGATCGACGCTTGCTTCGCCACGACTATTGCGCGCGGCCTGCGCACTGGCTCTGTCGACATCGAGCCTGGCACGGCCTTCAGCGATGATGCGGGCCGCGGCGCCAGGATCTCCTCCGCCCCCTCCCCCGCCCACCCGGTCGACGCCGTGGGGGCGATAGGATGCACGCACCTCTGACGCACCGCCAATCTCGATGCGATTGACGTCGACGAGCGCGGGTTCCTGAATGTTGCCGCTGATCTCCGCCCATAGCGCGTCGCGTTTCTCCTGGGCCCATTGGTTGATCATCGCGTCACGCACCGCCCGCTGCTGCGGCGTCAGGTTGGTGGCCCAAAGTTCGGGCGCGTCCATATTGGGGTGAAGCGCCTGCTGCTGCCGATACCATTGAGCGAGATCCTGACTCATATTCTCGCTGAGCTGCATGCCATGAGATTCGGCGAAGCTCGCGTCGCGCGAAAGCGATCGGGACAGCTCTTCCATGCGCCTGGCCGCTTCCGAATAGGACCTGGCGCGGGAGAGAGCATCCTCGGTCGCTTGAGAGGAAGAAGTCGTCGTCGACCCTCGGCTGAATGTCCCCGAGCGAGCATAGGTGCCGTCCGACGTCGTCGCCCCGCTTCCGCTCGAATGCTCGTCCCGGACGCCGCTGGATGCCGAACTCGAGTTGTCCGTCGAGCGTGTTTCGTCTGTCCCGTACCGGAGGCTGTCGGCTTGCTGCCCGGTCTTAGTCACACCGAGGTTCCCACCGACGTTCGGCAGCACTCCGCGAGCCCCAGGCTTTCCGCCGCCTTGGCGGCCCGCTCCACCGAGGGTGCCACTCAAACCACCGGTGACCTGGTCCAGCGTTCCGGCCGAACGCTCGTGGCCCTCCGATATCCTCTGACTCTGTCCGGTCGACGACCGCTCCTCCATACCCTGCGAGCTGGACCCCGTCGTCCGGTCGAACTGCTCGATATTGGTGTTGGACGACCGGCCGGTGCCGGATTCGAAGCCGGATGAACGTTCCGACGAGGTCCCAAAAGCGCTGCGGTTCGTGTGCGTGCTGGTGAGAATGTCTTGTGCTGCGTTCTCGTAAGCCTGGGCCTGACGATGCGCTTCGTTCGCCATCTCCCGCCATTCGGCGACCGTGCCGCTGTTCATCGTCGGCGTGAAGCCGAGGCGCGAGATCGCGCCATTCATGTCGATCACGTCCTGACCGTTCCCAAAGCCAGATACGACCGCACCATTGTCCTGCCGCCAGCCGATGCTCGGAGCTCCGCCCATATAGCTCGGCGCCGTCGACCATTGGTCGCTCTGACGCATGTTCGACGTCGCGTTCGCCCAGCTGACATTGCCGTAGGAGTAGTTGCCCGTCGTCTGCTCCAGGGCCGCCGCCTCGGCCGCATTCTGCGCTGGTGCGAGCATCGACGTCGCCTGCCCCGCGATCGACATCGCGCCGCGCGCCAGCCCGGCCGCCAGGAACGGGATGCTCATGAGCATGAAGCCGGCAATCGTCGCCGTCTCGCCATTCACTGCACCAATGCCGGCATAGGAGCCCAGCGTCACGCCACCACCAGCGACGCCGGCGGCCGCGGCCTCCGCGCGGGTCATGCAGATCATATGGAGGATGACGTAGAGCGGACCCCATGCTGCGAGATAGAAGAACCCCATCGCGTAGCCCTTGAGCGATGCAAGCCCCGTTTGCGGCATTAGGAACAGCGGGAAGATCACCGGGAACATCGCGAAGAAGACGACGGTCAGCACAATGTTGAGGATGGGCACCCACGCCATGGCCTGCTGCGCGATCGAATTGTAGGTGTTGCGCGCCTGGATGTCCGCCCGGGTCTGGGCGAAGGTGTCGATCGTTGCGGCGCCCGAGCCGCCAGCCATGCTGTTGCGAGCCTGCATGAAGGCGTTGATCGCCGTGTTCTGACGCATTGCATCGCTATAGTTGCTCCCCGATCCCGTGAACGCCGCGTTGGCGATCGGGAGATCGTGCTTGAGCTTGTCGGCCGCCAGCGCGTTGCTGAGTTTTGGGTAAAGCTCCTTGCCCCATAGCGGCGTGTTCGCTTCGATCATCGGCGCCCATCTGGCGCTGAGCATGTCGTAGGCCTGCCGGCAGGTAACGATCGCGCTGGTCACGGTGCCGTCACCCTGCCGTTCGAGCCATTCCTGCGATCGCGCCTCCGACCCAGGACCGATGTCGGTCCAGAGATCCTTCGACTGCGCGAGGACCGTGAGCGACTTTCGATAGAGCATCACGTCCCCGAACAAGCACTTCTTGAAATGCTCCTCGAGATTGGTCGAAAACTCGGCGTCCCGGATGACGAAGTTGCGAGTCGCATCGAACAAGCGCGCGCCGTAGACCATGCCGTTGGTTGAATAGTTGAGCTCGCTCGGCATGACGAACACGGTCTCGGCCGTCCGCGTGAGCCAGTCACCAATCTGGGTCGTAAAGCTCGCGAGCACGCCCAGGCCAAGCGGGACATTCGAGACAGTTGCGGGGGCCAGTGACGGATTGATCCGATCGGTGACCTTCACGTCGATAGTCGGCACCATGAGGCAAAGGTAGATCGCCGTCGATTGGAGAAACCAGTTCATCCAGACGCGAAAGTTCATCGTGAAGGCGACGACGAGGAGCGAGTAGATCAGGCCCATCACCATCACCACGCGCAGGAGCGATCGATAGCCCCCTCCCCCTGACCAGGCGGCGACCGCATTGAAGGTGTTGACGAGATACTCCCCGCCCCCAACCGTGAAGACCTCGAGCATCGCGCCGGCTCCCCTGCCCTACATCAGCCCCTGTGCGTTCAACCCACGCGAGAAGTTCAGCGCGGAGGACATGCCCGGCGTCATCGAGTTCTGAAGGGTGGACTCGAGCATGATGCTGCGGTCGATGATCTGCATCGTCACCTGCAGCTTGTTGGACAGCTTCACATCGCGCTGCGCGAATTTCTGGCGCGTGGCGGCGATCTGTTGCTTCCACTGGGTAGCAGTCGCCTGATCGAACGTCTGATAATGGGTCTGCGCCTGTTCGACCCGGTCCAACATGTTGTCGAGCATGGCCGCAAGCAGGTCGACCGCCACGATCTCCGAGAGGGTCTCGATCTCGCCGTCGGTGAGCGCGTAATGCGCATACGCCTGGACAGCGAGGATTTTGTAGAGCGGCACGGTCGCGAGATTGAGGAGCTGCTTTTCGGAGGCGTCGAGCGCGGTGTCCGTCCGGATCTTGCTGCTCATCGACCGGATCATTCCAGCGATCCGCGGCCGCAGCGCCGACGATGCCGGGACCGTCAGGGTCTGCTCGCCGACATCGTAGCAGTTGGAATCGTTGCATTTGAGCATCATGACGGGCGGCGCATCCGCCGTGCCATCGAGCAGTGCGGTAACCACGGCTTCCTCGGCCGGGCCAAACATCACGACCTTGCCGCCCACGGTCGGATCGGTCGACGGGGTCGTCACCACCGTCCCTACGAGGGTCATGATATATTCCGAGAAGGACTGGTCGAAAGCCCCGAACTTGGCCGACTTTTTGAGGGCCTCCCAGGTGTAGTTGTGCGGCTCTCCGACCAGCTGGTCCTTCATATTGGCGTCGGTATTACCCGCGATCGTGCTGTCGCGCCGGTTTCCGTTGTTGCACCCTTGCCGGGATGCCGCCCAGTCCGAGAAGATGCCCTGGCTGTTCCCGACCGCCTCACAGATGGTCGACCTGGTGGTCTCCATCTGTGGCCAGATCCCACCCACGAGCGCCTGCGCGGTTTCGCAGCTCGAGATGTTCATCTGGTTGAGAAGCTGCGCCTTCTGGCTGAACTCGTCCATCACCTTGCCGATCTCGGGCGACACGGAATCGATCGCGAGCTTGAAGGCAAAGCCCAGCGCATTGTTCGCGGTCGCCTTCAGCATCGCCACAATCTCGGAAGCGTTGATGAAGGAGAAGCTGCCTGCAAAAAGGTCGATGCCGCCGCAGCCCGCCCGCGCGCTCGGGAGCTGGAGATTGAAGGGCGACACGCTCTTCTGGGGAAAGCGGGTCCAGACATTGCCGAGCGAATAATAACCCGCCGACTGACCCTGAAAGGCGGTCGGCCCCGTGACATTCGCGGCGCCGCCGGCATCGTTGAAAAAGCCGTTCATCTGGGACGCGACATCCGCCTGCGCCACGCCGATGAGGGCGAAGTGCGAGGCGGCCACGAGCGCCAGGCCAGCACCCAACCGACGGCGCAGCGCGCCCTTCTTGCCGCATGCCATCAGTAGTCGCTCCCCACCTTGGTGTTGGTCAGCATGAAGATGCGGTCCATGATCTCGTCGGCGCTGAGCACGCCGTACCCGACCGGGATCGTCCGCTTGGTCTGGGTATCGAACAGGACAAGCGCCGGCGTCTCATTGCCGGGAACGCCCATCCGCGCCCGCTGGCCTGAATCGACGACGTAGTTCGGGAATTCCCTGTTTGGGCCGCCATCCATCGAGACGGCCATTACGGTAAGCCGATGGCTGTCGGTCACCGAACGCAGGATCGGCGCAAATACCTCGCAGGCGCCGCAGCTCTGGGCGTAGAAATAGAAGAGACCGTAGCGCTGCCCGAGGCTCGTCAGCACCGCATCCCGGTCGGCTTGACGGTTGTCGAGCCAGAGGCGTTTCCCGACCGTCGAGACCGGACGCTGCAGCGTATAGTCGAGATCTGGGTTCTGCCAGAGCGCGCGCTGCCAGGTGTCCGAGAATGTGGATGCGCGATCGAGCTGCTCGCGCTGGAACCGCACATAATTGATCACATTGGCCTCGGTTGGGTCGAGGATCGCCTTCGCCTTCAGTTCGTCGAGCTGCCTTGTGATCGCAGCGATGCGGTCCGTCGCGCTCTCCTCTTTGCCTTGCGCCCGCGGCACGGCATCCTCTGCCGGCTTCGGCTTTGCGCAGTAGAACCACTGGCCGAGTCGCCGCTCGCCGCAATAGAAGTCGTCGGGGCGATCCTGCTCGATCGCGTCGCGCTGAGCGGCCGGCGTCTCCTGCGCGAATATTGGCGGCGCCCAGATCGCCGCCGACAAGATGGCGGCCAGGACCGAAGTCCTACCGAAGATCGACATGGCTCTCTTTCCTTTCGCTATCTTTGGAGGTGACGCGGAGGGGGGTGAGGAGGACGAGGTTCGCGTGCCGATCCCAGTCCGGGAGGTGGACGCAGCAATCCGCCACGGTCTGGGGATGGCGGCCGCCGCACGGGGACGGCGCGGAGCGGGCGGATGCGTCGGCGGCGGGCTGCAGGATGAAGGCCGTGGCGATGATCGGCAGCTCAAGAAGTGGCAGCGGCATGATCGTTCTCCTGATAGTGAGCCGCACCGCGGCCTCCTTCAGCGCGGGGTTCATGGGGCGCCCGTCACTGGCCATGGAGGTCGTAGTAGGACTGAATTTTGGCCTGGATGTCCGACATGTGTTGATTGCCACTGAGAGTTGACCCGGGATTTCCACCGAGAAGTGACCCGCCTGAAGGTTATGTTTCGGATATCATCGGTGGGTCAAGATGGGGTTTTCTCCTTTCGGGATTTGCCCTGCTGGGCAGAGCTGTTTTTGAACCGGAAG
>NZ_JFHR01000017.1 GCF_000722875.1 Sphingobium chlorophenolicum | reverse complement strand
TCGCGCCCATCAAATCTTTGACGGCCGCTATCGATGGTCTATTCTCATTCCTGGTCATGGTGGGGCTCCATTGGGGTTGGCGACTTTGAACATCACCAGCCTGCCATGGCCGCTCAAATCCTCAATGGATTTTGCAGAACATCCCGCACACTACCTCGTTCCGTCCCTGGAGCCTCCATGGGGCAAATCGGATAAGCAGATTCCAGTTGTCGGATGTATTTGGGAGGAGTGGAGGAAATATGGCGCGACCTGCGCAGTTCCCCTCCACCATTCGCTGCGCGAACGGTCCCCCTCCCCATCTTTCGATGGGGAGGATTTTTTGGTCAGGACTGGAGGGTTAGGCCCGGCAGGGGTTGGGCGGGGCCTACGGGGACGATTCCGGTGGGATTCACGCTTGGATGGCTGCCGTAATAATGGGCCTTGGCATGGCGGAGATTGATGGTGGGCGCGACGCGTTCATGCGAGGCCAGCTTGCCCACCAGCCGCGACAGGTTGGGATAGTCGGCGATCCGGCGCAGATTGCATTTGAAATGACCGTGATAGATGGCGTCGAAGCGCACCAGCGTCGGGAACAGGCGGATGTCGGCCTCCGTCAGCCGGTCGCCGACCAGCCATTCGCGGCCGGTCAGATGCTCCTCCAGCCAGTCCAGCGTGTCGAACAGGGGATAGACCGCCTCCTCATAGGCTTCCTGCGTGGTGGCGAAGCCGGAACGGTAGACGCCGTTGTTCAGCGTTTCATAGACGCGGGCGTTGATGCGGTCGATTTCGGGGCGGAATTCCGCCGGATAATAATCGCCCGGCAACGCGCCCACATCGTCGAAGGCCGAATTCAGGATGCGGATAATCTCCGACGATTCATTGTTGAGGATCCTCTTTTCCACCTTGTCCCAGAGGATCGGGATGGTGACGCGGCCGGTATAGGTCGGATCGGCCGCGGTATAGACCTGATAGAGATAGTCCGCGCCGTTGATGCTGTCGGGGACGACGTCGTCGCCGGGCAGGAAAGTCCAGCCATTTTCCCCCATATAGGCGTTGACCATGGAGACGGAGATCATCTCCTCCAGCCCCTTGAGCGCGCGCATGATGAGGACGCGATGCGCCCAGGGACAGGCGAAACCGGCATAGAGATGATAGCGGCCCGGTTCGCCCCTGAACCCGGCGTCCAGTCCGCCGCGATATTGCGATTCCTTCCGGACGAACCGGCCGCCGCTGGATTTGGTGTCGTACCAGGCGTCGCGCCAGACGCCGTCAATCAAAAGACCCATATATCGGTGACTCCATATTTTCCCGGCCCGCCTGATCCTTCAGGGAGCCGGGCATGTCCATATGCGATCCGCGGGAGACGAATTCGCCCATGGCATGGATATGGTCGGAACTGCTGTCGGAAACCAGCGTCCTCAGCCATTCATGGCCGGGATCATGGTCGAAACGCTTGTGCCAATATTGCTTGATCGCGATGTCGGGCAGGTCGATCGGCGGGCGCACGATGGCCGCCTGGCTGGATTGCACGACCCGCGCCACGGACAGCGGGACGGTGAGGACCAGGTCGGAAACCTCCGCGATCAGGGCGCTGACGATGAAGCTTTCCGTCGCGATGCGCAGCCGCCGGGGGTCGATCACCTCCAGGATGCGATGTTCCGCCTCCTTGTGGGCATGGCCCTGGCAGGATGCGCCGACGACGATGTGGTAGAGGGATTTGAAGTCGCTGAGGCTGAGTTGGCCGTTGCGCACCAGGCGGGCGGGCGCGATGCAGACATAGGGTTCGTGGAAGAGCGTCTGTTCCCGGACCGAGGCGTAGAGGGCGGGGAAATTGCCCAGCACGATGTCCGCTATGCCCATTTCCAGGTCGGAAACCAGCTTGTCCTTGCGGACCGACACGGGGTTGAAGTGGATGTTCGGCGCATTCTTGACCGAGCGGCGCTGCATCAGCGGCACGATGTAGAGCTGGCCCAGGTCCGACGCGGCGACGCGGAAGGTGCGGAGCGAGCTTTGCGGGTCGAACTTGCGCCGGCGGGACAGGCTGCTGTGATAGACGTTCAGCGTCTCCTCCACGCTGCGCGCCACGGACAGAGCGACCGAGGTCGGCACCATGCCGTTGCGCGTGCGCACGAACAGGACGTCGCTGAAATGTTCCCGAAGCGCCTGGACATAGCGGCTCATCGAGGATTGCGGCAGGTCGAGTTCATCCGCCGCGAGCGTGACGCTGCGCAGGCGCATCATCGCGTCGAACACCGTCAGGTCGAAAAAGGACAAGGAGGCCATATGATCCTGGCTGGACGGACGAGAGGCCATTCCCACTCTCCCACGCTTTGTTGTTTGGAACCAAGAGAGGCGCTGACGCCCCCGGTTTCAAGTGCGGGATCTGGAAACCCACTATCCATTTTCCGGATAGGGCGAAGGGAGGGCCGCATGCCGGGCCGGGCGAGGCACGCCCGGCCCGGCGCGGCGGCCGGTCAGGCTTTGGCGGTGCCGTAGTGGTTCGCGATGAACTGCGCCGTGTCGACGAAGGCCCCGAACGGATAGAAATGGAGCAGGACGTCGCCATGGACCGACGGATCGATGCGGTCGGCCAGTTCCTCGATCAGCTTTTCGGGACCGGCCGTGCTCAGCAGCTTCGTGATCGAAGTGCCGTATTTCAGCATGACCTTCGCCGATGCGCCCACGCCGCAACGGGCGGCGAAACGGACCAGCTTCTTGACGCTGGCCGGGCCGGGCACGCCGACGCGCACGGGGATGGTGACGCCTTCCTGGCGAATCCGCTCCAGCCAGACGAGGATGGCGTCCGCGTCGAAGGCGAATTGCGTCATGATCTCCGCCTCCAGACCCTGATCGGACAGGGCGGCGATCTTGTCGTGCATCGCCTTGGCCAGCTTGGGCTTGTCGATGTCCGGATGCCCTTCGGGATAGCCGGAAATGCCGACCTTCCGGACGCCGACCGTGGGCAGCAGGCCGTCCCGGATGATCGCCAGCGCATCCTCATAGGGGCCCATGGGCGACGCGGGGTCGCCCGCGATGACGAAGGCCCGCTCTATGCCGACATGTTCGTCCAGCATGGCGAGGAATTGCTGAAGGTCGTCGCGGGACAGGACGCGGCGGGCGGAGATGTGCGGCACGGGCACGAAGCCCAGATTCTTGACCGCCTGGGCGGCGGCGACGCGGGCGGGCATCTCCTCGCCCGGCAGATAGGTGACCGAAATCGGCGTTCCGGCCGGGATCAGCGGCGCGGCGTCGGTCAGGCTCTCAATATCCTTGGCGGTCATTTCGAGGGAGAAGGACTGGATCAGGTCCACGGTCGGAGCGTGCTGATCCACATAGGCGAGTTTCATGGGCGGCCTTTCCGCAAGGGTCCGGTCCCGCGCAGGCGGCAGCCTGGCGGGACCGGATGGACATCAGTCCTTCTTGATGATCTTTTCGAAATAAGGTGCGGGAGCGACCGTGACCCGGACTTCGCGCAACGTGTTCTTCTCGATCGTCGGGCGGCGCAGTTCCTGCTCGCCCCACAACAGGGTCAGTTCCGTACCCGGCGTCGCATATTCGAGGTCGACGATGGAGAGCGAGACGAACTCGTTCGCATTGGCGGTGAAACCCGAATATTGGGCGATACCGACGCTCTTCCCGTTGCGGTCGCGTACGTCGTCGACATGGAAGGTCGAGTAAGTGGCGAGCGGGAAGTTGACGAAGCGGGCCGGCGGATCGGCATAGAGGGAGTCGTGGATGACCTTCATCAGGTCGTCGCGGTTCCAGACCAATGTCACCTTGGTGCGGGTCTGGTTGGCGACGCGGCCCTTGAGCGCTTCATAACCGATATAATCGTCGCGCTGCTGGTCGATGAGGCGGGAATAACCGACTTCGACCGGGTCCATATAATAATCTTCGATATTGGTGGAGGCGAGACTGCCGCCGACCGATCCGAGGACTTCGATATGCGGGATCGTCAACCATTCGCGGAACGGCTTCATCTGCTCGCCATGATAGACGGCGGGAACCGGGAGCGGCATCCACGAGGATTCGAGCGTCGTCGTGGGATAGGCCAGCGAGCCGATCTTCTTCATGTCATATTTCGCGCCGACTTCCTCCAGCGCGTCCATGATGACTTCCTGGTCCTCCCAGGGGCCGAACATCTCGAAACCGGCGGTTCCGGCCATGCCGTGGCGCAGCGCCCGGACCTTCTTGCCGCGGATGGTGAAATCGCCGATCGCGAAGAAGCCGATTTCGGGCAGGGTGCCGTCGGTGACTTCCTTCATCATCTCCAGCGCGTGCGGGCCCTGGATCTGGTAGATGTAGATGCGCGGTTCGCCGGGGCGGAAGGCGACGGTTTCGTCGCGGTCGATCTCTATGTCATAGCCGCTGGTTTCGGCGTGATACTGGGTCCAGTCGACGATGACCGGCGGGCCGACGACGCGGAAATAATCCTGCTCCAGATGGAAGACGATGCCGTCGCCGATCAGATAGCCGTCGGGGCTGGACGCGATGAGCTGCTTGCCGCGGTTGACCGGGAAAGTCGTCATCTTGGTGAGGCCGACCTTTTGCAGGACTTTCAGCGCGTCGGGGCCGCGCAGATAGAGGTCGGTCATGTGATAGGACAGGTTCAGCAGCGCGACGCCGTTCTTCCAGGCGCGCTGTTCGTCGCGCCAGTTAGTGTATTCGGGCGCCGCCACCGGGAAGACATAAGGCCCGGTCTGCGATCCGCGAAGAAGCTTCACCGGTCCACCGACCCCCTGAAGCGCCTCTTCCAGGTTCTTATATTTCATCAATGGAGTCTTCATAACATCCCTTCCCGTGGTAATAGAATAAGTCTTTTCCAATGCGCGCCGAGAATTGACGAGCATCGCCATCACATCTTCGAAGACAAAATATATGCATTTGCGAAACCACATATGTGGCCGCACCGGCATTGATGTCCGCGATGTGATTTTTTTGATAAAGAAGCTGAGGGGTTATTGACAGAACATGGACTGGATAGGCGGAATCCGCCCGATGGATTCCGGGGGCGGACGGACGGTGGAGGGACGCATGGCGGGATTATGCATCGCGCCTGCGGAGACGGCGGTTCATGGGGAGAAATGCGTGCCGGGCCGGGTTCGGCATGACGAAGGGGGAGAGGGCCGCGGGGCCGTGAAATTCCGGTTCGGCGGCGCGGAATCCGGATAGTGGATCGGACGCGCCCCGTCCCCGCGTTTTTCGAAAGCGGCCCGATGCGGTAGCAGCGGGTCCAGCACGTCAACGCATGGCGGCATCAGAATCATAATGAGGGGAATCATGACCGCCGAGCGCAGTCCGTCGCGAACCGCGCCTGGCGGGTTTCTAACCCTTTTGTGGCGGCAGACGATGCACGGCATCAGCATGATGGGCTGCGCCAGCTATCCCACGCATTGGTCGTTCGTCTATCTGCTGGAGGGAACGGGCGAAGCGCCGCCGGTCGGGAAGGATGTCGCGCCGGCTCAGGCCCTTAGGCACTCGCCGGACTGAGTGATTTGGGTGGAAAGCGGACCTACCCTATTCCTCCCCATCAGGAGATGGGGAGGGGGACCGGCCGAAGGCTGGTGGAGGGGAAAAGGCGCGACCTCCGAATCTTCCCCTCCACCACCGCTTTCAGCGGCGGTCCCCCTCCCCACGCTGCGCGTAGGGAGGAATGGATGTCCGCTACTGGCCATTTCCCGACATTCCGAATTTGTCCACGCGGCCTAACCCCCTCCCGCCTGCGGGAGGAAAGAGGCACGACCTCCGAATTTCCCCTCCACCATTTGCTACGCAAACGTCGAAGAGAGTCACGTGCCTCTCTTCGACCCTCCCCACGCTGCGCGTAGGGAAGAATAGGATAGGTCCGTTCCACACCCAAAAATCAATGTCCGGGACGCATCCTAGTGCATCGATCCGCTGGCCAGGGGGTGGACCTGATCGTTCAGTTTGGCCCAAGTGGCGACGTACCAGAGCAGCAATTCGCGCTGGCTGCTGATCCCCAGCCGGTTGTAGAGGCGCTTGCGATAGGTTTGCACCGTCTCTTCCCCGACGCCCAGTTCCAGCGCGATGCCCAATGTCGATACGCCGTAGAGGATGCGGGCGCAGACCTGGGTCTCGCGGGGCGGGAAGCGCTCCGGCGCCATGGCAACGCATTGTTCGATCTCGCTGAGCGAGGTCAGGGCGGAAAGCAGCCTGCGCCGCTGGTCGGCGGCGTTGACATGTTTGCCGACGATGGCGAGCAGCAGCCCGCCCATCTCCATCAGCAGATGATTGGCCCGGTCCGCATTGCCCGAAGCGGAACTGACGATGCTGAGGCCGATCCGCCCCGCCACCGACGGGCCGTAGAGGAAGCTGCGTTCGCCCATCCGGGGATAGACGATGCTGCGCAACTGCGCGTCGGTGATCGCGGACACCTCCAGATAGGCGAGGTGCGGCGATTCGTCGGCCAGCGACTGGCAGGCCAGTTCCATGACCGGGTCGCGGCGCCACAGATCCTTGCCCAGATACAGGTCCGACCGGCGGCGCGCCGTGTCCGTGCCGTCCAGGCTGATGGCGTCGATTCCGCAGGGCCGCGCCCCGGCAAGCGCGAAAACCGCGACATGTTCCGCGCCGGTGGCGTCATGGAGGAAGCGCACGAGCTGGGGACCGAAGCTCGCCTCGCCAATCGCCTCTATCACTCCGTTGAGGCCCATCGCATATGGGCTTATCTGCAAAACGGCCATCTGCACCCTTCACCCTCGCAACAATAATCCTCTTATCGGCTTTGCCGATTACGGGATTTTGCCGGCACCTTATATCGCGCCCGGCGCATCCGCAAGAATGCAACCGGCCGATGCGCGCCCTTGTCGACCCATCTTGGGAAGAGCGATGTCCCCCCCGTCCGGGATCGACAATCCGCATTTTCCATCCGCACTGTGGTTCATAATGCCGGTTCTGGATCAAGAGGACGCGCGATGGGGAATGGAGTGGATGTGATTGTCGTCGGTTCCGGCGCGGCTGGTTTCAGCGCCGCGATTTCGGCGGCGGCGGCGGGCGTGTCGGTGCTGCTGCTGGAGAAGGCGGAGCGGGTCGGCGGCACCACGGCCTGGTCGGGCGGCGGCGTGTGGGTGCCCGGCAACCACCATATGGCGGATTTGGGCGAAAGCGATTCCGTCGAAAAGGCGCGGACCTATATCGCCGCGCTGACCGGCAATCATTTCGACCCGGCGCTGACGGGGAAATTCCTGGAAAAGGGGCCGGAAGCCATCGCATTCCTGGAGCGGACCACCGATTGGGTCCGTTTCAGGGCCTATCCGATCCCGGATTATCATCCCGACCTGCCCGGCGCGGCGGAGGGAGGGCGCACGATGCTGGCCGAGCCGTTCGACGCCCGCGTGCTGGGGCGGAACCTGGCGAAACTGCGCCTTCCCAAGGGCGAATTGACGGTGCTGGGCGGCATGCAGGTGGAACTGGACGAGGTGCCGCACCTGCAGGCCATGTGGCGTTCCGCCCGTTCGTTCGGGGTGAGCATGAAGCTGCTGGGGCGTTATGCGGCCGACCGCCTGCGTTTCGGGCGGCACACCCGGCTCATTCGCGGCAACGCGCTGGCCGGGGCGCTTTTCCGGTCGGCGATCGATCTGGGCGTCGTCGTCAGGACCGGGGCGGCGGTCGTCAAGCTGGAAAGGACGGGATCGAGGGTCACGGGCGTGACCGTAAGGATCGACGGCAAGACCGAAAGTCTTTCCGCCCGCCGGGGCGTCATTTTATGCTCCGGGGGTTTTTCCGGCAATGCAGAGATGGTCGCCCGATATTTTCCGGACGCCGCGCAGCATATCACCATATTGCCGCCGGAAAATCAGGGCGAAGGGCTGGCGATGGCCCGCGAAATCGGCGCGGCCTTCGGCGAAAGCAATGCCGCCAACGCCATCTGGGCGCCGGGGTCCAGCCATGTCGACCGGCGCGGCCGCCGCATGACCTGGCCCCATTTCGGGCTGGACCGGTACAAGCCCGGCGCGATCATGGTCGACGGCAAGGGGGATCGTTTCGTCAACGAGGCGGCATCCTATCACGTCATCGGCAACAGGATGCATGAACTGGGCGTGTCGCCCGCCTGGCTGATCGGCGACCGCGCCTTCCTGAGGAAATATGGGATGGGCATGGTGCGCCCTGCCCCCTACTCCCCTGCCCGCTGGATCAGCGAAGCCTATCTGATCGAGGCGCCCACGATTGCGGTGCTGGCGGAACGGATCGGCTGCGATCCGGTCCATCTGGAGCGCAGCGTGGCGCGGATGAACGAGGCGGCGCGCACCGGCGTCGATCCGGACTTCGCCAAGGGCGGCGACATCTACAACCGTGTCGGGGGCGATCCGGCCCATCGGCCCAACCCGTGTCTTGGCCCGATCCGGACCGGACCCTTTTATGCGCTGGCGCTGCATGTGACCGACGCGGGAACCACATTGGGCCTGCGCGTGAACGACAATGCCCAGGTGCTCGATTCCGGCGGGGCGCCGATCGACGGGCTTTACGCGGCGGGGCTGGACATGAATTCGGTGCTGCGCGGCACCTATGCGGGGGGCGGCACGATGTTGGGGCCGGCGCTTACCTTTGGTTATGTCGCCGGGCGGCATGTGGTGGGGGATGATGGTCGGTAGGGGCGGTTAATGCCTCCCTGCGCGAAGCGTGCGGAGGGGGATCATGCGCAGCATGGTGGAGGGGAATGGGCACGACCTCCGAATTTCCCCTCCACCACGCTTCGCGCGGTCCCCCTCCCCATCTTGCGATGGGGAGGAATAGGATACGCCTTGCCTCAGGCGGCTGCGGCAGCCGGGGCGGCGGAGCGGTGGCGCAGGGGGATGCGGGTTTCGATATCTTCGACGCCGAGCCGCTGCTTCACTGATTTGCGCGCCCTTTGCAGGATCTTCTCCGACGCCTTCGGGTCGATCGTCATGCGGGACAGGACGAGCGCGCCCAGCGCCTCCGAAAAGGCGGCGCTGGCGGCCTCTTCGGGATTTTCGATCCCGGCGCGGTCCAGGAGGCGGGTCAGGTCGCCGACGACGCCGCCCATCCCGTTCGTCAGCCTCACCCGCCCCTCGTCGGAAAGATGCACAAGCTCGCTGGTGAGCGAGGGTATGGGGCATCCCGTCTCCGGATGGCTGCGATGCATCATCGACAGATAGCCGTCGAAGAATTTGGCGATGGCGGCGCGGGGTTCGTCCACCTCCACCAGGGCGTGGAAGCGTTCATAGCGTTCCTGGAACATATGGTCGACCGCATGGGCGACCAGATCGTCCTTCGACGCGAAATGGGAATAGAAGCCGCCGACGGTCAGGCCGGCGGCGGACATGACGTCCGCCACGCCGACCTTGTCCACGCCCTGGCGGCGAATGGCCCGCGAGGCTTCCGTCAGGATGCGCTCCCGCGTGCGCGCCTTATGTCCGCTCGAATATCTCATGCACAATCCCACTGGCGGCTCATCATTATATTATGGTGATTAGTTCAATGAGGCCGCCGTGGCTAGAGCGTTTTCGACCGATCAGGGGCGTTCGAGGATCGTGGCGATCCCCTGTCCGCCCCCGATGCACTGGGTCGCAAGGGCGTAGCGCCCGCCGTCCCGCCGCATGATCTGCCCGGCTTTCGCCGTGATCCGCGCCCCGGTCGCGCCCAGCGGATGGCCGATGGAGATGCCGCCGCCGTCGATATTCACCCTTTCCCGGTCTATGCCGAGTTCGTCGAGGCAGGCGACCGCCTGGCTTCCGAACGCCTCGTTGATCTCCACCACGTCGATATCGGCGATGTCCAGTCCGGCGCGGGCCAGCGCCTTGCGCGTCGCGGGGACCGGACCCATGCCCATATATTCCGGTTCGACGCCCGCGACGGCCACCGACCGGATGGCGGCGATGATGTGCAGCCCGTGGCGGCGCGCAAACTCCTCCGACGTGACGAGCGTGGCCACCGCGCCGTCCGTCAGGGGGGACGCCGTCCCGGCCGTGACCGTGCCGTCGGGGCGGAATGCGGGATTGAGGGCCGCAAGCCCCTCCAGCGAGGTGGTGGGCCGCAGGCAACCGTCCGTGTTGACCACTTCCCCGCCGGGCAGCGTGACCGGCACGATCTCCTCGCTCAGGCGGCCGGCGGCCTGGGCCTGCGCCGCCTTCTGCTGCGACTGGAACGCCAGCTCCTCCTGCCGTGCCCGCGATATCCGGTAGCGGTCGGCGACATTCTCCGCCGTCTCGCCCATCGCGATATAGGCCTGTACCGCGATGTCGGCGTCGGGATTGCCGGGGCGCAGGAAACGCGGGTTGAGCGACGGATTGAGGCCGCCCTGCGGCACCATGGACATGCTCTCCACCCCGCCGCACACGAAGGCGTCGCCCGCGCCGATGGCGATCTGCCCCGCCGCGATGTGGATCGCGTACATGGAGGAACCGCAGAAGCGGTTGACCGTCGCCGCCCCCAGTTCGATGGGAAGGCCGGCCAAGAGCGAGGCGATGCGCGCCACATTATTGCCCTGCGCCGCTTCCGGATAGGCGCAGCCGAGCAGCACGTCCTCCACCAGCCGGGGATCGAGCCCGGTGCGGGCGAACAGGGCGCCGATCGCGACCGCCGCCAGGTCGTCGGGCCGAACCTCGCTCAAGGCGCCCTTGCGCGCGAAGGTGAACGGGGTTCTGGCATAGGCCGCTATGACTGCTCGCGACATGATATGTCCTCCATATGGGCGCGCCGCCAACGCGGCGCCTTCCGGTTAGATAATATTATGATGATAATATTACAATGGCGCGACCGTTGCCGGGGGCACGGACGGCATATATTGTCCCAAAGGCGGCCGGATGCCGCCCGTCGCGGAACTTTTCCGGCTTGGCCGCGTAACGATTCCGTTGCACGGAAGCATCCGGGCGAAGGGGGACGATCAATGATGTCATGGGCTTGGGCTTTTGGCGGAGCGGCTGGGGCGGCCATCGGCCTTCTATCCCTGGCGGCGGTCCCGGCCCGCGCCCAGAGCCTGGAAGAGTTGCGGGACATGTCCATTTCCTCGCTCTCGAAACTGGACGTCACTTCCGTCACCCGGTCCAGCGCTTCGCTGGCGGATGCGCCCGCCTCCATCTATGTCATCACCCATGACGACATCGTCCGGTCGGGCACGCTGACCCTGCCGGGCATCCTGCGGCTCGCCCCCAATCTGCAGGTGATGCGCGGCGGCCCCAACGACACGGTCGTCGCCGCGCGCGGGCTGAGCGGCAACGACCAGGCGCAGAATTTCTCCAACAAGCTGCTTGTCCTGATCGACGGGCGCAGCGTCTATTCGCCGCTCTATTCGGGGGCCTATTGGGACATGCCGGACATATTGCCGGAGGATGTCGACCGGATCGAGGTGATATCCGGCCCCGGCGCGACCCTTTGGGGGTCGAACGCGGTCAATGGCGTGATCAACATCATCACCCGCGACGCGGGCGCGTCGCAGGGCCTTTACGGGACGGGCGTGGTCGGGAACCGGACCTATGATCTGGGGCTGCGCCAGGGCGGCCATGCAGGGGGAAACGCCAGCTATCGACTGTTCGTCAAGCGGCATGAGAATTTCGAGAGCGCGTCCGGGCTGGACGACGGCAACCGCCGGACGCAGGGCGGTTTCCGCTTCGACTGGAACGCGACGCCCGCCGACGCGCTGATGGTGCAGGGGGACGGCTATTTCGGTTCCCGGTCGCAGGGCGATGCCGCGGACGAGAATTTCCACGGTTACGACCTGCTCGCCCGCTGGCGGCGCAGCGCCCCTTCCGGCGCGACCCTGCAACTCCAGGCCTATTATGACCATACGGCGCGCCGGATCGAGGGCGGCGGGGGCCGCTTCGCGCTCGACACCTTCGATCTGGAGGGGCAGCATGGTTTCGCCCTAGGCCAGGGGCACAGCATCGTGTGGGGCGGCGGAGCGCGCGTCAGCCGCTATGTGGTCGCTGATATTCCCGGCCTGGACTTCGTGCCGGGGCGGAGGACGCTGTTCGTCGGCAATCTGTTCGCGCAGGACAGCATCGCCCTCTCCCCGACGCTGGCCGGCACCATCGGCGCCAAGCTGGAGCAGCGCAGCTATGCCGGCCTGACCTTCCTGCCCAGCGTCCGCCTGTCCTGGAAGCCCGCGCCCGCCACGCTGATCTGGGGCGCGGTGTCCCGCGCCGTCCGGTCGCCCACGCCGTTCGACGAGGATGTGGTGGAAACCATCGGGCAGACGGTGATCCTGACCGCCCTGTCCAGCTTCCGTTCGGAAAAGCTGACCGCGTTCGAACTGGGCACGCGGCTGACGATTTCGCCCCGCGCTTCGCTGTCCGTATCGACATTCTACAATGTCTATGACGATCTGAGGTCGGTGGAGCCCGCGCCCGGCGGCTTCCTGCCGCTGCGATGGGGCAATGGGATAGAGGGGGACAGCTATGGGCTGGACGCATGGGCGGATATCCGCGTGGCGGACTGGTGGCGGCTGAAGCCCGGTTACAGCCTGCTGATCCAGAAATTCCGGTTCAAGCCGGATGCCGTGCCGTTGCTGGGCCTGTCCCAGGTCGGCAACGATCCGAAGCACCGGGCGACGCTGCGTTCCTCCATGGATATCGGGCCGCAGGTGAATGTCGATTTCGACCTGCGCTATGTCAGCGCCCTGCCCGATCCGCATGTTCCGGCCTATGTCGAACTGGGCGCGCGGCTTGGCTGGCAGTTTGACGAGCGGGCCGAATTGTCGGTTTCCGGCTTCAACCTGCTCCATCGGCGGCATCAGGAACTGCCGGCGGCGCAGGCGACGCCGCTTGGCCGCAGCCTGCTCGTGGCGCTGAAATGCACGATCTGAGGCCGCCCCCGCGCAAAGGACGCAGGCGGCGGCGATGGGCCGCCCTGTCATTCCTGTCGCTCTTCGTCGGAACCGCTTCGGCGACGGCGCCCGCCACGCTGGAACGGGCGGTGCAGGCCAATTTCCTGTTCAAATTCGCGCCCTTCGTGGAATGGCCGCCGGAGGCTTTCGCCACGTCGGAACGGGCCTTTGTCATCTGCGTCGTGGGGGACGATCCGTTCGGCGCGCTGCTGAACGATGTCGTGCGCGGGCAGAAAATGGCGAACCGTCCCGTCGTCGTCCGGCGGGCGGTGGGCGATCCCGCTCCGCCCGGATGCCACATATTGTTCGCGGGCCCATCGGCGGATGCGGGCTATGCGCCCTTTACGGCGGCCGAGGGCAAGCCGGTCCTGACCGTCGCGGACAAGGGCGCCGGACCCGCCGGAGCGATGATCGAATTCGTCAGGCAGAATGGCCGCGTGCGCTTCCAGATCGATGACGGCGCCGCCCGCGCCCATGGCCTGCGCATCAGTTCCAAATTGCTGGGCCTTGCAATCGCGGTGGACAGAAAATGAAGGATGTTCCTGAAAACAGGCCCGATAGCAGGCTGAGCATGGGCAATATCGTCACGCAGATGGCGACGCCGCTTTCCGCCGTGCTGATCGCCCTGTTGCTGATGGTCGCCGGTCTGGCCGCCGCCTATCAGCTCGAACAGCTTGGCCGCGTCGAAAAGCTGCGGCAGACCACCGTCCAGGCGCAGATCCTGGCCAGCGGCATCGCCGCGCCCCTGGCGTTCGAGGACAATGCCGCCCTGCAGGAATATCTGAACGCGCTGAAGGCCGACCCCCAGATCGTCGCGGTCGCCGCCTATGACGGCCGGGGCGCCTTCGCCGCCGGATTCGCCCGCCGGTCCGCCAGCCTGCCCCGCCGGGCGGAGGAGGCCAGGCAGGCGGCGGCCCCCGGCGCGCTGGCGGTCAGCGTGCCCGTGCGCGAGCGCGGCACGCAACTGGGTTCCGTCTATCTGCTGTCGACCATGGACAGCCTGTCGCGCAGGCTGACCCGCTATCTGGGAATCGCGCTGATCGTGATCGCGGCGTCGGTGCTGATCGTGATGCTGGCGGCGTCCTATTCCTCGCTGCGGCGGTCGCACCAGGCGCTGCGGGCGGAGATCGCCGGACGCCAGCAGGCGGAAGAAGCGCTGCGCCAGTCGCAGAAGATGGAGGCCATGGGGCAGTTGACCGGCGGCGTGGCGCATGACTTCAACAATCTGCTGATGGTCGCGTCCGGCGGGCTGGACCTGATGGAGCGCACCAGCGATCCGGTCAGGCTGGCGAAGCTGAAGGCGGGAATACGTCAGGCCGTCGACCGGGGCGCGAAATTGACGCGGCAGCTTCTGGCCTTTTCCCGCCGGTCGCCGTTGAACCCCGAGGTCATCGATCCCCGCGCGCGGATCAGGGGCATGGACGCGCTGCTGGAACGGTCGCTGGGCGAGAGCATAGAGGTCGCCATGCACCTGCCCGCCGACCTTTGGCCGGTGGAGGTGGACGCGTCGGAACTGGAGGTCGCGATCCTGAACATCGCCCTCAACGCGCGCGACGCCATGCAGAGGGGCGGGGGCATCGTGATCGAGGGCGCGAACATTCCCGGCAATGGCGAGCGGCCCGACCGGGTGCGGATCGCCGTGACCGACAGCGGGGCGGGCATCGCGCCCGATCTGGTCAACAAGATATTCGAACCCTTCTACACCACCAAGGAGGTCGGCCAGGGCACGGGACTGGGCCTGAGCCAGGTCTATGGCTTCGCGCGCGCGTCGGGCGGAGAGGTGCTGGTGGACAGCATCGTCGGACAGGGGACGACCATCACCCTGTTGCTGCCCCGGTCCCCGCTGATGCCCAGGGACGCCGACAGTCCGCCCGAACCGATGGCCGCATTCGGCACGCATCGCATCCTGCTGGTGGAGGATGACGACACGGTCGCCGACACGGTGGGCGGCATGCTGACGGCGCTGGGTTATGAGACGGAGCGGGTCGACAATGGCGACGAGGCGCTCCGCAGGCTGGAGCGGAAGGGTGATTTTTCCCTGATCCTGTCGGATATGATCATGCCCGGCGAAGTCAGCGGCATGGAACTGGCGTTGAAGATCAGGCAGCTATGGCCGCATCTGGGAACGATGCTGATGACCGGGTACAGCGCGGCGGCCGCCTCCGCCGCGAAGGAGGGCGTTCCCCTGCTGGCCAAGCCGTTCACCATCCAGGACCTGTCGGTCCAGTTGATGGCGGCGCTGGATCAGTCCGGGCAGGGCCGGGGATGATTTGGGTTGTAGGGACTGAGCGATTTGAGGGAGAGCGGACCTGTCCTATTCCTCCCCATCGAGAGATGGGGAGGGGGACCAGCCGAAGGCTGGTGGAGGGGAAGGGGCGCGACCTGCGAATTTCCCCTCCACCATTTGCTACGCAAACGTCGAAGAGAGTCACGTGCCTCTCTTCGACCCTCCCCACGCTGCGCGTAGGGAGGAATTGATGTCCACGTCCGTCCGTTTGCTCCGCAAAGCGCGGCCTATTAACATTCCGGAAACCCGCCCATGCGAAAAGTCGACAATATGCCTATTCACGCGATCGTAGAACAGCCGCCGGAGTCCGATAACAGGCGCGAGGCCGCTCGCTGGCGCATCCGGCTGGAACTGTCCGGCGCGCTGGATGCGGACGCGACGGGGGACGGGCGCGAAAATGTCGTGATCCATGATATTTCCACGGCAGGCATGCTGGTGGAAACCCGGTCGAAGCTGAAGATCGGGCAAAGCATCATGCTGGCCCTGCCCGATGCCGAACAAGTCACGGCGCGCATCGTCTGGCAGAATGAATCGCTGTTCGGTTGCCGCTTCGACCAGCCGCTGCCGCAGGGCGTGGTGAGCGCGGTGAGGCTGCGCAATCCGAAGCAGGACGAGGCGAAGCCGCTGGGCGATCCGGTCGAGCCGTCCGCTTCCCCGGACATTGCCGCGCCAGTCGACGAAGGGCTTCCCGAACGGCTGCGCAGGCTGCGGCGGGAACGGGGCCTGAGCCGCGCCGCCCTGTCGGGGAAAACGGGGTTCAGCAAACCCACGCTCTGGGGATGGGAAACGGGCCGGACCAAGCCGCGCAGGGAAAATCTGCTCATCCTGGCCGCCCTTTTCGGGCTGACCGAACAGCAATTGCTGTTCGGCGCGGGGGAAGCCCCGGCGCCCGAAGCCGTGAAATCAGGCCCGGAAGCCTATGCCCGGCCGTTGCGGGACATTATCGACCTGTCGAGGACGCGCATCGCCGAAGCGGCGGGCGTGCACAAATCCAGCGTCCGGATTTCCATCGAATTTTAGGGTGGATTCGCAAGTTCTGGACTTGCCGGAATGGGGGGATTGGGTGGACCTATCCTAATTCCTCCCCATCGATAGATGGGGAGGGGGACCAGCCGAAGGCTGGTGGAGGGGAAAGGGGCACGACCTCCGAATTTCCCCTCCACCATGCTTCGCATGGTCCCCCTCCCCACGCTGCGCGTAGGGAGGAATTGAGGTTAGCCGATGTGGCGATCCCAGTGGCAGATGCGCACTTCGTCGAAGAGGCCTACCTTGGTGAAGGGGTCTTCATCGTGGAATTTCTTCACGGTCTGAAGGTCGTCCGCTTCCACCACCATGAAGCTGCCGATATTGTGGCTGTCGTCGTCCGACATCATCGGACCGGCCTGCAACAGCTTGACCACGCCCGAAGCGAGATAGGCGCGATGGGCCTGGCGATGTTCTTCGCGGAGCGCCAGCATATCGGGTTTGTCAAAGCACATGCGCAGGTAAAGCATAGGTCTTCTCTCCATTGGTTTCGCCCTGGGATATGGAAGATCGATCGTCGTCGTCCACGACAGGGCTTCTAGGCGGATGCCGCACCTTGACGGCATCGCTACGGCATAATCCTGCTGTCGGCAGCCGTTTTTTTGCATAATCTTGCTGCGATCCGGGACGGCCGGGCGCGACCCTTCCCCTGCCCCCGCCATGGACCCCCTGTATTTTTGCGGCAAAGCGGCTTATGGTCGGCGGGAGGCACCCATGAAAGTCGGGAAGCGGGGCGCGCCGATCGGCTGCGCCCGACGTGCGTTTTGTGGAGGAGAGTGATGGCGGCGGCGGCACATTTCGATATCGGCGACACCCATGGGCTGTTCGCCAGCTCCGGGAATCCGGTCCAGATTTCGAGCGCCGCTCTGGGTTGGACATCGCTGTTCCTGTCGGAACAGGAGGAGCAGCCGTTCGAGGCGTCGGCCGAACCGGTGCCGGACCATCTGCTCGTATTCCATCTGGGCGGCCCGGCCCAGATCACCGGCGTGATCGAGGACAAGAAGATCACGACCGTCATCCCGCCGGGCGGCCTGTGCCTGTGGCCCGCCAATTCGCCCTTTTCCATCGAGTTGGAAAATTCGGTCGAAACCCTGCATCTCTATATCCGCAGCAGCATCGTCAACGAGGTCGCGGCATCGCTGGGCTATGATTATCCCGACGGCATCCGTCTTCGCCCGCGAGTCGGCCAGCGCGACGAATTGCTGGAACAACTGGCCCTGGAAGTCAGAAGCGTGGCCGCGTCGGGGGGCAGTTCCACCGCGCTCTACGTGGACCAGATGGCGCTGGCGATCGCGGCCCGGCTGATCCGGCACGATTATTCGGCGCAGCCCGCGCCCGCCGCCGCCAACAACCGGGGATTGGCGCGGGGCAGGCTGAAGCGCGTGGAGGATTTCGTCGAAGCCCATCTGGAACGGCCGATCCAGCTCCATGAACTGAGCCTGGTCGGCGGCCTCAGCGTTTCCCATTTCGTCCGCCAGTTCAAGCTGGCGACCGGCGTTTCGCCCCATCAATTCGTCCTGCGGCGGCGCGTCGAGCGGGCGAAGCGGCTGCTTTCGCATAGCGACCAGTCGCTGGCGCAGATCGCCTATAGCTGCGGCTTTTCGCATCAGGAGCATCTGACCCACACTTTCCGGCGGCATGTCGGGGCGACGCCCGGAAATTATCGCCGGTCCGCCCAGGGCTGACCGATCCGCCCCGCGCCGGGCGCAACGCCGGTTGCACAGGCGATTTCATGTAGAAGAATGGCACTTTCCTACAGGCACCGCCGCTTCGCCCAATGGCAGAAGCGACGATAAGATAAGCCGTGGGAGGATATTCTGAGCCGGAATGCTTCTTTTGAGCGGGCTCCACGCCGCCAATGTGTTTCGATGCCGCATCCGCCCGGCATTTGACGGCCCTTTTTCCATGCACATGAAACGCGCCGGATAAGCGAGCGGCGCCATGCCGCGACGGGTCCGGATTCCGCGATCCTGCACGATGCCGCGAAGGCCTTGGGCCGACGCCGATAAAATGAACCGATCCGGGAAATATAGCGAGAGGGATGTTCGATGACCTATGTTCGAAATGCCTGGTATGTCGCCGGTTGGACCGAGGATATCCCTGCGGGCAAGCCCAAGGGCATGATGATCCTGGACCAGCCCGTCGTCATCTGGCGCAACGAAGCGGGCGCCGTGCACGCGCTGGAGGATCGCTGCGTCCACCGCCTGGCGCCGCTGTCGCTGGGCCGGTGCGAAGGGGCGAACCTGCGCTGCATGTATCACGGATTCCTGTTCGACGCGGGCGGGCGGGTCGTCGGCATCCCCGGCCAGGAGGAGATTCCGTCCATCGCGCGCGTCAGAAGCTATCCGGTCGCGGAACAGGATAGCTGGGTCTGGGTCTGGATGGGCGATCCGGCGCGCGCGGACGAAGGGCTGATCCCCCGCGTCAACGGCATCGACGATCCCGGCTGGGCGCTGCGGCACGGAACGCTGGATTATGCCGCCGAAGCGCGGCTCATCAACGACAATCTGACCGATTTCAGCCACCTGTCCTTCGTGCATGCCGACAGTTTCGGCGCGAACGAGGATTTTGCGAACACGCAGGCGAAGGTCGCCATGATCGATCGCGGCGTGCGGATCGAACGCTGGGTGGTGGATCAGCCGCCGGTGGGCATGCCGGATTCGCCCGTCCATTTCGATTTCTATCTGGTCTATGATTATTTCGTCCCCGGCATATTGTGCCTGACGGTCAAGGCGTTGCCGCTGGGCACCATCGAGCGCATCGGCCATGTCGAGCCACCGGAGGGCATCGAACTGATGCACCTTTATTCCGCGCAGGCGGTGACCCCGACGACCTCAAGGACGACGCGCTACTTCTTCTCGAACGGTCTGCGCGCCCCCGCAGACCCGGCGCAGGTGGATTTCGTCTGGGACATCACCCTCAAGGCCTTTGCCGAGGATAATGAGATGATCGAAGGACAGCAGCGCATCATCGACCTGGATCCGGACCGGCGGATCATGCCGGCGGCCGGCGACAAGGGAACGATATTGTACAACCGCCTGGTCGACCGCCTGGTCCGCGAGGAACAGAAGACCGGCAAGGCAGCCTGAGCCGAAAGACGGTCCCGCATGATCGGGGCCGGATTTCATCCCCCTCTCTATCGAACCGGCCGCCTTCGGGCGGATGTCGCTCAGCCAGTTTCTGCATGAAAATCGCATTTTCTCACAGGAGCGGCTCACCCGAATGGGACGATAGAGGCCCCGAATTGACGCCCGATCTGGAGGCGCTTGGAGTTTCGTAATGCGCGATCTGAACGAATTTAATATCACCCAGGAAGTCCTGCGCCGGTTTGAAAACACGCCCGATCCGCGACTGCTTGAGATTTTGACCTCGCTCGTCAAGCATCTGCATGACTTTGCGCGGGAAACCAAGCTGACCGAAGCGGAGTGGATGGAAGGCATCAATTTTCTAACCCGCACGGGACATCTTTGCACCGACATTCGCCAGGAATTCATCCTGTTGTCCGACACGCTGGGCTTGTCCATGCTGGTCGTCGCCCAGAACCACAGTCGTCCACCCGAAGTGACCGAACAAACCGTGTTCGGCCCCTTCCATGTCGAGGGCGCGCCCCCCCACGAATCCCATGGCAGCGACCTTTCCAACGGCACGGCGGGCGATCCGCTGTTCGTCCGGGCTGAGGTGGTTTCGCCCGACGGCCCGGTCGCAGATGCAATGGTCGACGTATGGCAGGCCGACGCCGAAGGTTTCTACGACGTTCAGTCGCCCGACTGGACGCTGGACGACGCGGCCCTGCGCGGCGTTTTCCGTACCGATGCGGAGGGCCGGTTCAGCTTCCGTTCGATCCTGCCCAAAAGCTATCCCATCCCGGTGGACGGCACGGTCGGCGCCATGCTGAACGCCACGAAGCGCAGCCCGATGCGGCCCGCCCACATGCATTACAAGGTTGAGAAACCCGGATTCGATCCCCTGATCACCCACGTCTTCGTCGAAGGGGACGATTATCTCGACTCCGACTCGGTCTTCGGCGTGCGCGGTTCGTGCGTCGGCCAATATGTCCGCCACGAACCGGGGGTCGCGCCCACCGGAGAGACTGTCGACGTGCCCTTCTACACGCTCGACTATCGCTTCGTGCTTCACCCCCAGCACTGAGGTCGGACCCATGTATTTCGCCATCTACGCCCTGGACAAGCCGGACATGCTGGATGTCCGCATGAAGACCCGCGCCGCGCACCGCGAATATCTCCATAGCCCGGATGCTCCGGTTCGCCTGATGCTGGGCGGCCCGATGCTGGCCGAGGACGGCGAAACCATGGTGGGTTCGCTGATCGTGGTGGAGGCGGATTCGATTGAAAAGGTCGAGGCGTTTTCCGCCAACGATCCCTACCGGCTGGCAGGGCTGGTCGGATCGGTCAGCATCCGCCCGTGGAACTGGACGGCGGGCAATCCCGACCTTGCGGACGCGTCCTGATGACCATCCAGCTTTATACCTGGGGCACGCCCAACGGCCGAAAAGTCTCCATCCTGCTGGAGGAACTGGGCGTCCCCTATGCGGCGCACCCGGTCAACATCATGAAGGACGAGCAGTTCGCGCCGGAATTCCTCGCCCTCAATGCCAACAACAAGATTCCGGTCATCGTCGATCCCGACGGGCCGGACGGCAAGCCGCTGACCCTGGCGGAATCCGGGGCGATCCTGATCTACCTCGCGCAGAAATTCGCCAGCCCGCTGTGGCCGACGGAACCGGCGCGCCAGATGCAGGTGCTGCAATGGCTGATGTTCCAGATGGGCGGCCTGGGGCCGATGATGGGGCAGCTTCACCACTTCCGCCGCTATGCGACGGGGGAAACCTATTCCCTCGCCCGCTACGAAAAGGAAGTGCATCGCCTCTATGGGGTTCTGGACGGGCAGCTTGCGCAGGGGCCGTTCATCGCCGGAGCCGATTACAGCATAGCGGACATCGCCGCCTATCCCTGGGTCAACCGGTTCGAGCTTCACGGCATCGAATGGGACAGGATTCCCAACGTGAAGCGCTGGTACGATGAGGTCGGCGCGCGCCCGGCGGTCGTGCGCGGCATGGACGTGCCGAAGCTGTAATGTTGAAGATCCTGGGACGGCGCACGTCCGCCAATGTGCAGAAACTGCTGTGGCAACTCGTGGAGATGGGCATCCCCTTCGAGCGCGAGGATTATGGCGGCGAGTTTGGCGGCAACAAGAGCGAGGATTTCCTTCGTCTCAACCCCAATGGCGTGGTGCCCACGCTGATCGACGGCGACGCGGTGATCTGGGAATCCAACACCATATTGCGCTATGTCGCCAATCGATACGGCCCCACCCCGCTCTACCCGGCGGATGCGGCGGCCCGCGCCGATTGCGAGCGGTGGATGGACTGGCAGTTGGGGACGCTCAACCTGACCATGACGCCGCTCTACATCGCGTTGATCAGAACCCCGGCGGAAAAGCGCGACATGGCCGCGCTGCAACGTCTGGAGGACAAGGCGGAAGAGCTTTTCGCGCTGCTCGACCGGGCGCTGGCCGACCGGGATTATCTGGGCGGCGATACGCTGACGCTGGGCGACATCGCCAACGGCATGTTCGCCTATCGCTGGTACGAACTGCCGGTCAGACGCGGCGCGCCGAAGGCCAACCTGAAACGCTGGTACGACCGGCTGACCGGGCGTCCGGGCTTTCAGCAGCACATCATGATCGGCCTGTCCTGACAGGCTCCCTTTTCACCACCCCATCATTGCGAGGAAATATGTCCGACGTCGATTCCAGCCTTTTGAAGCAGATGTTCCACGAAGCCCGGTCCCAGAACGGATGGAGCGACCAGCCGGTTTCCGACGAAACCCTGGCCGCCGCCTATGAAATCGCCAAATGGGGCCCGACCTCCATGAACACGCAGCCGATGCGGCTGCTGTTCATCCGGTCGCAGGAGGCGAAGGAACGGCTGAAGCCTGCCCTGGCGCCGGGCAATGTCGACAAGGTCATGGCGGCTCCGGTCGTGGCGATCGTCGCGCATGACAGCCAGTTCCATGAGCATCTGCCGCGCCTGTTCCCGCACAACCCCAATGCGCCGGGCATGTTCGCCGGCAATGAGGGGCTGGCCCAGGCGACCGCCTTCCGCAACGGCACGCTGCAGGGCGCCTATTTCATGATCGCGCTGCGCGCCGTGGGTCTGGATGTCGGCCCCATGTCCGGCTTCGATCCCGCGAAGGTCGACGCCGAATTCTTCGCCGGCACGACGTTCAAGTCCAATTTCCTGTGCGGCATCGGCCATGGCGACCCGGCCAAGGTCATGGGCCGTCTGCCCCGCTTCGAGCTGGGCGAGATCAGCCAGACGCTCTGATATCGATCGGAGCGGCGCGATCCGATCCGGGTCCAGCCGCTCCATTCCAATGATTTTTAAAGCGGCTTCCAGGCAAGCCCATGCGATTGTCTGGAAGTCGCTTTAAATAAACAAAGTCAATAGCCGCATAAATAAAGCGGCAATCCAATATAGGGAGGATGAATTTATGGCATTTTCGGAGGTTTATTTTAGGGGATGATTGAATGAAGGTCCATTTCAAGGCAGCGACCTGTATAGCGAGTTTGGCGATTGCCACGGCTGCCTACGCAAACGACACCAATGGTTCGACCTCGGCGGCGGCCATCGCGCCCCAGGACGATGCAGCTTCCGGCGACATCATCGTGACGGCCCAGCGCCGTGAAGAGAGCCTGCAGAAGACGGCGCTCGCGATCGAGGTGCTTTCCGGTGAAGCGCTCCAGTCCGGCGGGGTGAAGCAGTTCACCGACCTGACCAGCATGATTCCGGGCGTCCAGGTCGGCTCCGGCGGCCCCGCCGCGCAAGTCTATATTCGCGGCGTCGGCGATTTCGGCGCGACTGCCGTCAGCAACCCGGCCGTGGCGTTCAACGTCGACGGCGTCTATGCGGCGCGTCCGCAGTCGGTGGGCGGCCAGTTCTTCGACCTGGCGCGCGTCGAAGTGCTGAAGGGTCCGCAGGGCACGCTGTACGGCCGCAACGCCAGCGGCGGCGCGATCAACCTGATCCCGAACCGTCCGAAGCTCAACCAGTTCGGCGGCGACGTCCAGCTTTCGGTCCAGAATTATGACGGATATTCGAGCGAAGGCGCCCTGAACATTCCGCTGGTCGACGATGTGGCCGCGCTCCGCTTCTCCTATCAGGTGGTGACGCGCGACGGCTATCTGAGCGACGGCACCAACGACGACAAGCATCAGTCGGCGCGCCTCCAACTGCTGGTGAAGCCGAGCGACGACGTGTCCGTGCTGCTGTGGGGCAATTACACCCATCTGGGCGGCAAGGGCATGGGCCAGGCACTGCTGGACCCCTATGGCAATCCGTCCCAGAACCGGCCGCCGGTCAGCCAGACGCTGGGCGGATACGACGCGTGGACCTCGATCACCGGAAGCCAGGCCAATTATCTGATCGGCCTTGCCAACGCCCGCTACACCAGCCTGCTGGGTCCGCTTCCGACGGGCGTCAACTATCTGAACCCGCTGACCAGCGCCGGTATCTATCAGGATATCGACATGTGGAGCATCCACAGCGAAATCGCGATCAAGCTGGGCGGCGTCAACCTGACGATCATCCCCGCCTATCAGAAGGCCATATTGGATTATTCGATCGTTCCGACCTTCCTGGCCTATACCAGCAAGGCGCCGGGATATGGCACGGAAAATTCCAAGACCTTCTCGCTGGAGACGCGTCTGGACGGCGAACTGGGCGGACTGAACTGGGTTGTCGGCGCATTCTATTATCATGAATCGCAGAACCAGCCCAGCACCGCGTCCGCGGGATATCTGCTGAACAACTTCCACTCCGGCCGCCAGACGACCGAGGCCCTCGCGGCTTTCGGGCAGGCGACCTACAGCGTGACGGATGCGATCCGCCTGACCGGCGGGCTGCGCTACACCGACGAGAAGAAGGATCTCACGGGTTCGCTGCACGGCATCTATTACAGCTCGACCTGCATGACCGGTTCGCTCTACTGCCATGTGCAGGATTATGGCGGTTCGACCTCGGTCCAGCGCGTCGACTGGAAGGCCGGGCTGGAAGTCGATGTCGCGGACAAGAGCATGGCCTATCTGACGGTCTCCACCGGCTTCAAGTCCGGCGGTCCGCAGTTGGCGGATGCGGCCCCCTATCGGCCTGAACGCCTGCTGGCCTATGAACTGGGCTTGAAGAACGAATTTTTCGGCAACAAGCTGCAGGTCAATCTGGAAGCCTTCTACTGGGATTATCAGGACCATCAGGAACAGATTATCGACTTTGACGACGCGGGCGTCGTCGGGCCGCTGATCCGCAACGCTGGCAAGGCGAAATCCTATGGCGGGGCCGCCACGATCATGTTCCGGCCCACCCGTTCGGACCGCTTCAATTTCGCGGTCGAATATAATGAGACGAAATATAGCAGCTTCATCTATCGGACGCCGTCCAGGTTCCTGGCCCCCGGTTCGCTGGGCTGCGCGGTGACGACGCCGGTTCCGGGCATTTCAGAGGTCGACTGTTCCGGATTCCAACTGGCCCATGCGCCCAAGTGGAGCGGCTCTGCGGGCTATACGCACAGCTTCCACCTGGCGAATGGGGCGACCGTCGACGCGGCGCCGAACCTGTCCTTCGCGTCGAGCCGCTGGATTTCGACCTCCTTCATCCCGAATGCGCGGGATGCGGGCTATGTCCTGCTCAATGCGGACCTGACCTATTCGGCGCCGTCGAACTGGTCGGTTTCCGCGTTCATGCGGAACATCACCAACAACGCCGTATATCCGGCCGGCATCCCGTCCCCGTACGTCGCAGGTCTGATCGGCGCGAACCTCAGCCCGCCGCGAACCTATGGCGTTCGTCTGAACGTGAAGTTCTGAACTTGAAAAATGCCCGGCGACATGATGATGTCGCCGGGCATTTTACCGAAAACCAGGGTCAGGACGAGGATTGCCATGCTGTTTGACGACGTGATTCTCGGACGCCGGAGCATTCGCGGCTACAAGGCGGAACCGGTGCCTGAAGCGCTGATCAGGGAAGTGCTGGAACTGGCGATGCGCGCGCCGTCATCCTACAACAGCCAGCCTTATTATTTCCATGTCATCACCGGCGAGCCGCTGGCGCGGATTCGCGCCGGCAATGTGGAGCGGATATTGTCCGGCGTGCCGGATTCGCGCGAATTCCGGATCGGGCAGCCCTTCGCGGGCGTGCATCGCGACCGGCAGGTGGGGGTCGCCAAGCAGCTTTTCGGGGCGATGGGGATTGATCGGGAGGACAAGGAACGCCGCCAGGACTGGGTGCTGCGCGGCTTTCGCCAATTCGACGCGCCGGTCTGCGTGATCATCACCTATGACCGGATTCTGGCGGACAGCGACGACACCGCGTTCGATTGCGGCGCGGTGGCGACCGCTCTGGTGAATGCGGCATGGTCGCGGGGGTTGGGGACCGTGATCAACAGCCAGGGCATCATGCAGTCGCCGGTCGTGCGCGAACATGCCCGGATTCCCGACGATCAGGTTATTATGAAAAGCATCGCGCTGGGTTGGCCGGATGAGGATTTTCCAGCCAATGCCGTTGTTTCGGAACGCAAGGCGGTGGAGGAAACGGCGTTTTTCGTCGGGTTTGAGTGACTGCGCGGTTCTGGGTGGGAGGTGGACCTATCCTATTCCTCCCCATCGAGAGATGGGGAGGTGGCAGCGCGAAGCGCTGACGGAGGAGAATGGGGCCGACCTCCGAATTTCCCCTCCACCACCGCCTTCGGCGGCGGTCCCCCTCCCCACGCTTCGCGTAGGGAGGATTTGGGGGCGGCTCAATCCTTCTGGTCGGCATAGGCCTTGACCAAGCCGTAGAGGAATTTCCGTCCCTCCATCACTGACCGCACGCGGATGCGTTCGTTCAGGCCGTGGACGCCATTGCCGTCAAGATCGCGGAACAGTCCTGACACGCCATAGGTCGGAATGCCCGCCGCGTTCATCGTCACCGCGTCGGTCGCGCCCGTCGCCATGTGCGGCACCACCGGCACGCCCGGCCAGACCTGCGCCGACATCCTGATCGCCGGTCCCAGAACCTTGTCCGTCACCGGGGCGGGATTGGCGGGGCGATAGCCGCGGGACGCCGTTACCTTGACCTCCGGATCGTCGACGACTTTGGTGAGGGTCGCCAGCACCTCTTCCGTCGGGACGCCCGGAATGACGCGGCAATTGACCGTCGCCGTGGCGCGCTGCGGCAGGGCGTTGGCCGCGTGACCGGCCGATAGCAGGGTCGCCACGCAGGTCGTGCGCAGCATCGAATGATAGCTGGGCGACTTGTTCAGCAGATCGCCGGCCGCCTTGTCGCCCGGATTGGCGACGATGGCGGTCATGGCCGCGCCTTCCGCGCCGCCGACCACCTTGGCCATCTTGCTGAAATAGCCGCGATTGGCGTCGATGAACTGCACCGGAAAATCGTAGCGGCTCAGCCGGTCCAGCGCCCGCGCCAGGCTGTAGATCGCATTGTCCGGGCGGGGCAGCGACGAATGGCCGCCGGGATTGGTCGTTTCCAGCGTGAATTGCATCACCACCTTCTGCGCGGCCTGGAAGGTCTGGTCGATCCGGTTGCCCTGTTCGTCCAGCTCGCCATAGCCGCCCTCGTTGAGCGCGATGCCCGCGTCGACCAGATCCTTCTGATTGTCCACCAGCCATTTGGCGCCGTTCAGGTACAGCCCCTCCTCGCCGCAGGTCAGCGCCATCTTGATCGTGCGCAGCGGCCGGTATTTTTCCGCCTGGAAACGCAGAAGATTGTCGATCCAGATGGCGTCCTGCGCCTTCATGTCGGCGACGCCCCGGCCGTAATAATAGCCGTCCTCCTCGATGAAGGCATAGGGATCGCGGGTCCAGTCTGCGCGCCGGGCATTGACCACGTCGATATGGCCCAGCATCAGCACCGCCTTCAGCTTCGGGTTGCGCCCCGGATAGACGGCGACCAGCGCGCCCGCCTTGGGGTGTCCATCCGGCACGAAGAGGTGCAGATTCTGCTCCGGGAAACCGGCCGCCTTCATCCGGGCGGCGACCTTTTCGGTGACGGCGGTGCAGTTCCCGGTGTCGAAGCTGCTGTCCGTCTCCACCATTTCCTTCAGCAAGGCGCGAAAGGAAGCGTCGTCCGGCGGCGCGGCGTGGGAGGCGGAAGCCGCAAGGGCGGAGGTCATGGCCGCCATCGTCGCGGCGGCACACATCAGCGCGGATCGGCTCATCTGATTTCCCCTGTCGTCAATCCCGACAGGTTAAACGGGGGACGGCCGCCTTTCCACGCCTGCATGCCATGCAATCGGCAAATAATGTCTATGCGAAGGGATCGGGCGGGATCGCGTCGGACAGGTCGACCACCACCGTCTTGGTCTCCATATATTCGCGCATCGCGTCGAAACCGTTCTCCCGCCCGATCCCGCTCATCTTGTAGCCGCCATAGGGCAGCATGAAATGCACGGGGCGGAAGGTGTTGACAGACACGAGGCCGCTTTCGATCCGGGCGGCGACGCGATGGGCGCGTGACACGTCCCTTGTCCACAAACCGCCGACCAGCCCGTAGCGCGTGTCGTTGGCGAGGGCGATCGCCTCTTCCTCCCCATCGAAGGGCATCACGGCGGTGACGGGGCCGAATATCTCCTCCTGCGCCAGGCGGGAGCGGTTGTCGGCGTCGGCGAAGACGGTTGGCTGGACGAAATAGCCGTTGGGAAGGCCCTCCGGACGCCCTCCCCCCGCCAGCAGCCGAGCGCCGCTTTCAACGCCCAGTGCGATGTAGCCTTCCGTCTTGTCGCGCTGTTCGGCGGATGTCTGGGGGCCGATATGGGTCTTCGGATCGAAGGGCAGGCCGGGGCGTATCCGCTGCGCCCGCTCCGCCAGTCCGGCCGCGAACCGTTCGTAGAGCGGCCGCTCCACGAAAATGCGGGAGGCCATGGAGCAGGACTGGCCTGTGGAGCGGAAGGCGCTGTGCGTCGCGACCGACAGCGCCTTGTCGAAATCGGCGTCGGCGAAGACGATGAAGGGGGATTTACCGCCGCATTCGAAGGAGCAGCGTTTCAGGTTCGCGCTGGCGCTCCGCATGATGCGGATCGCGGTTTCATGCGATCCGGTGAAGCTGACCTTTGCGACGCCCGGATGGGCGGAGAGCGCCGCGCCCACTGCGCCGTCGCCGGGCAGGACGTTGACGACGCCCGCCGGGAAGCCCGCCTCCTCGACCAGCGCCGCCAAAGCGAGCATGCTGGCCGGGGTCTGTTCGGCGGGTTTCAGGATCATGGCGTTGCCCGCGGCAAGGCCCGGCCCCAGCTTCCACGAAGCGAGCGAAATGGGGGAATTCCATGGCAGGATCGCCGCCACCACGCCGACGGGTTCCAGCCTTGTATAGGCCAGCGCATCGGGGCGGTAGGGTATCTGTTCCCCATTCACCTTGTCCGCCGCCCCGGCGAAGAAGGTCAGCCAGTCCGCTGCCCGTTGCACCTCGCCCAGCGTGTCGCGCAGCGGCTTGCCATTGTCGCGGCTCTCTATCTCGGCCAGCCGGGCGGCGTCGCGGCGGATCAGGTCCGCGAATCTGGCGATCAGCGCGCCGCGTTCGGTGGGCGCGGTGCGGCCCCAGCGGCCCGCCATGGCGGCGCGGGCGGCGGAGACCGCATCGTCGACGTCGGCCGCATCGGCGGCGGCGACCTCCGCCCAGACATGTTCGGTGGAAGGATCGATGCTTGCGATCCGGCCCGCCGCATGCGGGGCGACCCATTCGCCGCCGATGAACAGCCGGTCGAACTGCGCGACGCTCATGACGCCTGTCGCAGCGTTTCGAGGGGACGGATATGGCGCAGCATGTCCGACAGCGACTCCGTTTCGGGCGCTTCGCCCATGGCCTGCGCCACCGAAACGGCCCCGTCGCCGAAATGCCAGCGCGTGTTGCGCTCGAACTTCGCGAGCACGTCGGCGCGGGACAGGGCCGCTTCCGGCGATCCGGGATGGTAGGGCACATGCTTGAAATAGCTGCGCCCACCCGCCTGCACGGTCAGGCGCGCCGGGCAATGGGCGGGATAGTCGGATTCCGGATCGACCGACGCTTCGATCTTCTGCGCGAGGGTCAGGATGCGATTATCGTCCAGACGTTCCGGCAGGAAGGTTTCCAGCCCGACATCGCCGTCGACCAGCGCGGCTGCAACGCCGAAGAAAAGGCTGAACCGGCCCTCATGCGGGGTTTTCGGCGCTTTCTTGCGGTCGCGGGGCTCGGTGACGAGCGTCAGGCCCGGCTCCGCAAGCTGGCAATGCACGCTTTCGATATCCGCCACGGTCACGCCGTCGCGGGCGAAATCGGCCAGCACCTGCTTCGACGCCTCGATGAAGGCGTGCAGCAATTGGCAGCAGGGATAGGGCTTGTAGGCGGTTTCCGGCAGGTACCAGCGCGTGCCCAGCCCCTCGGCGGCGCGGGCGAAGTCGAGCTGGCCGCTGATCGGGGTCAGGTGCGTCTCGAAGAAGCCGAACTTCCCTTCGAACACCGTGTCGGGACCGGTGATGCCCGCCATGGCTAGGTCGATGGCCAACATGCCCGCATGCGCGCCCCAGCCGCCGTGCAATATCTTCGATGTCGATCCGGTGCGGGTCGATTCCTGGATGCCGGAGGCGAAGGTGCCCGCTATGCCCATGGCGTCCGCGATCTGGCCCGGCGTCGCGCCGCGCAGCCGCCCGATGGCCGCCGCCACGCCGAAGGAGCCGATCAGCGAACTGGTATGATAGCCGCGCTCCAGGAAGCGGTCGCCCGCCACGAAGCCCAGCCGGATCATCACCTCATAGCCGACGACGGCGGCGTCGATCGCCTCCGCGAGGGAAAGCCCCTCCGCCTCGGCCGCGGCCAGCACGGCCGGCACGACGGTCGATCCGGGACGGGCGAGCGAGGAACCATGCTTGTCGTCCATCTCCAGCGCCTGGGCCAGCGATCCGTTGACCAGCGCCGCCAGTTCGGCGCGGGCCCGCCCGTCGAAGCCGAAGAGGGATGCGCCCTTCCCTCCACTCCATTGCGCCGCGAGACGACCGAAGGCCGCGCCGCTTTCCTCCTTGGGATTGGCCCCGGCGAGGGAAACGCCGATGGCATCGATCATGTGCCAGCGCGCCGCTTCCCGCACTTCGGGCGGCATGTCGGACGAAGGGAAATTGGCGGCAAATTCGCCGAATGTCTGCGATAATGTCATGTCAGCGGACCTGTTGCAACGCGGCGCCAAGGGCGATGGCGGGCGCTTCCTCATTTTCCAGATTGTCGATGATCCGTTCGATCTGGGCCACGGCGTCCGCCGTCAGTTGGCGTCCGGCGAGGTCGCGGAACTTCTCCTTCAGCGCCTCTTCCGACATGGGATTGCGCCAGTGGCCGCTGCGATAAGTCTGTTCGTGGAAATGCTCGGCCCCGTCCTTCATCGTCACGGTGACGCGGACGGCGCGCATCTGGTGCTTTTCGCGGGCGTCGAGTTCGGGGTCGACAAACACCTCGATCCGGTTGGCGAGGTCGATGATCCTGGGGTCGACCAGCTTCTCGTCCGTATATTGGTCGATGAAGGCGTTGCCCTCCAGCAGCGTCACCGCGCCGGTATAGGGCAGGTTCATCTGCGCGCCGATCGTCTCGCCATTGGGGACATAGGGCCAGCCGCAATGGACGTAGACCATTTCCGTCGTGCCGACGCGGACCTTTTCCACATCCTCGCCCCTGATGCCCGCCTTTTCGCGGATGGCGCGCAGGGCGTCGACCGTGGTTTGGCTGCTGGCGAGCGAGGAATAGCGCTTGAAGCCGTTGTGCCGCATCTCCCAGTCGGTCCCCAGGCCTTCGGTCGCGAATTTCAGATCATAGTCGGAGGAGTAAGTGGAGCAGAAACCGCCATATGGCGCTTCCAGCACGTCGCGTACGCCGGTCAGGCCTTCGCGGGCGCAAAGCGCGGCGATGATGCCGTTCTGCGATGCCTTGCCGGAATGGAAGCGCTTGGCCATCGCGCCGAATTGCGCGGCCATCAGGCCCGCCGCCTGGCTGCCCGCCAGGCCCAGGGCGCTCACATATTGGTCGGTGTCGAGGTCCAGCAGCTTGGCGATGGCGGCCGCCGAACCGAAGGTGCTGGTGAGGCCACAGGGGTGGAAGCCGCGATGGAAGGCCGACGGGCTGACGGTGTTGCCGATGCGGGTGCCCAGTTCATAGCCCGCGACGGTGGCGCGGATCATGTCTTTGCCGGTGAAGGCGCCGAACGCCCCCTCCGAACAGGCGATAACGGCGGGGATGACGCCTGCGCCATAATGCGACATGGACTGGTCGTGGCAGTCGTCCAGCTCATAGCCCTGCGCCGCCGTGCCGTTGATGAAGGCGGCGCCGAGCGGATCGGCCTTCACCTTCATGCCCCAGGCGCTGGCGGTCGGTTTCTGGCCGAGAAGGTTGACGGTGCGGACCACGGCCTGCACCCAGGGCGTCGGCGCGCCGAACGCGCCGCAGCCCAGGCTGTCGCGGATGCATTGCTTGGCGTTCAGGATCAGGTCGTCGGGAATGTCCCCATATTGCAGGTTGGCGGCGAAATCGGCGATGTCGCGGGTCGCGCCGGGGACGACGAATTTGGCGGGTGCGTTCATGGAGGAGCTTTCTTCGATAAGGGGTCAGGCGACGGACAGGGCGGGCTTTCGTGACGCGGTTTTGGCGTAGGCGGCGGCGCTGCCGCCCGCGAGGCGGCCGAAGACCGCTCCGCTGGTCAGGCCGCTTGCGCCGGGATAGTTGAAGTAGAATATGCCGCCGACCATCTCTCCGGCCGCGAACAGGCCGGCTATGGCGTGGCCGTTGGTGTCGATGACTTCGCCCTCGGTCGAGATTTTTACGCCGCCGAAGGTGAAGGTGACGCCGCAGGTGACGGCATAGGCCTCGAACGGGGGGGTATCGATGCTGTTGGCCCAGTTGCTGCGGATGACGCCATTGCTGGATGCGGCGCGGCCGTCCTTGATATTCGGGTCGAACGGCATGTCCGCTTTCACCGATGCATTGAATTCCCGCACGGTGGCCAGGAATTGGTCCTTGTCGATCTCCCCGATCTTGTCAGCCAGTTCTTCGATGGATTGGGCGACAACCTTGGTGACCTGGCGGGTGCGATATTCGTCGCGGAGCAAATGGTTGACCTTGGAATCATAGACTTGCCATGCCAGTTGGCCCGGCTGCTGCAATACTGCCTGGCCATATTTGGCGTAGGTATAGTTACGGAAATCGGCGCCTTCGTCGACGAAGCGTTTTCCGTCGCGATTGACCATGATGCAGAGCGGATAGGAGTGGCGCTGATATTGCGGTGTCAGCGCGAGATCGCCGAAATCCTGTGCGTTGCGTTCCCATGATACGGCGTGACAACCCGACCAGTGGCCATAGGGTTGCGCGCCCGCGGCCAGCGCCATGGACAGGCCGTCGCCGGTGTTGAAGCGCGAGCCGCGAACCTTCGCCAAGTCCCAGCCCGGCCCCAGATAGCGGGCGCGCCATTCGGCATTCGCCTCGAACCCGCCGCAGGCCAGCACGACGGCCCCGGCCTGGACGGTTTCGGCATGACCCCGGTCGTTGATCAGGGTGACGCCGGAAACACCGCCTTCGTCGCGCAGCAGGTCGCGCACCCAGCTATTGTAGCGGATTTCCACGCCGCGCTTTTCCGCCGCATTATACAGCGCATCGACCAGGCCGGGGCCGCCGCTGGCCACCGCGATGGTCGCGCCGCCCCAGAATTTGAAGCGGCCGTTCACGCGATAGGCCTGCCGCCCGAAATTGGGGAAGAAGCGGACGCCCTGGTCGCGCATCCACAGGATGGTTTCGCGGCTGCGCTTCACCAATATCTCGCACAGGTCGGGATCGGTGCGATATTGGGTGATTTCGCCCATATCGTCGAAAAACTGTTCCTCAGTGTAAGTGCCGAAGTCGCTGACCGCCACTTCCTCGTCCGTCAGGTCCGGGCAATAGGCGCGGATGTCGTCGGCGCTGTCGTAAACGGTGCGCATCAGCCCGTCCGTATAGGCGGAATTGCCGCCCCGCTCCTCGATGGGGGAGCGTTCCAGCAGGAGGACGCGGCTCCCTTCGTTGGCGGCGCAGAGCGCGGCGCAGAGCGCGGCGTTGCCGCCGCCCACGACGATCACGTCATATTCGGATTGTTGCTGTTCCGGCATTCCCATCCCTCCTGGCCCATCCCTCCCGGCGGGCGTGCCGATACCGGTCACAAAATTGCCCCGCTGATGTCATGCCAGCCACTTTTAGGGGATTGCTTTATGCGCGCACGGAATATTATAGCATTCTGCCATATCAAAAATTTATGGTGAGGATGGCCGGATGAAGCTGCAACAGCTCCGCTATGTCGTTGAAATCGTGCGGCATAATAATCATCTCTCGGCCGCCGCGGACGCCCTTAACACGTCCCAGCCGGGGGTGAGCCGGCAGATCCAGTTGCTGGAGCAGGAACTGGGTTTCGAAATCTTCATGCGCACCCGCAACCGTATCATCGACCTGACGGAGCCGGGCCGCGTCGTCTTTTCCATCGCGCAGCGGATCGCGACCGATGTCGCCGCATTGAAATCGCTGAAGGAGGACATGCATTCGGGCAATCGCGGCGTCTTCACCATCGCGACGACGCATACCCAGGCGCGCTATGTGCTGCCCAAGGTGGTGGAGAAGTTCGTCGCCCGCTATCCCGACGTGAAGCTGGTGCTGAAGCAAGGCGATCCGGAGGAAATCTGCGCGCTGGTGGAGGCGGGCGACGCGGACCTTTCCATCGGGACGGAAACGACGCGGGATTTTCCCAATCTGGTGAAGCTGGACTGTTTCGACCTGCACCGCTGCATCGTCGCGCCGGTCGGGCATCCAATTCTGGCCGTGCCGGAACTGACGCTGGAAGAGATAGCGCGCTATCCGATCATCACCTACGATACGCGTTATAGCGGGCGGTGGAAGGTGATGAAGGCCTTCACCGACGCGGGACTGGAACCGAAGATCGTGATGAGCGGGATCGATGCCGACGTCTGCAAGACCTATGTCGGCATGGGGTTGGGGATTGGGATATTGGCCGCGATGACTTACGATCCGGAACGGGATGTCGGTATTCGGGCGCGGGATGCTTCGCATCTGTTGCCGTCGAGCACGATCAAGATCGTGCTGCGGCGGAATACTTATTTGCGGTCGTTCCTGTTGGACTTCGTGCATTCGGTCGCGCCGAATTTGACGCCTTTGCGGGTCAGGCGGGCGGTGCATGAGTTTCAGACGGTGGCGGGGTAGGAATGGGATGGGCAGAGGCGCAGCTCGTGCCCCTTTCCCCTCCACCAGCCTTCGGCTGGCCCCCCTCTCCATCTGCGATGGGGAGGATTTGGCGATGTCCGCTCTACCCCGTCACTTCCAACTTCTGGAGCGTCATGCGTTGCAGCGCGCCTTCATCGATGGCGAGGCCCAGGCCCGGCCCTGTCGGGACCGTCACCGCGCCATCCTCTATGACCATGGCGCCTTCCGCGATCAGGGGGTCATCGCCCAATACCCCTACGCCGAAGACGAATTCCGCCGCGCCGAACGTCCGCGCCGCCGGGACCGAGGCGCAGAAATGCGCGGCCGCAGCCGCTTCGAGTTGCGATGCTACCGCCAGGCCTCCGCAATTGATGCCGATGCCGTGCGCCTCGCCCAGGGCGGCTATCTTGCGCGCCGGAGTGAGGCCGCCGACCTTGTAGAGCTTGACGCAGAAAACGTCCGCCGCGCCCGCGTCGGCGATGCGGGCCGCGTCCTGGAGCGTGAACAGGCTTTCGTCGGCCATGATCGGGACGCCGCCCGCTTGTGCGCGGATCGCGGCCATCGCCCTCAGGTCGGCGCGCTCCACCGGCTGTTCGCAATAGCCGACATTCATGTCGCGCAGGGCGTTGAGCGCCGACACCGTGTCCGCCGCCGTCCAGCCGGTATTGGGGTCGACGCCGATCATGATGTCCGGCCCCACCGCCGCCCGCACCTGTTCGAAATTGGCGACGTCCGTTCGCCAGCCGCCCTTCCCGGCCGCTTTCAGGCATAGGACTTTGATGCCGAATTCCTCGACGGCGCGGCGGGCGTCCGCGACCATCTGTGCCGGGTCGTCATAGAGGCTGACGGACCATTCCAGCGGAATGACCGCATTGGCTTGTCCGCCGATCAGCGCATGAACCGGCAGGCCCACCGCCTTGCCGAAGGCGTCGTGCAGCGCGATGTCGATCAGCGCCCGCGCCGCCGGATTGCCCGCCAGCCGCGACGTCAGCAGCCCGTCGATGGATTCCAGATCGCAGACCCGCTTGCCGATCAAGAGCGGGCCGTAAATATCCTTGATCGCGCCGATTACGCTATGCACCGTGTCGGCGACGAAATGGCCGGGGCTGATCGGGCGAATCTGGCCGATGCCGATCACGCCCTCCGCATGGATCTTGAGCAGCAGCGGCTTGCCCAGCAACTGGTCCGACGGGCCGGTGTCGTAGCTGCCGCTGGAGAAAGTGCGTTTCAGACGGACCGGCAGTTCGGTGACGTGAAGCTCTATCCTCTCGATGCGCATCATGCGGCCGCCCGGTTGTCGTTGCGCCAGTGCGCCAGCACGATGTCGGCGCCGCGTTCCCCCAGGGCGATGGTCGGCGCGTTGGTGTTGGAGGACGGGATGGTGGGGAAGATGGAGGAATCGATCACCCGCAAATGGCCGACGCCGCGCACGCGCAACTGGGGATCGACCACGGCTTCCGCATCGGTCCCCGCCTTGCAGCTTCCCACGATATGCCAGGTGGTCTGGGTGGTTTCGCGGATATAGTCGATGATCTCCGCATCGGTGGCGGCGCTGTCGCCGGGGCGCGTTTCCCGCACGATCATCGCCTGCATCGCGGGGTGGGATGCGACGTTGCGCACCGCCTTTATGCCCGCCAGCAGCACGCCGACATCGTGCGGATCGTCGCAATATTGGGGGTCGATCTTTGGGTAGACGACGGGGTCGGGCGACTGGATATGCGTCCAGCCCCGCGACCGGGGCCTGAGGCCCATGACGCCGACGGTGAAGCCCGAATGCGCGTCCAGCCCGTCCTGCGGCCTGCGGGCATAGCGATCCTTGCCGGAAAAGGGCTGAAGCTGGAGTTTCAGGTCGGCGCGGGGTTCGTCGGGGGAACTGCGCATCACGATATGCGCCACCGCCGAGCAGATGGACAGCAGCCCCTTGCCGAACAGGGCGAATTTCAGGCCTTCCTTCACCTTCACCGTCGGGCGTTGCAGGGCGTCGTTGATGGTGATCGGTTTGGTGCATTCGAATGTCAGGCGGGTATTGGGATGGTCCAGCAAATTCTCGCCCACGGTGGGCATGTCGCGGAGCACCTCTATCCCATATTCGCGCAGAATCGATGCGTTGCCGATGCCGGACAGTTCAAGGATCTTGGGCGACTGGACCGGTCCCGCCGACAGGATCACTTCCTTGCGGGCGTCGATCCGGGTCAGTTCATTGCCGCGACGGACCTCCACACCGGTGGCGACGCCGTTTTCGATGATCACGCGAGTCACCAGCGCGTCAACCATCACGTCCAGATTGGGGCGGCTGCGCGCCGGTTTCAGATAGCCGACCGCCGAGGATGAGCGGAAGCCGCGCCGGGTCGAATATTGGAGATAGGATGCGCCCTCATAATGGCCGTCATTATAATCCTCCACATAGTCGAAGCCGGCCTGGCAGCCCGCCTCGACAAAGGCGTCGGCCAATGCGTCGAAATGTTTGAGGCTGGTGACGGAAATCGGCCCGTCATGGCCGCGCACGGCCGGATCGCCCTGCGCATAGCTTTCCATCCGCTTGAAATAGGGCAGCATGTCGGACCAGCCCCAGCCGGGCAGGCCGAGCGCGGCCCAACTGTCGAATTCCGCCGGATCGCCCCGGACATAGACATTGCCGTTGATCGAACTGGAGCCACCCAGCACCCGTCCCCGCGTCCATAGCTGGGTGCGGTTCTTGAGCGCGGTTTGCGGTTCGGTGATGAAGGGCCAGGTGTGGTTGGGGTCTTTCAGCAGGTTCACGACCATCAGCGGGATGTGGATGCTGATGGCGCTGTCGCGGCCGCCCGCCTCGATCAGCAGCACTCGTTCCCGGCCATCTTCCGACAGGCGGTTGGCGACCGCGCACCCTGCCGATCCCGCACCCACGACGATGAAATCATAAGGCCCTTCGTTCCGGCCAGCCCTTGCGTTCACGCTGCATCCCTCATCGATATTATGGTTGGCCGGACATTATGGACCGGTAACATTCAATACAATATAATCGCCGGCGGGCAGCATATCGTTATGGCATGCCGACATGGGCGAAGCTGTCAGGGCACGGATTTCACCGTCACCGGGGCGCGCCATATCTCTCCCTTTTCCGCCTCCGTCACGTAGAGATAGCCGTCGTGGATGGTGAGGTTCGTCGTCCAGCGTCCGGCTTCCTTCGGCAATTTCATATAGCCCAGCGCGAAACCGTCCGCATCGGCGACGCCCACCGCCCCGGCCAGGAATTCCGCCCAGTATAGCCGCCCGTCCGCGTCCATGGTCATGCCGTCCGGGCCAATGCCGCCGTCGGTGTGCGCCAATATATAGGGGCCGCGCTTGCTTTGCGGGTTGGCGGCCGAGGGCATGGTCATGATCGCCTTCGCGCCGTAGAGGCCGATATTGACGAATTTTCCGTCGGGGGTGAGCGCGACGCCGTTGGGATAGGGCAGATTGTCCGCCAGGATTTTGGCCGATTGGGAACCGGGCGCAAAATAGGCGACGCGGCCCACCCGGTCGAGATAATTGGAATTGTTCGCCAGCGTCACATAGATGCCGCCCTGTTCGTCGAAGACGAGGTCGTTGGCGATGAAAGGCTTGCCCTCCACCTTGTCGGCGAACACGGTCAGCGCGCCGGATTTCGGGTCATAGGCCAATATGCCCCGCGCATTGTCGGTGACGAACAGCCGTCCGTCCCGGTGGAAGCGCGCTCCGTTGGGGTGGCCGCCCGTCTTGATCCGGGTGACGCATTTGCCTCCGTCGACCTTGACGATCTCTCCGTTGAAGAGGCTGACGGCCCAGATGTCACCGTTGCGGTCGAAATTGATCCCTTCCAGAAACTGGCCGCAGGTGACGACCCGTTCGAAGCGGCATTCGCCGCCGCAAATATCCTTCAGCGTCGAAGCCTGCGCGGCCATGGCGCAGAGCATCATGTATGCGCAGGCCAAAGCCTTGACCGATTTCCCGATTGTCATTCTTCCTCTCCATTTCCCATGCGAAATCATCCGGAGGGAGGCGATGGAACGCCAATATCCAAACGGCATTCAGGAGAAGCGTTGCTTATGGTGGAGGCGGCGACACCATAAGCTTGCGTTATTCTCGTTCGCCGGAAACATATTGGAGGGCATGGCGTCGGCAGGCTAAGACCGGATTACAAGGCGGGAGGATGATGTTGGCTGTGCGGCAGGATTATGACCTTTATATCGACGGCGAATGGGTGTCGCCGGAAGCGAATGAGCGCTTTCCCGCCGTCAATCCGTTCAACCAGAATGAATGGGCGACCATAGCGCAGGCGGGCGCGGCCGATGTCTCTGCCGCCGTCAGCGCCGCGCGCGAGGCGTTCGAGCAGCGCTGGCGTGGCGTGCCGGGGGTGGAGCGGGCGCGGCTGATGCATCGCCTGGCCGACCTGATCGAGCGGGACGCCGACCGGCTGGCGACGCTGGAATCCACCGACAATGGCAAGGTGATACGGGAAACCGGGTCGCAGATGCGGTTCTGCGCCCGCGTCTTCCGCTTCTTCGCGGGCTATGCCGACAAGATATTCGGCAAGGTCATTCCGGTCGATCGACCGGACATCTTCGATTATGCGACGATGGAGCCGCTGGGGGTGATCGGCGTCATCACCGCATGGAATTCGCCCATCGCGCTGCTGGCGAACAAGGTGCCGGCGGCGCTGGCGGCAGGCAATACGGTGGTGGTGAAGCCGTCCGAACATGCGTCCGTCACCACGCTGGAATTCGCGAAGCTGGTGGAGGAAGCGGGCTTTCCCAAGGGCGTGTTCAATGTGGTCACCGGCGATGTGCGCACCGGACGGGCGCTGGTGGAAGGCGGCGGGCTGGACAAGATCAGCTTTACCGGCAGCAGCCATGGCGGGCGGGAGATCGCGGCGGTGGCGGGGCGCAACCTGACCCCGGTGATCCTGGAACTGGGCGGGAAGTCGCCCAATATCATCTTCGAGGATGCGGATCTGGGCAAGGCGACCGTGGGCGCGCTGGCGGGCATATTCGCGGCGACGGGGCAGACCTGCATCGCCGGGTCGCGCCTGCTGGTGCAGCGGTCCGTCTATGCGGGGGTGGTGGAGGAACTGGCCCGCCGCGCCGCGAATATCCGGCTGGGCGATCCGCTGGACCCCGCGACGGAGATGGGCACGGCGGCGAACCGGCCCCAGTTCGAGCGCATCCTGTCCTTCATCGAATCGGCCCGACAGGACGGGGCGCGGCTGATCACCGGCGGGGAAGCGGCGCGGGAGGGCGTCCTGCGCGACGGGCTGTTCGTGAAGCCCACCATCTTCGCCGACGTGCACAACCAGATGCGCGTGGCGCGGGAGGAGATTTTCGGGCCGGTGCTGTCCATCATCCCCTTCGATACGGAGGAGGAGGCGATCGCCATCGCCAACGACCAGAGTTTCGGCCTGGCGTCGGGCATCTGGACGCAGAGCCTGAACCGCATGCATCGCGTTTCCGCCGCGCTGCGCACCGGCATGGTGTGGGTCAACACCTATCGCGCCGTGGCGGTGCAGACGCCCTTCGGCGGGGTGAAGGACAGCGGTTTCGGGCGCGAGCGCGGCGAAGAGGGGTTGAAGGAATTCCTGACCACGAAGAATGTGATGATCAACCTGTCCGAAAGCGAGCGCGACCCGTTCCAGGTCCAGACCTGAGGCAGAAGAGGACGAGCCGATGTGCGATCAATGCCCCAAGGCGCCGCGTGGCTGGATCGGCTGGCTGGATCTGCCTGAAAGCCGCGCGATGCAGCCCGCCGGTCCGTGGATCGACCTGACCCATGCGGTCGGGCCGGACATGCCCTGCGCGTCGATCTTTCCCCGGCCCAGTTTCGGCAAGCTGCGTTCGCTGCCCGACGATCCGTTCAACGTGACCGACATCCACATGGTCGCGCATGCCGGGACGCATGTCGACGCGCCGCTCCATTATTTCGAGGATGCGCCCGACATGGCGTCGATCCCGCCGGAGCGGCTGGGCGGCACGGGCGTCGTCTGGCGCGTGGAAAAGGGGCCGGACGAGATCATCTCCGTCGCGGAGCTGGAGCGATGCCGTCCGCTGCTGCGGGCGGGGGACATATTGGCGGTGGATACCGGCTGGGCGGCGCGGTTCGGCACGCCGGACTATGAACGGCACCCCAGCTTCAGTCCGGAGGCGGCGGTCTGGCTGCTGGAGAAGCGGATCAAGATGCTGGCCTGCGACTTCGCCACGCCGGATCTGGTCTATCATCTGCGGCAGCCGGGTTTCGACTGGCCGGTGCACCGGACGCTGCTGGCCAACGGGATATTGATCTGCGAGCATCTGACGGGACATGCCGTTTTGGCGGGGAAGCGCGTGGAATTTCTGTTCGGCGCGCTGCCTATTGCGGGCGGGGACGGGTCGCCGGCGCGGGTTGTTGCGCGGGCGGTGCGGGATTGAAGCGGGATGCGGGACTGGCTGGCTGACCGGTTTGGGTGGTTAGCCGTCATTCCCCCTCCCGCCTGCGGGAGGGGGTTAGGGGGTGGGTTGGCGCGACATCTGCGCTGTTTCGCAACGGTTAAGCCGGAAGCTCGCTACGCTCGCGCCCACCCCTAGCCCCTCCCGCCTGCGGGAGGGGAATGTCTTGGGCTGGCCATTTCCCGACATTTCCGAACTTGTCCATGCTGCCAATTTAGGCGTCGTGCTCATGCCTCCTGGGGCGTCATCATGTCATCGGGAAGCGGCGCTCTGGTTACGGCTTCGGGTTGGTGGACAGGAGTTTCCATCCCCTCCATCCGCGCCTTGAGTTGCAGCGCCAGATGCAGCGAGTGGAAGCGGGACTGGGCCAGATTGCCGCCGTGGAACCACAGCCCCTCCTGCCGGGTCGGTTTCCACATGTTGCGAAGTTCGCCTTCCCAGGGGCCAGGGTCCATCGCCGTGTCCGAACCCAGGCCCCAGCAGCGGCCGACCTTTTCGGCGACTTCCCTAGAAATCAGCATCTCCGCCCAACCATCCATCGGGCCGTAGCCGGTGGCGTAGATGATCGCGTCGGCGGGCAATGCGCTGCCGTCGGTCAGCACCAGCCCGTCCGGCGTGAGGGACGCGACGCCGACGCCGCTGCGCACTTTTATCTCTCCATCGCAGATCAGGTCCGACCCGCCGACATCGATATAATAGCCCGAAGCGCGCCGCATATATTTGCCCGCTATGGCCGTGCCGTCCTCCCCGAAATCGAACTGGAATCCCGATGCCGCCAGCCGTTCGTAGAAAGCCGCGTCCTCCCTGCGAATCCGGTCGCAGTTGCGCCGGTCGACCGCCTCCTTCAGGCGAAAGGGGATGGAGGCGGAGATCAGATCCGCCCGGTCGGTGTCGATGCCTGCCCCGATCCCCTTTTCGGAATAGGGGCCTTCCTCCGAAATGCGGCGGAGCGCGCTGGCCTTGATCACGGTGGTGGGCGAACGCTGGATCATCGTCACCTTCGCGTCGTTCGACCAGAGGTCGACGCAAATGTCGTGCGCCGAATTGTTGGAGCCGACCACCACGCAATTCCTGCCCGCAAAGGCCGAGCCGTCCTGATAGTCGCTGCTGTGGCACTGCACACCGCGAAAGCTGTCCGCGCCGGGGAATTCAGGCCTGTTGGCGATGCCGGACAATCCGGTGGCCAGCACCAACTGCGCGGGGCGCAGCACCATTTCCCGCCCTGCCCGATCGACCGTCACGGTCCAGCGCCCGGCCGCCGCGTCATAATGGACCTTGATGCAGCGGGTGGAGCCCCAGAAGTCCAGTTCCAGCACCTTGGCGTACATTTCCAGCCAGTCGCCCATCTTGTCCTTGGCGGTGTAGACCGGCCAATGGTCGGGGAACGGGATATAGGGCAGATGGTCCAGCCAGACCGGATCGTGCAGGTAGAGCGATTTGTACCGGCTGCGCCAGGCGTCCCCCGGCTTTTCCAGCGCGTCGATGATAAGGGTCGGGACGCCCAGCCGCTTCAGCCGCGCGCCCAGCGCCAGTCCGCCCTGGCTGCCGCCGACGATCAGGCAATAGGGCTGAACCTCCGTCCCCAGCGTCCGGGCGGCGGCGGCCCGCGCCTCCGTCCAGGTTTCCCTGTCCTTCATGGCGCGATGAACGACGCCTTCGGGCCGCCGCGACCCGCCCGGTTCCTCGAAGCCCTTCAATTCCTGCAAGGCGGTGAGCAGAGTGAAGCAGCGGCCGTCCTTCAGCCGGACATGGCCCTTGCCCCGCCCGGCGGCGGTTTCGAAATCGAACCAGCCCTCGACCAACCCGTCCTTTTCCTCCGCGCCGCCTTCGCGGCTGGCGGCGAAAGGCAGGACGGCGTCCATCTGGGCGTCCAGCATCCTGGCTATGGCGTCGCGCCCCTCCATCGTCGCGATGTTCCAGGTGAAGGCGACCAGATCGCGCCAATAGCATGGGTCGGGCGCGAAAAGGGCAAGGACAGCTTCCCTGTCGCGAGCGACGAGCGCGGCCTGAAACCGGTCCAGCCAGCGTTCCAGCGTCCGGTCATGCTGTCCACTATTCACCTTCCGCTCCTCTCCCGTCCCGCGAACGGGCCCATTTCAACCTGTCGCCTTCGGTGGCAAAATCCCATGGCGGGAAAAAATAAGTCTTTTGGCGCGAGTATAACCAAAGGTGATCGGACAGGGCGTTATTCCCTATTCTATGTTCTGGTGAGACAGCGGGCGGGAGGCATTTCGTGACCCAAGGCCCGCCGGCCAAGGAGAGGATGAGGGATTTGGCGACGACCGCGCAAGACAGGATCATGCTGACCCAGCTACTGCTCGCCAACGCCACGGACTATTGGCATGAGGTGGACGTCAATGGGGGCCTGAACACCCGCGACTATTATCTGGAGGACGCCACCTTCTTCAACCTGAAGGGACGCGAGGCGATCCATCAATTCTATGTCTGGCGGCAGAGCCGGGGGCCGCGGGTCAACCGCCATGTCATCGCCAATTTCCGGGCCGAACTGATCGAACCCGGCCTTGCCCGCACGAACAATGTGATGATGCTGTTCGCCGGGGACGGCGTGCCGGTGCTGCCGTCGCATGCGCCGATCCAGATCGCGGAGCAGATCGACCATCTTGTCCTGTGCGAGGACGGGCGCTGGCGTTTCCGCACGCGGGAGTTCGTCAACCTGTTCAAGGGCGACACGCCCACCACCGTGCCGCCCCGCGCATGGTATGAGAAATGGAGTCCGGGCAGTCTGAAGGATTGATGTGGGCGGCATGCGGGCGAAGGAATAGGCAGTGAAGCGCGAGCAATGTTTCATCGCGGGCGAGTGGGTCGACAATGGGGAATGGATTGCGGTCGACAATCCTGCCACGGGCGCGATCATCGGCCGGGTTCCGGCGATGGGGCGGGAGGATGCCCGGCGGGCGATAGCGGCCGCGGCCGCCGCCATGCCCGCCTGGGCGGCACGTCCGGCGGGAGAAAGAGCCGCAATCCTGCAACGCGCCGCCGCACTGATGCTGGAGCGGGCCGATGCGCTGGCCGCGCTGCTGACGCAGGAACAGGGCAAGCCGCTGGCGGAGGCGCGGGGCGAGATCGTCTATGCCGCGTCCTTCCTCCAATGGTTCGGGGAGGAGGCGAAGCGCGCCTATGGCGACGTCATCCCCGCTCCTGCGGCGGACAAGCGCATCATGGTGCTGAAGCAGCCGGTGGGCGTCGTCGCGGCGATCACCCCCTGGAATTTCCCAGCCGCAATGATCACGCGCAAGCTGGCCCCCGCGCTGGCCGCCGGGTGCGGCATGGTGCTGAAGCCTTCGGAACTGACGCCCTTCACGGCGCTGGCCATAGCGGAAATCACGGACGAGGCAGGCGTGCCCAAGGGGCTTTTCAACGTCGTCACGGGGGATGCGGCGGAAATCGGGGGCGAGCTGACGGGCAATCCGGTCATCCGCAAGATCAGCTTCACGGGGTCGACGGCGGTCGGGCGGCTGCTGATGGAGCAGGCGTCGCGCAGCATCAAGAAGCTGAGCCTGGAACTGGGCGGCAATGCGCCCTTCATCGTGTTCGACGATGCCGATCTGGATGCCGCCGTCGCGGGCGCGATCCAGTCCAAATATCGCAATGCGGGGCAGACCTGCATCTGCGCCAACCGTTTCTATGTCCAGGCGGGCATTTATGACGCCTTTGTCGGGAAGATGGCTGCCGCCGTCGCGAAGCTGCGGGTCGGCGAAGGGACCAGCCCCGGCGTGGATATCGGCCCCCTGATCGATGAGCGCGCCGTGGCGAAGGTGCAGCGCCATATCGACGATGCCGTAGCGAAGGGCGCGCAGGTCGTGACCGGCGGCCGCCCTGCCCCGGATGGGCCGCGCTTCTTCGCGCCGACGGTCCTGCGCGACGTCAGGCCGGGCATGCAGGTGCTGGAGGAGGAGACGTTCGGTCCGCTCGCGCCGCTGGTGAAGTTCGATGAGGAGGGCGAAGCCATCGCCCTCGCCAATGACAGCGAATTCGGCTTGGCCGCCTATTTCTACGCCCGCGACATCGGCCGCGTGTGGCGCGTGGCGGAGGGGATCGAATCCGGCATCGTCGGCATCAACACCGGGATCATCTCCACCGAAGTGGCGCCCTTTGGCGGGGTCAAGCAATCGGGCCTGGGCCGGGAAGGGTCGCGGTACGGGCTGGATGATTATCTGGAGCTTAAATATCTTTGCCTGTCTCTCGCTTGAACCGGCGGGGCATTTGTGCGAGACAGGTTTGTGACCGGTACCAAAATGCTTTCGGGGCGGGCGCCCCAGGCAGTCGACAGGAGAACGGAATGTCCAGTCATTCGACCATCATGGACAGGGACGATGTGCTGCGATGCACCCCCGCCCATCCGCATTTCGCGGCGCGGGCGGAGGGAATCGACCTGCGCCGGCCGCTGACGGCGGAGCAGAAGGCCGCCGTCAAGGGCGCGATGGACCGTTATGGCGTGGTCGTCTTCCCCAATCAGATGATGAGCGACGACGAACAGGCCGCCTTCGCCGAACAATTCGGCGCGATAGAAGAGACGCCGACGCTGGTCGATCAGGAACGGCGGCGCATCGCCAACATGAAGATCAACGACATTTCCAACCTGGGTCCGGACGGGCAGATCTGGGGCGCGGACGACCGGCGGCGCATGTATAATCTGGGCAATCTGCTGTGGCACAGCGACAGCAGCTTCAAGCCGACGCCGGCCTATTGGTCGATGCTGCAGGCCCGCGTCATTCCGCCGGTGGGCGGGGCGACCGAATATATCGACACGCGGGTGGCGTGGGACCATCTGCCGGACGAATTGAAGGCCATCGCCAAGGATCTGGTCGCTTATCATTCGCTCATCTATTCGCGCGAGCAGATGGGGTTCGACGCCTTCAGTCCAGATGAGGTGGAGCGGTGCACGCCGGTCCCGCAGCGGCTGGTGCGGCTGCACAAGGAATCCGGGCGGCTTGCGCTTTATCTGTCGGCGCATATCGGGGCGATAGAGGGCTGGCCGCGGCCCGAAGCCATGGCGTTGATCCGCGAACTCACCGAATTCGCGACCCAGCGGCCGTTCGTCTATGCGCATCAATGGGCGGTCGGCGACCTCGTCATCTGGGACAATCGCTGCACCATGCATCGCGGCACCCGCTTCGACGACAAGAAATATCCCCGCGACATGCGCCGGGTGACGCTGGAGGACAGCGCGCCCACTTTGGAACAGCCGATCTGACAGGGCAGGCGTCCGGAAGGAAAAGAGAATGACCGTTGGAACGGTAAGCGAGGCGATAGTCGCCCGCCTCGCGGAAAAGGGGGCGCGCTTCATCTTCGGCGTGCCGGGGGGCGAGTGCAATCTGGACTTCATCGCGGCGGCGGAAAAGCAGGGGATGCGCTTCATCCTGACGCGGACGGAGACGGCGGCGGCGATGATGGCCTGCGTCACCGCCGAAATCACCGGAGCGCCCGGCGTGGCGATGACGACGCGGGGGCCGGGGCTGGCTGCGGTTGCCAATGGCGTGGCTTATGCCGATCTGGACCGGGCGGCGATGCTGCTGATCGCGGACGGTTATGAGGATGATCAGGCCTATATCAGCCATCAACGGATCGACCAGACGGCTATATTGGCGCCGATGTTGCGGGCTTCGTCCAACCTGCGGGGCGGCGATCCCATCGCGGAGGTGGACCGGCTGATCGACGCCGCCATGGGGAATCCGCCGGGGCCTGCCTATCTGGAGGTCGCCGGTTCCTTCATTCGCGGGCGGTCCGGGCCGGTGCCTGCGGCCCATCCCGCCCCTGCCCTGCCCGCGCCGGACCCGTCCGCGCTGGCGGAGGCGAAGAGGCTGGTCGCTGCGGCCCGGCGGCCGATATTGCTGGCGGGGCTTCAGGCGCGGTCTCCCGATGCAGCCGCAGCCTTGCGCGCCTTCGTCGCGGCGACCGGCTGTCCCGTGCTCGCCACCTACAAGGCGAAGGGGGTGGTGTCGGAAAATGCGCCGCTCGGCTTGGGACTATATGCCAATGGCGTGCCGGAGCAGCCGTTGATCGGGTCCGCCGACCTCATCATCCTCTATGGCTTCGATCCGGTCGAAGGGCCGCCGCAGCCATGGCGATATGGCGCCATTCCGACGGTGGAACTCACTAATCATCCTTTTGAGCATCCGCTGTTCGCGCCCCGCCTGTCGGTGGTGGGCGACATAGCCGCTTCCATCGCCAGCCTGCGCGATGCGGTGGACAGCAGCGGATGGGAGCCGGGCGAACTGGAGCGGCGCAAGGAGGCCCTGTGGGCGGCGGCGGAGATTTTCGGGGGTTCGGGCATCTCTCCGGCGGCGCTGGTTCGCGCGGCGCGGGAAGCGGTGCCTGGGGACAGCCGCATCACCATTGACGCGGGCGCGCATATGCTGCCGGTGCTGCATATGTGGCGGTGCGACGAGCCGAACCGGTCGCTGATCTCGCGGGGGCTTTCGACCATGGGCTTCGCCATTCCCGCCGCGATTGCCGCCAGCCTGGCCGATCCGGAACGCACCACCATCGCCTTTACCGGAGACGGCGGGGCGATGATGTGCCTGGGCGAGCTGGGCACGGCTGTCCAGAGCGGGGCGAAGCCCATCGTCGTGGTATTCAACGATTCCTGCCTGACGTTGATCGGGGCCAAGCAGCGGCGGCGGCAACTGGCGGCGGCGGGAGTGGATTTCTCCCCCACCGATTTCGCGCAGGTCGCCGCCGGTTTCGGCTGGCATGCCTGTCGGGTGGAGGAGGAAAGTGGGCTTGCCGGAGCCTTTGCCGACGCCTTGGCGAGCGGTCGTCCGGCTCTGATCGATGTGGCGATCAATCCGGCGAGTTATGAGGATCAGATCCTGGCCATTCGGGGGTAGTTTGAGTGTTGGCGGATGTTGCTAATCCTCCCCATCGATAGATGGGGACGGTCGAAGGCTGGTGGAGGGGAATGGGGCACGACCTCCGAAATTCCCCTCCACCACTCGCTTCGCGAGCGGTCCCCCTCCCCATGCAAGCATGGGGAGGAATTTTAAGCCGAGCCTCCTCACCCGGCCAGATAGGCGCCGTCGACCGGGATGATAGCCCCCGACACATAGCGCGCCGCGTCCGACGCCAGATAGACCGCCGTTCCCGCGATCTCGTCCGGCCGGCCCTGGCGGCGCAGCGGCGTCCTGGCGAGGATGGCGGCTTCGCGTTCCGCCGTCTTTTCATGGTCCGGCACCAGCGTGGTTTCGATGAAGCCCGGAGCGATGGCGTTGACCCTGATCCCGTCGCCGCCCCATTCGACCGCCAGCGCCCGCGTCAACTGCATCACCGCGCCCTTGGAAGCCGCATAGGCCGCCGCATTGGGCGCGGCGACGAAGGAGCGGATGGAGGCGAGGTTGATCACAGCCCCCCTGGTGGCGCGAAGCTGCGGATAGAAGGCGCGGCACATGTTGAACGGGCCGCCGACGTTGATCGCCAGCGTGCGATCCCATTTTTCCTTCGCGCCCGGATCGTCGATGCGGCCGGGGAAGATGACGCCCGCATTGTTCACCAGGATGGAGACCGGGCCGATCTCCCGCTCCAGCCGCGCCGCCAGCGCATCGCACGCCTGCGCATCGGAAACGTCGAGGCCGAAGGGCGCGGCCTGGCCGCCTGCACCGGCGATGGCCTGCGCCGCTTCGACGGCTTCATCCCGATGCACGTCGGTCAGCGCGACATGCGCGCCCGCTTCGGCCAGTCCCTGCGCGATCGCCCGTCCGATGCCCCGCGCCGCGCCGGTCACGATGGCGATCCTCCCGTCCAGCCGCATCTTCGATCCCTCCCTTGAAAAATATGGCTTATGCCGCGATTTTTACTGTTGTTACCGGTATCGCATCCGCATAGTCTTTCGGCAAGCCCGAATAGCGGTTCAAATCATCGGTAGAGGAGATCGTCATGGCCACGGAAGAATATGAGCGGGGACTGGCATTGCGCAAGGAAGTGCTGGGGGCCGACTATGTCGAACGCTCCTTCGCCAATGCCGATGATTTCAGCCGTCCCATGCAGCAATTGTCGACCGAATATTGCTGGGGCAAGATATGGGGGCGCGAGGGATTGTCGCGGCGCGACCGCAGCCTGCTCAACATCGGCATGATCAGCGCGCTCAACCGGCCGCATGAGTTGAAGCTGCATGTGAAGGCGGCGCTGACCAACGGCTTGTCGAGGGATGAGATACGCGAAGCGCTGCTGCAGGTCGCCATTTATTGCGGCGTACCGGCCGGGCTGGATTCCACGCGGATCGCGAGGGAGGCTTTTGCGGAAGTGGATCAGGCGGCGGAGTGAAGGAGCTGGGTTGCGCGGGGAGGATCGGAAGGTGGGGAAATGGCCATTGGCGGAGGTTGGCGACCATAGTCCCCCTCCCGCTTGCGGGAGGGGGAATGTCTTCCACCCGAATCGGCCCCGAATTTGCTTCGGCAATTGCTTAGGAACTGGCGCGCTGGACGATTTCGAAGCCCAGGTCGATCGTCGTGACCGGCATGGTGCGTTCCTCGATCCTGTCCAGGATCATCTGGGCGCTGCGGCGGCCGATCTCATAGCGCGGCAGGCGCAGCGAGGTGATCGCCGGGCTGACATGGCGCATCAGGTCCAGATCGTCGAAACTGGCGATGGCCAGCCGATCCGGCACGGCCCATCCGCGCCTGTCGCACTCCAGCAGCGCGCCGACGGCCAGCACGTCGCCCGCGCAGAACAGCGCGTCGGCGTCGGGCACATTCGCCTCTATATAGGAAATCGCCTCCGTCCCGCCGCCGAAGCCGCGGGACACGGCGACCGCATGCTTGCGATCCGCCTTCTGCCCGATTTCCGCCAGCGCGTCCTGAAAGCCGCGTTGCCGTTCGGCGGCGCGGGGATTGGCGGCTAGCCCTGCAAAGACGATCCGCTTATAGCCCAGACGCGCCAGGTGCAGCGTCATCGCCTTGGCGGCGGCGCGGTTGGAATAGCTGACCACCATGTCGACCGGGTCGACCGGGAAATCGCCATTTTCCACGACCGGCGTGTCCGACGCCTTCAGCATCCGGACGGCCGTGGGCGAATGGTTGGTCGAATGCAGGATCAGCCCCCCTACCCGCTGCGCCAGGAAGGCGGCGATGACCTGTTCCTCATCCTCCGGATCGTCGGAGCTTTCCGCCACCATCAGATGATAGCCGAGCGGTCGCAGCACGTCCGATATGCCCTTCACCGTCTGGGAGAAGATGGAGTTTTCCAGGCTGGGCAGGACCAGGCCGATGACGTTGGAACGGCGCGAGGACAGGCTGCGCGCCAGATGGTTGTGGACGTAACCCAGTTCCTGCACCGCCTCCAGCACGCGGTTGCGCAGCGTCTCGTTCACGGATTCCGGGCTGTTCAGCGCCCGCGACACGGTCATGCGCGAGACCTGCGCCCGTTCCGCGACGTCGCGCATCCGGATCGTTCCGTTGGCTTTCTTCGATACCGGCAAGTGGCTCCTCCTGATGGAAGCTCGTTACCGTAACTCGGTGGGCCGTGCCATGATAAACTGAGGGCGGGCGCGGTACCCCGTCAATCCTCCAGACCGAGCAGGCGCAGGGCATTGGTCGAGATCATCTTGCGGATATCCTCATCCGAATAACCCAGGCCGATGCAATTGCGGATCACGCCCCGGAAGCCGTCGACCGGGCGATCATTGCCCACCTGACCCAGATCGGACGCCAATATGGTGCGGTCCACCGTGCCCGCCCGGATCAGCGCGTCCAGTTCCTCCGGCGGGAACATCGCCTGTTCGCGGCCGACCATCTGGATGAACATGCAGAGCGAATGTTCGATATAAGCGCCCATGCCCACCAGTTGGCGGATGTCGTCCAGCGACGCGCCGATGATGAAGGTCGGGTGGTTGACCAGCAACCGCTTGACGCCGCGCCTGACCGCCTCCTCGAACACAGGGAAGATTTCGGAGATATGGAGGTGGCCGCCCGACAGGATCACGTCATGTTCGGCGATGATGTCCAATATCTCCTTCACCTCGTCCTTCAGGGCGCCGTTGGCGTCCAGCGGGGTCAGCGGATCGGGCGGCAGCAGCGGCTTTATGGTGTGGGGGAAGCCTTTCTTGCGCTTCTGGTCCGCCTCTACATGATTTTTCGACGCGAAGGTGGGCATCCACACCAGTTTCGCGCCCAGGGCGATGCCGTGGTCGACCGCATATTTGTTGAAACCGCCGGTCGTGTTGTTGAGCGGGACGCCCGAAAACAACTGCACCTTCAAATGGCCGTGCGACCGGTTCAGCAGTTCGGTGATCGGCGTCGCGGAATAATAATGATCCTTGATCAGCATGGCGCGAAATCCCGCGTCCGCCGCATCCTGCAACGCCTCTATATGGTCGAGCGACCGGGGCATGACCGACGGGCCGCTGTGGCAATGCATGTCGACCGCGCCGACCAGCAGGCTGGAAATCCGATCCTCCACCGCCTGGTCCGCGACATTTTCGTCCAATAGTGAAACCATTTTCGCCTCTTCGTTTTCAGCGCCCCAACGCGTTTTTCGTGTCGTCCATCAATTTGCGCGCCGCATGGGCGAACAAGGTCGTGTCGGCGCTGATCATGACGAAGGAATAGCCCGCCTCGCGGCAGCGCACTGCTTCCTCCGGCGTCTGCACGGCGGTGCCGCAGGGCACGCCCTTCGCCCTCGCCGCCTCCAGCACCTTCGCCTCCAGCCCGCGCAGCGTCGGGTGCGATCCGGGCAGGCCCGAACTCAGCGCCAGATCGCCGAAGCCGATGAAGACGGCGTTGAGCGCGGGGGCGGCCAATATGCCGTCAATCTGCTCCAGCGCGCTGACGTCCTCGATCTGGACGCCGCGCATGACATGGTTGCGCCCCCGCTCCAGATAGTCCGCCGCGCTGTCCAGCCCCCAGCGGGCCGCGCGGGAGGTATAGCCCATGCCCCGCGATCCCAGCGGAGGAAAGGCCATGGCCGCCGTCACCTCCGCAGCGATTTCGGGCGTCTCCACCCTGGGGACGAGCAGCCCGTCTATGCCCGCGTCCAGCAGTCTCTGTACTGCGCCGCCGCTCCGGTCCGGCAGGCGGGCCATTACGTGAAGCCCGACCGCCTGCGCCGTCGCGATGGCCTGATAGGCCGTCTGGAAGCTGTGCGGCGCATGTTCCATGTCCACCACGGCGAAGTCGAAACCGGCATGGCCGATCAGTTCGACCGTCTCCAGCGACGCGATCTTCGCCCAGGTGCCGACCAGGAACGCGTCCTTGGCGCGAAGGCGTTCGATCAGGCTTGGTTTGCGATCCAAAATATCCCTCCTATTGGGCCGGCATCGGATAGTCGCCCTCATTCAGCACCCATCCGGGCTTCAGCGAGAAGTCGATCCGTGGCGGCGCGAAGATGTCGACCAGTTGATTGGCGTCCGAATGCCAGGTGGACGTGTGGATCACCTGCGCCGGGATCACCGTCACCGACGGCGAATCCACAGCGACATGCACGTCGTCATGCCATTTGTTCATGTCCACTGCCCAGGGCCAGCGCATATGATGCCGCCATTCCCCCTCCAGCGCGAGCGAACATTGTTCGAAATCGTCATGATGATGGGGCGACACCTTGGTGACATCGCGTGGCCCCTTCTGCCTGTTGGGGATGTTGACCATGACCGTGGTGCAGCGCCAGATGCGCCCGAACCGCCCCGGCTCGATTGGCACGTCCAGCGAATAGAGGCGCACCCTGTATCCCCCCGGCGGTTCCGGCCAGGGCTGGAAGGGCGGGATGTTCGCATGCCGATCCGCATAGGCGTCGGCATTGGGGCATTTCGCCACCAGATCCGGCGACCGGGCGGAGAAGATGCGGACGATGCGCCCACCCTTCTCCAGCGTGATCCGGCTGTCGCCCGGCGGCATGACGAACAGCGCATATCCCCCGCTCCGTTCGCTCTGGTTCCCCGCGCTGGCGATGGCGGGGGTGTCTTCATCGGGCAGCAGGACCATATATTCGTCCGCCTGCCCGGTCCGTTCGAAGGTCGCGCCGGGCAGCGCCTCGCTATAGGCGATGACGAAATTCTGGCCGCGCACATACCAGTTCCTGCCGCGATCATCATCCTCCACCGGCGGATCGCGGTAGAACAGGCCATATTCCGCGTCGTACAACCGGTCCACCGGCGCGGCCCCGGCGGGGGAGCCTGCCAATGTCGAACGAAGGTCGGTCTTGTCGTACATCGATTATCTCCAGTGCCCGCCGCCTGCCGTCACCACCGCGTCCGCACCCCGATCTTGAAGAAACGCCCGATCGGATCGAAATGCAACGGATTGCCGATCAAACGCAGTTCCTGCGGCTGGTCCTTGTCGAACACATTGTTGACGGTGCCGAAAATCTCGAAGGAGTCGTTGACCTTCAGCGTTCCCGTCATGTCGAGGTAGAAGCGCGCGGAAATATGGTTTTCGCTGATGCTGTTCGGATCGTTGATGTCGTAACCGGCCTGTTCCGGGCCGATCTTGGTCGGGTCCAGCAGGGCGCGGGGAATATAGCGGCCGTGGAAGGTCATGGACCAGGTCGGCCGCGAATAGGTGATCACGCCGTCCAGTTTCCAGCGCGGCACGCCCTGGATATTCGTCACCGATCCGGCGTTGCCGGTCCAGTTGTCGAGCTGCGTCTTCACCCCCGTCGCGTCGATGGTCGACAGGTCGATCACATAGTTGCCGTTGATCTGGAAATTGAGATTGCCGCCCAAAGCGGGCACCTGATAGTCGGAAACCAATTCTATCCCCTCCGCATGAAGCTTGCTGAGGTTCTGGAAATTGGAAAAGACCGTGTTGATCGATCCGTTGGGATTGAACTGGATCAGGTTGCAGAGCAGATTCTTCTGCTTGCAGGCGTTGGCGATAGCGGTCCCGGTCAGGGAGTCGATGGCGCCCTTCACCTTGATGTCATAATAGTCGATGGAAATGTTGAGGTTGCGGATGAAGGACGGCCGCAGCACCACGCCCGCGGTGAAGGTGTCGCCCTTTTCCAGGTTCAGCCCCGGATTGCCGCCGGTCACAACGAACTGGCTGGTCGTGCCGCCGACGAACGGATCGGGCAGCGGCAACTGGATCGTCGTCGCGTTGGGGCTGGATTCGCGGGCGGAGGGCGCGCGAATGTCGCGGGAGCGCGTCACGCGGAAGGTGATGTCCTCGATCGGGCTGTAGACCGCGCCCAGCTTCCATGTCGTGGCGTTGCCGAAGGGGTCGTAATGGGTCTGGCGGATGGCGCCGTCCACATCCAGCGACCGGCCCAGCGCCGAATCCTTGAGCAGGGGAACGGCGACCTCCAGATAGCCTTCGACCACGCTGGTCTTGGTGAAGGGAAGCACCGATCCGTTGGCGGCGATGAATTTGCCCGCCCGCGTGTTGGGATCGACATCACCCTCTGCCGTGTCGCGGCGCCATTCGCCGCCCAGGGCGACCTTCACCTCGCCCGCCCAGGTGGAGAAGGGCGATCCGCGCAGGTTGACGGCGGCGGCATGCTGTTCGAACCGGCGGGTCTGCCATTCGGGGACGATGTAGCGGTCGATGGCCGCCTGGCTGATATTGCCGAAGCCGAACAGGTTGATCGGGATGCAGCCGTTGGTCGGATTGGCGATGGTGGTGCGGCAGATCGGCGTGCCCGCCGCTATGCCGGGCAGACCGGCGGGGGCGGACACCACGTCCAGCGCGTTGTTCCATTCGGCCAGGCGGTTGTTGTCCGCGCCCACCCGGCTGTCGACGCGGCCATAGGTGTAATAGGCGTCCCAATCCCAATGTTCGGACAATTCGCCCTTCAGGGCGAAGGCGCCGCGATAAGTGTTCACCTTGCTGGTCGCCTTGGACAGGCTGCCCAGCGCCCAGCTTGACGAATTGACGATCAGATGGGTGATCGACGGATCGGCGGCCAGGATGGTCGCCCGCGTCGCGTTGGACACGAAGGGATTGTTGATGTCGATGGCGACGCCCGCGTCCAGCGGCGCGGAACGGGCCGTGGGGCCGCCCGTCACCTTTGAATACATGAATTCGACCGATGCGGTGATGGCGTCCGTCAGTTCATAATCGGCATGGACCGTGCCGGACACATGCTTCGTCGGCACCATCAGCGGCAGTGGGCTGAGGCCCAACGCATAAGGCTGGGTCGGATCGTCGAGCTGTTGCAATATGCCGCTCAGATAATTGCCGAACTGATAAGGGACCAGATTGCCGCTGGAATCGAACTGCTTGCCCCGCAGCGCGTTGGGCAGCGACGTCGCGCCGGTGTTCAGCACCTGCTGACCCAAAGTGATGGTCCCACCCGTGCCGTTGGGCTTGCGCGCCCCGACCAGGATGCCATTCTCATTATAGACGAAGGACGTGCCCTGAAGGACCAGCGTCGCCGGAAGGCCGTTGGTGCTGGTGCGGGTCGTCGTATTATAGCCGGGATTGGGAACGTAATTGGTGTAGCGGGTGCACCAGCTTCGTTCCTCGCACGGGCCGATGCCGCCTTCCCTGGCATATTCGACGGCAGCGACGATATGCCCGCGCCCGCCCGCGAAATCCGTGCCGCCCGCAGCGCCGACGAACAGGCTGGAAGCGTCGCCCCGCTGGCTGATGCCGTAGCTGGCATTGGCCTTTATGCCGTTGAGTTTCGTGTCGAGGATCAGGTTGACCACGCCCGACACCGCGTTCGCGCCATAGGCGGCGGAAGCGCCGCCGGTCACGACTTCGGTCCGCTGGATCAGCATGGACGGGACGCCGTTGATGTCGACCGTGCCGTCATCCGCGCTAGGCACGAAGCGGCGGCCGTCGACCAGGGTCAGCGTCCGCGTCGCGCCCAGGCCGCGCAGGTCGAGCGTGCGGGCGCCGATATTGCCGGACACCCGGAAGAAGGTGGAAGCCGGCGTGTTGATCGGGCGGAAGGACGGAATCTGGTTCAGCGCGTCCGCCACATTGTCGATGGCCAGTTGCTTCAGCCGTTCCTCCCCAACGACATTGACCGGCGTCGGCGCGTCATAGCCCTTACGGCCGACGCGGGAACCGGTGACGACGATGTCGGCGTCGCTGGGGGCGGCGGCGCTGGATTGCGCCGGGGACTGGTCCGCAGGAGGATTGTCCTGCGCGAAGGCCGGAGACAGCGCCGCGACGGCCGCGCATGTCAGCGCGAAGGCCGAACTGCGGCAAAGCAATGCACCCTGCAAATTCATTTCACCCCTCCTCCTCTTATTTTTCCTGCCGGGCGACGTCAGCGCAATGGCGGAATATTTGTTACCGGTATCTCAGAGTTGGGCCGGTGTCAAACGGCGTGACGGCGAAAATGACCGAGAAGGCAAGTTCCGCCTGGGGTCATGGGCCATCGTTCGCGCCGATATGGCGCCCGTTTGGCAAGGAAATATGGCCTCCACTATGCCAGAGAATATCTACGTATCGTTACAGCATAATATATGCGCATAGCATGGCACGAGATTTTTTGCTGGATTTTGGGGCTGCTCGCATGATCGCGGCATTGAGTGGCCGATGGTTTTGGGCGCTCCGGCTGCGGGGGCGGAGGAGTGCATTTAAATATATGTTATATAATGATATTTTCTTGGGTCCGGTTGCAGCTTGTGTCTTCCCAGCTTGGCGCGTGGGGAGAAATGGATGCTGAAACAAGTTCAGCATGACGGAAAGGCGAGGAAATTCAGTGGATGGTCGGGCGGCGGATTTAGGACTGCGGTCGGATTGGCGCTTTTCGGGCTGTTTGGCGAGCTTGACGGCGGGGAAGCGCCGGAGGGGCGGCGTGGCGCAAGGCTGTCCTCCATCATGCATGCAGCTTCGGCGCGGTTATTTTGGGAACGGTATCATTGCGCCCTGCTTGCGGGACAGCTAAGCAATGGCATCGAGAAAGGGCGCAGCATCCGCTGGACGCCCGGCCGGAACAGGAGAGGATCGCATCATGGACAGCCTGACCGCTGCTCAGGCCGACAGGACGGCCGCCAGTCCTTTGGAACTGCGCGTGGGGGACACGCTCGACAATCTCCGCACCTTTCGGGTGGGCATATTGGCACCCTTGCTGATGGGTTTCATCATGCTGTTCGATTCCTGGGACAGCATCGCCATCGCTTATGTCATGCCATCACTCTCCCGCGAATGGGGCCTGCATCCCGCGATGATGGGCGCGCTGATCTCTTCGGGATATATCGGCCAGTTCATGGGCGCCATCGCGCTCGGATCGCTGGCCGAACGGTTCGGGCGGATGCCGGTGTTCGTCGCGTCCGTCGCGGTCATGGCGACGCTGGCGCTGGCCTGCACCGTCGCGCCGGGGCCGGAGGCGCTGCTGGCGATCCGCTTCGTTCAGGGGCTGGCGATCGGCGGCGCGCTGCCGGTTTCGATCACCTATATCAACGAACTGGCGCCGACGATGACTCGCGGCCGTTATTTCATGATCTTCCAGTGGCTGTGCATGAGCGGCTATGCCGCCGCCTCCCTTTCCAGCACCGTCGTCATACCCATGCTGGGGTGGCGATGGCTGATCGGGCTGGGCGGCATTCCGCTGCTGCTGCTGCCGGTCGTGATGCTGATGCTGCCGGAATCGCCGCGCTGGCTGGCGCGCACCGGCCGCGCTGCACAGGTGCCGGGCGCGCTCGCCAAATTGGGCGGCAGGATCGATCTGACCGACGCCGACTTGCGCCCCGCCGCGCCCAGCCTTCAGGGACCGGCCAGGATTCCCATCTCCGCCCTGTTCGCGCCCCGGCAGCGCGCATCGACCGTCATCCTGATGAGCATCTGGTTCACGGTCGCCTTCACCAATTTCGGGCTCACCACCTGGGCGCCGTCTATCTTCGTCACGGTCTATAATATCCCGCTGGCCGACGCGCTGCGCTATGCTGCGGCGACGCCGATATTGTTCCTGATCGCCACGCCGTTCATCGGCGCGACCATGGACCGGGTCGGGCGGCGGCCCTATGCCATCGGCGGCTGCATCGCGGCAGGGATGGCGCTGCTGTCGCTCGCCCTCTTCCGCTTCGACACCGGGGCGCTGGTGGCGCTGGTGGTGATCGGCACGCTGGGCAGCGCGCTCAGCTCCTTCATCCAATGGCCCTATACGGCGGAAAGCTTCCCCACCCATCTGCGCGCGGTGGGCATGGGCGTTTCCAGTTCCATGGCGCGGGCGGCGTCGATGCTGACGCCGCTGTTCGTGGGGGTGATATTGAGCACCGGGGCGGCGATTTCGCTGGTCTACAGCGCCTTCGCGGCCTTTGCCTTCGGGGCGGCGTTGCTCTGGATATTCGCCACGACCGAAACGGCGCGGCGAAAGCTGGAGACGATCTAGGCCGTAAACTCATAAATGGCGCGTTCGAGGCGCCAAAATGGCGAACATATCGGGCCGAAATGCGCGCCGCGAAGGTTGGACACCTTTGCAAGCGCATTTCGGTTCGAGATGGAAGCCATTTTGACGTCCTGCGGATTTGACCAAAAAGGCCCATCCCGGCGTCAAGAGGGCTCGAAATATCGACATATTCCTGCGCCCTCTCTTCTTGTGCTGGGCCTTTTTGCCTCAAACCTCGAACGCGCCATTTATGAGTTTACGGCCTAGGACAGCGCCTTTATCGCCTTCGTCATGCTGAACTTGTTTCTGCGTCCATCGTGCCCCACAAGCCAAGGCGCGTGGGGAGAAATGGATGCTGAAACAAGTTCAGCATGACGGGTCTTTGATTCGGGAGCCGATCAGGCGTTCAGAGGTTGATGTTCTCACGCCCCTTCAGAGCCAGCATCTGCCGGGCTTCGTCGGCAGTCGCGACCTCCAGGCCCAGCTCGTCCAGGATGCGGCGGATCTTCAGCACCTGATCGGCATTGCTGTGGGCAAGCTGCCCCCTGGAGATGAACAGGCTGTCCTCCAGCCCAACCCGCACGCTGGAACCCATCAGCGCCCCCATGGTGCACGCGCCCATCTGGTGCCGTCCCGCGCCGAAAAGCGACCAGATATAATCATTGCCGAACAGCCGGTCGGCGGTCTGGCGCATGAAGAAGACGCTGTCGGCGTCCGCGCTCATGCCGCCGGTCACGCCCAGCACCGACTGGATCAGGAAGGGCGGCTTCAACAGCCCCTTGTCAGCGAAATAGGCGATATTGTGGAGATGGCCGATCTCATAACATTCCATCTCGAACCGGGTGCCGCCCGGTCCCAACGTCTCTATGATATGGCGGATGTCGCGGAACGTGTTCTTGGCCACCAGATCTTCCGTGGCCTCCAGAAAGGGTTTTTCCCAATCATGTTTGAAGTCATACCGGCCCGCCAGGTCCGACAGGTTGATGTTCATGCAGCCCATGTTGAGCGAGCAGAGTTCGGGGCTGACCTGCACCGCCGCGCGCAGCCTTTCCTCCAGCGTCATGCCCGGCCCGCCGCCCGTGCTGATGTTGATCACCGCGTCCGTCTCCGCATGAAGCTGCGGCAGGAACTGCATGAAGACTTCGGCCGAGGGGGTCGGGCGGCCATTGCCTGGATCGCGGGCGTGCAGGTGCAATATGGCCGCGCCCGCCCGGTGCGCCGCTATCCCCTCCTCCGCGATCTTTTCCGGCGTGATCGGCAGGAATGGCGACATGGCGGGCGTATGCATGCTCCCCGTCAGCGCGCAGCTTATGATGACCTTGCTCTTCTTCATGGCATTTGCCTTTCCATCATCCTGTCCCTAAGAAATTGGTACCGGTATCACATCGCCGCAGCAAGCCATAACGGAGAAAAGTCATGAACCCGCCGCAATTATCCGCCCCGCCCGGCTGGCGCGTCAAGGAAGGCGCCGACATCGACCCCTTCCATCATCTCAACGGCCCCTTCTACATCGCGGACCCCTTCGAACCCACCGCAGAGGAAGCCGTCCGCCTGGGGTTCCGGGTTTCTTCGCATAATTGCAGCTATTCCGGCCATGCCCATGGCGGCTGGCTTTCGGCGATCCTGGACGTCTCCCTTGGGCTGAACGTGCAGGCGGGCTGCGCGGTGCCCCATGCGCCCACCATATCGCTGACCATCGACTTCATGCGCGGCGCCCTGCCCGGCGACTGGCTGGAATCCCGCGTTCGCCTGTTGCGCGTCACCCGTTCCCTCGCCTTTTGCGACGGCGTGCTGATGGGCGCCGACGGTACGGTGGCGCGGGCAAATGGCGTTTTCAAACTCCCTTCGTCGCGCCCGGCTCAGGCGAAGTAGAAATCATGGGCATTGCGGTGGATAGCGGCGCGCATCTCCGGATCGGGCAGCCAATAGCTGAGCTGGTCCAACGTCTCCCGGTGCGTCACCTTGCCCTCCATGCCCACGAAGGGCGCGTCGCTGCCCCAGAAGAGCCTGTCAGTGCCGACGCGTTCGACATAGGCCTGCGCGAACAGGCGGGGTATGTCCTGATCGGGCCGCCGGAAACCGCCGGACAGCTTCACCCAGGCCCGCCCGTCGCGACAGGCGTCGACCGCCGCCTGGAAGCCGGGGCAGTCCACCCCCTTTTCCGCGTCCGGCCAGCCGAAATGGTCGATCACCACCTTGACCCCGCTAGGTCGCAGGCCCTCCAGCACGGCGGCAAGACGATGCGCTTCGATATTGACGTGGACATGCATGTCGAGGTCGCGAAGCCGATGGAACAGGCGATTATGGCCGTCATCGGCGAAGTCCGGCAGGTCGGTGTGGAAGAGTTGCAGGCGGACGCCGACCACGCCGTCGCGTCGCATCGCTTCCAGCTCATACAGGCCGATCTCCGGATCGACGATCACGGTTCCGCGCAGGCGCTTATGCTGGCGCAAGGCGCGGATCACATAGTCATTATAGGTGCCGAACAGGCTGGCCGCCGCGATCACCGCGCACTCCACGCCGCTGGCGTCCAGCGTTTCGAGATAGGTTTCGACCGTATAGGGGTAGGCCGGCCGGTTCCAGGCCTTGCTCCAGAAGGGCATGGCCTCCCCCCAGATATGGGCGTGCGTGTCGACCCGAAGCTCAGCGTTCATACAGCCTCTCCGCCGTCTCGTAGAGGAAGGCGCGCCGTTCGTCGGGACTGAGTTCGCCCGCCGCCCGTCGCGCCCATGCCGCCTTTTCCTCATAGGGCCATTCGCTTTGCCCCAGATCGGAACCCCACATCAACCTGTCCGCGCCGAAGGCATCCGCAAGCCGCCGGATGAAGGCGGCGGGTTCCGCCTTCTGGTCGGCCAGCCGTTCCATGTTGATCTCCGTGAACTTGAAGCTGACATTGGGCAGTTTTTCGAAGATGGAGATGGTCTCGGCAATGCCGAAATCCGGCGGCGGCGGCATCGAACTGTCCAGCCCCGCCTCGACATAGCGCGCCTTTTCGGGGTTGGAGAGGGTGTGCGGCGTGCCGATATGATCGACGATGATCCGCAGCGACGGCAAGGATTCCGCGATGAACTTCAGCGCCGGCAGGCCCCAGGATAAATGCCTGCGGAAGAAGATGATCGCCACCGGCGTCCCCAGATCGGCCACCGTCCGCCAGCATTCCATGGCCATGGGCGAATTCATCCACGCGGTGTCGTAATATTCGAAATGCGTCTGGGCGAGGCGCAAGCCGCGCACGCCCTGGTTCAGCACCATGTCGCGATATCTGGCGGGCGTTTCCGGATCCTGCGCGTCCAATATGACCACCGGCACGAAGCGGTCGGGATATTTCCTGCCCGAATCGATGATGTAGCTGTTGTCATAGCCATAGACATGGCCGCGCTGCACGATGCACGCCTTGCCGACGCCATTGCGGTCCATCTGGCCGATCAGCCATTCGGCGGTGGCCGTATAGGTCATCCGCGTCACATGGGTCGTGCCGCGCATGGGCGACGGCGGATAGGCGACGTCGTCATCCGCGATCAGATGGGCGTGGGTGTCGAAAATCTGGTCCTTTGCCATGTTCATCATCCTCCCGCTGGTTCAGGCGAACAGCCTGCCGCGCAATTCCTCCGCTATTTGCGACAGGGCCTGATCGGCGGCGCGCACCCTTTTCGCCCACAGGACGAAGCCGTGTATCTGGTCGGTATAGCGGATGCGGTTCACCGGTACGCCCGCGCCCGCCAGCCGGTCCGCATAGGCGTCGCCCTCCGCGCACAGGGGGTCGAAGCCGCAGGTCAGCACCAGCGCGGGCGCAACGCCCTTCAGCCGCCGGGCGCGCAGCGGCGACAGGCGCCAGTCGGCGGCATCGGCCCCGTTCCGGTAGGCGTCGCGGAACCATCGCATCGCATCCGCCGTCAGGCCGAATCCGTCGGCATTGCGGCGATAGGATTCATGCTCCTCCATCAGATCGGTCACCGGATAGAGCAATATCTGCGCGCTGAGCGGTAGCCCTTCGTCCCGCGCCCATAGCGCGCACGCGGCGGCGAGATTGCCGCCAGCGGAATCTCCGCCGACGGCGATGCGCGTCCCGTCAATGGCCAGTGCCGGAGCCTCGCGACGGACATGACGGAGTGCGGCCACGCAATCCTCCAGCCCGGCGGGAAAGGGATATTCGGGGGCCAGCCTGTAATCCACCGAAACCACCGCGATCCCGGCCCGATCCGCCAGCGAGGCGCAGAACCATGCGCCATAGGCGAGATCCCCGGTCATCCAGCCGCCGCCGTGGAAATAGACCATGACCGGCAGCGGAACATCCTCCGGCGCATGCAAGGGGCGGTATAATTTGAGGGGGACGGCGCCCAGCGGACCGTCCGCGAAAATATCCTGTTCCCCGACCGGCGGGGGCGGCTTGCCCAACGCGTCCAGCGAGGCGCGGACGGCCGCCCGCGCTTCTTCGACGCTCAGCGTGTGGAGCGGCGGCCTGCCGCTCGCTTCCATGAGGTCGAGCACGGCGCGCGCGTCGGCATCCAGCATCAGATCGCGTCCAGCCGCATCCGGGCGGTTTCCTTGGTGGCCGTCACCCACAGGATCAGTGCCCCGGCGGCGCACAGGCCGAATATGCCGAAGACGATGGCGACCGAAGCCCCGCTCGCCAGGATCGCGCCCACGACGACGGGCGTCAGCGTGGACGCCCCCCGCGCCAGCGAACTGCTGAGGCCCAGCGCGACCGCCCGGACATGGGTGGGGTAGGTTTCCGCCGTATAGGGCCACAGGACGATGGAGCCGGTGAAGATCGAAAGCTGACCCGCAATCACCAATGGCACCAGGATCATCACATCCTTCGGCAGGGTGAAGCCCAGCGTCAGCAACGCGCAGGTGGCGATCAGCGATCCGCCTATCGCCAGCGGACGGCGGCCGACGCTGTCGATCACCAGCGCGATGGTCGGGGCCAGGACGAGGAACAGCAGGCTGGCCGTCGCCGAATAGCGCAGCGCCGTCGCCACCGGAATATGGAAGACCGACACATAGATGGACGGCAGCCAGGTCGTCAGCCCGAAGCTGGCAAAGGATGTGAAGAACCAGAGCAGCATGACGACCGTCGTGCGCCGCCGGAATTCGGGGGAGAAGAGGACGGTCGCTGGCAGGCGCGGCGCGGGTCCGGCTGTCGACCCGGCGGCGTGGAACGCCTGCGGTTCGGCGGTGGGATCGCCGAATTTGCGGAGCGCCCGCGCCGCGTCCGCCGCGCGACCGCTGCGGACCAGCCAGCGCGGCGATTCCGGCAGCAGCATCACCACCACCGGCAGCAGCAACAGGGGCGTCGCCCCGAAGGCGAACAGCCAGCGCCATCCCAGATAAGGGATGACGACCGTGCTGGAAAAGGAGGCCGCCGCGTAACCGGCCATGGTGATGAACTGGAATATGCCGAAGTAGCGGCCCCGCGTGGCGGAAGGCGCGATTTCGTTGATATAGGTGATCGATACCGGCAGCGCGCCGCCGATCGCCACGCCCTGGACCACGCGCAGGGCGAACAGCGTCCCGTAATCGGGCGTCAGCGCGCAGAAGATCGCCAGCAATCCCATCCAGACGACCGAGGCCAGAAACACCGGCATCCGGCCGAACCGTTCGGCCAGCGAACCCAGCAGGATCGCGCCGACGAACTGCCCGGCATAGCCCGCGGAGATCAGGCTGCCCGCGGCCACCGGCGTCAGATGCCATTCGCGGGTCAGGGACGGCATGACATAGGCGATGGCGATGCTGTCCCAGGAATCGAACAGCATGATGAAGCCCAGCAGCAGCGGCGGGACAATCCTGAGCCGGGCCGAGGTAATGCCGTCGAGCGCCGCGCCCACCGCCGCCTCCGCGCCGGACCCGGTGCGCACCGCATCGATAGGGGCTCCGCCGCTCATCTCCTTGCCTCCGCCGCCATCTCCATCTCCTCCGTCTTTCCGCCATCTGTGTGGCGCATGTGCTTTTCCGATCAGGCCGCGATCACGCCGCCGTCGACGGATATGATCGATCCGGTGACGAAGGATGACGCCTGCGAGGCCAGCCAGACGACCGTTCCCGCCATCTCCTCCGGCTGGGCGACGCGGCCCATCGGCACGGATGCGGGCGGCGCATGGCCGACCTGGCTGCGATTGGCCCGCATATTGTGCAGCAGGCCGGTCTGGACCGGCCCCGGCGCGATCGCGTTCACCCGGATATTGTGGGGGGCAAGTTCGATGGCGGCGGATTTGGTCAGCCCGGCGACCGCATGTTTGCTGGCGGAATAGGCGCTGACAAAGGCAAGCCCCGACAAGGCGGCGGTAGAGGCGAGGTTGACGATGGAACCGCCCTGCCCCGCCGCCAGCATGGCCGGAACCTGATATTTCATGCCCAGCCATGCCCCCCGCACGTTGATCGCGAACAGATTGTCGAAATCGGCGGCCTTTAGATCCTGGATGGCGGCGGCCGGGCCGGGAATGCCCGCATTGTTCATCGCAATGTCCAGCCCGCCCATCATTTCCGCCGCCGCCGCCACGAGCGTTTCGACGCTTTTCTCTTCGCGAACGTCGACGGCGCGATAATGGACGGATCGGCCGCTGTCCGAAGCGATCTCCCGCGCCAGCGCCTCCCCCCTTTCGCTGTCCAGTCCCGACATCACCAGACTCGCGCCCGCCGCGGCGATGGCACGGGCGCAGGCCAGCCCTATGCCGCTGTCGCAGCCCACGACCAACGCCTTGCGCCCTTGCAGGGAAAAGAGATTGTCGGACATGGATCGCATCCTCTTTGCATCTTTATGAGATACCGGTACCATAAGATCGCTCGCTTTAGCTAGGGCCAAAGTAACGGAGAGGCACAACATGATAGGCCATCAGCATAACGATATTCGATAGCGCAGCCGCCGCCGACATGCCCCGCGTCGGCGAAAACCCTTTGAAAAGTAGAAGAAACAGGAGATTCCATGCCCCGCATTCCCTATCCGGACCCCGCCACCCTTTCCGACACGAAACGGGAAGTCCTGTCGGGCGCCTTCGGCCGCGTGCTGAACATATCGCGCATGGCCATGCACGCCCCGGACGCCTTCTGGGCGGCCCAGCGCGCGCTGGGGCGGGCCGCCATTTTCGACATCGGCATCGGCCAGCGCCAGCGGGAACTGATCATCCTGCGGGTCGCCTATCTCTCCCGATCCGACTATGAAATCTATCATCATGAGAGCATCGCCGCCGCGCTGGGTATGACGGATGCGGAGATGAAAGCCCTTGAAACCGGGGATTTCGTCGCCTTCGCGGCAGACGAAGCCTGTCTGTGCGAATTCGTCAGCGAAGTGGTGACGAACGTCTCGCCTTCGGACCGGACATTGGCATCCATGCAGGAGCATTTCAGCCTGCCCGCCATCTTCGAAGTCCTCATCATCGCCTGCACTTATATGATGCTGGCGAGGATTGCGGCGGTCAGCGGCCCGGAGATTGACGTCGAAGCCGTAACAGCCTGGCATCCCCGGCAACCGCATCGGGGCTGAATCCGTCACAAAGAGATGATCTGAAGTTTTGGGGCTTGTGCCGAAGCCGTTCGCGTCGTATCCAAATCATGATACCGGTATCTCAAAAAATGAACTGGAGGGGTTTGAGGGTGATAGCCGCCTCGCAAAAATTGTCGGAATGGGTAGGGGGATTACGCTTCGGGGATCTGCCCGAAGATGTTGTGACCGCGACCAGATTGCGGATCATCGACGTCATCGGCCTCTCCATCGCCGGCGGCCAGCGCCCCTTCGGCGAGTCGGTGCGCCGCGCCACCGCCAACCTGCATCCCGGAACGGAGGCCCGCATCTGGGGCGCGAAGGCCCGGGCCAGCATGTCGGGCGCGGCCTTCGCCAATGGCGCGCTGTCGCAGGCGCTGGAATTTGACGACACGCACAATGAATCCATCGTCCATATGAGCAGCCCTGCGGTCGCGGCGGCGCTGGCGCTGGGCGACCGTCTGCGCAGCGGCGGGCGCGACGCGATCCTGGCCGTCGCCATCGGCAATGAGATAAGCTGCCGGGTCGGCAGCCTGGCGCCGGGGCAGTTCCACAAGCGGGGTTTCCACCCATCCGGCCTGTTCGCGCCCTTCGGCGTAAGCTGGCTGGCGGCGAAGATGCAGTCGCTGGACCAGCGCCAGATGATCTGCGCGGCCGGGATCACCGGCAGCTTCGCGGCGGGGCTGATCCAATGCTGGGTAGACGGCACGCAATCCAAATTCCTGCACCCCGGCTGGGCGGCGCAGAGCGGGATCGCCGCCGCGACGCTGGCGAAGGCGGGCGTCACCGGCCCTGGCGAAGTGCTGGAGGGGCGGTTCGGCCTTTATGCCTCCCATCTTCAGGACAGCGCCGTCGTCCCGGACTGGAACCGGTTGACCGAGGCGCTGGGGGACGAATGGGAAAGCCGCAACGCATCGTTCAAGCCCTTTCCCGCCGCCCATGTGATCCATCCCTATATCAGCGCGCTGCTGCGGCTGCGCGAGCGACACGGCCTTTCGGAGGAGCGGATTAGCCGCATCCGTTGCGACGTCGCGCCCTATATCGTCGGCATCGTCTGCGAACCGCAGGACGAGAAGCTGCATCCGCTGACCGACTCGCACGGACGCGTCAGCCTGCAATATACGCTGGCCGAGGCGCTGGTGCGCGGGCGGCTAGGGAAGGACGCCTATCAGCCGGAATTCCTCCGCGACGAGGCCATCCTCTCCCTGACGCGACGGGTAGACTATCGGGTGGACGAGACGCTGCCCGGTCCGGAGCAGTTCAAGGGCGTGATTTCGGTGGAACTGACCGACGGCACGATCCTGCAGGAAGTCGAGGAGCATAATCGCGGATCGGCGGAAAATCCGATGACCACCGAAGAGATCGTGGCTAAGTTCCGCGAAAATGTGGCCGGAACGCTCTCCGCAGACCAGACCGAACGCCTGGTCGACGCCGCGCTGGCGCTGGATCGGTTCGATGATGTTTCGCGCTTTACCGAACTGACGGTGACGGACCATGACTGACGCCAGGAGACTGACCGGCCGCAATGCGCTGATCACTGGATCGGTCGGGGGGCTGGGCCAAGCGATGGCGCGCAAATTGGCGTCGGCCGGGGCGAACGTCATGCTGCACGGGCTGGAAGAGCCGGAGGAAGCCGCCTGCCTCACGGAAGCGATCGAACGGGAATTCGGCGTCCGCGCCCTCTATTGCCGCGCCGACCTGCGCCAGACGGCGGCGGTGCGGGAGCTGGTCGACCGTACCGAGGAAGCGCTGGGTCCGGTCCATATCCTGATCAACAACGCCGTCGTCCGGCATTTCGCCCGGATAGAGGATTTCCCCATAGAGAAATGGACCGAAGCGCTGGCCGTCAACGTGACCGCCGCCTTCCTTGCCACCCAGATGGTGCTGCCGGGGATGCGGGCGGCCCATTATGGGCGGGTGTTCAACATGACGTCGGTCTACGGCTATCGCGGCACCGTCAATCGCGTGGACTATGTCACCACCAAGACGGCGATCCAGGGGCTGACGCGGGCGACCGCGCTGGAAACGGCGGGCGGGCCGATCACCTGCCACGCGCTGATGCCGGGATCGGTGCTGACGCCGCTCTGGTCAGACCGGCTGGAGCGGATGATGATCGAGGAAGGGCTGACCCGACCCGAAGCCGAGATACGCTTTCTGGACGGCAAGCAGCCCAGTGGCCGGTTCGTCGACGCCGACAGCGTCGCGGAAGTGCTTCTGTTGCTGTGCGGCCCGGCCGGAACGGATATGAATGGGGCGATCCTGCCGATCGAGGGTGGATGGCTGGCCCGCTGATGGAGCGATTGATGACGCAAAGCCGGAATTTGGGATTTATCGGCCTGGGCAGCATGGGCAGTGCGATGGCGCCCCGATTGCTGAAGAACGGCCATGTGGTGATCGCCTATGACATAGACGGCGCGGCGCGAGAGGATTTCGCGGCGGCAGGCGGCGTGGCGGGCGAAAGCGTGGCGGAGGTGGGCGACCGGTCGGAAATCGTCTTCACCAGCCTCCCCTCCCCCCAGATCGTCCGGGACGTGGCGGCGGAACTGGCGGAGACGAGGGTCCGGATCATGGTCGACCTGTCCACCGTCGGTTCGCGCGCTTCGATGGACGCAGCCGTCGCGCTGGCGGACCGCGACAAGGCTTTCGCGGACGCGCCGGTCAGCGGCGGGCGCGCCGGGGCGCTGGCGGGCAAGCTGACGCTGATGCTGGCCGCGCTGCCCGCCGTGCAGGAAGAGGTCACGCCGCTGCTCTCCCATTTCGGCAAGGTCATTCCCGTCGGCGCCCAGCCGGGGCAGGCGCAGACGATGAAGCTGATCAACAACATCATGTCGGTGGTGGCTCTGGCCGCGACGTCCGAAGGCATGGCGATGGGCGTGAAGGCCGGGCTGGACCCCAGGGTGATGCTGGACGTGCTCAATGTATCGAGCGGGCAGAACAGCGCGACGAAGGACAAATTCCCCCGCGCCGTCGTGCCGCGCACCTTCGATTTCGGCTTTGCGACGGGCCTGTCGCTGAAGGATGTCCGCCTTTGCCTGGACGAGGCGCAGGCATTGGGCGTACCCATGATGCTGGGCAATCTGGCCAAGACGATGCTGGACATCACGGCCGCGCAGTTCGGGCCGGATGCCGACTTCACGATGATGGCCAGGGTCGTGGAGCAATGGGCCGGGGTCGAAATCGGCTGAATGGGACAGGACGCGTTCGGAGAATAGCCGTTGGAAGATTGCTACCAAGTCTATGCCGTCCAGTACGGCCATCACGACCGGACCGCGTCGGCCAATTTCGTCGGCGGCGATCCGCACGACCGGCCGATGCCGCTGGACTATTTCGTCTGGGCGATTGTCGGCGATCACGGCACCTATGTGCTGGACACCGGCTTCGACGCGGCGATGGGGCTTAAGCGCAACCGGCAACTGGTGCGCCCGGTGAACGAGGGGTTGAGGACCATCGGCATCGACGCCGCCACGGTCAGCGACGTCATCATATCGCACATGCATTTCGACCATGCGGGCAATCATGCGATGTTCCCGCAGGCGCGCTACCATGTGCAGGATGCGGAAATGGCCTATTGCACCGGCCGGTGCATGTGCCACGAACCGCTGCGCCACGCCTATGAGCCGGGCGATGTCCAGGCCATGATCGGGCGGCTGTTCGACGGGCGGCTGCAATTTCACGACGGCGACAGCGAACTGGCGCCGGGTCTGACTCTGCACCGGGTCGGCGGGCATACGCGGGGGTTGCAGGTGGTCAGGGTGAAGACCCGGCGCGGCTGGGTGGTGCTGGGGTCGGACGCCGCGCATCTCTACGCCAATTTCGAGCAGGCCCGACCCTTCCCCTCCTTCGACAGCATGACCGACATGCTGTTCGGCTTCGACCGGATGCGGGAACTGGCCAGTTCGGAAAGCCACATCATCCCCGGCCATGATCCACTGGTGCTGAGCCGCTATCCGCTGGCGCGCGGCGACGTGGCAGGGGTGGTCAGGCTGGACGTGGAGCCGGTCGGGTCTTGAGGGACGTCAGGGCGCAGCGGCTTCCCGCAACAGGCTGGCGTCGATAAGCCGGGAGAGCGCGGCTCGGTCTCGCGGCTGGCGGCCATCGATTTTCGCGAGCCATTGCTCCTCCTCCACCATCACGTCCAGCAGATCGCCGGGAAGCGTGCAGGGGAAGCGGTGATGATGCCATGACTGGCGGATGAGTTGGAGGTTCTGGCCGGTCCGCTCCGCCAGCATGGCCTGCATTTCGGCGGGGTCTTCCTCCGCCTTGCGGCAACCGACCAGCAGTTCGCGCAGGAAGGCGACGACCTGTGCCCGCTTCGCCGGATCGGCCAGCGTGGCGGCCTTGGCGTTCAGGCTGTATATTTCGCGATAGACGCCCTCAGGCTGGATGCTGAGGCCGTTGTCGCCCAGCGCCAGGGACGCCCGTTCCGCCTCCGGTTCCCAGGTGGAGAGCGCGTCGACATCGCCCTTGATCAGGGCGTCGGCGCCCGCCTTCGCGGTCAGGGGGACGATAGTGACGTCCGCTTCGCTGAGGCCCGCGCCCTTCAGCAGCCGGTGGAGGTAGAAGGCGGCGGAAGTGTTGACGAACACCGCGATCCGCTTGCCCCGAAGGTCCGCGACGGAGGCGATTCCGGAGGAACGGCGGGCGACGATGCGGTACAGCCCCTCTGTCGTGGTGACGATGATGCGGACATCGGGATGCTTCAGCGACATGCGCAGCGTCTGCGTCTCCGCATTGCCGGCAAGGTCGGCCACGCCCGGATTGGGCGGCGGGGGCGCGCCATCCGCATGGCCGCCGACCGACGCGGCCAGCGCGGGGTCGGGGGCCGCCCACAAATTGGGCACGCCCCCGCTGGCGGTGACGACGGTGCCGGGCGGGGCATTTTTCGCCGCCAGCAAGGCGGGGCCGAATTCCAGCACGGTTCGATGGCCGAAAACCGAAAGCGGGTCCGCCGGAATCGGGGAGGCCGGACGCGCCGCCGTCGGCGCGGTGGCGCATCCGGCAAGCGCCAGAGCGGCGATGCTTACGGCGATCACCGCCTTGTTCCTGCGCATCTTCACTCTCCCCAAGGCCCGTCAGTAACGGAAACGCACGCCAAGGCGATAGGCGCGCCCGATCAGATCATAATATGTCCCGTCGAAGGAGGGGAATGGCGGATCGGTGTCCAGCAGATTGTCGACGGTCCCGAACAATTCCACCTTGCGGTCGCCGTCCTCGCTGCGCGTCAGGGTCAGCTTCCCGCCCAGGTTGAAATAGACGCGGCTGGGAATCTTGTTGATGTTGAGGCTGGTGGCCGTGCCCGGCACCGCCGCCGTGTCGATCTTCCCCCCATTGATGTAGCGCGCCTGCAGGTTCACGCCGAAATCGTCCGTGTCATAGGCGATGGTGGCGTTCATCGTCAGGTCGACCATGCCGGTCGTGCCGCCGTTCACCGGCGTGCCGTTCTGGCCCGACCGGTCGATGGCGCCGGTCGTGTCGGTCAGCGTATAGTCCCAGACATAGGTGGCGAGCAGCCGGGTGCTGAGATTGCCCGCCCCCAACGGCATGCGATAGGACAGTTCCACGTCGACGCCGCTGGTCTGGAACCGGTTGAGGTTCAGATAGGGCGTCACCATCTCCGTGATCGGTCCGTTGGCGGCCGGGCGGGTGATGAAGGCGCACCGGCTGGCGTCGCCCGCAACGCAGGAATCCAGCACGACCTGCGCGTTGGACGTGTTGATGACGCCCTTTATGTCGATATCGTAATAGTCGACCGACAATTGCAGGCCGGACGCCCATTGCGGCTGATAGACGAAACCGGCCGTCAGGGAATTGGCGACTTCGGGCTTCAGGTTGCGATTGCCGACGGAGAAGGTGCGCACCGTATAGGCCGTGTTGGTCACCGGGTCGATGACGCGCGCATTCTGGTTTCTTTCCGGCGTGAACATTTCGGTAAGGTTGGGCGCGCGGACATCGCGGGAGCGCGTGGCGCGAACCCGGAATTCATCGGTGATTGACCAGTTCACGCCGGCCTTCCACGTCCAGACGCTGCCCGCGCCGCTGTAATCGGCATAGCGCGCCGCGGCGTTGACATCCAGGTGGCGGAAGAAGGGCTTGTCCGCCGCCAGCGGGACCAGCGCCTCGACATAGGCTTCCTTCACGTCGAAGTTTCCATCCACGAAAGCGGAATTGGCGCTGGAAAAGGCGCGGGCGGCCTCCAGCGGGCTGGGGATGGAAAGCAATGTCTCCCGTCGATATTCGATGCCGGTCGCGATGGACACGGGGCCTGCCCAGGTTGAGAAAGGTTCCGCCTGAAGATTGCCCGCGACCACCGTCTGCGTCGTCTTCTGACGCTGGAGCGAGAGGCCGGTCACATAGGCCTTGGCCGCGTCGCTCGCCGTGTCGGTGCCGAAGATATTATAGGGCACGCAGCCCGCCGCCGCTTCGCGAATGGCGGCATTGGGGCTGAGCAGGTCGCGGCACACGGGGATCGAGACGCCGTTCTGCGTCACGCTCACCACATCGATGGCGCGGCGCCAATTCGCCTCTATCCGCTGACCGATGACGCCCCGGACGAAACGGTTCTGGCCATGTTGTGCATAGACATCCCATTTGACGCCGCCGAACTTTCCTTCCGCGCCGATCACGCCGCGGGCGGTTTCATTCGCCTTGCTGACGATCTGCTGGAAATTCTCCGTCCCGAAGCGGCCGAACTGGAAGCTGGTCAGCGCGGGCGCGCCAGCGGGGCGGGTCGCGTTGTAATTGTCGATGGCCGCCCGCGTCGCTGCTGGGATGAAGGGATTGTCCGCGCTGACGACGATGGGCGAAAAGGCGCTGGTGCTGGGCGTCTGCGTCCCGAAATTGCGCGTGCCGATGCTGGGCACGGTCCAGTCGACATGGGCGTAATTACCCTCCGCGAAAAAGGTCGTGTCGCCGCTTTCGAAGCTGACGCGGCCCATCGCCACGATGCGCTCATGCGGCTGCCGGATGTTGACGCCGGTCCAGGAACTGGTGCCGTAACCGTCGCCGCCGATCTGGTCGTCGCCCCACACTTCCCCGAAATTGAACTGGAAGGGGGTGCCGTCGGGCGCAAAGGCGGTGCCGCGCAGCGGGCCGGTGGCAATCAGGCCGCCGGGCGTCTGCGAAGCATAATGGACGTTCCTGGTCCAGATGCGCGCCGGTTGGCCGTTGGTCGCAAAATTGGGATTGGTGACGAACCACCATTCCTCCCGCCCCCAGTCGCGGGTGTAATTGTCGCCCACCCCTTCGTCATAGGAATATTCGGCGCCCAGGATGATATGGCCCGCGCCGTCGGCGAAGCCGGTGCCGCCGCCCAGCGCCGCCTTCATATTATATCCGTCGCCCTCTTCCGAAATGCCCGCCTGCGCTTCGCCGCGCAGGCCGGTCAGCTTGTGGTTCAGGATGATGTTGACGACGCCTGCGACGGCGTCCGATCCCCAGGCGGCGGACGCGCCGCCGGTCACCACCTCGGCCCGCTCGACCAGGAAGGTGGGGATGAGGCTGAGGTCGACGGTGCCGACGTTGGAGGTGGGGACGAAGCGGTGGCCGTCCACCAGCACCAGCGTGCGGTTGGCGTCCAGCCCGCGCAGATCGGCATAATAGCCGCTGTTGGTGAAGGTGCGGGCGGCGGAAGGATTCTGGCTAGGGCGGAACGCAGGCGCCTCCTGCAATACGGAGCCGATGCTGATCGCCGCCCGGTTCTCCACCTGGTCGGCGCCGATCACGGATATGGGCGTCGGCGCGTTGAAGCCGTCCCGCACGATGCGGGAACCCGAAACGACGATGTCGGCTTCGGGCGGCTGTTCGGGCACGCTGGCCGTACGGTTTCCGGCTAAATCATTCTGCTGGGCAAGGGCCGCGCCCGGCGGGGCGATGGCGGCAAGGGCGATGCTGGAAAGCAGAGCAATCCCGGCCGATGAAATCCGCATATGATCCTCCCGATCGCCTGCGTGGTGCAGGTCTGTCCCCATTTCGGTAGACGGGGATGGCCAGGAAATCGCTGAACGAAATGACATTCTTGATAACCATCGGGCATGCTAGGCTGGCATTGTCGCCGCGCAGGCATGCCGTAGCGACGGCCGGTCCGATCAAAGCACTGGCGGCCCCCGCATTCCACGTGTAGGATGCCGCCATTGGCCATGAGGCGCTCCCCTCATGCCGAGAGATGCCCGCCCCGAAAGACGGGCATGTCCCGACAGAGGACCAAAGCAGAGCAAGGCGCGTCGTGGCGTTCGGTCAGGAGAGCGAACCATGGCAATGGCTCATCCGTCCCAGGCGGAGTCCGCGGGGCAAGATATTTCCATCCGCACTATCGGTTTCGAAGATCTGCGCATCGCCCTGCGTCAGGGGTGGGACGATTTCCTCGCCAAGCGGGGCGATCTGGTGTTCATCGGCTTCATCTATCCGGTGATCGTCGCGCTGGCGATCATGTCGGCCAGCCGCATGTCCATCCTGCCGCTGATATTCCCGCTGGTCGCGGGCGCGATCCTGTTGGGGCCGGCCTTCGCCAGCGGCTTTTACGAACTGGCGCGGCGGCGGGAGGCGGGGCTGGACGCTCGCTGGCGCCATTTCCTGGACGTGATCCGCAAGCCGGGCGGGTCCGCCCTGTTCGACCTGACCTGCGTGCTGGCGCTGCTGTTCATGGCGTGGATGGCGGCGGCCTGGTTCATCTATCATGCGACGCTGGAAAATGTGCCGGGGTCGACATCCTCCGTTGGGGCGTTCCTGTCGGCGGTGTTCGGCACGCCGGAGGGCTGGGAGATGATCGTGGTCGGCAATCTGGTCGGCTTCGGCTTCGCGCTGCTGACGCTGGCGGTGAGCGTCGTGTCCTTCCCCATGGCGGTGGACAGGCCGGTCAATTGGGGCGTGGCGTTGCGCACGTCATGCCGGGTGGCATGGCACAATCCGGTGACGGTCGCGATCTGGGGCCTGATCGTCGTGGCGTTGCTGGTGCTGGGCGCGCTGCCCGCGCTGGTGGGGCTGGCGGTGGTGCTGCCGGTGCTGGGTTATGCGACCTGGCATCTCTACACGCGGGCGGTGGTGCGATAACGGACTGACCGTCTCATCCGGCGAGGGCATTCTCCCTCGCCTCCAGCGCGATGCGCACCAGCGCGAGCAATGTCGGCGCCTCATCCGCGCGGCGCCAGGCGAGGCCGGTTTCCAGAACCGGCGCGGCATCGGCGAGCGGCAGATAACGCACGCCGGTCCGCGCCAGATTCCGGAGCGAGGCGGGGACCAGCGCCATGCCCATCTCCGCCGAGACCAGGCTGATGATGGTCTGCATCTGGATGGCGCGCTGGCGGATATGCGGCGTCCGCCCCTTGGCCCGATAATGGTCGATGATAAGGTCGTGAAAAGTGGGGGACACATGGCGCGGGAAGAGCAGCAGCGGCTGGTCCAGCCAATCCTCCCCCGTCAGCCTGCCCTGCTCGACGCGCAGGCTTCCGTCCGCGACCCAGCTATCCGGCACGGCGGCGACCAGCGGTTCTCGGAGCAGCGGGCGATATTCGATGAGCGCGGGCAGGCCCGATGCCGGAGGGATCAATATGCCCGCGTCGATCCGCCCTTCGACCAGCGCCTCGATCTGGACGTCGCTGGTGGCCTCCGCCAAGGCCATCTCGACGTTGGGGAAGGCGGTGGAATAGCGCCGCACCAGCGAAGGCAGGATGGAGTAGTCGGCGGGGCTGACGAAGGAGAGCGCCAGCCGACCCGCCGTCCCGTCCCGCAGGCGTTGCGCCATGGGGCCGAGTTCGGCGATCGCGGCCACCGCCGGGCGAACATGCTCCAGCCATTGCGCGCCGAAGGGGGTGAGCGCGACATGGCGTTTAGTGCGGGCGAAGAGCGGCGCGCCCAATTCCCTCTCCAGCGCCATGATCGACTGGCTGAGCGGCGGTTGCGTCATGCCCAGCCGTTCGGCGGCGCGGCCGAAATGCAGTTCATCCGCCACGGCAAGGAAATGGTTGAGTTGGCGCAGGTCGATCATTCATTCACCATGCGACTTTATATTGGCTTTGCAATATATTTCACAACTTGTTCATGCAGGCGTATTCAGGACGCGAGGAACCGAGGAAATATCATGCCGCATTATCGTTCACGCACCAGCACCCATGGCCGCAACATGGCGGGCGCGCGCGGCCTGTGGCGCGCCACGGGCATGAAGGACGAGGATTTCGGCAAGCCGATCATCGCCATCGCCAACAGCTTCACCCAGTTCGTGCCGGGCCATGTCCATCTGAAGGATCTGGGCCAGTTGGTCGCCCGCGAGATCGAGGCGGCGGGCGGCGTCGCCAAGGAATTCAACACCATCGCGGTCGACGACGGCATCGCCATGGGCCATGACGGCATGCTCTATTCGCTGCCCAGCCGTGACCTGATCGCCGACAGCGTCGAATATATGGTCAACGCCCATACCGCCGACGCGCTGGTCTGCATCTCCAACTGCGACAAGATCACGCCCGGCATGCTGATGGCGGCGATGCGCCTCAACATCCCCGCCATCTTCGTGTCCGGCGGGCCGATGGAAGCGGGCAAGGCGGACATCCATGGCCAGACCATCGCGCTCGACCTGGTCGACGCCATGGTCGCCGCCGCCGACGAAAGCTATACTGACGAGGAAGTGAAGGTCATCGAACGGTCGGCCTGCCCGACCTGCGGCAGTTGCTCCGGCATGTTCACCGCCAATTCGATGAACTGCCTGACCGAAGCGCTCGGCCTCTCGCTTCCCGGCAATGGATCGACGCTGGCGACCCATAGCGACCGGGAGAAGCTGTTCCTGGAGGCGGGCCGCACCATCGTCGATCTCGCCAAGCGCTGGTATGAGCAGGAGGACGCATCGGTCCTGCCCCGCTCCATCGCCAGCTTCGCCGCGTTCGAAAATGCGATGAGCCTGGACATCGCCATGGGCGGGTCGACCAATACGGTGCTGCACCTGCTGGCCGCCGCTTATGAGGGCGGGGTCGACTTCACCATGGCGGACATCGACCGGCTGTCGCGCAGGGTTCCCTGCCTGTGCAAGGTCGCGCCCGCCAAGCAGGACGTGCATATGGAGGATGTCCACCGCGCAGGCGGCATCATGGCGATCCTGGGCCAGCTCGAACGGGCGGGCCTGATCGACGCCAGCCTGCCGACCGTCCACAGCACGACCATGGGCGAGGCGCTCAATCGCTGGGACATCAGCCGCACCAACAGCGCGGCGGTGCAGGATTTCTTCAAGGCAGCGCCGGGCGGCGTGCGCACGACGGTCGCCTTCAGCCAGTCGAACCGCTGGAAGGAACTGGACACCGACCGCGAGACCGGCGTCATCCGCAGCGCGGAGCACCCCTTCTCCAAGGATGGCGGGCTGGCGGTCCTGTTCGGCAATATCGCGCCGGAAGGCTGCATCGTGAAGACGGCGGGCGTGGACGAATCCATCCTGACCTTCCACGGCACGGCACGGGTCTATGAAAGCCAGGACGCGGCGGTCGCGGGCATCCTCGGCAACGAGGTGAAGGCGGGCGACGTGGTCGTCATCCGTTACGAAGGGCCGAAGGGCGGGCCGGGGATGCAGGAAATGCTCTATCCGACAAGCTATCTGAAGTCGAAAGGGCTGGGCAAGGCCTGCGCGCTGATCACCGACGGGCGTTTTTCGGGCGGCACATCCGGCCTTTCCATCGGCCATGTCTCGCCCGAAGCGGCGGAAGGCGGGCTGATCGCGCTGGTCGCGACCGGCGATCCGATCGTCATCGACATTCCGAACCGCGTCATCAGGCTGGACCTGGACGACGCCGTCATCGCGGAACGCAAGGCGGAGATGGAGAGCCGGGGCGCCAGGGCGTGGAAGCCGTTCGGCCGCAAGCGCAACGTTTCGCCCGCTTTGCGCGCCTATGCCGCGCTGACGACCAATGCGGCGCGCGGCGCGGTGCGCGACGTCGGTCAGATCGAAAAGGATTGATCCCGAAGGGGCGCGTCGCACTCGCATGAAGCGGCGGCGCGCCGGGAAGGATGGTCGCGGTGGGGTGCAATCAGTTGAGCAGGACGAACAACGTGCCTGTCAGCATCAACGCCGACGCGCTGAACAGGCTCAACAGCCCGACGCTGCACTGGCACATGCTATGATGCATACGCTCCATCGCACTCTCCCCTGCCGCCAGGCTTATGCTGGTCGACGGCGGGATGATAACAGAGAAAAAAGCGCGAATCAAAGGTCAACCGTCGGCCAGCGCCTCCAGTAATTTTTGCAGTGCAGCATGAAAATGCGCCCGATCCGACGGGTTTAGAGCCGCCAACATCTTTGCGCTGAGTTCGCGGCGCAGGGGTTCGGTCACGGCTACGGCCGCTTCCCCGGCCGGGGTCAGGGTCAGCCGCTTGACCCGCCGGTCCGCCTTGTCGGGCGTCCGCTGGATCAACCCTTCGCGTTCCAGCCCGTCCAGCGCCTCGGTCACGGTCCGCGGCGCAATGCTCATAATCTCGGCGATATCGGCCGCGCGCGCCGTTCCCGACTGCGCCTTTATGCACGTCAGCAGCTTCGTTTGGGCCAGGGACGCGCCCTGCTCCGTCATGGCACGGTCGAAGGATCTGCGCATCAGGGTGATGACGCGGGACAAATCCGTCAGCAGTTGTTCGTCGGAGAGATTCATGAGGAACCTCAATAAATGGTATTGCGAGGTGCTGCAAGAGCGAGCATATGGGTCGAGATTCGAATTTCCGGTTTTTCATGAGTTCTGACGATATGGCCTCCACCTCCGCATCCGCCGGCGACTCGGGCCAGAGTCGCTCTTCCCTGCTCAACAATCCCCGCGTGCGGCTGGCCCTGCTGCTGGCGGCGCTGGCGCTGATCGTCGGCGGCGTGCTGTGGTTCATCCGGTACGAAGCCGTCGGGCGATATCAGGAATCGACCAACGACGCCTATGTCCAGTCCGATTCGATCACCATCGCGCCGAAGGTTTCCGGCTATGTCGACCGCGTCTTCGTGGAGGAGAATCAGGATGTGAAGGCGGGGCAGCCGCTGGTCCAGATCGACCCCCGCGACTATCGGGCGCAGGCGGCGCAATCGGTGGCGCAGATCGACGTGGCCAGGGCCAGCGCCGCTGGCGTGGCCGCCCAGATCGAGGAACAGCGCGCCGCCATCGCCCAGGCGAAGGCGGAACGGGACGCCGCCAACGCCAACGCCGCCTTCGCCGCGAGCGAGGCGGAACGATATCGCCCGCTGGCCGCCAGCGGCGCGGAGAGCCGCGAGCGCCTGTCGGAGCTTCAGAATCAGGCAACACAGGCCAAAGCCAGGGCCGCCGCCGCGCAGGCCGCGCTGACCAGCGCGCAGAAGCGGGTCGCCACGCTGGAGGCGCAGGTCAGGCAGGCGCAGGCCCAGGGCGAGGCCGCCCGCGCCCAACTGTCCGCCGCCAATACGGATGTGGAAGCGACCATCCTGCGCGCCGCGGTCGACGGACGGATCGGCGACCGGAGCGTGCGGCAGGGCCAGTTCATCCAGGCGGCGACCCGGCTGATGACCCTGGTCCCCAGGGCCAGCCTCTATGTCGAGGCGAATTTCAAGGAGACGCAACTGGGCCTGATGCGCGTCGGTCAGCCCGTGACGATCGAGGTGGACGCGCTGCCCGGCGTCGAACTGCGCGGCCGGGTGGCCAGCATCGCGCCCGGCACCGGCGCGCAATTTTCCGTCCTGCCGCCGCAGAACGCCACGGGCAATTTCACCAAGATAGTCCAGCGCATCCCCGTCCGCATCGCCATTGACGCCGGGCCGGAAACCCGCAAGCTGCTGGTGCCCGGCATGTCGGTGGAGGTTTCGGTCGACACCCGTTCGGCCAGGGACGCCGCCGCGCAGATCCGCCGGGAGCAGGAGCGGCATAACGCACGGACCGGCGGATGACCGCCGCCGCCGCTTCGCCATCGCCCCCCGCGCCCGAACGCGCCGACGCCGCCGCATGGCTGGCGGTCGCGGCGGGCAGCCTGGGCGCGATGATGGCGACGCTGGACATTTCCATCGTCAATTCCGCCCTGCCCACCATACAGGGCGAAATCGGCGCCAGCGGCACCGAAGGGACGTGGATCGCGACATCCTATCTGGTGGCGGAAATCATCGTCATCCCGCTAGCGGCCTGGCTGGAACGGCTGTTGGGGCTGCGCACGCTGCTGCTAACCGCCGCCTTCCTGTTCACCGGCTTTTCGATGCTGTGCGGCATCGCCGACGATCTGACGACCATGATCATCGGGCGCGTCGGCCAGGGCTTTACCGGCGGGGCGCTGATCCCCACGGCGATGACGATCATTGCCATGCGCCTGCCCCGGTCGCAGCAGCCGATCGGCAACGCGCTGTTCGGCGTCACCGCGATATTGGGGCCGGTCCTGGGTCCGCTGATCGGCGGCTGGCTGACGGAGAATATTAGCTGGCACTATGCCTTCTTCATCAACCTGCCGGTGGGCATCGTCCTGATCACGCTGCTGCTGGTGACGATGCCGCACCAGAAGCCGCTGCTGAGCGAATTGCGGGAGGCCGACTGGCTGGGCATTGCGGGCATGGCGTTGGGGCTGGGCGGCCTGACCATCGTGCTGGAGGAGGGGCAGCGCGAACAATGGTTCCAGAGCCGGGAGATCGTGCTGATGTCGATCGTCTCCGGCATCGGCTTCATCCTGTTGTTCGCCGGGCAATATTTCGCGAAAAGGCCGGTGATCCGGCTGAAATTGCTGCTGGACCGGCAGTTCGGCGCGGTGGCGCTGATGGGGCTGGTGATCGGCATGATGCTTTACGGCACCGCCTTCGTCATTCCGCAGTTCCTGGCCGCCATCGCCGGTTACGACGCGCTGCAATCGGGGCGGATCGTGCTGCTGTCGGGCATTCCCAGCCTGATGCTGATGCCGCTGACGCCGCTGCTGATCCGGCATCTGGACATACGCGTGGCGGTCTGCGCCGGGCTGCTCATCATGGCGACGAGCTGCTGGATCGACACGGTGCTGACCAACCAGGCGGGCGGCGAGGATTTCATCGCGTCGCAATTGCTGCGCGGCACCGGCACGATCTTCGGATTTCTGTTCCTGAACCAGGCCGCCATCGCGTCCGTCCCGCGGGAGGATGCGGGCGATGCCGCCGGGCTGTTCAACGCGGTCCGCAATCTGGGCGGATCGCTGGCGCTGGCGGGGATCGCCACCATCCAGGATCAGCGAAGCTGGCTGCACAGCCGCCGCATAGAGGAAAGCCTGAACGCCAATAGCGGCCAGGTGCAGGATTACATCGGCGGGCTGGCCCATGGCCTGGGCGGTCAGGAAGCCGCGCTCCGCACGCTGGCGGGCACGATCCAGCGGGAGGCATTGGTGATGACCTATAACGACATTTTCACCATGCTGGCGGTCGGCATCATCGCCGTGCTGCCGCTGGTCCTGTTCCTGCGCCCCTTGCCCCAGGGGCAAGCCGTCGCGATGCATTGAGGCTGGTTCCATGCGTTTTCCCTTCATTGCCCTTCCCCTGCTCGCGCTGGCCGCCTGCACGGCTGGGCCGGATTATCGCGGGCCGGAAGCCGCCAAACCCGTAAGCCCCGGCGCGCAATTCGCGCGGGCTGCCGACGGCGCCAGCGCGCAAGCGCCCGCCGCCGCGGCGTGGTGGACGGCGCTGGGCGATCCGGTGCTCGACGCGCTGGAAAGCCGCGCCCTCGCCGCCAACCCCGGCGTGGCGGCAGCGGAAGCGCGGATGAGACAGGCCCGCGCCTCGTTGCGTTCGGAACGGGCCAACGCCCTGCCCAGCACCAATGCGTCGGCCCTCTACGTCCATGCGACATTGCCCGGCGTCGATCTGGGCAGTTCCGATGAGGGCGACCAGTCCAGCGGCGACAGCCAGTCGCTGAACTTCTACAATCTGGGCTTCGACGCGAGTTGGGAGGCTGACCTGTGGGGCGGCAAGCGGCGCGGGGTGGAGGCGGCGCGCGCCCAACTGGGCGCGGCGGAGGCCGATGTCGCGGACGCGCAGGTCAGCCTGACCGCCGAAATCGCTCAGGCCTATGTCAATCTGCGCGACCGGCAGCAGCGCATCGCCCTGGCGCAGGAGGCGCTCGCGCGCCAGCGGGAGATGCTGCGCCTGGCCGAACAGCGCCATGCCGGGGGCACCGCCTCCGCGCTGGAGGTGGAGCAGCAGCGCCATCTGGTGGAGCAGGCCGACGGCGCGCTTCCGCCCCTGACCGCCGAACGGGACGCCTATCTGAACGCGCTGGCGACGCTGGCGGGCGAAGCGCCCGGCGCGCTGGACGGGATGCTGGCCCCCGTCAACCCCGTCAACCCCATCGTCCCCCTGCCCCCGGCCGAGGTCGCGGTGGGCGATCCCGCCGCGCTTCTGAAGCGCCGCCCCGACGTGCGCGCCGCGGAACGCCGCTTCGCCGCCGCCACCGCCAAAATCGGCGTGGCGGAGGCGGCGCGCTTCCCCAGCATCAGTTTCATGGGGCTGATCGGCATCGGCGGCACCAATGCGGGCGATCTGGTCGATTTCGACAAGCTGGCCGCCATCGCCATGCCGCGCCTGAGCTGGAGCTTCCTGGATTTCGGCCGCAACGCCGCCCGCGTCGGACAGACGGAAGCGGCGCGGGACGAGGCGGCGGCGCAATATCGGCAGGCCGTCCTGACCGCCCTGCGCGACAGCGAGGATGCGCTTTCCCGTTTCGGCGCGGGGCGGCTAAGCGTCGCCAGCGCCGCACGCTCCAAGACGTCGGCCGACCGCACCGCCGCGCTGATGCGCCAGCGTTTCGAGGCGGGCACCGCGACCCGCATCCAGCTTCTGGACGCGGAGCGGCAGGGCCTGTCCGCGGCGCAGGCGCTGTCGCAGGCGACGGCGGCCATGACGGCGGACTATATCGCCCTGCAAAAGGCGCTGGGGCTGGGCTGGCGATAGGGGGCGCCCTTAACGCTTTCGCAAGGCTTTGAGGGCGAAATGCGGCCATAAAAAGGGGTCGCGCCATGTTGAAGAGAATCCGCACGCAGGACGTCGAACTGGGCATGTTCCTGCACAAGATGGAAGGGTCGTGGTTTTCCCACCCCTTCTGGAAGAGCAGGATGTTGCTCGACGATGGCGATCAATTGGAAACGCTGAAGGCCAGCAAGGTCGAATGGGTGCAGATCGACACGTCCCGCGGCATCGATCTGAAACCCGCGCCGCCGCCTTCCCGGCCCGTCGCCGTTCCGGACCAGCGTGAACGCACTTTCGGCCGTGCGGGCGCCAGCGCGCGGCGAGCGCCAGCGCCAGTCAGCCGCCCCTTCGACCCGCTGTCGAAGGAGAGGTTGTCCACCAAGGTGGAGATGGTCAACGCCAATCGGCTGGCGCGCAAGTCCGTGCGGGCGATGCAGAAGATTTTCGACGACGTGCGGCTGGGCAAGGCGATCAAGCTGACCAAACTGGAGCCGATGATCGAGGAGATTTCCTGCTCGATCCAGCGCAATCCCCATGCCTTCATGGCGGTGACGCGGCTGAAGAACAGCAGCGAATATCTTTATCTCCACGCGCTGACGGTGTGCACGCTGATGATCAGCCTGGCGCAGCAACTGCGTCTTTCGCCGGAACAGGTGCAGCAGGCGGGGCTGGCCGGATTGCTGATGGACGTGGGCATGGGCCATGTGCCGCAGGAAACATGGGACAAGAACAGCCCCCTCACCCCCGAAGAATGGGAGGTGGTGAAGAGCCATACCACGCTGGCGCATGAATTTCTGACGCTGGGCGGGGAGATGCCCGAAGCGGTGCTGGACGTGTGCCTGCACCATCATGAGCGGCTGGACGGCAGCGGCTATCCCCATGGGCTGAAGGGGGATGAGATCGGCCTGTTCGCGCGCATGGCGGCGATCTGCGACACGTATGACGCGATGACGTCCAACCGCATCCACCGCCATGGCGAAGACCCGTCGCGGGCGCTGCTGATGCTGGACGAGGCGCAGACGCTCTACGATCCGGAGATTTTCCAGGCCTTCCAGCAGGCGGTGGGCATTTATCCGATCGGGTCGCTGGTGCGGCTACGTTCGCATCGGCTGGCGATCGTGGTGGAGCAGAACCGGGACGACCTGACCCTGCCGGTGGTCCGCCCCTTCTATTCCTTGAACGACCGCTGCTTCGTGAAGGCCGAGGATATCGACCTGTCCAACTGTTTCGGCGCGGACCAGATCATGACACGCGAAACGCCCGAAGGGTGGGACATGGCGGAATGGCCCGCGTTGAGCGCCAAGTTGCTGGCGGCGGCGGGTTAGATTTGGGTGGAGCCATGTTCCCGCGCGGGCAGGTGCATTGGCAAAATCGGATTGCAATACGGAATGTGGATTTCCGGAAATGGCCAATGGCTGACCTCAATTCCTCCCTACGCGCAGCGTGGGGAGGGGGACCGCTCGCGAAGCGAGTGGTGGAGGGGAAATTCGGAGGTTGTGCCCCATTCCCCTCCACCACGCTTCGCGCGGTCCCCCTCCCCATCTCCCGATGGGGAGGATTAGAAAGGTCCGCTTTCCCCCCAAATCAGTCGTTATCGCCTCTGAATGGCAACAAAGCCTCATAAACCTGCAACGGCGGTTTGCCCGCTATCGTGATACCGTTCCGCATCAGGAACGTATGGCGCACGATCTCCGCCTGCTGTTCGATGCCGTAGCGGTGGAAGGGCTTTCCCGGCACGATGACATAATCATAGCGGCAGAAGGGATGGCGCATCAGCGGCAGATACCATTTTCCGCCCCTGGCCGTCTGGGCCACATGCGTCATCTCATGGATGAAATGGCCCTGGATGTGCAGGGGGCTGTCGCAGAAATCCGCGCAGAACAGGCCGCCTTCCGGATGGAACCAGAGGTCGCCGTCGGGCGCCATGGTGACGCCCCTGGGCTGGAGCGGCCACCATTTGCGGTTATGCGCCCGGACCCGCCCATAGTCGATCGCTTCACCGAAAACCGAACGGGCCAGGGCGATTTCCGCCGGGGTCAGCGGGCGGCTGGTCAATGCTGGCTATGATCCTCCGCCATGGCGGCGGTGGCGGGATCGGCCGCGCCGGGCTTCTGGATCACGGCATCGACCAGCAGGCGGTCGCCATTGGCGAGCAGGAAGGTGAGCGTCATCTTCCCCCGGCCGATCGCCGTGTCGTTGACGCCCCAGAGCATCAGATGCTTGCCGCCGGGCGCGAAGGCGACCTTCGACTTGGCCGGGATGGGCACGTTGTCGATGGGCTTCATCGTCATCTTGCCGCCCTCGCTCATGCTTTCATGCATCTCGACCTTCAGCGCATAGTCGGTCAGCACGCCGCGCAGCGCCGTGTCCGCATCGCCGCCATGGGCGACGAAATAGCCGGAAGACGGCATGTCCTTGTTGGGGCTGAGCCGCACCCAGGCCTGGTCGATATAGGTGGGCGCGGGATCGCCGCAGGCCGCCAGCATGAGGGGTGCAAGGACAATGGGGATAAAATAAGCGCGCATCGACTAGGGGCCTTTGTAACTGTCTCGTTTCCGGTCGTTTGACTAGCTAATGTCCGAAGCTTCTTGTGCCAAGCGAAAGCGCGCCTATATCCCATGCGCAAACGCCCTTGCCTTGGCGCTTTCGTGAGGTATGGGGCCGTCAACCGCTGAATATGATTTGGGGTTCAAAGAGGACACAATGGCAAAAGTAATCGGTATCGACCTGGGCACCACCAATAGCTGCGTCGCTGTGATGGACGGCGGCAAGCCCAAGGTCATCGAAAATGCGGAAGGCGCGCGCACGACGCCCTCCATCGTCGCCTTCACCAAGGACGGCGAACGCCTGATCGGCCAACCCGCCAAGCGTCAGGCCGTGACCAACCCGGACAATACGGTTTTCGCGGTGAAGCGCCTGATCGGCCGCCGCTTCGACGATCCGATGACCAAGAAGGACATGGAACTCGTCCCCTACGAGATTTCGAAGGGTCCGAACGGCGACGCCTGGGTGCAGGCGGGTGGCAAGGATTATTCGCCGTCGCAGATTTCCGCCTTCACGCTCCAGAAGATGAAGGAAACCGCCGAAAGCTATCTGGGCGAAACGGTCACGCAGGCGGTCATCACCGTTCCGGCCTATTTCAACGACGCCCAGCGTCAGGCGACCAAGGACGCCGGACAGATCGCTGGTCTGGAAGTGCTGCGCATCATCAACGAGCCGACCGCGGCTGCGCTGGCCTACGGGCTGGAGAAGCAGGACGGCAAGACCATCGCGGTCTATGACCTTGGCGGCGGCACGTTCGACATCTCCATCCTGGAGATCGGCGACGGCGTGTTCGAGGTGAAGTCGACCAACGGCGACACCTTCCTGGGCGGCGAGGATTTCGACGCCAAGCTGGTCGAATTCCTGGCCTCCGACTTCCAGAAGTCGGAAGGCATCGACCTTACCAAGGACAAGCTGGCGCTCCAGCGTCTGAAGGAAGCGGCCGAAAAGGCGAAGATCGAACTGTCCTCTGCGCAGTCGACCGAAGTCAACCTGCCCTTCATCACCGCCGACCAGAATGGTCCCAAGCACCTCGTCAAGAACATCACCCGCGCCGATCTGGAGCGGCTGGTGGCCGACCTCATCAAGCGGACGATGGAGCCTTGCAAGAAGGCGCTGGCGGATGCGGGCGTTTCGGCGAGCGAGATCAGCGAAGTGGTGCTGGTGGGCGGCATGACCCGCATGCCCAAGGTGCGCGAGGCCGTGAAGGAATTTTTCGGCAAGGAACCGCACACCGGCGTGAACCCGGACGAAGTCGTCGCCATGGGCGCCGCCATCCAGGCGGGCGTGTTGCAGGGCGACGTCAAGGACGTGCTGCTGCTGGACGTGACGCCGCTGTCGCTGGGCATCGAGACGCTGGGTGGCGTGTTCACCCGCATGATCGACCGCAACACCACCATCCCCGCCAAGAAGTCTCAGGTCTATTCGACCGCTGACGATAATCAGCAGGCGGTGACGATCCGCGTGTTCCAGGGCGAGCGTGAAATGGCGGCGGACAACAAGTTGCTCGGCCAGTTCGATCTGGTCGGCATCCCGCCCGCGCCGCGCGGCGTGCCGCAGATCGAAGTCACCTTCGACATCGACGCCAACGGTCTGGTCAATGTTCATGCCAAGGACAAGGGCACGGGCAAGGAGCAGCAGATCCGCATCCAGGCTTCGGGCGGTCTCAGCGACGCCGACATCGACCAGATGGTCAAGGATGCCGAACGCTTTGCCGAGGAAGACAAGAAGAAGCGCGAATCGGCCGAGGCGAAGAACAATGCCGAAAGCCTGATCCACACCACTGAGCAGCAGCTTTCCGAGCATGGCGACAAGGTGGACGCTGGCCTGAAGTCGGAAATCGAAACCGCGATTGCCGCCACCAAGTCGGCGGTCGAGGGCGGCGATGCCGAGGCGATGAAGGCGAAGGCGCAGGAACTGGCGCAGGTCGCCATGAAGCTGGGCCAGGCCATTTACGAGAAGGAACAGGCGGCTGCGGCTGCTCCGGGCGGGGACGCGCCGAAGGCCGATGACGATGTCGTCGACGCCGAATTCTCCGAAGTGGACGACAACAAGGCGTAAGCTGATGTGCTTGCCCCGTCATGACTGTTATGGCCGTGACGGGGCAGGGACGCCGGGGGCGAGATGAGCACCGAAATCGACTATTACGAACTGCTCGAAGTCGAGCGCACCGCGGACGCGGCTGCGATCAAGAGCGCCTATCGCAAGCTGGCGATGAAATATCACCCGGACAAGAACGGCGGCTGCACCGACAGCGAAGCCAAGTTCAAGGCCGTTTCCGAAGCCTATGATTGCCTGAAAGACCCGCAGAAGCGCGCCGCTTACGACCGGTTCGGTCATGCGGCGTTCCAGAATGGCGGCGGCGGTTTCGGCGGCGGACGAGGCGGCGCGGGCGGCTTTTCCGACCTGGGCGATATTTTCGAGACGATCTTCGGCCAGGCAGCGGGCGGTTTCGGCGGCGGCGGGCGGCAGGCCCAGCGGCGCGGCGCGGACCTGCGCTACGACATGGAAATCACGCTGGACGACGCCTATCACGGCAAGAAGACCGAAATTCAGATCGAAGTTTCGGCGGCCTGCGAAAGCTGCGACGGGTCCGGCGCGCAGCCGGGGACGGGCGTAAAAAGCTGCGGCACCTGCCATGGCCATGGCCAGGTGCGGGCGCAGCAGGGCTTTTTCGTGGTCGAGCGGACCTGTCCGTCCTGCCATGGCGCGGGCCAGGTGATCGAAAGCCCCTGCCGGTCGTGCCGGGGCGAAGGACGAGTGGACAAGCCCAAGACCCTGTCCGTCAACATCCCCGCCGGCGTCGATGAAGGCACGCGCATCCGCTTGTCGGGCGAGGGCGAGGCCGGGGCGCGGGGCGCTCCTGCGGGCGACCTCTATATCTTCCTGCATGTGAAGCGCCATCCGATCTTCGAGCGGGACGGGACGACTTTGTTCGCCCGCGCGCCGGTCAGCATCACCACGGCGGCGCTGGGCGGCGTGATCGAGGTGCCGGGCCTGGACGGGCAGCGGCATGAGATCAAGATTCCCAGCGGCATCCAGTCCGGCAAGCAGATCCGCCAGCGCGGCGCGGGCATGCCGGTGCTGAACGGGCGCGGACAAGGCGATCTGGTGATCCAGGTCGATGTCGAGACGCCGACCAAGCTGAGCGCCAAGCAACGCGAACTGCTGGAGGCGTTCCGCGAAACCGAGACGGGCGAGGAATGCCCGCAGTCGACGGGATTTTTCAGCAAGCTCAAGGAATTGTGGGGGGATTGAGTTCCCTTCCCTTTCATTCCCACCTTCCGTTCGCCCTGAGCTTGTCGAAGGGCTTCCCTTTCTTCGAAGAGAAGTAAAGGGCTTCGACAGGCTCACCCCGAACGGGGAGAGGATCCAGATTTTCCCTCCCTCCGCGCCCAGGCGTAGAAGGGAAACCCTCCCGCCATCAGCAGGAAGCTGGCCCCGCTGGGCACCAGTCCCGCGCCCCATAATGTCCAGAGCGCATAACCCAGCCCGATCACCGCCGCCGGAACCGCCAGCCGGAACCGGAGCGCCGCCAGCGCGCACCCGACATAGAGCCAGAGCGTGGCAGAAGTCGACAACAGCGCCATCGCGGTGAACAGCGCGACCAGCCCCTGCAGGCTGTTGGCGATCAGCATCAGCGTCCCCAGCGCGCAGGACAGCAGCAATGCGCGCACCGGCGTGCCCCGTGCGCTGGTCCCTGCCAGCCAGCGCGGCAATTCCCCGCCCCGCGCCATGGCCAGCGGCACTTCCCCTTGCAGCAGCGTCCAGCCGTTGAGCGCGCCAAGGCAGGATATCACGGCGAAGGCGGCAATGAGATGGGCCGGACCGGGCGACCAATAATGAGCGACGAAGGCGGCGAAGGGCGAGCCTGACTGGCTTTCCGCCGCGGGCAGGGTCAGGGCTATGCCGGAACAGACGAGCAGGTAGATGAGGCCCGTGACCGCCGTGCCGATCAGCGTGGCGCGGGGAATATTGCGGGCGGGATCGCGCACCTTGTCGGCGGCGACGCTGGCGGATTCGAAGCCGAGCAGCGCCCAGAGCGTCAGCGCGGCCGAGGCGGTGATGCCCGCGCTGGTGAAGCCTTGAGCGGGAAAAGGGGCGACCTCCGCCCTACCACTGCCCAGCATGATGGCGAGCAGGATGAAGACCGCCGCGATCGGCACCAGCTTGAGCGCGGTGGTGGCAAGCTGGGCCATGCCCGCTGTCCGCGCGCCCATCAGGTTGATGCCGGTGGTTGCCCACAGGAAGGCGATGGAGGCCAGCGCGCCCAGGCCGGGACGGTTGAGCGCGGGCAGGATGCTGCTGAGATTGGCGGTGGCCGCGACCGCAATGGTGACGTTGGTGAAGATCACTGAAATCCAGTAGATCCATCCGATCGCGAACCCGGCGATGGGGCCGTAGGCGCGGGTGATGAACTGGGCCGTGCCCCCGGCATCGGGCATCAGAACCGTCAGCCGGGCGATGACATAGGCAAGCACCAGCGACCCGGCGATGGTGAAGACCCATCCCGCCACCGCGTCCCAGCCATAGGGCGCGAGCGCGGCGGGAAGCAGGAAGACGCCCGACCCGATCATATTGCCCATGACCAGCGCGATGCAGGCCGCAAGGCCCAATGTGCGCGGGGTTCCGGTGCTGGCGTTCATGTCCGGATGCTATAGATGCCGGAATGACTTGGCCAGTCGGGATTGGGGTGGCCAAGCGCGGACCTGTCCTATTCCTCCCCATCGAGAGATGGGGAGGGGACCGGCCGAAGGCTGGTGGAGGGGAATTGGCGCGACCTGCATATTTCCCCTCCACCATCGGCTACGCCGACGGTCCCCCTCCCCACGCTGCGCGCAGGGAGGAATAGGATAGGTCCTGGATTGCCCAGCAACGGACCTGCCCCCCACGCCGGAATATGCTAATGAGGATGGGCAAGAAGAGAGGACATATGGCCGACCTTTCGATCCGGTCGCGGCAGGAGGAGCAGATGGATGCGCCGGACCTGGACCCGGCCGTCTATGAGCGCGTGCTGCACGATCTGGCGCGGGTCAATCGCTGGACCTTCACCGCCTGGCCGACCATCGCCTTCCTGAACCGAGCCGTCGGTTCGGCCCGGCATTTCCGCTTGCTCGACGTCGGCTTCGGGGACGGCGACATATTGCGCGCCGTCGCCCTCTGGGCCAGAAAGCGGGGCATAGAGGCGGAACTGATCGGCGTCGACCTGAATGAGAAAAGCTTGGCCGCTGCCCGCCACGCCACGCCGCCGGACCTGCGCATCGACTATCGCGCCGGGGATTATCTCGACCAGCCGGAGCGGTTCGACTTCATCATCTCCAGTCAGGTGACGCATCACATGACGGACGCGCAACTGATGACCTTCCTGCGCCATATGGAGGCGAATGCGCGCAGAGGCTGGCTGATCTGCGACCTGCATCGGCACGGCTTCGCCCATTGGGGCTTTCCCCTGCTCGCCCGGCTGCTGCGCGTCCACCGCATCGTGCGGGAAGATGGCCGATTGTCCATCGCCCGCGCCTTCCGCCCCGGCGACTGGGCGCAGATTCTGCCGCAGGCGGGCATCGATCCGGATCAGGTGCGGATCAAACGCCGCTTCGCCTTCCGCCTGTGCGTCGAGCGGATATGCGGGTGAGCAGCGCGGCCTGCGCGCCCAGCCCCGGCATCCCGTGCAGCAATCGCATCAGCAGCCCGCGCCCGAACGGTCCCGCCGCGCCGTGGCGCAGCGCCTCCGCCACCGCCAGCGGGCGAAAGCTGCGGCGGCGCATCCGCGCTTGCCAGTCGGCCGCCGCGTCCGCACCGCCGTTCAGATAGGCCGTAGCGGCGCTGGTCCCGCTGCCCAGCGCGATGGCGATGCCATCCCCGGCCAGCGACGCGATCACCGCCCCCTGGTCGCCGATGCGGAAGATGCCCGGCGACGTGGCCTTCGCCCGCCAGCCATAGGGCACGCCCGCCACCGCATCGAAAGCGGGGATTTCGCCCTTCATCCGGTCACTCAGGCGCGGCGCCTCCGTCATGATCTCCGCCATCAGCGCCGTCACGCCGCCCGCCAGACGCTCGCGGGCGACGGACAGGCAGAGATTGGCGGTTCCATCCTCCTGCAACAGCAGCCCGGCATAGCCCCCGTCGAACAGATGCAGTTCGACCATGCCGTCCAGATCGCGGGAGCGCCCCACAACGGCGGGCAATGCCGCTCGCAACCCGGCCGAAGGCGACTCCCTGCGCCCGTTCAGATCGCGGGAAAGCCCGCGCAGCTCATGTTTGCCGGTGGCCAGGAACAGGGCGTCCGCCGCCCATTCCTCTCCATCGTCGAAGCGAACCGACCGGCGGGCGGGGTCGGCGGCCCGCACCGCCCGGCCCCGCATGATGGCCGCGCCCGCCTCCCCCGCCAGCCCGATCAACGCTTCATCCAGCACGCGCCGCGACAGGCCCGCCGCACGATGCGGCAGGGCCAGTTCCACCTGGCGGTCGCCCGCCAGCAGCCGCAACCGCCCGATCGGCCGCGCACCCAAAGCGAAGGCGTCGACGCCCAGCGCCCGCAATTCCGCCAGCGCGTCCCAGCCCAGAAATCCGCCGCAGACCACATCATGCGGGCCTGCCTGCCGGTCGGCCAGATGCGCCCGGACACCCGCCCGCGCCAACATGATCGCCGCCGCCGCACCCGCCGGTCCGCCGCCGACGATCAGCGCCGCCACGCCGCGCATCAGCCGATCCCTTCGAACCGGAATCCTTCCGCCGCGACCCCCGGCCCGAAGGCCATCGCCACCCCGCGCCGCGCCCGTTCCAGCATGTCGCCCAGGATGAACATCAGCGTGGAGGAGGACATGTTGCCGAACCGCGCCAGCACGCTGCGGGATGGGGCCAGCGCGGCGCCGTCCAGCCCCAACCCATGTTCGACCGCATCCAGGATCGATCGGCCCCCGGCATGCACGGCCCAATCGTCGACCTGAGCAGGATCGTCGCCGCCCCACATGCGCCGCCTGACGTCCGGATCGGCCAGCGCCGACTGAATGCGTCCCGGCACCTCGCCCGACAAATGCATGACGAAGCCGCTGTCCCCTATGTCCCAGCGGATCAGTTCCGCCGAATCCGCCAGGTTGAAGGAAAAGGGCCGGTCGATGGCGACGCCGCGCCCCGCCCCCGTCACCAGCGCCGCCGCCGCGCCGTCCGCGAACTGGAGCATCATCAGCAGCCGTTCGATCTGCCGTTCCGGCTGGAAATGGAGGGAGGAGAGTTCGACCGTCACCACCAGCACCCGCGCCTCCGGCTCCGAACGCACGATATGCCGGGCGGTGCGCAACGCCGCCACCGCCGCATAGCAGCCCATGAAGCCCACCAGCGTTCGCTCGACACCCTCAAGCCCCAACCGTTCGGCGATGATCTGGTCGATCCCCGGCGCGACGAAGCCGGTGCAGCTTGCCACCACCAGATGGCTGATCCGGTCGACCGCCACCTGTTCCCGCAACCGCGCTATCGCCTCCAGCGCCAGCGCCGGGGCGTAATCCGCATAGAGCCGCATCCTGATCGATGTCGGCGGCATCTCCCCGGCGTAGAAGCCGCCCGGATCGACGGGGGAGCCGCCCTCCGCCGTCACCGGCAGCGCGCACCAGCGATGGTCGATGCCCGACCGTTCCGCCATGCGCAGGAACAGCCGCCTTTCGCGCGGATCGTCCAGTTGCCGGGCGGCCCAGTCGACGAAAGGGGCGTGCATGTCCTGCGCGGGCACGGCGCAACCGATGGCATTGATGCGAGCGCGCATATCGGTCATTGGAATCGCCTTTTTTTTCAGTCTCTTGCGAAACGCCCCATTAGGGGGAAAGATCAGTTTCCATGCCTCGGCAAAGGCGATTTCCTCAAATCTCCACCTGCGATCCCAATTCCACCACCCGGTTGGTCGGCAGCTTGAAGAAGTCCATCGGCGTCACCGCGTTGCGCATCATCCAGGCGAACAGCTTCTCCCGCCAGATCGCCATGCCCGGCTTTTCCGACGCGATCAGGGTCTGGCGGCTGAGGAAATAGCTGGTCTGGCTGACGTTGATCGGCCCGCCGCAGCCGTCCACCGCCTTCATCGCGGCGGGAATGTCGACCTCCTCCATGAAGCCGTGGCGCAGCACCACGCGGTAGAATCCCGCGCCCAGGTTGCTCACCTCCGACCGGCCGGTCAGCGGCAGATGCGGCACCCCCTCCGTCCGCACGGTCAGGATGATGACCCGCTCATGCAGCACCTTGTTATGCTTCACATTGTGCAGCAGCGCGGGCGGCACCCCCTCGATACGGGAATTGAGAAAGATCGCAGTGCCCGGTACGCGCTTTAGCGATGCGGAAACGGACTGTATGAACAGTTCCACATCCATCGCGCCATCCAATAGATAGAAGTTCATGATCTTCCTGCCCGCCGACCAGGTGGTCAGCACGATGAACACCACCGCCGCCACCAGCAGCGGGAACCAGCCGCCATCGGGAATCTTGGTGGCGTTGGACAGGAAGTAGACGCCGTCGACGACCAGAAACAGTATCGTGACCGCTCCGGCAAGCAACGGGTTCCAGCGCCACACGCTGAAGGTCAGCACGCCCATCATGCAGGTGGTGATGAACATGGTGCCCGTGACGGCGATGCCATAGGCCGCCGCCAGATTGCTGGACGACTGGAAGCCCAGCACCAGCAGCACCACCAGGATCAGCAGCGCCCAGTTCACCAGCGGCACATAGATCTGCCCCGCCGCCGACGCGCTGGTATGCGCGATCTTGAGCCGGGGCAGGAAACCAAGCTGCACCGCCTGCTGCGTCACGGAAAAGGCGCCGGAAATCACCGCCTGGCTGGCGATGACCGTCGCCACCGTCGCCAATATCACCAGCGGCAGCCGCGCCCATTCCGGCGCCAGCAGGAAGAAGGGATTCTCCGCCGCTTCGGGCAGGTCGAGCAGCAGCGCGCCCTGGCCCATATAGTTGAGCAGCAGGCAGGGAAAGGCGGCGTAGAGCCAGGCGATGCTGATCGCCTTCCGCCCGAAATGGCCCATGTCGGCATACAGCGCCTCCGCCCCCGTCACCGCCAGCACGACCGACCCCAGCGCCAGGAAGGCCAGCTTCGCGTCCAGCGCGAAGAAGTGAATGGCCCACATCGGATTGACGATGGCGACGATGTCCGGATGCCGGACGATGTTGAGAATGCCCAGCCCTGCCAGCACCAGGAAATAGACCGCCATGACCGGCCCGAACAGCGCGCCGACCCGCGCCGTGCCATGTTTCTGGATCAGGAACAGGCCGATCAGGATCAGGATGGCGATGGGCAGGACGAACGGCGTGAAACCGTCATTCACCGTCTCCAGCCCCTCGACCGCCGACAGCACGGAGACGGCCGGGGTGATGATGGCGTCGCCATAGAATAAGGCCGCCGCCAGCACGCCCAACATGGCGATGACCGGCGTCCAGCGGCTTTCCCCCAGCTTGCGGGAGATCATGGCGAGCAGGGCCATGCTGCCCCCCTCCCCATGATTGTCGGCGCGCATGATGATGAACACATATTTGACCGTGACGATCAGCGTCATCGTCCAGAAGACCAGCGACAGGACGCCGTAGATATGCGGGGGATCGACCGCCAGCGGATGATGGCCGACGAAACTCTCCTTCAGCGCGTAGAGCGGGGAGGTGCCGATATCGCCGAACACCACGCCCAGCGCGCCCAGCGCCAGCAGAGGAAGCTTTTCCTGCGGATGGCCATGCCCCATCCCCTCGCCCGCTCGATCCGTCATCCGTCGTGCCACCCGCTGTTGCCGCGCCGTCCATCGCACAGAGTCGCATGACATTTCCAGCAAAGCTTTGCGCGATGGACGCGGAATCCGCATCGGCCGAACAACATAATCCTGCCCATCGAAAGATGGGGAGGGGGACCGCCGCCGAAGGCGGTGGTGGAGGGGAAATACGCAGGTCGTGCCCCATTCCCCTCCGCCAGCCTGCGGCTGGTTCCCTCCCCACGCTTCGCGCAGGGAGGATCAATGTTCTGGAACGGCTATCCCGCGACTCCCCGAAAAGGCCGCGATCCTATCCCTTGAACAGTTCGGGATGCTTCTGGAGTTCGATGCGGGTTCTGCGGATATGGCCCTTGAGGAGCGCGGCGGCTTCGATGGCGTCCCGGCGTTCGATGGCGTCCATGATCAGCCGATGTTCGGAATGGATGACCCATTGGCGGCCCGGCTCGACCAGGCTGACGAAGGTGCGGCGATAATGCTGCGTCTGGTCCCAGAAACTCTCGATCATGCCGCGCAGCATGGTCATGGACGATCCGGCATAGCCCAGCAGGTGGAACTGCCGGTCGTTCTTGATGAAGCTGGCATCGATCCCGTCGGACGCCATGCGGTCGCACAGTTCGCGCATCCGCTCTATATCGAGCGGGTCCAGATTGGGCACGCTGTCGCGCAGCGCCAACGGTTCCAGAAGTTCGCGCATGCGGTAGATTTCGACGCATTCGTTCAGCGTCAGCGACGACACCCAGGCGCCGGTATTGGCAACCAGCCGCACCAGCCCGGTGGAGGCCAGCATCCGCAGCGCGTCGCGCACCGGCTGGCGGCTGGCGCCATATTGGGCCGCCAGTTCCTCCTGACGGATGCGCATGCCCGGTTCCAGCTTGCCGCACAATATCTGCTCGCGCATCAGTTCGGCCAACCGCGCCCCGCCGATCTCCGCGGAAGTTTCCGCCTCCATCCCTTCCTCATCCATGTTCAGGAACCCGCCTGCGCCTTTCGCCCTGCCCCTACCGGCAGGCCGGTCAACCCATGGCCCGGCGATCCGTCGATGTAAATGCCCATCTGGCAGGGCGCATATAGCAAGGCGCACCGCCCGCGCCGCGGGACGGCGCAAGCCATCCCGCGGCGCGGAGGTCGATCAGGCCGGAACCCCGCCCAGCACGTCGGCCTTGGCCAGGATGGGGATCACCTGCTCCCACAGCCGGTAATTCTTCTCCAACTGGGTCTCGTTCATCGCCGTGCTCTGATAGGCCAGTATGTTGCCCGCGCCCATGATGCGGCACTGTTCGACGATCTGCTCCGCGACGGTGGCGGGCGATCCGGAGATGAACTCCTCGTCCGACACGTCGATCCCGCGGGGGGCGGGGCCCTTCTTCTCCTTGGGGTCGGCCTTGTGCGCGACCGCGGAGGCGTCGGCGATGCCGCTCGACCGGATGGAGCTGACCTGGGTGAGGCCCGCCTTCTCGAAACGGTCGAACACCACCTTATAGGTATGTTCGATCCGCTCGATCGCGCCATCCTTCAGTTCCTGGTTCAACTGCACCGCTTCCTCATGCGTGTCGCCCAGCACGACTTGGCGGCGAATGCCGATGTCGTCGGGGCCCACGTCGCGGCCATGCTTGGCGGCTTCGTCGCGATAGGCGTCGAACGCCGCGCCAGCGGCCGCGCTGGACTGGAAGCCGGTGCAGACCTTGAAGTCGCGCCGGGCCGCGTCGCGGCAGGAGGATTCGGAATAGATGGTCATCCAGTGACGGCGGCGCGCTTCCTTGCGGGGGCGCGGCATCAGGGGCACGTCGTCCATATTGGTGAACTGGCCGTTGAAGGTGACGAACAGATCCTTCTCCGCCTCCGCCAGGAAATCCAGCGTCTCGGCGAAGCGGGGGCGAATCTCGTCCTGGGGAATCTTCACCAGCAGGAATTCCGGCGGGATGCCGCTGGCGACGCCGATTTCCAGCCGCCCATTGGTCAGATAGTCGAGCATCGCCAGATCCTCGAACAGGCGGAAGGGCGTGTGGAAGGGCAGGACATTGCCCATCACGCCGATCTTCATCCGTTCGGTGCGCGCCGCCAGCGTGGCGACCAGCAGGTTGGGATTGGGGCTGAGCGAGGCGACGAAATGATGCTCGCTGAAGAACACGCCTTCGAAACCGCGCTTCTCCATGCTGGCGATCAGGTTCATGTTGAAGTTGAAGGCGCGCTGGACAAGCTCCCGGTCCTCATAGTTGGGGATGGCCGGGCCGGGCACGTGGTTGAAGGCGAAATTCCATACTTTGATCATGAAAGGCTCCTTTGATTCGCAAATTCCGGTGCGGTCGACGCGGGACCGCCCGGTTCAGGACGTCGCGCCGGCCGGCGCGTTGGAAGCGGCAAGGGTGGGGATGATCGTCGCCCACCAGGCGCGCAGGTCCGCGACGGCGGAGGAAAATTCCTCCCTGTCGATGACGCTGCGCCGGAAGAAGGCGGCGGCGCTGGCGATCGTCTGTTCCCGCATGCCCGGCAGGGTCACGAATTCATGCGGCAGCGGCGAGAATATCTGCAGGTCGGCCACCCGCCCCGCGGCGCGCATCGCCCGGTAGAGGTCGACCGAGTCCTCGAACGGCACGACTTCGTCGTCGTCGCCGGTGAAGATGATGGTCGGCGGCAGCTTGTCGGCGAAGGCGATCGGGCTGGCCGCCGTCCATTGCGCCGGGTCCGACAGGCCGAAGCGCCCGGCCTCCGCCGATCCGATCCGCACGCGCGGGAAGAAGGACGCAAGGCCCGCGGCAAGGCCGGTCGACGCGGCCGCCAGCAGCGACAGATGCGCGCCCGCCGAATAGCCCAGGCAAAAGACCAGATTGGGATCGATTCCCAGGCTGCCCGCATTGGCGACGGCAGCAGCGATGGCCTGTTCCGCGTCGCGCAGCGCGGCGGGCCATGCGGCCTCCCCGAAAAGGCGATATTCCGGCGCGATGGCGACGAATCCCTGATCGACCAGCGCGGCGCAGGCGGCGGCCATGTCCTCCGGCGATCCGTGCATGTAACCGCCGCCATAGAAGACCAGCACCGCAGGCAACGGCCCACTCGCCTCGTCCGGACGGTATATGTCCCACAATAATGGCCGAGGACTGTTGGCATAGACAATATTCGACTTGACGATCATGATTATAACCTTGTTGTTGACCGGGCAAAGCCATGATACGGATGCGAAGACTGCACGCGGCATGACATGCGACCCGGCATCGCCGCCTTCCTCAAGGCGGGCAACGACTGCGTCAGACGTCGAATTTTGCGCGGCATCCTCGTCCCTCTCTTCCGGAAGGTATAAGCTCCATCGGGCTCTCTATCGACTTAATGTATCCGATTGATCGCGTCAAGGACGGAAATTCTACGTATATCTGCGGATATCATCACGATTGGATACGAGGTGCCAATTTTATGGAAACCTCTCTGGCGCGCATGATCGACCGGCGCAAGGCGGGTTTCGATAAATTCACGCAGGAAAACCATATCTTCATGCAGGACGGTCATTTTCGTACAGCCATAATCCTACACCAAAGCCACCTGTCCGCCTTTGCGGCGGCACGGGAGATAATAGTTGGATAGAGGATCAGGCCAGGCAGATTGCGTTAGTGAGGGGTTTGCGTCCCTAGTTTCGGGACGATAATCCCCGAAAATTGCAAAATATCAGGATATTGGGCCAGATAAGAGTCCAGATCCCATTTCCTTCGTCATTCGAATGATTTCATCGGTCGTGAACAGACCGAAATCTTTTGGAAACATAGTATAAACGGGAGGATGAATCGCAGAACGGGGTTTTGACGCGGAACGGATCAGGTGAACTCCTCCCGCCGGATACCCATGTTCGGCGGATATTGCTGTATAATGGCTGCCGACGCGCCGGGTCTGGCGGACATTTGCCGCCCAATCGCGGAAAAACTCCCAATCTCAATCATTCTCACATCCGCATCGTCGGCGCATTGGCATCCGCCTTCCCACTGAAAATGATAGATTGTATCCAAATCTGATCAAAACATGTTGACACGGGGTAAAAATATCGCAGTATTGGCGCATTGGATACATATAAGACGAAAAGTCTGTATCCCAAAAAGCCGCCCCGGTCGTTTTTGGAGGCAGTCGAAACAGTCGTCCTGGTTATGGCGCAGCGCATGTTCGGCCGACATCCGACAGGATTTCGGAACCAGACGAACGGAACCGCCGCTGCGCAGGATGGCTGGAGCCTGTCCCCTCCGGGGAACATCGAGAAGCAGGCCGGCGGGCAATCTCCTGGAGAACCCGCGCAATGGCCGCCGAGACCGGAGGAGGAGCAGTGAAATGGTCATGGTGTCGCGAACGCAAGGGCAGATACATAGCAGGCGGGCAGTAGCCAGCGAAAATCTGCTGATCGCGATCCTGGCCGTGACGGCCGGCCTGGCATTCACCGATCGAATTGGAATGGTCTTCGTTTTCAGCCGGATTCAGGAAGAGTTTGGGCTGAACCATTCCGATCTGGGACTGTTGATGGCCCCCACCGCCGTGACATGGGCCATTGCGAGCATTGGCCTGACCTATTTGTCGGACTGGCTGGGCGGGCGGCCGAAACAGATCATCGTCGCTTGCGTGATCCTCTTCTCCCTGGCGACGGGCGCGATGGGCCTGGCGCGGAATTTCTCCGACATGATGTGGCTCCGCGCCATCATCGGCCTGGCGGCAGGTCCGGTGATACCGCTGGTCCAGTCGGTGGTCGCGCGCTCATCCTCCCCGCATCGCATCGGCCGCAACATGGGCATCATCATCGGCGGCGTCACCATCTGTTCGGCCGCCATAGCCCCCGCCCTGATGAACGGGCTGGAGGCGGTGGCGGGCTGGCGCATCACCTTCTTCGCCGTCGGCCTGCCGGGCGTCGCCCTGGGCGGCATCCTGTACATCCTTCTCGGTTCGGACGAGCGCGACGAAAGCGGCGAAACCCGGCCGATGACGATCAGGATGGTCAGCGAACTCTTCAGCTACAGGAATTTCCTGGTCGCGCTGGGCGGGGCCGCGCTGGCAATGGGCAACAATATCGCCTTTTCCAGCTTCCTGCCGATCTTCCTGGAACATCAGGTGCGGCTCGCCCCGGTGGAACTGACCACCCTGCTGGTCGTCAAGGGACTGGCCGCCACGGCGGGAACGGTGCTGGCGCCCACGCTGTCGGACCGTTTTTCCCGCAGGGGATGCCTGATCGTCGCCACCGCCTTCCTGACGCTGGTGCCGGTGGCGCTGATATTCTCCGCCCAGAATCACCTGTTCCTGATCCCCGCCATATTCGCGATGCTGATGAGCAGCGGCACGATCGCGCTGATGACCTTCATCATCCCCGGCGCTTCGGTTCCTCTCCGGCTGCGCACCACGGCCTTCGGCATGCTGGTCGCCTTTGGCGAGATCACCGGAGCCTTCCTGGCGCCGCCGCTGGCGGGCGTCCTGGCGGACCGGTTCGGCCTGCCCGCGGCGATGTGGTGCGCGTCCGCCCTGGCGCTGGGCGCCATGATCGCGGCGACCCTCTATCGGGAGCCGCCCCGCACGGATCAGCCCGCCCACTGACGAAGAACAAGCGCCCGGCGGCCGAACCCGCCGGGCAGCAAAAGGAAAGACCATGACGACTGTCGCAATAGAGGAAGATTTCAAGCAGGCCATGCGACGCCTGGCGACGACGATAGCGCTGATCACGTCCGGGCGCGGGGATAGCTGGGCGGGCATGGCGGCCACGGCGGTCACGTCCATCGCGGGCAGCCCGCCGACGATCCTGATTTCCGTGAACCGCAACGCCAGCCTGCATCCGGTCGTGATGGAAAGCCGCCGGTTCTGCGTCAATCTCCTGTCGGAACGGCATCGCGATCTGGTCGGCATATTCAGCGGGGCGAAGAAGGGCGCGGAACGGTTCGAAAGCGGTCTCTGGACGGCTTCGGACGAAGGCTTGCCGGTGTTGGGCGATGCGGTGGCAAGCCTGATCTGCTCGGTCGTTTCGACGGTCGACGTCGCCACCCACAGCCTGTTCATCGGCGAGGTGGACCGCATCGCCAATCATCCCGAAATCGACCCGCTGATCTGGGTCGACGGCCGGTTCGGCTCCGCCAGCCTGCTGGAATGACAACCAGTTCAATCAACAACTCAAAGCAACCGAATAAAATGGAGGGGATAATATGAGTGGATTTTACAATGCATTGCGCTGTTCGACCGCATTGGCGATGATGGTGGGCGGCTCCGTCGCTGCCTATGCGCAGGAACCGCAACAGGCGGCGGCCCAGGACGGGTCGACCGGCATCCAGGACATCGTCGTCACCGCGCAGCGCCGCGAGGAAAATCTGCAGAAGGTCGCCATCGCGGTCACGGCGGTCGGCCAGGATGACGTGAATTCGGCGGGCGTCGCCGACGTGACGAACCTCAGCAAGCTGGTGCCCGCGCTCGCCGCCGCCCCGGCGGGCGGTTCGTTCGCCAACTTCTTCCTGCGCGGCGTCGGCTCCTATGGCGGCAACGCCTTCTTCGAAAACGCCATCGCCTTCAACTTCGGCGGCGTCTATGTGGCGCGGCCTACCGCTTCGCTGGGCAGCTTCTACGATCTGGAACGGATCGAGGTGGTGAAGGGACCGCAGGGCACGCTCTACGGCCGCAACGCCACCGGCGGCGCGATCAACGTCCTGCCGCGCGGCGCGCAGTTGGGCGAATATGGCGGCAGCGCCACGATCGAAGTCGGCAATTACGATTCGATCAAGGCCCAGGCGGCCGTCAACATCCCGCTCGGCACCCGCGCCGCGATCCGCTTCGCCGGTCAGGTCGCCAACCGCGACGGTTATCTCAGCGACGGCTATGACGATGAAAATGGCCAGGCCTTCCGCGCATCGCTGCGCTTCGATCCGACCGACACCATCAAGGTGACGCTGGTCGGCGACTATTTCCACCAGGGCGGCAAGGGCGGCGGCGCCGTGCTGATGCCCGGCCCGGTGACGCCCGGCGCGCCCGATCCCGACGACCGGATCTCCAGCTCCAATTCCGTCAGCATCGCCGAAGTCGCAAGGCGTTTTCCGACGCTGGTCAACGCATCCAACACCGGCCTTGTCCTGATGCCCAGGAACGACGGCTTCATCGACAGCAACTTTTACGGCGTGACCGGCACGATCGAAGCCGATCTGGGTTTCGCGACATTGACCGTGATCCCTGCCTACCGCCGCAGCGAGCCGGATTATCTCACCTATTCTCCGGGCTATTCCGCGACCATCAGCGAAATCGACAACCAGTACAGCCTGGAAGTGCGCCTCACCTCCCCTTCGGACAACCGGCTGCGCTACGCGCTGGGCGGTTATCTTTTCAAGGAAGACCAGACCGCGCATAACGGCTTCTATCAGGGGCCGATCAGCACGACCAACCTCGACCCCTATCTGGAAACCAAGAGCAAGGCGGTCTTCGGCCAGCTCACCTTCGACGTGACGGATCATTTCCGCGTCGTCGGCGGCGCGAGATATACGAAGGAGGACAAGTCCCTTTCCTCCACCCTGCGCCAGATCACGCCCGCCAATCCCAATCCGCCGACTTCGACGGTGACGGGCGACCTCAGCTTCAACAAGGTCACGTGGAAGGCTGGCGTGGAATTCGACGCCGGGCCGCGATCCCTGCTCTACGCGAACGTCGCGACTGGTTTCAAGGCAGGCGGCTTCTTCGTCGCGGCGCGCAACAACACTTATGCGCCCGAAACCCTGACCGCCTATACTGTCGGATCGAAGAACCGCTTCTTCGACAACAAGCTGCAATTGAATATCGAGGCCTTCTATTGGGACTATAAGGACCAGCAGGTCGGCTTCATCGGTCCGGTCGAAATCTCCCCCGGCATATTCGGCGCGGGCGGCAAGACGGTGAACGCGGGCAATGCGCGCATGTACGGTTCGGAAATCGAAATATTGTTCCAGCCGTCGTCCCGCGACCGTTTCTCCGCCACGCTGCAATATCTGAACAGCAAATATAAGGAGTTCACCTACGTCCAGGTTTCGCCGTCCGGCGCCGCGCTTCGCAGCGCCTGCGTGCAGACGCCGAACACCTCCACGCCGGTGGTCGCGCCCGCGCGGCTCTATTCGGCCAATTGCGCGGGCATGCCTGCGGTCAACTCGCCGAAATGGTCGTTCAGCGGCGGTTATGAGCATGAATTCCCGCTCGGCAACTTCAACCTGACCGGCGGCGCGCGCACCCGCATCGAATCGAAGCGCGTGCTGGCGATCGAATATCTGCCGGAGGAAAAGCAGGGCGGCTATATGTCGTCGGACCTCTACCTCACCCTGGCCGACGCGGAAAAGCACTGGTCGCTGACCGCCTTCGTCAACAATGTCGAGGACGAGGTGATCTACGCGGCGTCCCGCTTGCGGCCCGCCGTTCCGGTCGTGTTCAACTCCCTGAGGCCGCCCCGCACCTATGGGCTGCGCGGCTCCTTCAACTTCTGATCGAACGCCATGGGGGCCGGGCCGTCGCCCGGCCCCCAACGCATTGAAAGGGACCGAATGCAGAGCGGAATATTGAGTGAAGGTGCCTATCTGGACCATGGATCGCTGGGGGTGCGTGTGCGTCGTGCGTCTGGGTTGCTGACCGCGTCCGGCGTGCGGCCGGGCGACACGGTGGCCCTGCTGCTGCGCAACAGCGTGACCGCGATCGAGGCGACGCTGGCCGCCCAGCATATCGGCGCCTATCCGGTCCCGGTGAACTGGCACTTCACCGCCCAGGAGATCGCCTATGTCCTCCAGGATTGCGGCGCCCGCGTGCTGGTCGCCCATGCCGACCTGCTGGAGAAGCTGACCGATCCGCTGCCCGCGGGCATGGCGGTCTTCACGGTGGGACAGGCAACGCCTCAGCCAGATTGGGACAACTCAGTCACGGCAAGCGAACCGATGCCCGGCGACCCGCATCCGGTGGTCGCGAGCATGATCTACACCTCCGGCACGTCGGGTCGGCCCAAGGG
>NZ_JFHR01000016.1 GCF_000722875.1 Sphingobium chlorophenolicum | reverse complement strand
CCTCCCCATCTCTCGATGGGGAGGATTAAGATGCTGGAGCCGACTCGGCTTTAGGTCTAGGGGCGTCCACATGTTGCGCCTTTCCGGATTGAAGCTGCCCCTCGACCATCCCGCAGAGGCGATGCCCGTCGCCATTTGCGAGCGGCTTGGCCTGGAACCGCAGGAACTGCTCGGCCATGTCGTGGTGCGGCGGGGCAATGATGCGCGGCGGAAAAATGCGATCCAGCTTGTCTACACCGTCGATGTCGATGTGGCGGACGAGGCGGCGGTGCTGGAGCGCTTCGCCAAGGACCATGACGTGCGGCCGCGTCCCGACACCGACTATCGCTTCGTGGCGAAGGCGCCCGCGGGCTGGTCGGGCAAGCGGCCCGTCGTCATCGGAGCGGGGCCGTGCGGGCTGTTCGCGGGCCTGATCCTGGCGCAAATGGGGTTCCGCCCGATCATCCTGGACCGGGGCAAGCTGGTGCGGGAGCGGACCAAGGACACATGGGGGCTGTGGCGCCGGGCCGAGCTGAACCCCGACAGCAATGTCCAGTTCGGCGAGGGCGGGGCGGGGACATTCTCCGACGGCAAGCTCTATTGCCGGGTGAAGGACCCGCGTTTTCTGGGCCGCAAGGTGCTGGAGGAATTCGTCGCGGCGGGCGCGCCGGACGATATCCTGACCGAGGCGCATCCGCATATCGGCACCTTCCGCCTCGTTTCCATGGTGGAGGCGATGCGGCGGCAGATCGAGGGGCTGGGCGGCGAATATCGCTGGCAGCACCGGGTCGACGATCTGGAACTGGAGCGGCAGGGCGACGGCACGCAAAAGCTGCGCGGGGTGCATCTGGCCGATGGCGGCTTTATCGAGACGGATCATGTCGTGCTGGCGGTGGGGCATAGCGCCCGGCCGACCTTCGAAATGTTGCATCGGCGCGGCGTGCATATCGAGGCGAAGCCCTTTTCCATCGGCGTGCGGATCGAGCATCCGCAAAGCTGGATCGACCGGGCGCGCTACGGCAATTGCGCCGGGCATCCGGTGCTGGGCGCGGCGGCGTACAGCCTGGTCCATCATTGCGCCAATGGGCGCACCGTTTACAGTTTCTGCATGTGTCCCGGCGGGCGGGTGGTGGCCGCGACTTCGGAGGAAGGGCGCGTCGTCACCAACGGCATGAGCCAATATTCGCGGGCCGAATTCAACGCCAATTCGGGGCTGGTGGTCGGCATCGATCCGGAGCGCGACTATCCCGGCGGGCCGCTGGCGGGGATAGAATTGCAGCGCCATTGGGAAAGCATGGCCTTCGTCGCGGGGGGCGAAACCTATCACGCGCCGGGGCAGCGGGTCGGGGATTTCCTGGCCGGGCGGGCTTCGACGGCGCTGGGGGAGGTCGTGCCGTCCTACAAGCCGGGCGTCACCATGACCGACCTGTCGCTATGCCTGCCCGAATTCGTGCTGGAGGCTTTTCATGAGGCGATCCCGGTCTTCGGGCGGCAGATCGCCAATTACGATCATCCCGACGCGGTGATGACGGGGGTGGAGACGCGCACATCATCCCCTATCCGGATCACGCGGAGGAAGGATTTGCAGAGCCTGAACGTCGCGGGCCTTTATCCGGCCGGGGAAGGGGCGGGCTATGCCGGTGGCATTCTCTCGGCGGCGATCGACGGGATCAAGGTGGCCGAGGCGGTGGGGATGAGCATCGCGGCGGAGTGACTTTCATGGCTGGCGGACGAGTCGCTGGCCCCTTCGTCCATCAAAACCGCTTGGGTGAAACGGGTTGGGCGGCGCTGCTGCGACAGGGTGGCAGCAATGTGCCATATCGGGACAATGGGATAATTCTTGGAATTTTCCATATGTCGATGAGATCGCTATTTTATATTCATTACTCAAGCGGCGGCTTTTGTAATATATAGCTTCGCGCCGCTTTTCGGCCGGTCAACTACCGCCGCAGCCGCATTTTCCATGATATCGACGATCCTGGCAGAGGAGGCCCTCATGCATGCCAAGCCCTTGATTTTGGCGCTTTGCTCATCCTTGCTGCTTTCGACAGGGGTGGGCGCCAGACAGGCGAACGATCAACTGACCGTGGTCGCGTCGCCGGAAAAGGAAATCACCTATAAGAAATGGTCGGCCCGGGCGGAGAACCGGTTGACCAACAGCGTGCGCCGCAATGCCGGCTTCATGGACGATCAGCGTTCGGTCGGCTTTGCCCGCGTGCTGTTCCGCCTGGACGGCGACGGGCGGCCGCAGGCGGTCGCGCTGGCCCAGCCATCCCAATCCCGCACGGTCGACCGCATTTCGCTGCGCGCGGTCAGGACCATGGGCAGCCTGACGCCGTTGCCGCAGGGAATCCCCGCCAATTCCAAGTTCGAGGCGTGGATCATCGTCGCCAATGACATGTGGCAGCGGGACGAGATGATGAACCAGTTGCGCGCCGGGCACCGGGCGCGGACGCTGGCTCAGGCGGATGGGGAGCGGTCCGTCCTGATTGCGTCGCGCTGACCGCCGCCTCTCCCCCCTTGGCGGCGTGCTGCGACGCGGAGTCTGGAAGGGCGCTGGACAAGTCCATCGCCCTGCGCCCTTCCGGCTTCCGTCCGAAGCATATTGATTTATCTTCGAAATTGAAGATTAAGATAGGATCGTCCGAATTGACGGATGATTGTTGCTTTGTTGATGCTTTTTATGACCGGATTTATCAAAAGATATTTCTTTGGTTATAGATGCGGCGACGGAAGGGGAATTGAAGGACGGCATGGTTCCTGTCGATGAAACCGTTTTCGCGGCGGCGGTGCGCGTGGAATGATCGCGGCCCTGTTCCTCGCCTCGGCCGTGGCGGTTGTCGATGGCGGCACGTTGCGCGTCAATGGCGAGCATATCCGCCTGCTCGGCATAGAGGCGCCCGATATTGCCGCGCGATGCCGCAAGGGCGGCAATTGCCCACCCGCCGATCCGCGCCGGAGCAAGGACAGCCTGAAACATTCGCTGCGCGATCCGATCACCATCATCCCCGTGGCCCGCGATGCGGCCGGGCGGACGGTGGCGATCATCTACGCCGGGGGCCTGAACGTGTCGTGCGAGCAATTGCGCAAGGGCATGGCGGTCTACAGGCCGCGCTGGGACAGCGACCGCCGGCTGGCCAGGGAATGCCGCTTCGCCCGCGCTGGCGGCGGATAGGCGGCTGGCGGGCAATTTCCGACATTGCGATTGTAGCCCATGGCTTTGTCGCGACCTTTATCGAGGGGGTCGGCAGGGCTTCCCCTCATATTGGTGGCGATTAAGCACGTAAGCCTTGCCGTTCCAACGTTCGACCGGAAAGCAAAAGCCGGGACCGCCGATCTCGATGTCCGGCCACCCGTTCGCGCCTTTCGTGGTGAGGAAGTTGGGAATCCCCTGGCTGGCCGTGATCAGTTTCCAGGTGGCATCGGCTTGCTTGCTCACGATCGTGTAGCCTGTTCCCGTCATGCCGAAACAGTAGGTGCCTCCTTCCGTGATGACCGCTTCGGGTCGGCCATCGCCGTTCAGATCGCGGATCGTCTCCATATTGCCGGGGCTATAGCTTGGCGTGCCCGGATCGCCGCAGGCGCGCCATTGCTTGCCGACAAGCTTGAAACCGCCCGCCCGGAAGGCGGCGGCACGGTCGGCGGGAGAGAGATTGGATTGGGCATTGGCGGGTTCCGCAAGCAAGGCGACTGTCGCTGCAAGGGCAATATATCGATACATGGCGCTCTCCCTCCCATAAGCAGGTGCCCGTCATATCACGCCTCGACATGGGAAAGCAGCACCCTCATTCGGATGAGTCTATAAGCAAATCAACCGATCAATTCTGTTGTAACCTTGCCGCCCGGAGAGGACGATCTAGTGCGGCGGAGCCGGATCGCCGCGCATTGACTCTAGACCGGGGTCGCAAAGAGAGTTGGGGATTGGATGGTTTTTCCAAGCCTTGCGTTGCATCTGGTTGTAACTAGGGGGCAAGCCCGCAGAATCTGAAAACGCAGCGCCGATTGAGAAAGGATTCACGCCTCACCGGCTACCGACAACTGGCAATCATGGAAGGTCGCTCATGCAACTGAATCAACAGCATCTTGCGGCATTGCAGATGGCGGCTTTTCAACCCAATGGGCGAGGGGGCATGATGCCCATTTCCTGGGCGGATGTCGCTTTGGATCAATGGGATGGATTTGATCCTCCTCTGCCCCGACAGCGCTTCGACCGGCATGAATTGCGAGCCTTCTGCCGGGATAAGGAAACGCCTGTGTTTCATGCCTTCGTTGCGATCATGGCATGGGGCCGTCAGTCGGCCCGTACCGGCGAATTTCGCAAGTCGGTCGAGGAAAAGCGCGGGCAGATCGAGCAGGCGCTGAATGGCCTTCGTGCAGGGCAAGGGCGCGTTGAAGCCTATAATGCGTGGTCGGGACTGGTGAAGGGTCTGGGCCCCTCATTCTTTACCAAGGTGATTGCCTTCATGTCGCCGTCAGATGATGTCGCGATCATGGACCAATGGGCGGTCAAGGCGCTTCATCTCCTTTATGGGAAGGAGATCGTTCACCTTACCCCGCCTTCGGGCGATCAGAAGCGCTGCTCGCCATCTGGGAAGAATGATGGAACCCGGTATTCCGCCTACTGCGCCCATCTTGAGCATCTTGGGTCTGCGCTTGGCTTGAAGGGCGCCTCTGCGGTGGAGGAGCGCATATTTTGCCGCCCGGATGGGCCGTGGAGAGAATATGTCGACCGAAATTGGCAGCCAATGTAACGGTTGAGACAGATTCCCTGGAGACCCGATACGAGCGACAATGACGCATCCATTCGCGCTTGTTCGGGCGGTTCTGTAGGAAAGATTGTGGGCATGGCGAAGCTCCACGCGGCCAATTCGCCAAGATAATCAGTATTTCATTGGGAAATTTTGGATGCCCGACAAGGATTCGAACCTTGATTGACGGAGTCAGAGTCCGCTCTCTTACCATTAGAGGATCGGGCATCAGGGTGGGCCAAAAGCTCACCGGAGAGGCGCAAATAGGCGGCGATTTCGGATTGGTCAAGAGGGTTTGCGACAGCTATCCCGGACATTTTCATGGCCCGGCCAGCGCCGCCCCAAAAGAAAAACCCGCCGGACAGGCTGTCGCTTCCGGCGGGCTCTTCCATGGCTCGATGAGCCATGATGGCTGGGAAGCCGCTTCCTGAGATAGGAAGCGGCTTCCCTTGTTTCAAAGGGCTTATTCCATGTCCTCGGTGGTGAAATGCTCACCCTGGACGGCGGCCAGCGGATCGTCGCCAATGGCGGCTTCCGGACCCTGGCGCAGTTCGGCGGCATGCTCTTCGGCAGCCGTCTTGGGCGCGATCAGGTCGACCTGGCTGGAGGCGCGCAGCGCGGCCCGCATCGCCGCGTCACGCGACGAGGCGGCAACGCGCATGCGGTTCATGCCCGCGCCGGTGCCCGCCGGGATCAGGCGGCCGACGATGACGTTTTCCTTGAGGCCGACCAGCGTGTCCTTCTTGCCCTGGACCGCCGCTTCCGTGAGGACGCGGGTGGTTTCCTGGAAGGACGCCGCCGAGATGAACGAACGCGTCTGCAGCGAAGCCTTGGTGATGCCGAGCAGCACCGGCTTGCCCTCCGCAGGCTGGAAGCCCGGCTGGAGCTTGGCGTTGATCTCCTCCATCTCCTCGCGGTCGACCTGTTCGCCCACCAGCAGGGTGGTGTCGCCGGACACGGTGATCTCGACCTTTTGCAGCATCTGACGAACGATCGTCTCGATATGCTTGTCGTTGATCTTCACGCCCTGCAAGCGATAGACTTCCTGGATTTCGGCGACCAGATATTCCGCCAGCGGCTCGATGCCGAGCACTTCGAGAATATCGTGCGGGTCGGGCGAACCACCGATCAGGTTGTCGCCGCGCTTCACATAGTCGCCTTCCTGAACGTCGATCACCTTGCTCTTGGGGATCAGATATTCGACCGGCTCGCCGCCATCCTCCGGATTGATGGCGATCTTGCGCTTCGCCTTGTAATCCTTGAGGAACTGGACGCGGCCCGACACCTTGGCAATGATCGCATTGTCCTTGGGCTTGCGGGCTTCGAACAGTTCGGCGACGCGCGGCAGACCGCCGGTGATGTCGCGGGTCTTGGCCGCTTCGCGGGAGACACGCGCCAGCACGTCACCGGCCTGAACCTGCGCGCCGTCGTCCACCGACAGGGTCGCGCCGACCGCCAGCATGTAGCGGGCAGCCTCGCCCGACTGGTCGTCGAGCAGGGTCAGGCGCGGACGAAGGTCTTCCTTGGTCCGGGCGGCGCCGCGATGTTCGGTCACGACGCGCTGGGCGATGCCGGTCGCTTCGTCGGTCTGTTCGGCCAGCGTCTTGCCGTCGATCAGATCCTGATACTTCACGATGCCCGGCTTTTCGGTGATCACCGGCATGGTGAAGGGATCCCACTCGGCGAAGCGGTCGCCCTTCTTCACGGCATCGCCATCCGCGAACAGGATGGTGGCGCCGTAGGGCAGGCGGTGCGTTTCGCGTTCGCGGCCTTCGGAGTCGATGATCGCGATCTCGCCATTGCGGGCGAGCGACAGGCGGCGGCCATTCTTGTCGGTGATGGTCGGCATGTCGCGCAGTTCGACCGTGCCGTCCGACAGGGCTTCCAGGTTCGACGTTTCGTTGAAGTTCGCCGCGCCGCCGATGTGGAAGGTACGCATGGTAAGCTGCGTGCCCGGCTCGCCGATGGACTGCGCCGCGATGACGCCGACCGCTTCGCCGATATTTACCGGCGTGCCGCGGGCGAGGTCGCGGCCGTAGCATTTGCCGCACACGCCCATCTTGCTTTCGCAGATCAGCGGGCTGCGGATCTTCACGGCCTGCGTGCCGATCGCCTCGATCTGCGCCACCAGCGCTTCGTCCAGCAGCGTGCCGATGGGCACGATGACCGAGCCGTCCTTGCTGTCGACGATGTCCTGCGCCGTGGTGCGGCCCAGGATGCGCTCGCCCAGCGAGGCGATGACCGAACCGCCCTGGACGATGGCCTTCATCTCCAGCGCCTTTTCGGTGCCGCAATCTTCCTCGACGACCGTGCAGTCCTGCGACACGTCGACCAGACGGCGGGTCAGGTAACCCGAATTCGCCGTCTTGAGCGCGGTGTCGGCCAGACCCTTGCGAGCGCCGTGGGTGGAGTTGAAATATTCAAGGACGGTCAGGCCTTCCTTGAAGTTCGAGATGATCGGCGTTTCGATGATTTCGCCGCTCGGCTTGGCCATCAGGCCGCGCATGCCGGCGAGCTGCTTCATCTGGGCCTGCGAACCGCGGGCGCCGGAGTGGGCCATCATGTAGATCGAGTTGATCTGCGCCATGCGGCCGGTCTGCGGATCCTTGGGCTGGGCGCGGATTTCGTCCATCATGGCGTTCGCGACCTGGTCGCCGCAACGGCTCCAGGCGTCGATCACCTTGTTGTACTTTTCCTGCTGGGTGATCAGGCCGTCCTGATATTGCTGCTCATAATCGGCCACCAGCGCCTTGGTTTCGTCGACCATCGCGGTCTTCGAATCCGGGATCACCATGTCGTCCTTGCCGAACGAAATGCCCGCCTGGAACGCGTGACGGAAGCCCAGCGCCATGATGGCGTCGGCGAACAGCACCGTGTCCTTCTGGCCGGTGTGACGATAGACCTGATCGATGACGTCGCCGATTTCCTTCTTGGTCAGAAGGCGGTTGACGACGTCGAAGGGCACCTTGTGGCTCTTGGGCAGGCATTCGCCCAGCAGCATGCGGCCCGGCGTCGTTTCGAAACGCTTCATATACTGGTTGCCGGCTTCGTCGGTCTGCGGCACGCGGCTGACGATCTTCGAGTGCAGGGTGACGGCCTTGGCATAGAGGGCCTGGTGGACCTCCTGCATGTCGGCCAGCAGCATGCCTTCGCCCGGCTCGCCTTCGCGCTCCATCGACAGATAATAGATGCCCAGAACCATGTCCTGCGACGGAACGATGATCGGCTTGCCGTTGGCGGGGCTGAGGATGTTGTTGGTCGACATCATCAGCACGCGGGCTTCAAGCTGCGCTTCCAGCGACAGCGGCACGTGGACCGCCATCTGGTCGCCGTCGAAGTCGGCGTTGAAGGCCGAGCAGACCAGCGGGTGAAGCTGGATCGCCTTGCCCTCGATCAGCACGGGTTCGAATGCCTGGATGCCGAGGCGGTGGAGCGTCGGCGCGCGGTTCAGCATCACCGGATGCTCGCGGATCACCTCGTCCAGGATATCCCAGACTTCCTTGCGCTCCTTTTCGACCCACTTCTTCGCCTGCTTCAGGGTCATCGAAAGACCCTTGGCGTCGAGGCGGGCGTAGATGAAGGGCTTGAACAGTTCGAGCGCCATCTTCTTGGGCAGGCCGCACTGGTGCAGCTTCAATTCCGGACCGGTCACGATGACCGAACGGCCCGAATAGTCGACGCGCTTGCCGAGCAGGTTCTGGCGGAAGCGGCCCTGCTTGCCCTTGAGCATGTCGGACAGCGACTTCAACGGACGCTTGTTCGCGCCGGTGATGACGCGGCCGCGACGGCCATTGTCGAACAGGGCGTCGACCGCTTCCTGCAACATGCGCTTTTCGTTGCGGACGATGATGTCCGGGGCGCGCAGTTCCATCAGCCGCTTCAAACGGTTGTTGCGGTTGATGACGCGGCGATACAGGTCGTTGAGGTCCGACGTCGCGAAGCGGCCGCCGTCCAGCGGGACCAGCGGGCGCAGTTCCGGCGGAATGACCGGCACGACGTCCAGGATCATCCATTCGGGGCGGTTGCCCGATTCCAGGAAGCTTTCAACCACCTTCAGGCGCTTGATGATCTTCTTGGGTTTCAGTTCCGACTTGGTGACGGCCAGTTCGTCCAGCAGCGCCTGCTTCTCGCCCTCAAGGTCGAGATCCATCAGCATCTGCTTGACCGCTTCCGCGCCGATCCCGGCGGAGAAGGCGTCCTCGCCATATTCGTCCTGCGCGTCGAGCAGTTCGTCCTCGGTCAGAAGCTGGAACTTTTCGAGCGGGGTCAGGCCCGGCTCGGTGACGATGTAGGATTCGAAATAGAGCACGCGCTCAAGCTGCTTCAACTGCATGTCGAGCAGCAGGCCGATGCGGCTGGGCAGCGACTTCAGGAACCAGATGTGCGCGACCGGCGCGGCCAGTTCGATATGGCCCATCCGCTCGCGGCGGACCTTCGAGACGGTAACCTCGACACCGCACTTTTCGCAGACGATGCCCTTATACTTCATGCGCTTATACTTGCCGCACAGGCATTCGTAATCCTTGATCGGACCGAAGATGCGGGCGCAGAACAGGCCGTCACGCTCAGGCTTGAACGTGCGGTAGTTGATGGTTTCCGGCTTCTTGATCTCGCCGAAGGACCAGGACCGGATGCGTTCCGGAGAGGCGAGGCCGATCTGGATCTGGTCGAAGGTTTCCGGCTTCTGGATCGGATTGGCGAAATTGGTCAGTTCGTTCATTTTTTAGCTCCTAAGCCAAAGGCTTCAGGTTCAAATTCCGGTCCGTTCGTCCTGAGTAGGGGCTGAGCTTGTCGAAGTCCCGTATCGAAGGGGTTCTTCGATACGCCATTTCGACTTCGCTCAATGGCTACTCAGGACGAACGGCAAATGGCATAGGCCGGTTTACTCGGCCGCCTGCGCGAAGCCGTCGCCGTCTTCCTCGACCTCGTCCATCGCGGCGAGTTCGACGTTGAGGCCCAGCGAGCGCATTTCCTTGACCAGCACGTTGAAGCTTTCGGGAATGCCTGCCTCGAACGTGTCGTCGCCCTTGACGATCGCCTCGTACACCTTGGTGCGGCCGATAACGTCGTCCGATTTCACCGTCAGCATTTCCTGCAGCGTGTAGGCGGCGCCATAGGCCTGGAGCGCCCACACCTCCATTTCACCGAAGCGCTGACCACCGAACTGCGCCTTACCGCCCAGCGGCTGCTGGGTGACGAGCGAGTAGGGGCCGATGGAACGGGCGTGGATCTTGTCGTCGACCAAGTGGTGCAGTTTCAGCATGTAGATGATGCCGACAGTCACCTTGCGGTCGAACCGGTCGCCCGTGCGGCCGTCGAACAGGTCCGACTGACCCGACGAGTGCAGCCCCGCCAGTTCCAGCATCGCCGACACGTCGGCTTCGCGGGCGCCGTCGAACACCGGGGTCGCCATCGGCACGCCGCGCTGGAGATGCTCCGCCAGGTCGACGATCTGCTCGGCCGTGCGGCCCTCGATCTGGTCGGCATATTGCGGGCCGTAGGTTTCCAGGAGGCGGGTCTTGACCGCATCCGGCATCTCGCCGCCCTGCGCGTTCGGATTGGCTTCGCGCCAATCCTCCAGCGCATGCTTGAGCTGCTGGCCGAGGCCGCGCGCGGCCCAGCCCAGATGCGTTTCGAAGATCTGCCCCACGTTCATGCGCGACGGCACGCCCAGCGGATTGAGCACGATGTCGACATGGGTGCCGTCCTCCAGGAACGGCATGTCCTCGATGGGCAGGATGCGCGAGATCACGCCCTTGTTGCCGTGACGGCCCGCCATCTTGTCGCCCGGTTGCAGCTTGCGCTTCACCGCGACGAAGACCTTGACCATCTTGAGCACGCCCGGCGGCAGTTCGTCGCCGCGCTGCAGCTTGTCGACGCGGTCCTCGAACTTCTCGACGATCAGCTTCACCGCTTCGTCATACTGCGCCTTGACGGCTTCGATGCCGGCCTGACGGGCGTCGTCCGCGACCGCGAACTTCCACCATTCATGACGCTCGACCTCGGCCAACAGCGCCTCGTCGATCTCCACGCCCTTCTTGATGCCCTTGGGAGCGGCGGCTGCGACCTGGCCGAGCAGCATTTCCTGGAGGCGGTTGAAGGTGGCGCGGTTCAGGATGGCGCGTTCGTCCTCGCGGTCCTTGGCCAGGCGGTCGATTTCCTCCCGCTCGATCGCCATGGCGCGCTCGTCCTTGTCGATGCCGTGGCGGTTGAAGACGCGCACTTCGACGACCGTACCGGCAACGCCCGGCGGCAGGCGCAGGGACGTGTCGCGCACGTCGCTCGCCTTTTCGCCGAAGATGGCGCGGAGCAGCTTTTCTTCCGGGGTCATCGGCGATTCACCCTTGGGGGTGATCTTGCCGACCAGGATATCGCCCGGCTCCACTTCGGCGCCGATATAGACGATGCCCGCCTCGTCGAGGTTGCGCAGAGCTTCCTCGCCCACGTTCGGGATGTCGCGGGTGATGTCTTCCGGCCCCAGCTTGGTGTCGCGGGCCATGACCTCGAACTCCTCGATATGGATCGAGGTGAAGACGTCGTCCTTCACGATCCGCTCGGAGATCAGGATGGAGTCTTCATAGTTGTAGCCGTTCCAGGGCATGAACGCGACCAGCGTGTTGCGGCCCAGCGCCAGTTCGCCGAACTCGGTCGAAGGACCGTCGGCGATGACGTCGCCCGCCTCGATCAGGTCGCCCACCTTCACCAGCGGACGCTGGTTGATGCAGGTGTCCTGGTTCGAACGCTGGAACTTCTGCAGCGTGTAGATGTCCACGCCCGACTGGCCGGGTTCGATGTCGCCGGTGGCGCGGATCACGATGCGGGTCGCGTCGACCTGATCGATGATGCCAGCGCGGCGGGCGGCAATCGCAGCGCCGGAATCGCGGGCGACCGTGCCTTCCATGCCGGTGCCGACGAACGGCGCCTCGGCCCGGACGAGCGGAACCGCCTGACGCTGCATGTTCGATCCCATGAGCGCACGGTTGGCGTCGTCATTCTCCAGGAAGGGAATGAGCGAGGCCGCGACCGAAACGAGCTGCTTCGGGCTGACGTCCATCAGGGTGATGTGATCCTTGGGCGCCATCAGGAATTCGCCTGCCTCGCGTGCCGAGATCAGGTCTTCGGCCAGCGTGCCGTCGGCGTTCAGTTCCGCGTTCGCCTGCGCGATGGTGTGCTTGGCCTCTTCCATCGCCGACAGATAGACGACCTCATTGGTCACCTTGCCGTCGATCACCTTGCGGTAGGGCGTTTCGATGAAGCCATATTTGTTGACGCGGCTGAACGTGGCCAGCGAGTTGATCAGACCGATGTTCGGGCCTTCAGGCGTTTCGATCGGGCAGATGCGGCCATAGTGGGTCGGGTGAACGTCGCGGACTTCGAAGCCTGCGCGCTCGCGGGTCAGGCCGCCCGGCCCAAGCGCCGACACGCGGCGCTTGTGGGTAACTTCCGACAGCGGGTTGGTCTGGTCCATGAACTGCGAAAGCTGCGAGGAACCGAAGAATTCACGCACGGCGGCCACGGCGGGCTTCGCGTTGATGAGGTCGTTCGGCATCACGGTCGACACGTCGACGCTCGACATGCGCTCCTTGACGGCGCGCTCCATGCGGAGAAGGCCGACGCGATACTGGTTTTCCAGCAATTCGCCGACCGAACGGACGCGGCGGTTGCCGAGATTGTCGATATCGTCAATCTCGCCCTTGCCGTCCTTCAGGTTCACCAGTTCCTTGACGACCGCGAGGATATCCTCGGTGCGGAGCGTCGTGACGGTGTCCTCTGCATCCAGGTCGAGACGCATGTTGAGCTTCACGCGGCCCACGGCCGACAGGTCATAGCGCTCCGGATCGAAGAACAGGCCGCCGAACAGCGCTTCGGCGGTTTCCTTCGTCGGCGGTTCGCCGGGGCGCATCACGCGATAAATGTCGGCCAGCGCCTGATCGCGTTCCTCAGCCTTGTCGGCCTTCAGCGTATTGCGAATCCAGGGACCGGTGGTGACATGGTCGATGTCCAGCAGTTCCAGGCGGTCGATGCCCGCCTTGTCCAGCTTTTCGAGATTCTCAGGCGACACTTCGTCGCCCGCCTCGATATAGATTTCGCCGGTGCTCTCGTTGATGAGGTCATAGGCGCTGTAGCGGCCATAGACTTCCTCGGTCGGGATCAGCAGGGTTTCAAGCCCGTCCTTCTCCGCCTTGTTGGCGGCGCGCGGCGAAATCTTGTGACCGGCGGCGAACACGACTTCGCCCGACTTGGCGTCGACGATGTCGAAGGCCGGCTTCTGGCCGCGCCACGCTTCGGTGACATAGGGAATCTGCCAGCCGCCTTCGCCGCGGACGAACGTCACCTTGTTGTAGAAATAGCCGAGCATGTCCTCCGGCGTCAGGCCCAGCGCATAGAGCAGGGCGGTGACGGGAAGCTTGCGCTTGCGGTCGATGCGGACGTTGACGATGTCCTTCGCGTCGAATTCGAAGTCGAGCCACGAACCGCGATAGGGAATGACGCGGGCGGCGAACAGATATTTGCCCGACGAGTGGGTCTTGCCACGGTCATGGTCGAACAGCACGCCCGGCGAACGGTGCATCTGCGACACGATGACGCGCTCTGTCCCGTTGACGATGAAGGTGCCGTTGCCGGTCATGAGCGGCATGTCGCCCATGTAGACGTCCTGCTCCTTGATATCGAGCACGGAGCGGGTCTCGGTGTCCTGGTCCACTTCGAACACGATCAGGCGCAGCGTGACGCGCATCGGCGCGGCGTAGGTGATGCCGCGCTGACGGCATTCCTCGACGTCGTACTTCGGCTCTTCCAGCTCATAATGGACAAAGTCCATTTCCGCCGTGCCCGCGAAATCGCGGATCGGGAAGACCGAGCGCAGGGTCTTTTCCAGGCCGGAAACATAGCCGATCTTCGGGTCGGACCGCAGGAACTGTTCATAGCTCTCCCGCTGGACCTCGATCAGGTTCGGCATCTGCACCACTTCGTGGATGTCGCCGAACACCTTCCTGATGCGCTTCTTCGCGCCGGTGTTGCTGATCGTGGGGAGAGCTTTGGTCGCCATTGCGTATCCTGCCTGTAGTTCGTCGAATTTTTTCGCATCGCAGCGAAAATTCAGCCTGACGAGGCGCGCTCAAGGGGTGATTCGCCCCTCTGCCGCCACGCAAAAAAGTGCGGGCCGGGACTGTCCGATCCGCACTGTCAGCATGTCGTAACCCGCCGATTTCGCCCTATTCCGCCGGATTCGCGCGCTAAGCGAAGCCGGACCCCGAGCGATCCGGGGGACGGTTCATGCTAGGCCGGAAGGCGTCGCACGGACCGGATTTGAACGGCCCATATAGGCGCGATGTGGCCCGTTGTGAAGGGGCCAGAATGGGTCAGAGGGTTTGATCCACTTTAGTTGCCCCGCCGGATCGTTGTTGTAGAGAGGTGGGATGATATTGGGGGGCGTTCCATCTCTTCTGTCGATCAAGCGCCCTGCGTGAGGGGGGCGGCGTTCCTCTGCTGCGCGGTGGCGCTGGCCCCGCCTGCCCTGGGTCAGGATGAAGAGGGCCATCAGGGGCAGATGGCGGGGCGGCCCATCGTCATCGTCACCGCCCGCCGCGTGGCGGAGGCGGAGGGCAAGGTGCCGATCAGCATCGCCCGGCTGGACAGCGCCGGACTGGAGCGGCGCGGCGTCGACACGCTGGACGACCTCGCCAGGGTCGTGCCCAATCTGGCCATGCCGATGGTCGGCGGCTTCGGGGCGCGGCAGCCGATCATGCGCGGCGTTTTTTCCCCCATCGGCGCAGCTACGGTGGGCCTCTATGTCGATGACGTGCCGGTGCAGATAAGGTCGCTGGAGGTGGCGGGCAATCCCGACCTGCGCCGGTTCGACCTGGACCGGGTGGAGGTGCTGCGCGGGCCGCAGGGCACGTTGTTCGGCGCGGATTCCATGGGCGGCACGATCCGCCTGCTGACCCGCCAGCCGCGCCTGAACGGCATGGACGGGCAGGCCAGCGGCGAGCTGGCGGCGGTCAAGGGCGGCGGCCTGACGCGGGAGGCGCAGGCGGCGCTCGGCGGCGCGATCCTGCCGGGGCGGATCGGGGCGCGGATCAGCGGCTATTATCGGCGCGATGCCGGGGCGGTCGACCGGATCGATCCGGTTTCCGGGGCGCTGCTGACGAAAAATGCCGATCATGGCGCGGCATGGGGCCTGCGGATGGCGGTCAAGGCGGCGCTGAACGAGCGGCTGGAACTGACGCCCAGCCTCTTCTACCAGCGGACGGAGCGGGCCGACCTGCCCTTTCAGGAAAGCGGCCTTGGCCCTTTCCGCCAGTCCGCCACCCTGCGTCAGCCGGGGCGGGACCGGTTGCTGCTGCCTGCGCTGACGGCGCGGCTGGATCTGGGCGGGGCAACGCTGACCAGCGTCACCGCATGGCTGGACCGGCGGAACCGGCAAGTGGTGGATTATTCCGGCTTCTTCGGGGAGATCGTGCTGGGCGGCGCGGTGCCCGGCATCCGCACGCCGGGCGGCAGTTACAGCCGCACCACCGTCCGCCAGCGCAATTTCACGCAGGAGGTGCGGATCGCCTCCGACACGGGCGGTCCCGTCCGCTGGCTGATCGGCGGCTTTTACGGCCGGTCGCGCATCGTCATGGAGCAGCGGGTGGTGGAGCCGGGCATCGCCGACCTCGCGCAATCGCAGCTTGGCCTGTCGGTGGAGGAGATTTTCGGCCTGCCGCTGCTGCCCGGCGGGCAAAGCTATCACAGCCGCCAGACGATAAGCGAGCGCATGCTGGCCGCCTTCGGTCAGGCGACATGGGCGCTGGCCCCCCGGTGGGAGGTGACGGCGGGGCTGCGCCTGTCGCGCAATCCGCTGACCTTCCGCCTGATGTCGGAGGGGCCGTTCGCGGGCGGCAGCAACAGCGTCGGCCCCCGCCGCCAGCGGGCTACGCCGGTCACGCCCTATGCCAGCCTGTCCTGGCGTCCGGGCGGCGACAGCCTGCTCTATCTGAGCGCTGGCAAGGGCTTTCGCAGCGGCGGCACCAACGGCGCGGTGCCGGTGGGCGGTTGCGCGGCCGATCTGGCGGCATTCGGCCGCAGCGCCGCGCCCGACAGCTACGGCCCGGATTCGCTCTGGAGCTATGAGGCGGGGGTGAAGGCGGGCTTTCCGGGGCGGGGGCTGCATTTCTCGCTGGCTGCCTTCCGCATCGACTGGCGGCGCATCCAGCAGTCGATCACCCTGCCCAATTGCGGCTTTTCCTATGTCGACAATCTGGGCGCGGCGCGCAACCAGGGGGTGGAGCTGGCGGTGCGGGCGGAGCCTTTGCGTCGGCTGGTGCTGGATCTGTCGCTGGGCTTCGTCGATGCGCGGTTCCGGCGGGATGTCGGGGCGGGCGGCATCGTCGCGGCGGGGGACCGGCTGCCCTATGTGCCGCGCTGGTCGGGGACGCTGGCGGCGGAACAGGGCTTTGCGCTGCCGGGACGGATGGACGGCTTCGTGCGGGCGGAATGGCGGCATGCGGGGCCGTATCGCCGCGCGCCTTCGACCCTGTCGGCCGCCTATGACCCCCGCGTCTATGCCGGGGCGGGCAGCGACCTGCTGTTCCTGCGCGCCGGGATTGGGCGGGACGGGTGGCGATTGTCCGCCTTTGCCGACAATCTGCTGGACAGCCGGGCCATCCTTTTTCGCAATGCGGAACTGGCGCCGGTCACCGGATCGCCGCTCCGCGAAATGGCGCAGCGGCCGCGCACTATCGGCCTGTCAGCCAGCGTCGGCCTTTGACGGGCGGACCAGCGCGATGACCGGCGCGGCGGCCAGCGCCATCGCCGCATAGACCCATATGGGCAGGCCGTAGCCGCCGCCCGCCGCCCGCATCTGATCGGTCAGCATCGGCGCCATCGCGCCGAGCAGGCCGATAATCGCCGTGTTGATGCCGAGCAGCCGGGGAAAGTCCTCCGCCCCCGCCACATCGGCCAGCAGCATCGATCCCGACTGGCCTGGCAGCGCGCTCGCCGTGCCCCAGAGCAGGACGAACAGCCAGACCCCGGCCATGGCCGTCGCGCCCGCCCACAGCAGCGCCGCCGTCCCCGCCGCCAGCAGCAGCGCGGTGGCGATCAGGCTGCGCCGGGGACCGATGCGGTCGGCCAGCATGCCGCCCATCAGCAGCGCGGGCAGGCCCAGCAGGTTGGCGGCGCTATAGGCCAGCACCGCGCCGGATCGCGACAGGCCCTGCGCCATCAGGCTGTCCACCGCCGCGAACAGCACGCCGTTGATCGCCAGTTGCAACAGCGTCGACGCCAGCAGGATGCGGAGGAAATCGGGGCTGATCGCGGCGGTTTCGTTCCCCTGCCGTTCGCCGTCGATCCGCCCGCCGGGGACCAGCAGCAACAGCGGCGGGCAGCCCAGCGCCATGACCGCCGCGCAGAGCAGCATGGCCCCGCGCCACGACCAGAGGGCGATGGCGGCTCCGACAAGGGGCGGCACCAGCGCCCCCGCGACGACCGCCGCGCCCAGGAATATCGCCAGCGCCAGTCCGCGCCGCGCCGCATGATGCCGGGTGATGACGGCGATGCCGGGCACGATGGTCGATGTGCCGACGCCCATCCCCGCCAGCGCCAGCCCGGCGGTCAGCGCGAACATGTCGTGCGCGACGGCCGCAACGGCGTATCCTGCGGCGCAGAGCGCGATGCCCGCCAGCAGCACCGGCCGCGCCCCGATCCGCCCCAGCGCCCAGCCCACCGCCAAGCTGGCCAGGCTCATCGCCAGCAGGAATGCGGTGGCCGCGCCGCCCGCCCGCCCCCCGAAATCCGGCGCCAGATCGGGCAGGAACACGCCCAGCGACATCAGCGTGCAGCCCTGGATCGACAGCGTCATCGCGGACAGGGCGGCGACCGTCAGCCACGGGTTTCGGACCGTCTGCACGGCGGAAAGCGGGGCAAGAGGGGAGGGGGCGCGGGGCACGCCAGCAGCAATATCGTTTTTTACTGCAATTTAAACAGGCTAATGTCCGATTCGTGCAATGCGGTAGAGGCAAGCTGCGTATATTCCCCGCGGCGGGAATGTGGGGAGTTGGGACTGGCTGTGATCCGGACGGAGGAAATCTACGACGCGGCGATCGACGATGCGGCGTTCGATCGGTTGGCCTCCACGCTGGCGGAAGCGGTGGGGGCGCGGTCGGGCGTCCTCCATTGGGGGCGCGCTCCGCATCATGTCGCGGAAATTTCCTATTCCGGCTATTTCTCCGAAGCGCAGATGGCCGCTTATGATCGGGATTTTCAGGACGACGATATTTGGGGCGCGGCGCTGAACCGGATAGAGGCGGCCAATCGCGTCTGGAATATCGAAGCTCTGGTGCCCAGCCAGGCCTATGAAGGCAGCCGGATCTACAATGAGTGGATCAGGGGCATGGGGGACGACACCTATCGCTGCCTGGGCGGGGTGATCCGGCAGGACGGGACGACCGGCAATATCGGCCTGCATCGCGGCCGCGGGCAAAGGCCGTTCAGTGAGCGGGAGGTGCGGGCGATCCAGGACAGCATCGGCCATATCGGCCGCATGTTCGGCATTCGGGGAAAGTTGGACCGGGCCAATCATTATGGCCGGTCGCTGCATGCGACGCTCGACATGGTGGGGCATGCCGTCTTCACGCTGCGGCCCGACGGGGGGCTGATCGACTGCAACCGTCCGGCGGACGCGCTGTTGCGCCGGGCCGACGCGCTGACCCTGCGCCAGCGGCAGTTGAAGGCCCGCGATCCCCGCGACGACGAGGCTCTGCAATCCGCGCTGCGGGCGGCGGCGGCGCGGCAGGGCGGACAGGCGAGCGCGATCTTCGTCCATCGCGAACAGGGCCTGCCCTATATGCTGTCCATCGCGTCGGTGCGGGTGGGCATGGAGCGGCAGATCGTCGCCATCGCCACCGACCCGGCGGACCGGGATCTCAGCATCGCCAGCCGCATCCGCGCCCTTTACGGCCTGACCAGGGCGGAGGCGGAAGTGGCCGAGGCGCTGTGCGCCGGGCGCGGGCTGGAGGAATTGTCGCAGGAACGCGGCGTGGCGCTCAACACGGTGCGCACGCAGATCAAGAATATCTATGCGAAGATGGATTGCAGCCGCCAGTCCGAACTGGTCGCCCGCATCGGCGCCCTGCCGCGCTTGAGCGGGGAAACATAACACCAAATCCTCCCTACGCGCAGCGTGGGGAGGGGGACCGCGCGAAGCGTGGTGGAGGGGAAATTCGAAGGTCATGCCCCATTCCCCTCCACCATGCTTCGCATGGTCCCCCTCCCCATCTCTCGATGGGGAGGAATAGGAGAATCCTCACTCCGCCGCGTGCAGCATGATCCCGCTGACCGCCCCATTGCGGACCGAGCAGACGAAGGGCACGGCCCCCCGGTCGCCGGAGACTTCGCCTTCCACTTCCCAACCGGTGGACATGGTGCTGGCGGCGATGCGGCCCACTATCTTTGCGCCCGGCCCGGCCTCTTCCCGCGCCTTCGCGGCGCAGGCGTTGCGCGCTGCCGCGGCGGTGCGGATCGTGCCGTAGCCGGGGGAGACATAGGGCTGGCGCTTCGCGTCGCGTTCGGCCTGCCGGTCGCGGGCGATGTCGCTGGCGATGGCGGCGTCCACGGCGCGGTGCAGGTCGCGATGGTCCTGCGCATGGACGGGGAGCGCCAGGCCCCCCGACGCCAGAGCCAGGATGCAGATGATCGTCTTTCGCATGGCGTTTCTCCCCCCGCTTATTTGAACAGGCTGCCCAATATGCCGCGCACCAGTTGGCCCGCGATTCCGCCCGACCTGCGGCTGGACCCGCCGAACACGGCGCGGCCCAGTTCGTTTGCGACCTGACGCCCGACCGACGATGCGGCGGATCGGGTGGCGGACTGGATCGCTTTGTCGAAACCGGATGGCCGGGCCGCCTCGCGCGCGGCGGCGGCATCCTGCCGGGCCTGTTCCTTCAATTGGGCCTCGCGCTGCTTCGCCTCCACCTTGGCCTGGGCGGCGGCGGCCTTGTCGGCTTCGGCCTGCGCCTTGGATGCCTGGGCAGCGGCGGCGGCGGCCTGACCCCGCGCCGCCAATATCTCCTCGGCGGACTCGCGGTCGACGGTCGTGTCATATTTGCCCGCGCAGGGGGATATGGACTGGATGATCGCCCGTTCCTTCGCGTCGAGCGGGCCAAGCCGCGAGCGGGGCGGCGCGATCAGCGTCCGCTGCACGATGCCGGGCGAGCCATCCTCCTGCAACAGCGACACCAAAGCCTCACCCACCTTCAGTTCGGTGATCGCGGTTTCGACGTTCAGGTCGGGGTTGATGCGGAATGTTTCCGCCGCCGCCTTGATCGCCTTCTGGTCGCGGGGGGTGAAGGCGCGCAGCGCGTGCTGGACCCGGTTGCCAAGCTGTCCCGCCACATCCTCCGGAATGTCGATGGGGTTTTGCGTCACGAAATAGACGCCCACGCCCTTGGATCGGATCAGGCGCACCACCTGCTCGATCTTGTCGGTCAGCGCCTTGGGCGCGTCGTCGAACAGCAAGTGAGCCTCGTCGAAGAAGAAGACGAGCACCGGCTTGTCCGGATCGCCCACTTCGGGCAGCGTCTCGAACAATTCGCTCAGCAGCCAGAGCAGGAAGGTGGCGTAGAGCTTTGGGCTCTGCATCAGCTTGTCGGCGGCCAGCACGTTGATATAGCCGCGCCCCTTCTCATCCACCTGCAACATGTCATGGATGTCGAGCGCGGGTTCACCGAAGAAATGGTCGCCGCCTTGGCTTTCCAACTGGAGCAATTGCCGCTGGATCGCGCCGACGCTGGCCTTGGTCACATTGCCATATTGGGCGGACAGGCTGTCGGCATTTTCCGCGCAATAGGCCAGCATCGCCTGCAGATCGCCGAGGTCCAGCAGCAGCAGGCCCTGCTCATCGGCATATTTGAAGGCGATGGAGAGCACCCCCTCCTGCGTTTCATTGAGGCCCATCAGGCGGGACAGCAGCAGCGGCCCCATTTCGCTGACGGTGGTGCGGACGGGATGGCCCTGCTGCCCGTACAAGTCCCAGAAGATGGCGGGATTGTCGGCATAGCTGTAATTTTCGATGCCGATTTCCTGGGCGCGGGCGACCAGCTTGTCGGCATTTTTCGCGGTGGGGGAACCGGCCATGGAAATGCCCGCCAGATCGCCCTTCACATCCGCGAGGAAGACGGGAACGCCGAGTGCGGAGAAGCTTTCGGCTATGCCCTGCAGCGTCACCGTCTTGCCGGTGCCGGTCGCGCCCGCGATCAGGCCGTGGCGGTTGGCCCTGCGCAGGTTCAGCGTCTGGGGAATGCCGCCATCCTTGTCCGGCGCGCCAAGGCCGATGAAAATGCCGTCGCTCATCTGCGTCATGCTCCCTAAAACGGCACGGGCCGCGCCCGCCGGAGTCTGTCATCCTCTTTGTAAAGGGGAGACAGGGTATCCGGCAAGCGCGGCCCGTAACGATCCGCTGATTTTCAGCCGCTTATTTGTCGCGCAACCTCACGGGCAGGAACACCGCGGGCTGGCCCCGGCGCAGCACCTGAAGCAGGATCGCGCTGCGCCCTTGCGAGGACACCGCCTTCACCTGCGCGTCCAGTTCCGCCTGGCTGGCGACCGGACGGTTGTTGGCGGTGATGATAACGTCGCCCCGGCGCAGACCCTTCGCGCCCGCGTCGGTCGAACCGTCGACGGCGGTGATGACGATGCCCCGCGTGTCGGCGGAAATGCCAAGCTGCCGGATGATGGTCGGCGTCAGCGGGATGGCCGAAATGCCGAGCGACTGCTGCGCCGCCTGCCCGCCGGACTGGCCGTCCTGCTGCTGGTTGAAATCATCGTCCTGCTGCTGGGCGAAGGCGTTCAGTTCGTCCTCCGACGGGCGTTCGCCCACCACGGCGGTCACGGTCTGGCGCTGGCCGTTGCGCAGCAGCACGATGGGCACGCGGCCGCCGATCGGCTGGTTGGCGACGATGGATGACAGATTCTGGTCCGGCGTCACTTCCTGCCCGGCCACGCTGACGATCACGTCGCCCGCCTTGATCCCGGCCTTGTCCGCGCCCTTGCCCGGCTCCACGCCCTGCACGAATTCGCCGCGATTCTTGGCCAGGCCAAGGGAGTCGGCCAGATCCTCGCCCAACGGGCTGATCTGGATGCCCAGATAGCCGCGCTTGACCGCCTGACCCGTGCGCAGCGTGTTCACGATGGGCGCGGCCTGTTCGGACGGAATGGCGAAGCCGATGCCGACATTGCCGCCCGACGGCGACAGGATCTGGCTGTTGATGCCGATCACATTGCCGCGCATGTCGAACATCGGGCCGCCGGAGTTGCCCTGGTTGATCGACGCGTCGGTCTGGATGAACTTGTCATAGGTGCCGCCGGTGCCGCGATGCACGGCGGAAATGATGCCCGCCGTCACCGTGCCCGACAGGGCGAAGGGGTTGCCGATGGCGATCACCCAGTCGCCCACCCGCGCCTTGGTGCTGTCGCCGAACTTGACGAAGGGCAGCGCCTTTTTCGGCTCGATCTTCAGCACGGCGATGTCGGTCGCGGGATCGCGGCCGATCAGCCGGGCCGGATATTCCTCGCTGTTGGTCAGGGTGACGGTGATGGAATCGACGCTGGCCCCTTCGGCTCCGGCGGACACCACATGGTTGTTGGTGACGATATAGCCGTCGGCCGAGATGATGAAGCCCGAACCCAGCGACTGCGCCTGACGGGTCTGGGGCTTGCCGCCCTGCTGGCCGAACAGGTCGCCGAAGGGCGTGCCCGCGAAGGGATTCTGCACCTGCACCCGCTGCTTGGTGGAGATGTTGACGACGGCCGGTTGCAGCTTTTCGACCATGTCGGCCAGGCTGGCGGGCGCGCCGGCGGGGGCTGCGGCCTGCATCCCCTCATTCTGCGCGACCTGCGCGCCGACGTTGGAACTGGTCGTGACGGCGATGGCCGTGCCGCCGAGCAGCAGGGCGCCGGTAATGGCATAAGCGTAACGCACTCGTGACGGTCCTCTCATGAACTTGGCGAAGGAAAGGCGGGACTCTGCGATGAGCGGGATGCGCCGCGCTCCCTTAACCCTCATTGAATGACACTCGTTCCGTAATGAAATCAGCGCCCCTGAAACTGTTTCAGGAAATCATTGTCGCGGGACAGGACCATGCTGGTCGAACCCTGCTTGTCCGGCGCGAAAGTATAGCGATAGGCCTGCATGGCGCGATAGAAATCGTAGAATTGCGCGTCCTTGCCGAAACTGTCCGAATAGATGCGGGCGGCGTTGGCGTCCGCCTCTGCGCGGATGATCTGCGCCTGCTTGGCCCCTTGCGCGCGGATGGTGAGCGCCTCCTGCTCACGCGCGGTGCGCATGCGGGTGAAGGCGCTTTCCAGCGGCGCGCCGTCGGGCAGGTCGGCGCGCTTGATCCGCACGTCGACGATCTGCGCGCCATATTGGCGGGCGACGCGGTTCAGGCCCGCCTCGATATTGTCCATCACCTGCCCGCGTTCGGGGCTGAGCAAAGCCGCGAACGGCCGCTTGCCCAGTTCGTTGCGCAGCGCGGAGCCGAGGATCGGCCGCAGCGCGTCGGACACGCGTTCCTCGCTGCCCGCCGCGATATACATGCGCAGCGGATCGACGATGCGATACCGGGCGAAGGCGTCGACCTGCAAGCGCAACTGGTCGGTGGACAGCACCTGCTGCCGCTCCATCTCCACCGACAGCACGCGCTTGTCGATCCACACCACCTGATCGATGAACGGCCAGCGCAGGATGACGCCCGCGCCGGTCTTGCCGAAATCCTCGTTCGGGCGGTATCGGTTGATGATCTTCTTGGGATCGCCGAAGCGCACGATCACGCCCTGCTTGGTTTCGGGCACGATGGCGATGGTGCTGCCAAGCAGCAGCAGCGCGGCGATGGCGATCAGCGCGATGGCGACGGGATGACGGGACAGTCCCTGCATCACTGGCCCTCCCCGGCGTTCTGGGCCGTGCTGGCCTGCGCCCGGCGTTTGAGTTCGGGCAGCGGCAGGAACGGCGTCACATTGCCGCTTTCGACGATGGTCTTGTCGACGTTCGACAGGACGCCCTCCATGGTTTCATAATACATGCGGCGGCGGGTCACGTCGGGCGCGAGCTTATATTGCTCGTACACCTTGTCGAAAGCCGCCGCCTCGCCCTGCGCCTTGGCCGTCACCTGCTGCGCGGCGGCGCGGGCTTCGTTCAGATAGGTCTGGGCGGTCTGCTGCGCGGCGGACACGGCCTTGAACGCGTCGTTGACGGCGGTCGGCGGATCGGCCTGCTTGATCGCGACGCCCTGCACCCGGATGCCCGAACGATAGCCGTCCAATATTTCCTGCATCCGCTGCTCGACCTGCTGCTCGATCTCGGTCCGGCCCGCGCCCAGCGCATCCTCCAGGCTGACGCTGGCGACGACGGAGCGCATCGCGCTTTCGGCGACTTCGCGCACGGAGGAGTCAGGGTCGGACAATTGGAACAGATAGAGTTCCGGACTGCGGATGTTCCAGCGCACCGAATAGGCCAGATCGATGATGTTCTGGTCGCCGGTCAGCACCAGATTCTCACTCTCCGCGCGGGTCGATCCGATGTCGATGGTGCGGATTTCCTCCACGTCGACGGTCGTCACATTTTCCAGCGGCGCGGGCAGGGTCAGGCTGATGCCCGGCGAGAGTGTGCGGCTATATTTGCCCAGCAGCGTGACGACGCCGCGTTCCTGCGGGCCGACGCGGTGGAAACAGGTGAGGACCAGCCACAGCACCACCAATATGCCGACGGCGGCGGGCCACAACGCCTTGCCCGAAGGACGGGGCGGAAGGTTGCCGAAGCCGCCTCCGCCGCCCTGGCCGAAGCTTTCCTTGCCGCGGCGCAGCAGTTCCTCGATCGCGGAGGGGCCCTTGGCGCCGGGGCGGCCGGGTTGCGTCCAGGGATTGCGCGGTCCGCCATCCCCCTTGCCCTGGCCGTCATTGCCGTCCGGCCCATCGCTCTTGCCGCCCCACGGACCCTGGGCCATGGCGCTCGCAATGCCCGGCATCCACCCGAAAAATCTCTTCATCCCCTCTCTATAGGAAGGCTTTCCGGCGAAAAACAGTGGTCTTCGTCAGGATTATTGTTTCGAATGATGTCGTCGCCCGTTTCGTTCCGGGGCAATCGGCACTACATGGCGCTTCCATGACCGATCTCGACGATTTCGCCGCCCGCCTGAAAACGCTGACCGACGGCCGCGCCAGCGCGCCGCGCATCAAGGACGGGGTGATGACGCTGGCGCTGGATGTGGCGGGCCTGTCGCCGGAACAGCGCGAGGCGGTGGCCGCCGCGATCCGCGAGGGCGCGCTGACCGTGCCGGGCGTCGACGACGTGCGCATCGCCATGACGGCGGAGCGCAGGCCCTTGAGGATCATCGCCGTCGCTTCGGGCAAGGGCGGGGTGGGCAAATCGACCCTGTCGGCCAATCTGGCGGTGGCCCTGCAACGGCTGGGGATGAAGGTCGGGCTGGTCGACGCCGACATCTACGGCCCCTCGCAGGCCCGGCTGATGGGCAGCGAGGACCGGAAGCCGCAGGCGAAGGACAAGCAGTTGATCCCGGTGCAGAGCCCGCTCGGCATTCCGATGCTGTCGATGGGCCATCTGGTCGAGCCGGGCAAGGCGCTGGCCTGGCGCGGGCCGATGGCGGGCAATGCGCTGGGGCAGTTGATCGACGCCGACTGGGGCGATGCGGAGGTGCTGATCGTCGACATGCCGCCGGGCACGGGCGACGTGCAATTGTCGATGGTGCAGAAGCATAAGCCTGTCGGCGCGGTGATCGTATCGACGCCGCAGGATCTGGCGCTGATCGACGCCACCCGCGCCGTCAGCCTGTTCGAACAGACGCAGGTGCCGATGATCGGGCTGGTGGAGAATATGGCGGGCTATGCCTGCCCCCATTGCGGCGAGATGTCCGACCCCTTCGGCCAGGGCGGCGCGGAGGCTGCGGCAGGCGAAATGGGCATGCCCTTCCTGGGCCGCATCCCGCTGGCCATCGACATCCGCAGGCGGTCCGACGCGGGCGATCCCCCGGCGGCGGGCGACGACGCGCATGGCGCACCCTTCCGCGCCATCGCGGAGAAGGTGGCCGCGTGGTTGCGGGGCGGGCGCTGACATCCCTTCTTCCGTCATCCCGGCGAAGGCTGGGATCTCGTGAGGCTACGCCGTGCCCTATCGCCTGAGATCCCAGCCTTCGCCGGGATGACGGGGTGGGGCCTTCCATGCGATTGCGGAGAAGGCGGCGGCAAGGTTGCGGGAACAGCAGGACAGTCCATCCCCCCTCGTCATGCTGAACTTGTTTCAGCATCCATTTCTCCCCAGGCGACCAAGGCTCCTGGAGGCACGATGGATGCTGAAACAAGTTCAGCATGACGGAGAGGGGGGCGTGGGGTCCAGCCACGCCTGCACGCTACCCCGCCGTCATTTCGATGGAACGCCTTGCGCCCCTCCTGCGTCCTTCCCATGTCTCCGGAATAGGAAGGACCATCCCATGCCGCTTGCCGCCGACCAGGATATCGCCGATCTACTGAACGAAACCCGCACCATCGCGCTGATCGGCATTTCCGACCGGCCCGACCGGCCCAGCTATGGCGTGATGAAAACCCTTCAGGACCATGGCTATCGCGTCCTGCCGGTCAATCCGCAGATCGCGGGCGAGCATGTCCATGGCGAATTTGTCTGGGCCAGCCTGTCCGACATCGGCGTGCCCATCGACATGGTCGATATCTTCCGCCGCAGCGAGGCGGCGGGCGAAGCGGTGGACGACGCCATAGCGGCGGGCGCGAAGGCGGTCTGGATGCAGTTGGCCGTCGTCAACGAAGCCGCCGCCGCCCGCGCCGAAGCGGCTGGCCTCAAGGTCGTAATGGACCGCTGCCCCGCTATCGAGATACGCCGCCTCCAACTCGCGCCGGTCGCCTCTCAATAGGGCTTTCCACAGCTTCCATGCCTCTTTATCAGCGGGGTCATGGGGCGCGCACCGCGAAAGCAGGGTCAGCAGACGGAAAGGGGTTTGAACCGGCGCGCTTTGCTGGTCGGCGGCGGCGCGACGGCGGGCCTGCTGCTGGCATGGGCGGTCTGGCCCCGCGCCTATCGCCCCAATCTCAACACCGCGCCGGGTGAAACCGCCTTCAACACCTTCCTGAAGATCGACCGGGCGGGGCAGATCATCGTCATCGTGCCGCAGACGGAGATGGGGCAGGGGGTCAGCACCCTGTTGCCGCAGATTTTGGCCGACGAACTGGGCGCGGACTGGCGCACCATAGGCGTGCAGAGCGCGCCCATCGGCCCGCTCTACGCCAATATCCTGCTGGCCCGCCAATGGCTGGCCAATGACTGGAGCAGGCTGGCCGGAGAGGCGGGCGAATGGGCCATCGATCAATATGCGACGCGCAGCGCGCTGATGCTGACCGGCGCGGGTACGTCGATCCCCATGTTCCACCAACCCTATCGGGAGGCGGGCGCTGCGGCGCGGGTGCTGCTGTGCAAGGCGGCGGCGGCGCGATGGGACGTGGCGTGGGAAAGCTGCGACATCCAGAACGGCATCATCTCCGACGGCGGAAAGCGCACGCTGAAACTGGGCGAAGTGGCGGAGGATGCCGCGACCTTCGACCTGCCCGACATATTGCCCTTTCGTCAGGCGGAGGTGGACCGGCTGGCGGGGCAGGAACTTCCCCGGCTCGACACCCCGTCCAAGATCGACGGCAGCCATGTCTTCGCCGCCGACGTCCGCCTGCCCGACATGGTCTTCGCCTCCATCCGGCAGGGACCGATCGGCGACGCGGTGCTGAAAAGCGTCAATGAAGGCGCGGCGAAATCCGTCGCCGGTTTCCTGAAACTGGTCCGGCGGGAACGCTGGGTGGCGGCGGTCGCCAGCAACTGGTGGGCGGCGAACAAGGCGCTGGACCTTGCCGATCCGCTCTTCGAACTTGCCGGAAAACCGGTCGACAGCGCGGGGATGGAGGCGGCGCTGGAACGGGCCTTTTCCGCGTCCGGCGAGCGTCTCTACGCGCAGGGCGACCTGAAGCCCCTGTTCAAGGATGCGACCATCATCGCCAGCGAATATCGGGTGCGGCCCGGCCTGCATCTGGCGCCGGAGCCGATGTGCGCCACTGCCCGCATCGGCGACGACGGGGCGGAGGTGTGGATGGCGACCCAGGCGCCCGGTCTTGCGCGGGCCGCCATCGCCAAAGCGCTGGACCTGTCGCCGGGGGCGGTGACGCTCTATCCGCTGCATGCGGGCGGCGGCTATGGGCGGCGGATGGATCATGACGCGGGGGTGCAGGCGGCGCTGCTCTCCCGGGAGATGAAGCGGCCTGTCCAACTGCTCTGGTCGCGGCTGGAGGATGTGGTGCAGGACCGGCCCGGCGCGCCCGCCCATGCGCGCATGGCGGCCCGGCTGGGCCGCAACGGGGCGATAGAGGGCTGGTTGGCGAAGGTCGCCGCCCCCTGCGCCATGACCCAGACATGGGCGCGCATCGCCGACGGCAAGCCGCCGCACGAAGCCGCCGCAGCCTCCGCGGACATCTCCACCCGGCTGGCGGTGGCGGGCATGGAACTGCCCTATGCCGTGCCCAACTGGGCGGTGGATCATTTCCCCGCCGATATCGGCCTGCCGTTGGGCTTCACGCGGGGCAACGCGCATCTGCACGGGGCCTTCTTCACGGAAAGCTTCATGGATGAACTGGCCCATCAGGCGCAGATGGAGGCCATGTCCTTCCGCATCCAGATGCTGGGCGGCAATCCCCGGCTGGCGCATTGCCTGACCACGGTCGGCGCGCTGGGCGGCTGGCAGGGCGGCATAGAGGGCAGCGGGCAGGGGCTGGCCGCCCATGCCATGAACGGCGCTTACATAGCGGTCATGGTGGAGGCGGCCATTGTCGAGGGCAAGTTACAGGTCGGCCGGATCGTCGCCGCCGTCGACGGCGGGGAGCAGGTCAATCCCGACATTGCCCGGCAGCAGATAGAAAGCGGCCTGATCCACGGGCTGGCCATGGCCATGGGCGCATCCGTCCCCTATGCGAAGGCCATGCCGACGCGGGCGATATTGGGCCGCATGGGCCTGCCGCGACTGGCGGATATCGGCGAAGTGACCGTGGAACTGATCCGCAGCACCGCGCCGCCCGCAGGCCTCACCGATCTGGGCGTGCCCGTGGTCGCGCCTGCGGTGGCCAATGCGCTGTTCACCACCACCGGGCGGCGGTTCCGCAGCCTGCCGCTGTTGATGGAAGGATGAAGGACTTGGGCAAGGTTGGCCTGCTGGTCATCAATCTGGGCACGCCGGACGGGCCGGACCCGGCGTCGGTGCGGCGCTATCTGGCCGAATTCCTGTCCGACCCGCGCGTGGTGGAGATTCCGCAACTCCTGTGGCAGCCGATCCTGCGCGGCCCGATCCTGCTGACCCGGCCGAAGAAATCCGCCCATGCCTATCGGCAGGTGTGGATGAAGGACGGGTCGCCGCTCGCCGTCTACACCCGCGACACGGCGCGGGGGTTGCAGGAAAGATTGGGACCGGATGTGATGGTCGACTGGGCCATGCGCTACGGCAATCCCTCTATCGGCACACGGCTGGCGGCGATGATCGCGGCAGGGTGCGGCCGCATTTTGCTCGCGCCGCTCTATCCCCAATATTGCGCGGCGACGACGGCCACCGCGCTGGACGCCGCCTATGCCGCGCTGGGGAAGATGCGGGCGCAGCCGGCGATCCGCACCCTGCCGCCCTATCATGCCGACCCCGCCTATATAGAGGCGCTGCGCGCATCGACGCAGGCGCAACTGGCCGCGCTGGATTTCGCGCCGGACCTGCTGATCGCCAGCTTCCACGGCATGCCGGAACGGACGCGGCAACTGGGCGATCCCTATCGCGACCAGTGCGTGGAAAGCGCCCGCCTGCTGGGCGAAGCGCTGGGGCGGGAGGTGCGGGTGACGTTCCAGTCCCGCTTCGGCCGCGCCAAATGGCTCGGCCCCGCCACGGACGAGGCGCTGCGGCAGCTTCCATCCGAAGGGATTGCGAACATCGCCGTCCTGACCCCCGGATTCTCGGCCGATTGCCTCGAAACCCTAGAGGAAATCGCGATACGCGGCAAAGAGGAATTTATCGCATCCGGCGGTAATAATTTTGTCCATTTAAGTTGTTTGAACGCGTCTCCGGACGCTATGAATCTCTATGAGAATCTGGCCCGTCGCGAACTGGCCGGCTGGCTGGAGGGGTGAGTTTCGTCCTGTCTTTTTCTTGAGGAGAGCCACAATGAGCAAGGTTGCAGTCGTCACGGGCGGAACGCGTGGCATTGGCGAGGCGATCAGCCTGGCGCTCAAGGAAATGGGGTTCACCGTCGCCGCCAACTATGCGGGCAACGACGCCAAGGCCCAGGCCTTTTCGGACAAGACGGGGATCGCGTCCTTCAAATGGGACGTGGGCGATCATCAGGCCTGCCTGGACGGCTGCGCGCAGGTGGCCGAAGCGCTCGGCCCGATCGACGTGGTGGTCAATAATGCAGGCATCACGCGGGACGGCGTCCTGGCGAAGATGAGCTTCGACGACTGGAACGAAGTGATGCGCATCAATCTGGGCGGTTGCTTCAACATGGCGAAGGCGACGTTCGAGGGGATGCGCCAGCGCGGTTGGGGCCGTTTCGTCAATATCGGATCGATCAACGGGCAGGCGGGCCAATATGGCCAGGTCAATTACGCCGCCGCCAAGTCGGGCATCCATGGCTTCACCAAGGCGCTGGCGCAGGAAGGCGCGAAATATGGCGTCACCGTCAACGCCATCGCGCCCGGCTATATCGACACGGACATGGTCGCCGCCGTCCCCGCCCCGGTGCTGGAAAAGATCGTCGCCAAGATTCCGGTCGGCCGTCTGGGCCATGCCGATGAAATCGCGCGCGGCGTCGCCTTTTTCTGCAGCGAGGATGGCGGCTTCGTGACCGGCAGCACCCTGTCGATCAACGGCGGGCAGCATATGTACTGATGATAGGGGCGGATGCTTCCGAAGGCGTTTCGGCGGCATCGCCCTTCGCCCCGCCGGTCAAGCGCAGCGTGACCATTGCGGGGCATCAGACCGCCATCAGCCTTGAACCGATATTCTGGCACGCCCTCCGCGCTGCGGCGGCGCGGGAGGGCCTTCCCGTCAACGCGCTGATCGCGCGCATCGATGTGGCGCGCATGGCGGCCGTCGATCCCCCAAATCTGGCGAGCGCGATAAGATGCTGGCTATTCGAGGATATTATGCGGCGGTAAAATAATAATTATTCGCAATAGCATTGACTCTGAGAACGAGTCTCAATAGCAGACGCCCCTGAGTTAAAGATAAGGGGATCTGTTTCATGTCCAAGCCACTGTCACGACCATCCTTCCTGGCGCTAAGCTGCGTCGGCGCGATGGCTTTCGCTTCCAGCGTACAGGCGCAGGATGCAAAGCTAGGCGGGATGACGGTCACCGACACGGCGATCGACGAATCGCCGATCAAGGTCGAGAAGGCGGAATCCCCCAAATATACCCGCCCGCTGCTGGACACGCCGCAGACCATCACCGTGATCAACAAGGAAACCATCAAGCAGCAGAATCTGCTGACGCTGCGCGACGTGCTGTCGACCGTGCCCGGCATCACCTTCGGCGCGGGCGAGGGCGGCTTCGGCTATGGCGACCGCATCATCCTGCGCGGCCAGGACGCGAAGAACGACGTGACCGTCGACGGCGTGCGTTCCGGCGCGTTCCTGAACCGCAACGAAGTCTATAATATCGAACAGGTCGAAGTCACCAACGGCGCCAATTCGGTCATGAACGGCGGCGGTTCTGTCGCTGGCACGATCAACCTGGTGACGAAGCGTCCGCTGGCCGACGACCAGACGATCCTGAACGCGGGCATCGGCACCGACAATTATTACCGCGCCACCGTCGACGCCAACAAACGCGTCAACGATCTGGTCGCGGTGCGCCTGAACGCCGTCTACCACCGCAACGACGTGCCCGGCCGCGATGTCGAGGATTATGAACGCTGGGGCATCGCGCCCGCCGTCACCTTCGGCATCGACGGGCCGACCAGCCTGACGCTGCAAGGCGAATATCTGGATGACAAGGCGATGCCGCAATATGGCGTCCGCTATTATCCCGAGCAGGGTGGCATCCTGAAGGAGTTCGACCGGGAGGGCTATTATGGGTTCGCCAATATCGACCGGCAGGACAGCAAGACGAAGTCGTTGCAGACGATCTTCTCCCACGCGTTCAGCGACACGCTGAAAATCCGCAACCTGACCCGGTATGAGAATATCAGCCAGCATACCGTCACCAGCCAGCCCAATGGCGACTTCTGCCTCTCCACCGGGGTCCAGCCCAGCGGAGCGGCCTGTCTCGCGACCGTGCCGCCCGGCTACTTCATGCCGAACCGGGGTAATGGCCGGGGCAATACGCGCTTCATCAAGAATGAGACCGCCTATACGCAATTCGACCTCAGCGCCGATTTCGACACCGGCGGCGTCGGTCATACGCTGGTGCTCGGCGCTTCGGCGCTCTGGGAAAAATACAACCAGTTGAACGGCAACATCATCCGCAACGCGGACGGTTCCAATCCGTTCGCAACCGCCTATCCGTTGGTGAACATCTCCAACCCCGGCGAGTTCATCACTGGCCCGGCTGGCTTCACCTATGGCCGCAACGTCTATGAAGGGCCGATCAACTTCATCCGGTCCGGCCGTAACCTGGGCGAGCAGACCAGCTATGCCGCCTATCTTTTCGACACGCTGAAATTCGCCGACTGGTTCGAGATCAACGGCGGCCTGCGGTATGAAAAGGCCAAGGGGTGGAACCGGAACGTCACCTATGACGCTACGGCCGGCTCCGCCACGCTCGGCAATCCGACCGGCGTATCGGCGGCGACCCGCATCGACGACACGCTCTTCTCCTACCGCGTGGGCGCGGTGGTGAAGCCGACGCAGGCCACCAGCATCTATGTCGCCTACGGCAATTCCAAACTGCCCTCCAAGGCGTCGGTCGATGGAAGCTGCACGGTAACCGATGCCGATAATCAGGTCGGCACCTGCTTCCTGAAGCCGGAAACGACGGAAAATTACGAGATCGGCGCGAAGGCCGAACTGTTCGACCGCCAGTTGCTGGTCTCCGTCGCCCTGTTCCGCAACGACCGGAACCAGATCAAGCTCGTCTCGGGCGATCCCACTGTGCCCAACCAGGTGTTGGACGGCAAGCAGCGGGTGGAGGGCTTCTCCTTCGGCGCGTCGGGCAACATCACCCCGAACTGGACGATATCGGCCAACTATATGTATCTGAAGGCGAAGATCCGGCAGGGCGTCTCCGACTTCTGCCTGGCCAATCCGGGTCAGGGCAGTTGCACCAACTCGCCCACCGATCCTGATCCCACCGCCCGCACCCTGCTGCCCAACACGCCGAAGCATTCCGGCAGCCTGTTCACCACCTACCGTTTCGACTTCGGGTTGGAACTGGGTTACGGCATCACCTACCAGGGCAGCTTCCAGCTCAACCCCACGGCGGCGGCGATCTACAGCGTGCCCAGCTACACCATCCACCGCTTCATGGCCTCCTACCCGATCACGGAGAATCTGAAGGCGCAGGTGAACGTGCAGAACTTCACGAACGAAAAATATGTGACGACCGTGCGCAACAATGTGAACAGCAGTTGGGCCCAGCCCGCCCCGACGCGGTCGGCGGTACTCAGCCTCAACTATCAGTTCTGATCGACCCATACCCCCCAGCACCGTCCCTTGCTGGGGGTAAGCGGGCGGGCGGCGATACACTCTCTCCTCCTCGGGTCGCCGCCCGCCCGTCCCTTTTTTGAAGATGCGATTGATTCGCATTAGAATACGCGTTATGGACAGGCTCTCGCCGCAGGGCCGCAAAGGGGATCTGGCATGCTTCGCGTAGCGGATAGATTTGTTGAAGAGGCGCAGGACGACTCGTTCGCGCCGTCCCGACCGACGCTCGCGATCATCCCCGGCAGAGCGGCCGAACCCGCGACGCCCCCCGCCCGCTACGGCGCGAAGGGCGGCGTGAACGTCCCCGCCGTCATCCTGATCCTGCTGGCCCATGCCATCGTGATCGCTGCCCTGATCCAGGCCCGCCAGCATGTGCAGCGCGTGCGGGAAACCCGCCTCTCGGTCGTGAACCTGACGCCGCCGCCAGCGTCGTGCAGGGCGGCGACCTGGGCGCGCGCATGATCGCGGGCAAGCCGCCCCGCTACCCCATCGACAGCCGCCGCAAGCGGGAGCAGGGCACGGTCGTCCTCGCCCTGACGCTGGGGCTGGACGGGGCCGTGGAAAATCTGGCCATCGCGCAGAGCAGCGGCTTCCCCCGGTTGGACCATGCCGCCCGCGATGCCGTGCGCGGCTGGCGGTGGAAGCCGCTGATGCGCGACGGCCAGCCCGTCCGGGTCAGGGGCGTGGTCGAAATCCCCTTCGTCCTGCGGTCAGAAACGGAGTGAGGAGGGGTCGGCAGACTGCCGCCCGCCTGCTTTTGTTTCTCAATAGTGTTTGACTCTGCGAACGCGTCTCAATAACTGGCCTCGAAACGAGGGAAAAGGGGACCAATCGCCATGCAATCCGTCAACCGCCGACGCTCCGCGCCCGCCTTTCTGGCGCTCGGCTGCGTCGGGGCGTTCGCATCGAGTCCCGCCCTGGCGGTCGACAATGCGGACGAAGCTGCGGTCGATCAGCAGGCGGATGCGGGCCAGATCATCGTCAACGGCCGCTATAATCAGGACATCATCTCGCCCAAGGCGACCGCGCCGCTGATCAACACGCCGCGCTCGGTCGCCATCGTCAGCGAAAATGTGATCAAGGACACCGGCTCCGCCACGCTGGTGGAGGCGCTGCGCACCGTGCCCGGCATCACCTTCGGCGCGGCGGAGGGCGGCAATCCCATCGGCGACCGTCCCTTCATCCGCGGCTTCGATAGCCAGGGCAGCACCTATGTCGACGGCGTGCGCGACACGTCGGCGCAGTCGCGGGAAACCTTCGCGGTAGAGCAGATCCAGGTCGTGCGCGGCTCCGACAGTTCGCTGGGCGGGCGCGGCAGCGCGGGCGGTTCGCTGAACATCATCACCAAACTGCCCCGCGACCGCGATTTCGCGAGCGCCGACCTGTCCTACGGCACGGCGGACTATAAGCGGATCACGGCGGACCTGAATTACCGGCTGACCGATTCGGTCGCCTTCCGCGTGGCGGGCATGTGGCACGATCAGGAAGTGGCCGGCCGCGACGCCCTCTGGCAGAAGCGCTGGGGCGTGGCGCCCTCGCTCACCATCGGTATGAACGCGCCGACGCAGTTGACGCTGTCCTGGTATCATCTGGATACGGATGAACTGCCCGACAGCGGCTTGCCCTATCGCTATGTCTGCTCGACCACCGTGTGCAACGCGCCGACCGGCTTCACCTTTTCCGAACCGATGGTCGGGGACGTGACGCTGGCGACCGGCGCCACCGGCCATGTCGACCGCGACAGCTTCTACGGCCTCAAGAACCGCGACTTCCGCGAGAGCAAGACGGGCCAGTTCACCGTCCGCGCGAGCCATGATTTCGGCGGCGTGACGCTGCGCAACACCGCGCGCTACAGCCATAACAGCCAAGCCTATATCTACACCCAGCCCGACGACAGCCAGGGGAACGCCTTCAACAGCGGCCAGGTCTGGCGCCGCGCCAACACCCGCTATGGCTATGTCGACACGCTGTCGAACCAGATCGACCTGTTCGGCAAGTTCAACACCGGCGGGATCGAGCACAGCTTTTCCGCAGGCGCGGAACTGAGCTGGGAAAAGGCGCGACGCGGCACCTTCAACGTGACCACGCGGCATTTTTCCAGCGGCACCACCAACGGCCCCTCGTGCAGCCCGGCGCAGGTCGCGACCTTCGACTGCACCAGCCTGTTCAATCCCAACCCGTCCGATCCCTGGGTCAATCATGTGGACGGCAATTATGCCGCCACCGGCCCGATCACGCGCACGACGCCGGGGCAGGAAACGCAGAACAACGCCAACACGAAGGCGATCTACGCCTTCGATTCGATCAGCATCGGCCAATCGCTGATCCTGAACCTGGGCGCGCGCTACGACGATTATCGTTCGAAGGTGGCGCTGCCGCTCATCAACGGCGTGACGCCGACGGTCAGCCGTGACGACGGCATATTCAACTGGCAGGCGGGCCTGATCTTCAAGCCGACCGCCAACACCAGCCTCTACGCCTCCTATGCGACATCGGCCACGCCGCCCAACAGCCTGCTGGGCGAAGGGCAGGAAGGCAACAGCTTCGGCACCATCGCCGCCACCACGACCCCGGCGCAGACCGCCGCCGCCATCGCCGCGCTGCGCGCCGCCGCCGATGCGGCGCTGAAGGTCGAACGCACCAAGAGCTACGAAATCGGCGCCAAGGCGGACCTGTTCAATTCCCGCCTGTCGCTGAACGTCGCGCTGTTCCGCACGGAAACGAAGAACGCCCGCGTCACCGGCCCGAACAACACGGTCGAATATATTGGCGAGCGTCTGATCAAGGGCGTGGAATTCGGCTTCAACGGCGAAATCCTGCCCAAGTGGAGCATATTCGGCGGCTATACCTATATGGACGCGAAAATCGTCGACGGCGGATTCACCGCGTTGACGGCGGCGGCGGTCCCCGGTCAGGCGGCCAAGACCGTTCTGGTGCCGTCCGTCAACAACGGCCGCCAGTTCCCGCAGACCGCCAAACACAGCTTCTCGCTCTGGACCAATTATGAAGTCCTGCCGAAGCTCAATATCGGCGGCGGCGCCTTCTATATGAGCCGGGTCTTTGGCGGCTATGCCGACAACCGCGCCGCGACGCAGAACGGCGCAGGCGTGGTGACGGTCAGCCCCGCGACCAGGATCATCGCGCGTTCGGTGCCCAGCTATTGGCGCTTCGACGCCCGCGCCAGCTATGAATTCGACGAGCGGATCGGCCTCAGCGTCAATATTCAGAACCTGACGAACAAGACCTATTTCAGCCAGGCCTTCTCCAACCATTATGCGACGATGGCGGCTGGCCGGTCGGCCTTCGCGACGCTCAGCGTCAAATATTGATGCGATGACCGCACCGGTCCCGCCTTCGCTGGCCCAATTGAGCGCGATGGGCGCCGACACGCTCGCCGCGCGGCTGGCGGAACCGGGGACGGATCGCGTCGAACTGATCCGGGTCGCGGCGGAAGGGGGCGTGGCGCAGGCGCAGATCGTGCTGGGGCAGATGCTGCTCGACGGCGTCGAACTGCCCGCCGATCCGCGCGCAGCCTTCGGCTGGTTCAACCGGGCCGCCGCCAGCCACGACATGTTCGCGCTCAACATGGTCGGGCGCTGCTATGAACTGGGCTGGGGCGTGGCCGTCGATCCGGATCGGGCGACGGAATGCTATCGCGTCGCCGCCGGGCGGGGCCTGGCCGAGGCGGTGTATAATTACGCCACGCAACTGGCCCTGAAGGGCGATCATGAAGCGGCGCTGGACTGGTATCGCAGGGCGGCGGACGATCCGGGCCTGATCGGGGCCAAGGCGGCCAATTATATCGGCAGCTTTCATGAGGATGGCTGGGCCGTCGCGGTGGACCGGGCGCAGGCGTTCCGCCATTATCGGATCGCGGCGGAGGGCGGCGATTTTCGCGGCCAGTTCAATCTGGCCCGCCTGCTGGCGGAGGATGGTGCGACGGAAGAGGCGCTGCGCTGGCTCCGCCGGGTGCGGGAAACGGCGACCCCCGCCTTCATGGAGAAGGCGGCGGACCATCTGCGCCAATCATCATTGCGGCAGGTGGGTCTGGCCGCCCTGCTGGGACAGGAGTCGCCGACATGCTGACCGTCATTCCCGAATTGCTGGACGCCGATACGGTACGGCGCGTGCGCGACCTGATCGACGCGGCGCAGTGGGTGGACGGCAATGTCACCTCCGGCCATCAATCGGCGCTGGCCAAGCGCAACCTGCAATTGCCGGAGGATTGCGCGGAGGCGAAGCAGGCGGGCCAGGTCGTGCTGGACGCGCTGGGCCGCTCGCCCCTGTTCATCGCCGCCGCATTGCCGCTCAAGGTGTTTCCGCCGCTGTTCAACAGCTATGCGGGCGGACAGGCGTTCGGCACCCATGTCGACAATGCCGTGCGGATTCAGGCCGGTACAGGCTTCCGCGTGCGGTCGGACCTGTCGATCACCGTCTTTCTGGAGGAACCGGAAAGCTATGACGGCGGTGAATTGACGGTCGAAACCAATTTCGGCGTGCAGCAGGTGAAGTTGGCGGCGGGACATGCGGTCCTCTACCCCTCATCCTCGCTGCATCGGGTAGAGCCGGTGACGCGGGGGCGGCGGGTGGCCAGCTTCTTCTGGCTCCAGTCGATGGTGCGCGACGACGCGGCGCGGCAGATGCTGTTCGACCTCGACAGCAGCATTCAGGCGCTGGCGGTAGAACTGGGCCACGACCAGGCGCAGGTCATCCGCCTGACCGGCGTATATCACAACCTCCTCCGCCGCTGGGCCGACGCCTAAAAATCCTCCCTATGCGAAGCATGGGGAGGGGGACCGCCGCCGAAGGCGGTGGTGGAGGGGAAATTCGGAGGTCGCGCCCCATTCCCCTCCGTCGACGCTACGCGCCGCCACCTCCCCATCTCCCGATGGGGAGGAATAGGATAGCTCCACCCATCACCCCAACATCGCCGCCATCACAGGCGTCATATATTCCTGCCCCCCGGCACCCACTCGCCGTATCAGACAGGCAGCAATCCCATGCCGGGCAGCCAGCGCCATCCCCCGCTCATGCCCCAATATCGTGATCGCGGTCGCCCAGGCATCCGCCATCATCGCGCTGTCATGACACACGGTAACGGAGGCGACGTCATTCGCAACCGGCCCCCCGACCGCCGGGTCCAAACTGTGCGAAAGCCGCTTGCCCCCTTCCTCGCGAAACCGCCGATAGTCCCCGGAAGTCGCCACCGACAACCCGCACAAAGCAATCCGCAACACAGGCAGCGACAATCCAGGCGGAGCCTCCACATCGACCCACCATGGCTGAAGGTCCGGCTTCACGCCCTGACCCCGCAATTCCCCGCCAATCTCGATCAAAAAATGCCCCGCGCCCATTTCCCGCAGCGCCGCCGCCACGGCATCCACCGCGAACCCCTTGGCGATGCCCGAAAAGTCCAGCGTCACGTCGGCCATGCGCCGGGCGCGGTCGTCCGCAACCTCGATGGCCGTCCAGGGGGAGGGATGATTGGGCGCCGCCGACAGCCCGGTCAGCCCATCCGGACCAAAGCCCCATTGCGCCACAAGACGGCCTATCGCCGGATCGAACGCCCCGCCCGACAGCCGCGCCATGTCCAGCCCTGCGCGCAGCACCGTCATCATGTCGGCGGGCAGGGCCATCCATTGCCCCACAGGCGCGGCGTTGAAGCGGCTGATCGCGGAGTCCGCTTCCCAATTGCTCATCTGCGCGATGACGCGGTTCAGCACCGCCTCGATGGCGGCCTCGCTTCCGGGCGGCGGGTCGACGATGCGGGCCGACCAGCTCGTGCCCATGGTCGGCCCGCCATAATCGCCGATCCGCCCCAGCCTGTTTCCCGCCCCGAAGGCGTCGGGCGACAGGCCGGGCGGAATGGCGATGCGGATAGGGGTAGGGGAGGGGGTCAGCCCTGCACCTCCACCGTCATGGCATAGGTGGCGCGGTCCTGCGGCGGACCCATGGGCCGGGGGCCACCCTGACCCGCCGGAGCAGCCGCGCCCTGCGCGCCGCCCGGACCGCCTGCGCCCGGCCCTTCACCCGGACCACGCCGTCCGCCGCTGCTCAGGCTGACCCAATACATGCCCGCTTCCGGCCAGGTGAATGTCACCTTGCCCTGCGCGTCGGTCTTGGCGTCCATCTGCTTCAGGTCGGCGCGGTAGCGGATGCCGCCGGGGATCGCGACCACGTCCAGCCCGGCGGCGGGCTTGCCGTTCAGCAGGAACTGGAAGGTCGCCGCTTCCCCCACGGCCAGATCGTTCGGATGGGTGACGGGCACCATTTCCAGCCCCTTGCCGGTCGTGGCGAAGGCCTTCCGGTCCGGCTCGCCCGCCGTCACGAAGGTTTCGATGCGGGTGGTCGCCGTGGCGGTCTGCACGTCGGTCGCGCCCTGCGGCACGGCGGTCGCCAGCGTGGCGGCGGTGGTGCCGCGCGGCAGCATCTTGCGCTCGCCGTTCAGCATGTAATTGCCCATCAGCATTTCGTTGACGACGGCGATCCTGTACGTCCCCTTCGCCTTGATCCCCAGGTCGAATGTCTGGCGCAGCTTGCCGACGGAGCGGTTTTCGACCTGCGCCGTGCTGCCGTCGGGCGCGGTGACGACCGGCTGCCAGTCCTGCCCCGGATGGTCGAAATAATAAAGGTCGCTGGAAATGGCGGCGTCCACCGTCAGCCATTCATTGCCCGAACCCGCGAACATGGTTTCGGACGGCAGCAGCCAGGGCCGCGCCGCGCCCGCCATCTGCGGCACGGCAATGGCAGCGGTGGCGGCGATCAGCAGCAGCTTGCGGAACCCGGTCATGGCCATGCTCCCCCTCAACGCGCCAGAACGGCGCTGACCGCGCCCAGTTCGAACTGGCCCGTCGCGCTGCCCTTGCCCCCTGCGGCCGTCACGTTGAGCGGCACGCGCACCACTTCACGCCCGCCATTTTCGCGGGCGGCCTCCACCGCGACGGTATATTTGCCCGGCGCCAGCGTGCCCACCGCGAAGCTCAGCTTATGCGTGCCCGGAGCGCGGGTCGCGCCCGATATGCCGTCGGCGGGCAGCGTCAGCGACCGGCCCGAAGCCCGCCACCACATGCGGATGTCGCGCAGCCATTTGACGCCGCCATTATTCCGCTTGTCGACATCATAGAGCACCGACAGGGTGCGGGCGGGCGCGCCCTCCTTCTCCAGCCACACCGCCACATAGGGCCGGTGATATTCGGCCACCGACAGGCGCGGCAGGGTGAGCGTGACGTCCAGCGTCTGCGCGGTCGCGGGTGCGGCCAGGGCGGTCGCCGCTCCCAAAACGCTGCCGGTCAGGACGATCTTGTGGCTGATCTGCATGAGGTAAAAATCCCCCTTAGTGGATGAAGATGATGGCGAGGATCGCCGGAATGGCCAGGCCCATGGCGACCAGCGGCCAGGTGGTCGGCCGCTTCTTGGCATGCAGCCACAGCAGCACCAGCCCGGTCAGCGCGAACAGGAAGCAGGCGATAGCGAAGATGTCGATGAACCATTTCCACACATCGCCCGCGTTGCGGCCCTTGTGCAGGTCGTTCAGATAGCTGATCCACCCCCGGCTGGTCGCTTCACTGGCGACTTCGCCGCTGTGCCGGTCGATCGACACCCAGCCGTCGCCGCCCGGACGGGGCAGGGCCAGATACACCTCGTCCGCCGACCATTCCGCTTCGCCCCCGCCGCTCTGGCCGACCTGCTTTTCCACCCAAGCCGCGATGGGGGCGGGCAGGGGCTTCTTCGCGTCCGGCCCGTCATCGGCCGCGACCTGCTGCAACAAAGCGGGCGGCAGGGTGGCGGATTTGGTGATCGTCTGCGGCGACCCCTCCACATCGGCGGCATGGTTCAGCGTGATCCCGGTAAAGGCGAACAGCAACAGCCCGATCAGGCTGATCGCCGAACTCACCCAATGCCAGGTGTGAAGCTGTTTCAGCCAGAAGGCCTTGGGGCTCTTCTTCTTCTTGTTCGGCTGAGCGCGGACGGGAGCGTGCATCGGAAGCGGGACGAGTCCTCTATGGGATAAGGCCGGTTCCATAACGCGAACGACTCGCAATTGCAAACAGCAGCTTGGCCGAAATTGTATCAAAATGTACGGGCGGCTCCGGCCGGGGCGGCGTCGACCCGCTATTGACGGGTGATCCCATCCCCACTAGCCGCCTTGGCAAGGGGGGTCGTATGGAAACGTCATCGATTCCGATGGCTTGCCCGCAAAGGACGAACATATGCTGACGTCGGCCATTGCCGCTGGAATGATGATGATGGGCGCGCAGGCCGCGGGAACGGGCGCCAGCCCCCCGGATGCGACCCAGACGCTGGTCGTGCCGCCGCCCCCGGTCATGCCGAACCTGCCCGGCACCACCACCACCGCTCCGCCGGCCACCGCGCCGGGCGACATCGTCGTCACGGGCCACACGCGCCCGCCGCCGGGCGATCCGCTGGAACGGCTGAACGAAAAGAGTTTCCAGACGGTGCAGGCGGTCGACAAGGCCGTGGTGGAGCCGGTCGCCAAGGCCTATAACAAGGGCCTGCCCAAGCCGGTGCGCAAGGGGCTGCGCAACTTCTTCTCCAATTTGCAGGAGCCGGTGGTGTTCCTCGCCTATATGCTCCAGTTCAAGCCGGGCAAGGCGATGGAGACGGCGGGCCGCTTCACCGTCAACACGACGCTGGGCGTTGCGGGCCTGTTCGACGTGGCGAAGCGCAAGCCCTTCTTCCTGCCCTATCGCCCCAACGGCCTCGCCAATGTGCTGGGCTATTATGGGGTGGGTCCGGGGCCGTACATGTATCTGCCGATCGTCGGGCCGACGACGCTGCGCGACATCGTCGGGGATACGGTGGACAAGCTGATCGTGCCCTTCGCCGTGGGCAAGCCGTTCAACGAGCCCAAATATGTGATCCCGGCGACGATCCTGAACCAGTTGGGCCAGCGCGCCGCGTTCGACGAGACGATCCAGCAGATCCGGGATGAGGCCAATCCCTACGCCTATTATCGCGAACTCTATCTGAAACAGCGCAAGGCGGAGATAGAGGCGCTGCACGGCCGCACGCCGGAGGAACCGGTGACGCCGGTTTATGGGCCGGGTTTAGGGAAAACGCCGCCGCCGGAGCAAGTTCCGACCCCGTAGGCAGCGAGGACAAGACCCGCCCTCTCCTATTCCTCCCCATCGAGAGATGGGGAGGGGGACCGCGCGAAGCGTGGTGGAGGGGAATGGGGCACGACCTCCGAATTTCCCCTCCACCAGCCTTCGGCCGGTCCCCCTCCCCACGCTGCGCGTAGGGAGGAATTTAAAGACGGCGGGGAGAAATCACCGCCCCAACAACCCCCGCGCCTGCCCGGCAATCTCCGCCAGCATCGCCACATTCGGCGTCGCCGCCGCCTTGGCGCGATGGACCAGGGCTCGGAACTGCTGGATGCGCGCGCCCTTCTCCTTCAACCAAGCCTCGACATGATGGGCGATGTCCTTGCCCTTCCCCTGCGCCAGGAAGTCCAGCCGCACCTGCTGCATGTCCCGCGCCACGCCGGAAATCAGCAGCCGCTCCCACGGATCGGACGGCTCCATGCGGGCGGCGGTGGATTGCACCCAGTCGATGCCGACCGCCTCGCCCAAATGGGTAAAGGCCCGCGTCAACGCCACCTCATCCACCGACAGCCGCCCCGCCAGCGCGGCGATGCCGACCGCCCCGTCCAGCTTGAACAGCCCGGCGGCCCGGCGCGCCAGCCCTTCCGGCGCGCCCAGCGCCAGCAGCCGGTCCGTCACCGCCGCGACCCGGCGCAGCGCTTCGCTGGTCAGCAGGTCGTCCACCTGCTTCGCCAGCTTTTCCACGCCGCCCGCCAGCGCGGCATGGCCCGCCTGCGGCAAGGTGCCGGGCGACAGGCTGCGCAATATGTCCGCGATCTGCGCCCGCATGCCGCTGGCGATGTCGCCGAACAGGGCGAGCCGGGCGGCCTCCGACATTTCCGCCGCGTCGATATCGTCCCACAGGCGATGAATGTCGTACAGCCGCTCCGCGATCAGGAAGGCGCTGGCCAGATCGGCCAGCGAGCAGCCCTCCTCCTCCGCCAGTTCGAACGGGTGGATCAGGCCCAGCCGGTTGACGATGCGGTTCGCGACCTTGGTGGCGATGATCTCCTTCGCCAGCGCATGGGCGGCGATGGCGTCCGCCTCCTTCTTGCGCATCGCGGGCGGGAATGCCTGCGCCAGTTCGCCGCCCATGCTGGCGTCGCTGGCCAGATCGCCATGCTCGATCGCGTCCTGCAACGCCAGCTTGGCGGTCGACAACAGTACCGCCAGTTCGGGCCGGGTCAGCCCCTGCCCGTCCTGCCCGCGCCGCAGCAACTGGTCGTTGGCGGCCAGCCCCTCCACCTGACGGTCCAGCCGCCCCGATTCCTCGAACGTCTCGATCAGCCGCACATAGCTGGCCAGATCCGCCGCGCCGCCCGCCTCCGCGATGGAAAGGCCCAGCGCCTGCAACCGGTTATCCTCCAGCACGATGTCGGCCACCGCGTCGGTCATGCCGACCAGCAATTTATTGCGGTCGTCGAAGGACAGGCGGCCTTCCGCCATTTCCTTGTTCAGCGCGATCTTGATATTGACCTCATTGTCCGAACAATCGACGCCCGCGCTATTGTCGATGAAGTCGGTGTTGATCCGCCCGCCGCGCAGGGAAAAGGCGATGCGCGCCGCCTGCGTCGTGCCCAGATTCGCGCCTTCGCCCACCACCTTCACGCGCAACTGTTCGGCATTGACGCGCAGCCGGTCGTTGGCCGGATCGCCCACTTCGCCATGGCTTTGCGCGGCCGCCTTCACATAGGTGCCGATGCCGCCGAACCACAGCAGGTCGTTGGGGCTTTTCAGGATGGCGGAGATCAGCGCGGTCGGCTCCATCTCCGCATCGGTCACGCCCAATATCGCCTGCACTTCGGGGGTCAGCGCTATGCTCTTCAGGCTGCGCGAAAAGACGCCGCCGCCTTTGGAGATCAGCTTCTTGTCATAATCCTCCCAGCTTGACCGGGGCAGGGCGAACAGGCGGCTCCGTTCCTCCCACGACTTGGCCGGATCGGGATCGGGGTCCAGGAAGATGTGGCGGTGGTCGAATGCGGCGACCAGCTTGATCGCCTTGCTCAGCAACATGCCGTTGCCGAACACGTCGCCCGACATGTCGCCGCAACCGACGACGCGCACCGGTTCGCTCTGCACGTCGACGCCCATTTCCGCGAAATGGCGCTTCACGCTGATCCACGCGCCCTTGGCGGTGATGCCCATCGCCTTGTGATCATACCCGTTGGAACCGCCGCTGGCGAAGGCGTCGCCCAGCCAGAAGTCCCGCTCCAATGCGATGGCGTTGGCGACGTCGGAAAAGGTCGCCGTGCCCTTGTCCGCCGCGACCACGAAATAGGGGTCGTCGCCGTCATGGATGACGACCTGCGCGGGATGCTTCACCTTGCCCTTGACGATATTGTCCGTGACCGACAGCAGCGACCGGATGAAGATGCGATAGCTTTCCGTCCCCTCCGCGAACCAGGCGTCGCGGTCGACCTGCGGGCTGGGCAACTGCTTGGGGTAGAAGCCGCCCTTGGCCCCGGTGGGCACGATGACGGCGTTCTTCACCCGCTGCGCTTTCATCAGCCCCAAGACTTCCGTGCGGAAATCGTCGCGCCGGTCGGACCAGCGCAGCCCGCCGCGCGCCACCGGCCCGGCGCGCAGGTGGATGCCCTCGACGCGGGGGGAATAGACCCAGATTTCGCGCCACGGCAGCGGCGCGGGCAAGCCCGGTATCTGCGCGCTGTCCAGCTTGAACGCCAATGCTTCCTGCGCGGCGGGCGCGTAGAAATTGGTGCGCAACGTCGCGGTGATGACGGCGCGCAGCAGGCGCAGCACGCGGTCCTCGTCAATCGCCGTCACCTGCTCCAGACCCGCGTCGATGGCGGCCTGCGCGGCGGCGGCGCGGGCCGCGCCATCCTTGGCGGCGGGGTCGTGCAACGCCTCGAACAGTTCGATAAGCTGGCGGGCAATGCCCTGCTCGCGGCGCAGCGTCTCGGCAAAGGTCGCCATGCCATAGGCCATGCCGGTCTGGCGCAGATAGCGGAACAGGGCGCGCAGCAGCACGACCGACCGCTGGTCCAGCCCCGCCGTCACGATCAGTTCGTTGAACCGGTCATTTTCCGCCACGCCCTCCGTCACTTGCGCGATGGCTTCGGTGACGATGTCGGCGCGGGCGATCACCGCGTCGGCGTCGCCAGCGGGCAGTTCCAGCACGAAGCGCTGGACATGGCCCAACGCGCCGCCCTCGACCGCCGTCATCATCTCCTCGATCACGCGGAAGCCGAAATTCTCGAAGGCGGGGACGACTTCGGACAGGGCGATGGCGTCATGGCTGTACAGTTTCAGCCGCAGCCGTTCGGGCGTGTCCTCGCCATTGCGGTAGATGCGGATCGACTTGTCGCCGGGGCCGGACAGGCCGTGCAGCAGGCGGATGTCGATGGCCGCCTCGGCCGGACCCGCGCCGTTGCGATAGCCCATGGGGAAACCGGCGGCATAGCGTTGGGCGAGGGCGGCGGCGCGGCCCGCCTCCTCCGTCTCGGCCAGCGCTTCCTCCACGGCGGGCAGCCAGCCGCGCACCATCTGCTTCAACTGCCGATCCAGCGGCTGTTCGTCCGGCTCCACCCCGCCGTCGCGCAGGTCCAGCGTGATGCGCAGCAGCGCAAGGCCGCTTTCCTCCAGCGCGATGGACCAGCTCAGCACCGGGCCGTTGCAGGCCTGGGACAGCATGTCCTGCACCGCCACGCGCCGCGCCGTCGTCAATTCCTCACGCGGCAGCCAGGCGAAGGCGTAGAGATGGCGGGCCAGCGCGCTGGTGCCCAGCACCAGCTTCGGCCGGGGCCGGTCGGTCAGCGACATGAAGGTCAGCACCAGCCGCTCCAGCGTCTCCCGTTCGAAACCGATCAATATGTCGTGGGGCAGGGCGGTCAGCGCATGGGTCAGCACCTTGCCCGCATGGCCGTGCGGGTCGAAATTGAACTTGTCCATCAGCGCCGACAAGGCGGATCGCAGCAGCGGCACCTTGTCCGGCGTGGTCGCCAGCCCCGCGCTGGTCCACATGCCCGCATGGATCGACAGGGCGGTGACCTGCTTCCCCTCCCGCACCGGCACGATGATCAGGTCCAGCAACACCCGGCGATGGACGCGGGACAGGCGGTTGGACTTGATGATCAGGGGGGTGCGCTTGCCCTCCTCGAACCATGTGAAGGCCGCCTCTATGGTGGCGGGGGCCAGCATCGGCTGGTCGTGCAGGCCGCACACGCCGATGCGCGCGCCTGCCTTGCCGTCGCGGCGGCGCACTTCATGGCCGATCTGGGTGAAATGGCGCGCCAGGAACCAGCGCAGCAGGGCCGCGCCTTCCTCATCGGGCACGGCGTCCGCGTCGGCCGCCAGCGCCTCGCGCATCTTCGGCCAGTCGGCGACGGCGGCGCGCACGTCGGCCAGCGTCTCCTCCAGCGTCTTTTCCAGCGCCCGGCGGGCCTTCGCGTCGGCGCGGTCGGCCTCGATATAGATCATCGATTCCCGGCGGGCGCCGGGCGTGTCGTCGTCCAATATCGCCTTCAAACGGCTGTCGCCGTCGCGCTCGACCGACAGGACGGGATGCAGCAGGCGGTGGATGATGATGTCGGCGGCGGCCAGCGCATTGGCGATGCTGTCCACCAGGAACGGCATGTCGTCATTGACGATGGCGATCCGCATGAAGCGCCCGGTCGCCCCCTCGCCCAGCGTCTCCATGGCGATGGCGACATGGCCGGTGCGGCGGGCGGCGGCGGTGCGGGCGATGAAGGCGGCGGCGTCCAGCACCGCGTCATGATCGAAGCCCTCGCTCTCGCCGGGCAGCGCGCCCCGCGCCAGCGCCGTTTCCAGAGCGTCCCTTATGCCGTGGTCAACCTGCTTCGATTCAGCCAATGCCGTCATGCGTCTGCCTCTTGCCTGCGGATTTTCCCGCCTCCCCATGAACGGAGAAAGCGCCGGAGACCGCCACGCGACCTCTCTATCCGCGCCGCCCACTATGCGCCACCGCGTCGTGAGGCTCAAGCCAGAGTTGGAAATAAAATTACGCTAAATTGAAATAATATGATGCACCGCAACATGATATGCCCGGCACCTCGCCAAATCATTCATGTACTGAACGCCGACCGGCTCTAGCTGGCAGCAGCCACAATGGCCCGCTGGCTCAGCTCCGACCCTTCCGGCACCGCGCCCACCAGAACGAGCGAACCGTCCTTCTCCCGCCGGGCGATGACCACCGCCAGCCCGTCGCCATCGGTCGCGACCGTAAGGGGATCGATCGCCGCCGCCGCCTTCATCGCGGCGCGGGCGGTCTGCTGCCGGTCGGGCTTGGCCGGGCCATCGGTGCGGCGCTGGGCGCGCTCGTCCCGGACCAGGGCCTTCAGGCCACCGTCATAATTGGCAAGATAATCCCCAAAAGCGCCCAGCCCGATGCCATTGGCGCGGGCATGGTCCAGCGCAGTCGCATATTCGGTGATGCGCGTCTTGTCGTAGCTGGAACCGAAGACCAGCTTCACCACGGCGGTCATCGGGGCGCGGGCCTGAACCTTCAACCCGCTATTGTCGAGCAGTTCGGCATATTCCTCCGGCCGGGCGATGGTGACCAGCGCGAAATCGTAGCTAAGGCCGATGGCGCGATAGAGCGCGGCATGGCTGCGCGCTTCGCTGGTGCGCGCCTGCTCCGCGCTGTCGCGGGCCAGCGCCAGCCAGTCGGCCAGCGGCGCATCCTCATCCGGACTTTCCATGCCGCTCAGGTCAAGCGTGCCGAAATCCTCAGCCGCCGGGCCATCCGCCCAGATCGGCGCGACCGTCGGCGCGGCAGGACTGGAGAGCAGGGCGGCCTCCACCTCCCGGTCGATTTCCGCGGTGATCGCCTGACTGACCGCTTCTTTCCAGTTGATGACGCCGAAGACGAAATCGATCGTCTCGTCATCGGATGAAAAGGGCATCAATATGCCGCGATACAGGATTTCCGCCCCGCGCTGATTGACGAAGCCCGCCTCGAACCCGATGGGCGCGGCATTGGCGATGATCTGGAGATAATGGTCGGTCAGCCGCGACAACAGCGACCGCGCAGGCACATCATTGATATAACGGATCGACCCGTCGATCTCGCACTCTTCCCGCAACGCGCTGCCGAGATAGACGATGGCGGGATTTTCCAGCCCGGTGCTGAAATCAAGCAGGACGCTGTTGGGTCCGAAATCCTCCAGATCCTGGGGGGTCAGATCCTCGATGGAGGGCAGGCTGCGCTCTCCCAGCAGCGACGCCCAATAATTATAGGCGCGCACCTGCATCCGCCGCTCTTCAGAGCCGACGAGCGGCGGCGTTTCGATCGCCGCGTCGTCCGCGGACTCGAAATCGTCCGCTTCACTGGCGATTCCATATCCCCGCAGAATGTCCATTCAGTCGGTCCCTGGCCCAGGCAAAAGCTTATTCGAGACTCGACAATGCCATGGGATGGTAAACATGCCGTAAAGACGCGGACGAAAGATGGTCCGATGCGGTTTGACGCCGGATGGGACGGATGAATCGCATTTGCCCGCTTGTCCTGCGGCCAAAGCGCTGTTATCTGCCCGCCCCAACGCCGCTTTAGCTCAGTTGGTAGAGCACATCATTCGTAATGATGGGGTCACGTGTTCGAGTCACGTAAGCGGCACCAGGAATGCCCTTTTCGAGGGGGCTAAAGCCTCGAAAAACCACGGAAAATCTGGTATAATCGGGCATCGGCTTTCCGGTGAGGCCCCACCTGTCCACCTCCATCCAGGTGATTTGGGGGCCCTAAATTGGGGGCCTTACGGACGTTCAAGAGTCGAGGCCCCCAAATGCTGACCGCGATCCAGATAAAAGCGCTAAAACCCAAGGAAAAAGCCTACAAAGTCGCTGACGGTAAGGGGCTCTACCTGCTGGTCAATCCGAATGGTTCCATGCTCTGGCGGGTGAAGTTCCGTTTTCATGGCATCGAGAAGAAAATGGCGCTTGGTCGCTATCCTGATCTGAGCCTCAAGGCGGCCCGTGAAAAGAGGGACGAGGCCCGTGCGCATTTGGGGGAGGGCGTCGATCCTGTGGCGCTGCGGTAGCAGGAGAAGGTCAAGGCCGAGATGGCGGCCCGCATGACCTTCCGGGTCGTGGCGGATGAATTCATCGAGCGAATGGAGTTGGAAGGCAAGGCGCTGGCCACGCTCAAGAAGATGCGCTGGTTCCGCGATGTGCTGGAGCCAACCATAGGAAATCGGCCGATCGCCGACATCACTGCGCATGAATTGTTGAAGGCGCTCAAGCGATTCGAGCGGAAGGAGCATTATGAATCCGCGATCCGGGCGAGGTCATTCTCGGGTCGCGTGTTTCGTTACGCGGTGGCCACCCTGCGCGCGCAGCACAACCCGGCCGATATTCTCCGGGGCGCTCTCATCACGCCAAAGGTGAAGCATCATGCGGCCCTGCTGGAACCGGCGAAGGTCGGCGAACTGCTGCGCGCCATCGACGGCTATGGCGGAAGGATCGAAACACGGATCGCGTTGCAATTGGCCCCGCATGTTTATCTGCGTCCCGGAGAACTGAGAAAGACGCAGTGGAGCGAGATCGACTTCGAGGCGGCCGTATGGCGCGTACCTGCCGAACGCACGAAGATGCGCAAGCCGCATACCGTTCCGCTCTCGACCCAGGCTCTCGATCTGCTCCGGCAATTGCGGGCGATGGGTAACGCAGGGGATTATCTGTTCCCGGCGAACTCGACCTTCCGCAAGCCGATCTGCGAAAACACGCTCAATATTGCCCTCCGGCGCCTGGGCTTCACGAGCGATGAAATGACCTCGCACGGATTCCGATCCATTGCCAGCACGCTGCTCAATGAAAGCGGGCTTTGGCATCCTGATGCCATTGAGCGCTCCCTTGCTCACCGGGAGCGCGACAGCGTCCGCGCGGCCTACCATCGTGGCGCGCATTGGGAAGAACGAGTCCGCATGGCGCAGTGGTGGTCGGATTACCTGTGCAAGCTGCGGGATGGCGCAGAGGTTATCCGCCCCAAGTTCGGCACCTGACAAGCCTTGGCAGCGTTCCTGCCTGCTGGTTGGTTGACGAAGTTTAGTTTCATGCGCATATTTATACGCATCGACAGGGGCATCCATGGGCAGGCATGACCGTGAATTCGTAGGGAAAGGGCGCAAGCCCACCAATGTGTCGCTCGACATGGCGTTAGTGGCAGAGGCCAAGGAGTTGGGCATCAACATTTCGCGTGCGTGCGAGGCGGGATTGATTGAGCAGATTGCCAAGGAGCGGGGACGACTGTGGCAGCGGGAAAATGCTTCTGCGTTGGCGAGCTCAAACGACTATGTTGAGCAGCATGGGCTGCCTTTGAGCAGACATCGGCAGTTTTGATGGCCAAATTCGATGTGTACTGCCAAAAGAATGGCGGCGCTTTTGTACTTGATTGTCAAGCAGACCTGCTTGGCGATCTCAACACCCGCTTGGTTGTTCCATTACTGCCGTTGGGTGACGCCCCCGAGCCGGCGGCCCGACTGAATCCCATATTTGAGGTGGAGGGGGCACACTTTGTCATGGTGACGCAATTTGCCGCGAGCGTACCGATGGGGGAGCTGGGGGAAATCGTGCAATCGCTTGGTTCAGAGCGGGATGCCATCGGCGCGGCTTTGGACATGCTCATTATCGGTTTCTGAGCAAAGACGGCGCGCAGAATGTCCGCAACTGGCCGATTGCGGAATGTCGGCTTACTGGCGGGCTGGAGGCGATAGCCGCCGGTCCTCTTTAGGCCAGGCAACACGATCGTGGACGGAAATAGCTGTCTGTCGCCCATCGACCAAAAACGGGCATTGACTGGTTAAAGCGGCCTGCTCAGAACCAGACATGATGACGATCAAGGCCCTAACAATCTGGTTTACCGTAACGGCGGCGACGTTCGGCGTATGTTGCCTGATAATGGTCTGGTTCGGCTCCAGGATGAACGAACCGGCATTTGTGTATCCATTCGTCGCTATCTGGGGATTAAGCGCGCTGTTATGGCCCTTGTTTTTCATCAAGGTCATACGGGCAACATTCACGAATGCGTGCAATCACACCAGATGAAGGTGTTCAGCAGAAAACGACCATTTTTTGCCGTCACGGCAGGGGCCGCGACTCCCTTAAAGCTGTCATTGATCGAAGCGCAAGATCGTGGAACATGGCGCAATGAGCGATACGCCCACGATCACCGCAGATGGTGTCACCTATTACCATGAGAACGACGAAGCGGCCTTCTTCGGGTGGCTTGACCGGATGGAGGTCATATCTGACTACGAGGGCAGAGGGACCGTTCTTCTCATTCGGCTTGCCCGAACTCCAACCGACGATGATCTTTGGGAACTACTCGCATTCCATCAGCGATATGGAATCGACATGCGGCAGCTAGCCGCCTTCGAAACCACCGCAAACGCTGAATGGTTCTGTGCGCCAGATGCTTATTGGCATCAGGCTGTATTTAGCCCAGCCGTGCCGTAACCGACCATTTGTAGCCGTTTGCTCCAAGCTAACGGGACGCTTATAGGCGACGTTGCTGCTGCGCAATAAGCACGGAAGAAGAGGCAACACTTGGAGTTTCCATGAGCGCGACGAGAGAGATTTGGATCGCAGTCCTGTTATGCGCGCTCGCGGGTGGGATTTTCTGTTTTTTGCTCATAATGGCTATTTACAAGTTCGGGCGGCAAAGCCGTGGCTCGGCTACCCTGATGGGCGCGATTGCATTTGCTGCTTTGTTCGGAGCGGGCGGCTATTTTGCTATGATGGCGCAGCCGGAGCCGGGAGCGGCCTTCGTAATGATGCTCGGGGCATTTCTCACACTATTCTCAGGCCTTGCTATCGGCCCTCTAACTTTCGTCGCCCTGACGCGGGAGACAGTATCTAGCCGTGACTGACCGCCGTGACGGTGTCAGCTATGTGCTTGTCTAGCATCCTAAGCCGCCTTTCCGCAAACCACCCGGCCCTGACATAGCCGAGCAGATTTTCGGACGGAAGCTATGGCGTTCTCCATGTGGCGCGGCGCTGTGAAACCGCGTTGTTCGCAGATGTCGCATATACTTTAGCGGTCATCTCATATGGCCGGTCAGGCGAGGAAGCTGCGCTCCGCGGCGCGAAAGGCGCGGCGGGTCGATCCGAACAACAGGATCGCGACGACGCCCGACAGGACCGACAGGATGCCGATGGCATGACCGATGCCGGCGCTCTCGTCGCCCAACCGCCCGGCGATCATTGGAACCAGCACCGGCGCCAGGCCGAAGCTCATCAGATAGATGGTGAAGAACACCGCCGCAGAGCAACGCCCGCGCATATGGGCGGGCACGTAGAGCTGCACCATCAGCGTCGGCATTGTACCCGTCGCGCCGACCAGGAACATGAAGCCGCCGAAGCCGAGCAGCGTCACCGGCAGGCTGATGCCCATGCCGGCGACCGCCGCGCAGACCATCGCTCCGGCCATCGTGCCGAGCACCAGGGTGACGACGGCGTCGATTTGCCCGTTGCGGATGCGTGCGCGGATCATCCACGGCAGCAGCATCGTGCCCATGATCCCACCGAACAGCGACGCGCCGCCGATCCAGTAACCTGAGGTGATCTGATCCAGTTCGAAGCGGCGGACCAGGAAGGTGGGCGCCCAGATCGCGATGCTGGCCATGTTCATCATCATCGCCGCCAGGCCGATAAGCGCGCGCAGATAGAAGTTGCCGCGCCGGCGCAGATGCGCGTCCAGCGTCTCCTGCCCGGTTGCGTCCCCGGATCCATTGCTGGCGCCGCGCGGCGGTTCGCGGCCGATGATCAGCAGCAGCGCGGCGAGGATCAGGCCGGGCAGGCCGACCCCGATCATGGTGAGGCGCCACGGCTCCGGGCTGTCGACAACGGGCAGGTGCGGGGCGATGGGCGCATACTCCCTCAGTGCCAGCCGTCCATCGGCGTAGCGGCGCCGCACGGGGCGCGAATAGCCGCGCGCCGTGCAGACTCGTCATTGTTCGGACTTGGCTTCGATCTTGGCGAGCAAGGTTTCCGCGGAGCCTCCCCAGCGCATGTCGACTTCTCGTGACGCCAGCTTCCAGATCCCTGACCGGCGCACGAATATATCACGATAGGAGCCGACGAGCGCTTGTCCAATTCCCTGATGGTTGTGACCAATGCAACAGACGTTGCTGAGCGATCGGGCGCTATCGGCGTCTCCATCCTCAAATTTTACGGTGCAGTTGGTGATGATATGCATTGACCACTGCCACGTGGGCCACAATTGCTGCTCTACCAGATGAGCCAGGGCGGTGGCGCCGTGGATTGTGCGCAATGGCTCGGCGGCAATCAATGTGCAGTCATCATCCCATATGGATAGGAAAAGGTCCATGTCTCTATTGTCGAAGGCATGGGCATAATTGGCTATCAACGCCTCGATCTCCCGATGGCTTTCCAGCCGATCAATGCGGATATTTTCCATTGGTGCTCCTATCAATATTGGAGGAATGAAAAGTGAAGCTCATATGCAGGATAGGTGGGTTGATCATCGAGCATATCGCTATTTGACCAACGATGCGGACACTCAAAATGACGCCAGGTCCGGGCATTTTTGACGAGATCAGAAAGCTCTCTTTCCGCAGTTTTTGCTGCCGGGCAGGTCATGCCGTTATGCCGCCGTCGACGCGGAGGTCGACGCCTGTAATATAGGCGCTCTCCTCGCTAGCCAGGAACAGCGCGGCGTTCGCCACCTCATCGGGCTTGCCAAATCGGCCAAGCAGCGTCCGGCCAAGCATGTAGTCGGCCCATTCGCTATCGTTGAGCTGATCGCGCGTCTGGTTGGTTTCGATGATTCCCGGCGAGATCGTATTGGCCCGAATGCCGTATTCCCGGCCCTCCATGGCCAGGTGCCGTGTCATCGCTACAATGCCTGCCTTGGCAGTGCTGTGCGCGAGTGCGCCAAGATTGCGAAAGGTCGCCCATGCAACGACGGAGGCGATGTTTACGATGGCGCCGCGGCTGGCCTTTAGATGGGGCCAGGCTGCGCGGGTGAGGAGGAAGACCAGATTGACCTCTTCATTAAGATTGCGATGCCATTCCGCGTCCTGGATGTCCTCGATCCAATTGAAATAGGCCATCGCAGCATTGTTGTAGAGTATGTCGATCCGGCCGAACTGATTGATCGTAAAGTCGATCAACTGTCGGCACTGTTCCGGGTCCGTTAGATCGCAGGGGTGGCGCGAGATCATCGTGCCGCCGGCCGCGCGCACCGCCTCCTGGGTCTCTGCGGCGCTCTGTGCGTTCGCGTCGCAGCCCATGATTATGGCGCCTTCCCTGGCGAAAAGCAGTGCAGCGGCCCGCCCCATGCTCCCACCCGTGCCGGTGATCAGGCACACCTTCCCATTGAGTCTGCGCGTCATAGCCTTCCTTTGAGATATGGTCGAAATGGGAGCTCGTCGACTTCAAGGGCCCGCAATCGGTTCGGCCGATCGCGGCCCCGTGGTTTCAATGGGCGACGGCAAATCCGCTGACGCTGTGATTGGCGTGCTCCTGTTCGGGCAGGATGGCGGTGTGCATCACGGTGAAGCAGGACGGGCAGAGCATCTGTTCGAAATGCACCGGAGCGTCGATGTAGAAGTCCGGTTGGACCCGTATATTGGGTCCGGCAAGCGTGGAGCCGCCGGTGATCCGTGCGAGGTGGAGCCGGTTGTCTTCGCCGCTCACAATCTGGCCGCAATGACGGCAGCCGATCTTCGCCATTTCGCCATCCACATGCGCGACGAGATTGTCGTCGATGAGCATGGCATGTTCCGTATCCAGATGCCCCTCAAGCTTGCCGGGGATGCGCGCCAGTGCGCGCCGCTCATCGACGATCTGATGTCTGCGCTCTGCCGTAGCCGCCTCGTCGAGCTGACCAGTCGGGGTGAGAACGACGCCGTAGATCATATGCGCCGACGCAGCGCTGACGATCCCGTCGCGGACATCCTGCCCGACGACCTGCGGGTCCCGGTACAGAGGATCCCCGTAGCCGCCCCCACCCTGACAGTTCAGGTAGATAAGGTCGCCCGGTTCGATCACGGTCTGGGCGAAGCACTGCACCGGCTGCGCGTCGCCTTCCAGTTCGTCAAGGCTGGCAGGTATTCTGCCAGCCGCGAGGCTGTCCTGGATGCGGGCGCCGTGCACCACGACGTCATAGCCCAGATTTCCGGGATAGCCGCCGGCAAGGCCCGGATTTTGCGCTGTCGCCTTGCCCGATGACGACATCACGACATGGGCGGGGAGCGATGTTCCGTGCGGCGTGATCGCAACCGCGCTGCTTGTGCCGCCGCGCTGACGGCCCGGCCCGCCCGAATCCCGTTCCTCCCGCCGCCAAAGCATCAGCAGCGGATAGAGCATTTCGGTCACCTCCACGTCGGGCACACGGCCCATGGGGATGCAGAAGTTGCCGCCGGTCCCGATGCCATCGCGCGCGGGGCGGGCGCCATAGCCCCCAGCCACCGACTCCATCACCGTGTTGATAAAGGGCACGGGTTGTTCGGAACGCTCGTCGATGCCCGCAATGACCGCAAGGTCGTATGTGCCGCAACAGCTGGCCTGAACATTGCCGCGCAGCTTGATCGTCCGATCCAGCATTTGCGACAGGCATTGCGCGACCAGATTGCCGATCAGCCAACCCGTGCCGAGCGGCGCGCGCCCCAGTGCTGCGGGGAAGGTGGCGTTTGCGAGCGATCCTTCCGGCGCGATGATGTCGAAACATCGCATCAAACCGCCGGCTGACCATGGAATGTCCCCCGCGAGCATTGGCAGAAAGGCGAGCATGATGCCCCCGCGACAGCCGCCATAAGTGCAACTGATGACGCCTGCCTGGGGATCGGTGCCCGTGAAATCGAAGGTCAGATGTCCGTCCATCTTGGTCATCCTAAGCGCGACCCGATGCGTTTTGCGGTCTCCGACATGGGCCTGGTCCTGATAGCCCGTCGCCGTCCACTCGCCGTCCGGCGCTGCACGCAGCTTGTCGCGCAAGCGGTACTCGGCATCGTTCATCATCCGCTTCATGACAGCCTTCACGGTGTCGGCGCCATATTGTTCGATTACGGCAAGCAGGCGGTTGCGTCCGATATTGTTCGCTCCGACCTTTGCGCGCAGATCGAGCCCGATGATCATCGGCACGCGCGAACGGCGGACCCAGGCGTCAGCCACATCGCGCTGTATCTCCCCCTTGCGGACGATCTTGATCGGCGGCGTAGGTAGGGATTCATGGAAAACGTCGATATCGCCGATAGGCATCGACCCGATGGCAGAGCCGCCAAGGTCGGGCTCGTGGCAAATGGCGCTGGTCCAGCCGAACAACTTGCCGTCATAGAAAACGGGCTGGAAGACCAGGACATCCGCCTGATGCAGTCCGCCGCCGACCCACGGATCGTTGCAGAGGAACATGTCCCCTTCCTCGATTCCGGGGCTGTCGACCCGGTTCCGCAGCGTCCAGGACAACGCCATGTCGATCGCCCCGACCAGCATCGTGTTATAGAGCCCCACCTGAACCAGCTGTCCCATTTCGTCATTGATGGTGAAGTCGAAATCGTTCGCGTCGGTGACGATCGGCGAGCCGGACATGCGCTTTAGCGTCTCGCCCATTTCGTCTGTCACCGACCACAGGCGGTGCCGCACGACTTCGTAGGTGAGGGGGTCGAGATTGTCGATTACCTCCTGACTGACGCTATGGATCAGGAGCTTGTGACCGATCGTGCGGCGCAGCGCTTCGGGATCGACCGGGCGGCTAGCGAAATTTTCTGATCCGGCGATCATCAGGCGACACTCCTCTGGGCAGACAGATTGATAATGTTGGCGCGCGTCTGGATGCGCAGGTTGCCAAAGCCGTCGATCAAGCCACGCATCCCGTCGGGCACGACCACGGAGGTTGTCGGCACCTGAACGATGGCGGGACCCTGGATGGCGTGGCCGCTGCGCAGCAGGCGATAGTCGTAGACAGGCGTATCGACATAGCCGTCGCGGCCGAGGCAGACCGGCCGGCGGGTGAGGATAGCGGATGCGGGGTCGTGGCTCGGCGCATCGTCGAGCGTTTCGAACTTCGGCTCGACATTGAGCACGCCGACCCCCCTGACGCGGAAGGTGATGCCGTAGATGCCCGCTTCGCGGAAGCCCGATCCCTCACCATAGAGCTTGGCGTAACGGCGCTCGAAATCGGCGACGCTTTCTTCGAGCAAGGGGCCGGTCAGCGCGCCTCGTGCGACAGGTGACGTCACTTCGCTGAGTTGGAGGCCATAACGCATGTCAATCTCGCGGTGGATTTCGACATGGTCCAGCGGTACGCCCTGGCGCTGCATAGCCTCCAGGACGTCGGCTTCTAGCCGTTCGAAATTTTGCTGCGATCGCTGCGGGTCGAAGGGCACGGTCATCGGATCGCTATGTTCGCGCACGAGCACGATGTCCGACACGGCAAGGCCAAAGGCCGAGAAGGCGGAGGCGACGGGACCGAGCGGCACCACGACTTCCGCCACGCCAACTTCGGCGGCATAGGCCGCGCAATGCGCCGGACCAGCCCCGCCGAAGGCGTAGACCGTGAAGTCGCGTGGATCATGGCCGGTCTCGACCACGATCTTGCGCAGGAGGTCGCCGGTCTGGGCATTCTGGACCGCGTAGATCGCGGCGGCCGCCTCCTCGACGCTGAGGCCGAGCGGTTCGGCGATGCGCGTGCGGATCGCTTCTATGGCCAGATTCTTGCGGATGGGACGGAGGCCCCCCAGCAGGCCTGTTTCCGGCAATATGCCGAGGACGAGATTGGCGTCCGTGTTGGTCGGCTCCGCGCCGCCTGCTCCATAGCAGGCCGGACCCGGCGCCGCCTGGGCCGAAGTCGGTCCCACGTGAAGGTTGCCGCCGCTGTCGATCCAGGCGATGGCGCCGCCGCCTGATCCGATCGCCTCCACCCGCAGGGTCGGCACGTTGACCGGATGCTGGTTAACGATGGTATCGGACGCCCGGACCGGCTCCCCGTCGACGATTAGCCCGGCAAGGAAAGTCGTGCCGCCGACGTCCGTCGCGATGATGTTGCGATCGCCAAGTTGCTCAGCCATGCGCACGCATCCCACGACGCCGCCGGTAAGAACGCCGCCGATAGTCGTGATTGCAGACGCGGCCGCTTCGGACGCAGCGATTGATCCGCCCGAACTCTGCATGACCAGGAGTGAGCCGCGCAGGCCCCGGTCGCGAAGCTTCCCTTCCAGTTGGGAGAGGTACAATTCCAGGCCCGGACCGATTTGCGTGCTCATGATCGTTGTCGAGTTGCGTGCGAACTCCCGAATGCGGGGGCTTACCTCGGAGGACAGGGCGACAAAGACTTCGGGATCCTGCTCATGGATCAGGTCGCGCAGGCGCCGTTCATGCTCGGGGTTGCGGAAGGACCAGAGCAGCGACACGGCGATTGCCCGGACGCCTTCCGACAGGATTTCACGGATGACTTGTCGGGCTTCGCCTTCGTCAAGTTTCACGATGACCGTGCCGTCGCGGTCGATACGTTCCGTTACCTCCCGGGCGAGTTTGCGAGGCACGATGGTGCGCGGCTTGTCCTGCTGGATGATATCCTGCAATTCATGCTGCGGCCGGCCGAGATAGCGACCCTCGACATTCATGATGTAGATCGAGTCCCGGTGGCCCTTTGTGGTGATGAAGCCCACGTCGGGCACCTTGCCCATGACCAGGGCGTTGAGTGATGATGTCGTCCCGTGGGCTATATAGTCGGTATCGGCCAGAAGCGCCTCGACCCCGAGGTCCATCTCCTTCGCAAGCAATTCGACCGCGTCGAGCACGCCCACGCCATAATCGGGCGGCGTGGATGGCGTTTTCGCGGAAAACATGCGGCCGTCCCCGGCGATCAGAACTGCGTCCGTGAAAGTGCCCCCCACGTCGATGCCTATCACATGACCCATCTCTTCCTCACTTTCTCTCGTTGTGCAGAATGGAATGCCAGCCCGACGCCGATCTTATTTGGGGTCGGTCTCATTCCTTCATCCATTGGCCGTCGCATATTCGGAGAATTTCGAACCGCCGAGCAGCTGGATGCTTCCCATATCTGGAGGCGAAACACAGTCGCGGGGTCCAAGCACCCCAGCGTGCATTTCGGACTTTTGAACTGAATAGGACGACTCGTTCCGGCTGGTCTGTCTAGGGCGCCGACGCCGGCAGCAGCCGAAGCGTGTCCAGTCGGCAGGGTGCTTGCGGCGGCGTAATGATCAGGCCGGGCATGTGGATCAGCCTGGCGCCCACAATTTAAGCCGATCATCCGCTATCTGACGGGACATCCTGGCTTAGGGCGCATTTGATGCGGAAGCCGCCCATATTCGCTGGTGACCAGATGTCCTGTATATCAATTCACTGATATATAGGTCGTTTACCGCCGCGGCAGATGCTTACGGAGCAAGCGCCCTAAAGAGCGGTGCAAGCCTGAAGCGCCTTTTCATCGCTACATTCTCCCATGATATTTATTGAGCGGCTCAAGTTTGTAGGCGGTCGCCTGGCACTCGAAGACCGATCGCTTTTTGCAAGAAACAACAGTCCCAGCCGATCGAACTTGGCAGCGGGGTATAATGACTTACTGATGAGTCAAATGTATGACGATTTTTTCAGTTGTCAATCGCCTCCAAGCTGAGCGAGCATCCTGCCTCCCCACGGCGCTGAGCGGGCCTTCGGAATGGAGGAGCACTGGTTGACGTGGAAGGGCGTCAAAACGAGTCTTTTTCGCCATGATGTTCTCGCCTTATGACCGAACCGCTGCGATACAGTCTGAAAGTGTTGAACCTGGCTAGAAATTTCCGCAAAAACGCATATCGAGACTAACTGGATACGATGCGACGGAGCAGGGGATGCCGAGAAAGAAAGGCGCGGTCGGTGAAGGCCAAGGCGAGCAGGCCGTGAAAAAGGCGCGCCCGGCGGAAAAAGATACGGGCAAAACAAGTCGCAAGCGCGGCGCCCAGGTACGCAAGGAGATGCTTAACGCAGCAGCCCACCTCTTCGCCAAACATGGGTTTGCGGGGACCAATCTGCGGGATCTGGCCGATGTGCTGGGGATAACGCGTCCCGGCGTATATTACCACTTTCCGAACAAGGAGAAGATACTTGAAGCGCTGATCGAAGAGGTCACGCTTTCAAGCGTCGGCCAATCGGCTGAGATTGCCGAACAGGTGGACCGCGATCCTGAGGATGCGCTTCGGCTCGTGATGCGGTCGGCTACCAAATGGGTGCTCGAAAATCCGGTAATGTTCCGGGTACTCGATCGGTCCGAGGCCGACATGCCGGCAGAGCTGAAGGAACGGCACAATGTGTCGAAAAAAGCGATCCTGGAAAATTTCACGCACATAATTCAGCGCGGGATCGCAATCGGCAAGTTTCGTACAGTCGACCCGCACGTCGCCGCACTCACCATTATCGGGATGCGCAACTGGGCTGCATGGTGGTTCAATCCAAATGGGCGCATTCCAATGGAGGAGGTCGCCGATACGATCGCAGACATGGCGGTGCGCTCGTTGTTACGGCCTGACGCCCATCGCTCCCGCAGCGACAGGGTCGAGGACATTCTGCGTATCTTGAAAGAAGATGTCGCTCATCTGGAGCATGTCATCAAGGGCTGAGTTCAAGCTTTATAAGCGCTTGTCATTTCCGACATGGAGCAGGGGTGAAAATATTCAATGATCTCTGAATTGGAACGTACAGTAGAATTGCGGTTCGTGAAGTCAGCTAGGTGAAAAGGCTGATTCCAAACGGGTCGCTTGCAAGTTAGTGATCAAAATGCGCGACGATGACAGATGCTTGCAGGTTCGTCGCTGCGAAGTGGGATGATGTAGCATGCTGCTTCGTCCCATATGTGAATTCGGCAGGCAAATCTGTCGTGGGACGGAAGCCTTATTGCTTGCGCCAGCGGAAAACGCCCCAGCGATAGTCGCTGCGCGCGCGGATGACAGGATCCCATGAAGCTGGACGATTACCGTTCGATTCGCTGCGCAGCCGCGCCGTTCTGAACGGCCGACGACTTTCCTGGGCCCACTCGGTAGTATCGCGCGCGATGGGCGAGGCGGTTCGGCCTGTTCAGACACCCATGTCGGACTACATATTGACATTTGTGTCGTTTATTCGCCATAACTGTATATCAGCAAAAATTACCGGTGCCCGCTTGGCGCGGCGGTCCGGAGGGAGAGCGGAATGGTTGGTCGAGTAAGGCGCGAGGGTCGCCTGGTCGGTTTGTTGGAGGCGACTAGGCGCCGGCGACAAGTGTCGCAAGGGCGCGCAATCCGCGCAGGGCGATCTGTCCTGAGGGGCAGCCTTATGCTTGCTGGTAATTCATATGCATATCTCGATGCGGTCGCTCGGTTGGGATGGCCCCACTCCAAGGAAGATGGCCGATGCCGTGGAACATCTCTCCTCCGGCGAACCGCGCGATGCGCAGCTGCAAAGGGCGCCGTCCCCAGAAAATGCGTAAATAGCCGATGAATGCGTCACGCAGGCGCAATCGGTCATAACCGATGAAGAAGGAAGTCAGATGAGCGATTTGGACGTTACGGTCTTGGACAGGCCCGCGCAGAACTGGATCAACGGTGAATGGAGCGCGGATGGAGCCGTCCTGGAGTCCATCAGCCCGTCGACTGGCGAGGTGCTGGGCCACTATGTGGACGCTAGCGCAGAGGAATCGCAGCGTTCGATCAATGCGGCGCGCGAGGCCTTCAGCGCCACCGACTGGGCGAAGGACCGATCGCTGCGATCGCGCGCGCTTCTCGAAATGGCGGACCGCCTCCAGGGGATCGCGCCCGAGCTGGCCCTGATGCTCGCCCGCGAAGGCGGCAAGTTGCACATGCAGACGCAGTGGGAGGTCCGGCTGTCCATCGAATGGCTGCGTTATGCCGCCGCCAGCGCGCTACTGCAGACGGATGGCCGTGCGTTGGAAGTGTCTCCTGGCGTGCATTTCCATTCGGCTCGCGAGCCGATGGGAGTCGTAGGGGTTATCTCACCCTGGAATTCGCCGGTCATATTGTCGGTTCGCGCAATCGGTCCTGCGCTTGCGGCCGGCTGCACGGTGGTGTTGAAGCTCCCCCACCAGACCGCATTGACCAACGCCTTGTTCAGCAAGGCAATGGCGGAAACGAAGCTGCTTCCGCCGGGCGTGCTGAACATCATCACGGAAACCGGCAGCATCGGCGCATCCCTGCTCGTGGAATCTCCGGAGGTGAATGCGATCAGCTATACAGGTAGCACGAAGATCGGTCGTCTCATTGGCGCGAACGGAAGCCGGACGTTGAAGCGTATCAACCTGGAACTGGGCGGAAAGACGCCCCTGATCGTCTTTGACGATGCGGACCTTAACCTTGTCGTCCCGCAGATAATCATGGCGTGCGTTTTGATGAACGGGCAATATTGCTGCACCGGTTCGCGCATCCTCGTCCAGCGCGGCATTGCCGATAGGCTGCGGGCCGCGCTGATCGAGGCATATCAGAATATCCGCCTGGGCCACAGCGATGACCCAGACGCGCAGCTGGGGCCACTGGTCGACAAGGACAGTGTCCGTCGCCTCGACGAACAGGTCGCCGCAGCAGAAGGCTATGCGAAGATACTCGTTCGCGGCGGACCGGTCACAGAGGGTCCACTGGCCAGCGGCGCGTTTTTCAGGCCGGCGCTCATCGAGGTCCAGGATCTTGACACCTATGTGGTTCAGAACGAGCTTTTCGGCCCGGTCCAGACCTTCGAGCTGTTCGATGACGAGGCGGACGCGATCCATCGCGCCAATGCGACCGAGTTTGGCCTGGCGGCGTCGATCTATACTGCCGACGCTTCGCGGGCGCGGCGTGTCGGCAAGGGCGTGGAAGCGGGTCATATCTGGATCAACTGCTGGGCCGTGCTGTCGGAGCATTTCGAGCAGAGCGGCTACAAGCAGAGCGGCATCGGGGCGCTATGTGGTCCGCAGGCTATTCAGGAATTTCAGGAGCTCAAGATCTACGCAACGGTCGATGCGCCTTCGCCGGGGGCCTGAAGTCGGCGGGAGCAGTTGCTTTGGCCGGGGCCTTGATGATCAGTAGATAGCGAAAAGGCTTGGCCTGGCATTTTCATTGCCCAGGCCGAGCCTTTCCAGCGCGACGGCGTCTCATTGGAATAATTCGTCGGCATGAAGTCTGGGCGCACGGCGTCGCCGGGCCGACAAGGTGTCGATCCCCCCCTTTGACCCAGGCCAGCTATGTCTCCGCGCCAGCCTGCCGGCGGGTCCAGGGGTAATATCTGGCCTGCTATAGCGAGGGGTAGCGTAATTGGGCGCCCGTCGTCCGTCGCGAAGGTGATGATCGGCTGCGCAATCTCCCGCTCGGTCATCGCAGGGGTCTCCACTTTTGAAGGCGGATATGTATTCCATCGGGGTTTCGGCGACCCCCCAAACCCATTTGCTCGCCGCCCAGAGCACGCTGCGCCAAATCGGACGCAGCGTGCTCTAGATTTTTGTTTTTGCATCGTTTTCAGCGCAAAACCGGTTCCTACTTTTGCGCATGATACTCTAAGTCGTCGTCAAGGGGGGCGGGAACGCGGCCTTGCGGGAGGTTCGGCCGCGGCGCGACCGAAACCGGATGAGCCGCTGTTAGGAGAACGTGCAGGACGAAGGCCATATTCCCGCATCCAGAGAGCATTGCGGGCTCCCTTAGCCGGCGGTGGGGTCGATGAGCACTTTCTCGCCCGTGGACTTTCGTTGAACTGCTTGTATGAGTTCAGGCTCCAGCGCGTCGGCAAGGCCGACGGTGCGCGAATAATGGCTCGCGAAGGTGGTGGTCAATTCATCCACGACCCGCTGCCGCAGGCGTCTCTCCGTTTCCGGGCCGGCTTTCCGAAGGAAGTGGAACAGCAGCCATGAGGTCACGCTCCAGTCATTTCCCAGGTCCATTCGTCGCAGGGTAACAGGGGCGGTGTCCAGCACGCCTGTGAGAAACAGATGCCTGAACACATCTGACCCGTATCGGTTATAGGCCGGCATGTGTCGCACCGCCGCTTGCTCCATCGCCTGCAAGATATCGCTGCCCTGCGTGCCGCCGCCGATCGCGTCGAAGACAGCGGTTGCACTGGTCGCGTCAAGAAGGTCAGTGAGCTGATCTATGAAATCAGGGTCCGAGCTGTTGAGAACATATTCGGCGCCGATATCCCGAAGCAGACTTTCTTGCTCCTTCGATCGCACGATATTGATCAGGGCGATCCCGTCGCTATGACAGATTTTCTGCATCATCTGGCCAAGATTGGACGCCGCGGCAGTTTGCACGATGGCCCGGTGACCTTCGGCTTTGGCGGTTTCGATCAGGCCAAGTGCGGTTAACGGATTTATGAACATGGAAGCGCCATCGGCGGTGCTGGCGTGATCCGGGATCTCCAGCACTTCCGGGGCGCGGATCTTGCGGTAGTCGGCATACATGCCCCCGCCCATCATGCCGACGCGCTTGCCCAGCAGCGCCGTTGCCTCCGGGCCTGTGGCGACGACCGTTCCAGCCCCTTCGTTGCCGACCGGCAATGGCAGGCCCAGGCGACCGCGCAGGCCCTTCAGCGGGGCGGCCGGAACCTTGGCCGAAAGCTGTGGCCGCCCCTCCTCCACGGTGAGATTCAAAGTGGAGAGGTCGGCCGGCCCTATCATGGCGCTAAGGTCGCTCGGATTGATGGGGGTGGCCTCGATACGGACGATGATCTCGTCGTTCGCAGGCTCATCAATTGCGGTATCGTGAAGCGTTACCGTAAGGCCACCATCTTCGGCGATGGTCGAACGCATTTGCCGCCCATATATCATCTCATGACTCCATTGCTGATCGCAGAATGCCGCCGGTCGTCGCCACGCGCCAAATTTGTTGTCGATCGAGTATCTTATCTGACGATTATGTAAAGATGCTTTTTTCGTTGCATCCGGTGTCGCCTTTCGTCGCAGGTCTTGGCGGAATGAGCGACGGGCGAGAACTGTCCGAAACGCGATCAGACGAGGATATATCGTGACGAAAGACCGGATCATCGGGTGATGATCCGGTCCCAGGGAGCGTTCTTTCCAATCAGTTCTTGAAGCGCACCGTCGCGCCGAAAGTTCGCGGCATGTTGGAATAGCGCAGAACCGATTCCGCGTTGGCGTAGGCTAGGTTCCAATAATATTTATTGGTGATGTTCTTGCTCCATAGCATAAGCTCAAGTCCTGTCTTGAACGTCACGCCGAGGCGCACGTCCACGGTTGTCCATGGGTCGATCTTTGTCACTTCGCTGTGCGACAGGTCCGACCAGGTCACACTGTTATATGTGACCGACCCTCCCAAAAATGCATCTGCTTCGGTGGAAATCGGCAGGCGAAGCTCCGCGTCGCTAACCGATGTCCATTTCGGCGAAAGATTGAACGAATTGCCTCGAACATTGATGGGATTGAGAAACACGTCATAGTCCGGAAAATCGCCTACTTTCGAATCTGCATAGGTAACGGCCGATTTCAGGGTCAGCGCGTCAATGGGCCTGAAGGTGATGTCTGCGTCAAAGCCCTTGACCGATGATTTGGGAACATTGTTGTTCTGGGACACCAATCCTACCAGAGGATCAGTGGTGTAGGTGATCAGCTGCTTGTCCTTATAGTCATAATAATAGCCGGCTGCATTGATGGAAAGCTTGTCATCGAACAGGCGCGCCTTGATGCCCGCCTCATATGCGGTCAGTTCCTCCTGGGTGACAGGACGAAGTGTGAGGTAGGAAGCCGCAGCCTTCGACGGATAAGCCCCCGCCTTGAAGCCGCGGCTGATGGTGCCGTACACCGACAGGTCGCGGTTGAATTTATAGTTCGCATTCAGGCGCCACGGCACGTTGTTTTCTTTGAACGAATTCGGATCGGCGTAGGGAAGGAAGCCGTTCGATTCCGGCCCGATGGTAAAGCAGCCGCCTTGCTGAATGCCCGAAAAGGGCGCCAGGCCAATGGTGGAGCGTGCGAAGTTTATGGCTCCGGTGAAGAATGCCGCGGAATCGCCGTCCACATCGTAGGTACAGCTGGTGGCCGTGTGCTTGGCGTGGGTGTAACGTATGCCTGCCGACAGGGTCAGTTCGCTGGTGATGTCCCAGTCGACATTAGCAAAAACGGAATATGTGTCGTTCTTCTGATCGTTGATGGCGTCATAGACAAAGAATCCCGCTGCCTGCTGGGGCGAATTCAGATAGTCGTACCAGCGGTCGACCTGGTAAGATGTGTCATGCGCGTAGTTGGCGCCGATGATGTAGCTGATGCCAGAGCCGGGGATTTTGCCCGAGGCGCGGATTTCCTGGCTGAATGCCTTGATGTTGCCGGACCAGTGATAATCCTGGATAGCGAGCGCATAGCCTGAACCATTCGTCTTGATGTCGATATCCATCCGCGAATAGGTGCTGAGTGAAGTCAGCTGCAAATTCGGAGTGACGTCATAATCCACACGCAGTGCGGCTTGATAGAAGGTATTGTGGCGGTCACGGGGGAAGTTGGGATTCCATTCCGCCGCTCTTGCACTATAGGTGTTCACCAGCGGGTTCGGGCCGGTCGCAGGCGGTATGATGCGCGGATCCACGAAAGCAGGGACGCCGGGACGATATATGACAAGCTGCGGCTGTTGATTGTCAGAGTTGTCGACATAGCCATTGAGGTTCAGCGAAAACTTGAGTGCATCGGACGGTTCCCAGTCGAGCAGCAGTCGTCCCGAAAACTTGCGCTGACTGCCGTTCTTGTCATCCTGTTCATAGTTGGGCGAGGGGACCAGCGTGCCGCCGTAGAGCGTCGGATCGGCGCCGGGGTGGCGGGACCAGCTATACTGCCAGGGACCGGAGTTGATGACACTGACCGCAGCGCGCGCCTTCAACGTGTCGGTGAGCGGGCCGCTGACGAAACCCTGGACCTGAAGCGTATCAAACCGCCCGTAGCCGATCTCTCCGCCATACTGCAGGCTATCGGTAGGCTTGGCGGCGATCAGGTTGATTGCGCCGCCTGTGGCATTCTGGCCATATAAGGTGCCCTGGGGACCCTTTAGAACCTCGACCCGCTCAAGGTCCAGTATCGCGCCCTGCGACATGATCGAGAAGGGGATCGGCGCTTCGTCTATGGAAATGCTGACCGTAGGCGAATTGGCCCAGTTCTGGGCGTTGAAGTTGATGCCGCGCAAAGAATAGATCGGCGTGCCGTCACCATTTGTCTGAACACTGAAGCCTGGAACGACCTTCGCCAGGTCGGCGACACTGGTCACACCCTGACGTTGCAGCGTTTCAGCGGACGCGACGTTGATCGTTATCCCGACATCATTGAGCGACTGCGCGCGCCGCTGGGCTGTTACGATGATGTCGTCCGCGCCAACCCGGGCTGCTTGTCTGGACGTGGGTTCATCCGCTCCTGCTACCGCCGCATTCAAATCTTGAGCCCAAGCCGGACTACTCAGTAAGGAGAATGCAAGAGCTGCAGACGAACAAAATGATTTGTGGATTGCACGCATATCCTACCCCTTTATGAACTAGTCTTCCGATTTTTTCGGATTGAAAATGAATATTTATGTCTTCGAGACGTCGGGAACTTCAAAGCGCCCGTGTGCAAGTGTTGCAGATGATGAGGACGCCAGAAGTATCTTGATGTGTGTCTCGACCATAAATCTTATTGTCTCTGACGTATCTGTCAAGCATCTTGGCGATTATGTCATTTTTGGGCGATTACGGACGAAAATCAGGGCGTAGCGGACCTGGCTGGCGGGTCCTGGGCGCTCCCCTCGCCGTTGGCGCGCGCCGCCTTGCAGAGGGTCGCCCAGCATTTTCTGCAAAGGAACGAATCGTGAGTGACGGGCCAGTTCCGTGCACGCGCCCGGCAGCGGCGGCCTGACACGGGCCGGTCTGGCCCGGCTTTTTCGCTTCGATCACTCGCTGGCGAAAAGATGTCGCGCCATGAAGTCGACGAAGACCCGGATCTTCGGTGAGAGATGTCTACTGGACGGCCATACCAGGCTGAACTGATCGGTAACGTCGATAATGTCTGTAAGGAGTGGCACAAGCGTCCCGGAAGAGAGCTGGTCTTTTGCGAGAAACTCCGGCAGACAACCTATTCCAATTCCACGGATAACAGCTTCGCGCACGGCTTCCAGGCTGTTGCAGGTCATGAAATGATTGTGCCGGACGGGCAGTTCGCTCCGGCTCCGGCGCAGGGTGTGTTCATAAAGCCTGCCGCTATCGGGAAAGCGAAACCCAATGCCCCTGTGCGCCATGAGATCGGAGACTGCCTTGGGCTCGCCAAATTGCTGCAAATAGCTGGGCGATGCGCACAAAAGATGGCGGTATGGCTTTAGCCGACGAACCATGAATCGGTTGTCGGGAATCGGCCCCATCAGGAGAGCCACATCCGCTCCGTCGTCGATCAGATCGACGCCCCGGTCTGAAAAGTCGAGATCGAACTCGATCTCCGGATAGCGCGCGAGGAAGGCTGGCAGGGCTGGCATCAGGACATGTTGTCCGATGACTGGACTCGACAGTCGGATAAGCCCGCGCGGCATTTCACGCATGCGCTGGAGGCTCTCCTGCGCATCATCCAGTTCTTCAAGAACACGCCGGCATCGTTCGTGAAACATGCGACCTTCTTCGGTCAGGCTGAGCTTACGTGTCGATCGCTGAATCAGTCGGACACCAAGCTGATCTTCCAGCTTCGTGACAGCCTTTCCTACGGCGGAAGGAGATAGGCCCAGCGCCTTTCCCGCCGCCACGAAGCTGCCGAGGTCGGCGGTTCTGACGAATGCCGACAAGCCGGAGAGGCGGTCAGGAACATTATTCAAGAGTTTTTTTCCCGACTCATTGGAAAGAATGGCACCTTATCGCAGATGCAGGCGTCGTTAAAGTAGGCGTCCTCTGGTCGATGGGTTGTGGTGATTAAGGAAATCTGATGAAGGTGTTGATCGTAGTTGCGCATCCCGACCAGGCATCCTTAACTCACTCGTTCACCGGTGTCGCCAATCAGCAGCTTCAGCGGGATGGTCATGAAGTGCAGGTGACGGACCTTTATGCGATGAGGTGGAAGAGTGAGATCGACCGTGATGACTTCCCAGGCCTGACGGAAACGGAGCGATTGATTGTCAGCGCCGCGTCGGACAGGGCTTTCCATGCGGGATCGTTGACCGAAGACGTCAAGGCGGAACAAGCCAAACTGCTTTGGGCCGATGGGCTTATCCTCGCTTTTCCGCTCTGGTGGTTCACCATGCCCGCCATCATGAAGGGCTGGGTCGAGCGTACCCTTTCACATGGATTGGGATACGGCCTTGGCGCATATAATGACACGCATTGGGGTGATCGATATGGCGAGGGAGCCATGGCGGGAAAGCGCGGCATGCTGCTGGTCATGCTGGGCGGCGCGCAGCCACATTATGATCGTCGGGGCATCAATGGCCCCATTGACGATATCTTGTTTCCCATAACGCATGGCGTCCTTTTCTATCCTGGATTCAATGTGCTGCCTTCCTTTGTGTCCTATCGGGCGGACCGTATGACGCCGGAGAGGTTCGAAAATGAAGGCGAACATTTGCGCGAGCGGATGCGCAATTTCTTTACGGCCGAGCCAATTCCCTATCGAATGCAGAACGGCGGCGATTATCTTATTCCAAGTTTGCAGCTTCGCGCGGAACTCAGTCCGGGGATTGACGGCTTCGCCGCTCATTCCCGCTGAGGCCGTAAAGTCGATCGAGGCTTCAGCTTTATAAATATTTAAAGGCGGCGATGCGCGGGGAGCCATAGTATTACTTGTGTGAAGACTTTCTACATTAACTAATTATAAGATGGGAGGATTTTATGAACAGGCTCAAAGACAAGGTGGTGATAATTACCGGAGCAGGCAGCGGTCAAGGCGCCACGGAAGCCCGCTTGTTTGCAGCCGAAGGCGCCAAGCTGATCCTTACGGATATAAATGCCGAGGCCGGTGAACAGGTTGCGCGCGAAATCGGTGATCAGGCAATATTCGTCAAACATGACGTATCGCGGGAAGCGGATTGGCAACAGGTCGTTGCAGCGGCCCTTGACAAGTTCGGCCGGGTCGACGTGCTGATCAACAATGCCGGGATCTATGCGCAAGGGCGCTTTCAGGAAGCCGACGTCGAATCGTTCGATCGCTTCTTTGAGGTGAACGCTCGCGGGACATTCCTGGGCATGAAGGCGGTTCAGGAGCCGATGTTGAAGGCGGGAGGCGGCTCGATCGTCAACATATCTTCGCTGGTGGGTACGCGCGGCATGGCCAACGCATTTTCCTATTCAACATCGAAGTGGATGGTCCGCGGAATATCGAAATGCGCGGCCGTCGATTTGGCGGAGAGCAATATCCGGGTCAATGCTATTCTGCCAGGACTGATAGATACGCCGATGATCAGGGTCAACAAGCCGGAATTTCTTGAAGCTTTTACGCAATCCATCCCGGCCAAGCGGCTGGGGACAACTGAAGACATAGCGCATGCGGCGCTATACCTGGCTTCGGATGAATCTGCTTATATCATGGGCGCTGAGATCGCTGTCTGTGGCGCTGTTGGCGCTTGACTGCAAATAATCGAGGAACTGGGGGCTTCGTAAACGCTTCCGAAGCTGGCGGCATCGCAGCCCTCGTCGCACATTTCGGAGAACGGAGCGCAGGCGAAGCATGGTTCCCGGCGCTTTGAAACCATGCCCCTGGGTTTTCAGCCAATATTTGAGCCGATCTATACTTTTTCAGGAGAATGGAGATGGCGCTGTCATCGCAGGATAGACATGACATAGCGATCAACAACGCCTGCCTCTTCGATGGTCTAAACGTACGAACCGGGCGCTTCAATGTAGGCATACGGGATGGTGCGATAGTGACCGTATCGGAAGAAAGGCTGGCAGGTGACGAGGAGTTTAACGTTGCGGGCGCCTGGCTCAGCCCAGGTCTGATCGACAGCCATGTGCACCTGTTCGACCCGATCAGCTGCGTCGACGAACAGTCGATGAACACCTATCTGGACGATGTGCTTCCGCTGCATTTTCAGTCGTTTTTGCGTTATGGGGTCACGACGATCAAGTCGGTGGGCGACCCGGTGCCCGAATTGCTGACCATACGCGAACGCCTTCGGCTGGGCGTCTGCAGCGGCCCGCGATTTTTGATGACGGGATTCGGCCTGACCGCGCCTGGCGGTCATCCAACCAGAACGATCTACGGGCGAAATCCGTGGTATCAGAAGCGCGCAGCCGGAGAGGCCGACAGTCCCGAAGCGGCGCGGGAGCGCGTCGCCGAAATGGCGGAACTGGGCGTAGACGCGATCAAGCTGCTCTATCAGGGGGGATGCGCCTGCCACGGCGGCGAACCTGATTATCGCTGGCATGGGATGGTGCCCATCAACCGGTTGAAGCGGCCAGTCATGGAGGCTGCGATAGAGGAAGCGCATCGCAGGGGGCTGAAGGTCACGGTTCACACATATGAGCAGGACCGCGCCATCGAAGCGCTCGAGGCCGGAGCCGACGGCGTTGAGCACGGCATCGTCGGCGAGGACATATCCGACGATAGAGTTTTTGAACTTCTGCTGAGGAATGACGCGACCTACGTGCCGACTTTGTGGGTGTATCCCACGCCGGAAGCGCACCGCAATGTCGGCCGGGTCGCTGCGGCGGGGGTGCGCGTGGCGCTAGGCACGGACAGCTTCTCGCCGACTATAAAGGTGGAAGGGGTGGATGCCGGCCAATATGGTTCGAACTCCATCGTCGAGGCGCAGCGCATGGTGAAAGGCGGGCTTTCCCCCCTGGAGGTAATGCGCACGGCGACGGTTCAGGCCGCGAGGCATCTGGGTCGGGACGATATCGGCTCGGTGGCGGAAGGCTTGAAGGCCGACCTGGTCGTCTTTCGAGGCAATCCGGCCGCGGACATAGAAAATTTATGGAATCCTTCCCTCGTCATCGCAGACGGTAAAGTCGTTTCAAGGGGGGGCTCAGTCTGACATGACAGACGTCCTGCCTTCATCGGCGCATGCGGGAACGCTGGCATTATAGGGATCCGTCGGATCGGGCGCGTGCTCGATCCGGAGCTATGCTGGCGGCTTTATGGGGGTAACCAACGACTGGCTGACGCCGCAGTCGACGTCGATAACCTGTGCGGTAATGGCGGACGCGGCGTCCGACAGGAGGAAGCACACCATGGCGGCCACTTCATTAGGATCGACGAGCCGGCCGAGCGGCACTCTGCTTGCGCGCTCCGCCAGCGATTCAGGGGAATGGAGCCGGTGAACCAAGGGTGTGAGCGTCGTTGCGGGATTTACAACATTTACGCGGATACCCTCCGGCGCCCACTCGATCGCCAACTGTTGGGAAAGGGACACCAGTGCGGCCTTGCTGGGCCCGTAGCCGCCTCCGCCGGGGTAGGCCCCGCGCGCTGCAAGGGACGCGATGTTGACGACGCTGCCGACCGCGCTCGATGCAAGCTTGGGGTGGAATGCCTGGCACATGAGCAGGGCGCTATCGAGATTTATCTCGAAGCTGCGTCTCCATTTGTCGAGATCAATCGCCGCCAACGGTTCTCCGAGCACTGTGCCGACGCAATTTACCAGATAGTCGATATCGTTACGCCAGCTGACAACTTTCCCCAGCGCCGATTCTATCGAGGAACGGCTGGTGACGTCGCATCCCACCGCCAGAGCGTCGCCGCCGCGCGCCGCGATGCCTGCCAAGACATCGGCCGCGAGCGCAATGTCCAGATCGAGGATCGTCACGGCGCAGCCTGAATCCGCCAGCTGCTTCGCCACTGCCGCCCCGATGCCGCTGCCGCCACCGGTAACGATCGCGGTGCGACCGGTGAATGTCGTGTCGGAAAAAGGACTTAATTTGGCTGCATCGGCCACGATGGCAATCTCCCCTTTTTACGCCCCGTCCCGGAGCAGTCGCGCTCATGCTTGCGATCGGGAAGTCTCTTATCTACGTATAGGGCTAAATACAACCAAATGTGTCAGTGTATGGAGGCTCCGTGATGGCTGAAATCGCATCATCGACAGGAAGTCGGGGCCTTTCTGAAAAGGTGGCCATCGTGACGGGCGCGTCAGGCGGGATCGGGCATGCCATTGTCGAACGACTTGCGGCCGAAGGCGCTCGCGTCTTTGCGACCGACATCATGGAGTCGGCTTCACCCCTTCCCTCAGGCGCGATGTTCGAGCGTCTCGACGTCGGGAGCGAGCAGGATTGGCAAGCCCTGGCGGCCATCGTCGCTGAGCGGGCAGGGGGCGCGGACATTCTTGTCAATAATGCAGGAATTCGGGGGCCGACTGCCGATCTTCTGGACGTGCCGCTTGAGGAGTGGGACCATGTCGTACGCGCGAACCAGACATCGGTGTTTCTCGGCATGCGCGCCATTGCGCCTCAGATGATTGCCCGCGGCGGTGGATCAATCGTCAACATCGCGTCCATATTCGGCGTGATCTCGGTCGAACATATGGCTGGATATCATGCGACCAAGGCGGCCGTGCGGATGATGACGCGCAACGCGGCGGTTAGCTTGGGCGGGCGCGGCGTACGGGTCAACGCCATCCTGCCGGGTGTCATTGACACGCCCGCGACTGCCGGCCACTCCGCTCAGGTCCGCGCGGAGCGCAATGCCCGAACTGCGCTGGGACGGCGTGGGCGGCCTGAAGAGGTCGCAGCTGCCGTTCTATTCCTGGCCAGCGATGACGCGTCCTTCGTTACCGGGACGGATCTGGTGGTCGATGGCGGCTATCTGGCAAAATGATCCTACGCCATTCTGCATGAAATTCAGGTCCGCAGCGGCGCGCCACCCGCAATGGTCAGGGTCTCGCCGGTGATGAAACTGGCGGCGTCGGAACAGAAGAACAACACCGCACCGACGAGATCCCGCGGACTGCCCTGGCGTTGGATAAGCTGCTTCTTGTGGACGTCTTCCACAAAGCCAGGCGGCGCCTCGCTCATGACAGCCTCCGTATCCATCAGGCCTGGCACCAGTGCATATACGCGGATGCCATCGGCGGCGAGTTCATGGGCGAGGGCGGTGGTCAGACCGCGAACAGCCAGCTTCGATACGCCGTAGGCGTTCAGTGCGGGCATGCTGGCGATGGAGGACAGGTTTATGATCACCCCTCCGCCGCGTGCGCGCATCACGCCACGGCAGGCCTTGGCGCAGCGAACCGGGCCCAGAAGGTTGACGTCGAGAAGCAGGCTCCATGCATCCATCGGCAACTGGGTAGAGGGGATGTTGTATTCGATGCCATGCAGCGCGGCATTGTTGATCAGGATATCAATTCCGCCGAAGTGGCTGCTGACCTGCTGCGTGGCGGCTTCTATCGCTGTCATGTCGGTGACGTCGCATTTTATCGCGAGCGCTTGGCCGCCCGCTGCCTCGATGCTTTCGGCGACCGCGCGCGTTGCCGAAAGATCGATGTCGATGAGCGCCATCTTAGCCCCCTCGGCCGCCAAGGCTCGCGACAGCGTTTCGCCTATGCCGCGCGCGGCGCCTGTAACAAACGCGGTCTTGCCATGAAGCGACATCGCGCCTTCGTTCCTCTTCCGTGTTTCGTTTTAGGGCTTGGCGCCGAAGCTTGCGGGCATGATCGCCTGGCCATCGGGCGGGATTTCCCATGCGGCCGGCGCGCCGGCAATGCGGGCTGCTTCGGCTGTATCCAGGGACGTATCCCAACGCGCCGCAACAAAGCGTCTGCCCGTGACCTCTGCGGCGTCGGGAGACAGCAACCATAGCAACGGAGCCACCATGATGGTGGGGCGCAGCAATTCGGAGCGCGCGAGGCCGATCTCCTGCGGCACCATCCTGGTGTCGGTCGCGCCGCCTGGCACCAGGACGTTCACGGTTACGCCGGTCCCGGCGAGGTCCTGAGCCATGACCAGCGAGTGGGCTTCCGTTGCCGCCTTCGACCCCGCATAGGGGGCCATGCCCCTGCGTAGCATCGACTGCAGGCTGGTAGTGATGTTGACGATGCGCCCGCCGCCTGCGGCCATCATCGGGCCCGCCGCCGCCCGGGCGAGCAGGAAAGGGCCGATGGCGTTGACGTCGAAGATGCGCCGCCAGATGTCGGGTGGTACGCTCCAGAAGGGAGGCGGGTTGAAGATATAATCGTTCGATACCAGCTCTTGGCCGATGCCGGCATTGTTGATTATGCCGTCCAGCCGTCCGAAGGCGTCCAGCGCCAACGCCACTGCGGCGGCGGTTGCCTCCTCGCTGCAGACATCGAGGTGGATCAAACGCGCTTGCTCGCCATGTCCTAGCGTCGCCAGTTCGGTTTCCAGCGCGTCCAACCGATCCGTGCCCAGATCCCCCGCGACGACGCGCGCGCCAGCATGGAGCAGGCCAAGGGTCATAGCCCGGCCAAGTCCGCCGGCTGCGCCGGTCACGATATAGACGCCGTTTCGGGGCAAAGGCTCAGCCACGGCGGCATTCCCGGTTGCGAAGGATCGCCATCTACAGCCCACCGAAAAGGAATTTCGCGACACGGCGGGCGATCAGCCATTCGCCGTCAGCGCAGACCAGATGATCCTCATATTCGCCCATGGATCGCAGCGTCTCCGTGATGGGAATAGGTTCATCAGAGCCAATGTCCCGCCAGCCGCGGAAATGGGTGAAGTAGGATTTGACGACTATCCGGTCTGCTGAGACCCGGTAGGGCGCGATATTGCTGGCGATATGGCGACTGACCATATGTCGGTCGCGTTCGGCGATGGCTGCGTGCAGTTCCGCCCGGCCTCGAATTGCCACATCTGGGTAAGTGGACGGGCGGACGAACTCCAGGTCTTCGGTGAACAGCCGCACGAGCGCGTCGGCGTCGTTGGCGTCCATATGGAGGGAGGCGAGCGTAACGATACGGGCGCAAGCATCGAACGCTTTCATGTCGGCGGGATCAAGGGTCATGTCAGGGCCTGGCGGGGTTCGGTTTCGACGATCCGGGAGCGCGACGCGATCCGTTTGATCGCCGCGTCAGGATGAAGGAAGGCGAGGGTGATCAGCATGCCGCAGAGCAGAACCGCGGCGCAGAGCAGGATCGCCGGAACAAAGCCGGCAAAGCCCTGCCGGTCGATCAGCAGGCCGGTAAGATAGGGCGACGCCATCCCCGCCATGCTGGTCAGCGATAAAAGGACGACCAGCATTCGGTTCCGCAGTTCGAGCGGCGCGATCGCGCTGATAATGATGGGTACGGCGCTGGTGACGGGCTGCCCAGCCGCGATCGCGATCGCAAGCAGGCAGAACCTCATTGAATTTGTTGGCGCTGCGACTGCCGCCAGAAAGGCGGAGATGCCGATGACTAGGCAAGTGAGCATCGGCCAGACCACGGCCCGCCGGAAATTCAGTCCACGTTTCAGCAGGGCCTGCGATAGCGCGGACGCGGCTAGCAGGAGAACGGCGCCCAGTATGTATACGCCGGACCCTAACCAACTCGCAGTGACCCGGTCATAGCCGAGCCCAAGTTCCAACATGGGGAACAGCCACGCCACGGCGAAAGACATCACCCAGTAGGTCGAGAATCCGGCGGCGGTCACCGCGATTATGGCGGGGGCGCTCCAGAGCCTGTTGACCGTGCGCGGATGATCGCTCCGGGGCGACGCCGGCGTGGCGATAGCCATGCCCGGTCCGTCGCGCCCGAACGCCAGGAGCGTCGCCAGCATCAGGCCGCTGAAAAGGCCGCAGGTCACGAAACCCGCCTTCCATCCATAGGCGCCCATGACGGTTGTCAGTATCGGCGGCGCCACGATCGAACCGAGCAGGGGACCGATCATGATGAATGCCGTCGGGATACTGCGCCGATCGGCAGGAAACCATTCATGTGCGGCGGCAACCGACGTTGAAATGCTCGGACTCTCTGCAGCGCCGAGCAGCGCGCGACAGATCATGAGCATCATCAGCGATGGAGCGATCGCGATGGGAAACTGGGTGATCGTCCAGACCGCAATCATTACTGTCAGCAGCACCCGGGGCCGCACCCTATGCGATAGCGTCAGACCGACCACGACGCCTGAAAGGCCGTAAAGACCGAAAAAGGCGCCTGAAAGCAAGCCGTAGTCCGCTGTAGTGAGCGCAAGATCGCGCATGATGTCAGTCGCCGCTAGGCCAACGACCGAGCGGTCAAAGTAATTGAGCATTTGGCCCAAACAGAGAATCACAACCATCAATCTGGCGGTCGCTGCCGTACGATCAGGACTGACGGGGCGCGTTTTCGTAAATTTCATGACCCTGCTCACTGAGTAATAGTGTTCATTTCAACGTTCGCCATTCAACCGGGTAGCCGTAGGCGCCAGCTCCCCTGACCGGTCGCATAACTGAATGACGATTGTGCGCCTTTCCTGTTCGAAGGCCGGCATGCCGGGGCCAAATTTGAACGGAAATACCCCTCGGCGCGCATCATGCTCTCCTCGTCCCCGGCTTGAAAGCAGCTGTAAGGCAGTTCCGCCGGATCTCTCATTTTTACTGACGAATATGATAAGTAAATATTCCAATATGTAAAATGATATGTTGCAAAAGAGGCGATTGTTCCATTTTCTCTAAAAAAAATGACGAATGTGACGATAAACGGTCTTAATGATAAAATTTAGTTGACATGGCGCTCCTGCTGCGTTGAGTTGGGAACTGGCGCAGGTCGGTTCGAATCGACGCAATTTGGAAGTTGGGAGACAGAAAGCGGCTTTGGCCGCCTGTTTTCGTATGTCGGCAAGATCCGTCGACGTGCGGACGCTGTCTGAAATGCTGATCCTCCCGCCTTTCTGCGTTCAGCGACTGGCGCCTTACCCGGTGTGGACCGGCGATAATCGAGAATGAGAATGGGAGGGGAAAGATGAAAAATATCGCGCATTTCTATGCTGCTACAGTTCTGGGGTCGTGGCTTCTGGTCAGCGCCACCGCACATGCGCAGGGCGCAGGCGCGTCCGGCCCGCAGTCAGTTGAACCTCCCGTTACGGAGGGGGTGGCGGACATCGTCGTCTATGGTCAAAAGCGCGCCGCTGGGGAGGTCGCGCAGCGCGTGCCCATCGCCATCACGGCTGTTGACCAGCGATTGCTTCAGGCGACCAATAGCGTCAGCCTGCTGGACGTGGGTTCACTGGCTCCCAACGTGCAGACCAACACCACAGGGACCTTTCCCGGTTTTCCGAATTTCTCGATCCGTGGCATCGGCCTAAGTTCGTCCATCCGTAGCGTCGATCCGGCGGTCAATATCGTCCAGGATGGCCTGGTGCTCGCATATCAGGCGGGCGCCGTCCTCTCGACCTTCGATCTCGAAGGCATTGAAATCCTGCGCGGCCCGCAGGGTGTGCTGTTCGGCCGTAATGCGACCAGTGGCGCCTTTGTCCTGCGAACCCGGCGGCCCTCCGACGAATTTGGCGTTCGTTTCGACCTGTCCTATGGCAACTTCGATGCACTGGATGTCAATACAAGCGTCGAAGGCCCGCTCGGCAGCCCCAACGTGCTGGGTAAGGTCGCGGTGCTCTACCGTACCAATAGCGGTATGTTCAAAAACACCAATGAGGGTATTTTCGTCCCCGCCAGTGGCAACCCGACCGGAGCGGCCCCAAACCATAAGACGGGCCATATCGGTGATATTGACCAGCTGATCATCAAGCCGACCTTCCTGTTCAAGGCATCGGACGCAACGCGCTTGACGCTCTTCACCCAATATCAACGCTACAATGACGACGGCACGGTTCCACGCAACTTTCAAGCGCCCCCGGGCGCTGTGAGCACGCCGTCCCAAAGCGTCTTTGGCTACACGCCAACCACCAGCGGTTACGACACCAACATCACCGAAATCGGCTACGTCAAAATTCGCGCGGCCCATGTGATCGCGGAACTGGAAAATGAGATCGGTGCGGGCCTGTTAACCACTGTGGCGGGCTACCGCAAAGTATCCTACGATTCCACGACCAACAACGCGGGTACGCCATTCGACGGGTTCCTGGTTCCCGATAATCGTGAGGATAACGACCAATATAGCATCGAGTCCCGCTATAACGTGACGCTGACCGACGGCGTCGACCTTACCCTTGGCGTTTTCTATCTGCATTCGGACACCGAGGTGATCGAACGCCGTCGCGGCACCGGAGCCACGCTGTCGCCTCGCATCTATTCTCAGGGAAGCTTCGATCAGCGGACGAAGGCCTATGCCGGTTTCGCCAATGTCGACTGGGCGATAACGTCCGCCCTCAAGCTCTCTCTCGGCGGGCGCTACAGCAGCGAGAAGAAGTTCATCGACTATGTTCCGCTCGCGGCTTGTACCGACGACACATTCACGACCTGTATCCGCACACCGCTGACGGCGAAGAAGCGGTGGAACAACTTTTCGCCCCGTGCCGTGCTATCCTGGCAACCGGCCGAGCGCGTAACGGTGTTCGGCAGCTTCACCCGTGGCTTCCGTAGCGGTAACTTCAATCCGCGGACGACGGATACGACCGGCATTGGGGTCGGCCCGGCCGATCCCGAAACGGTGAGCGCTTATGAACTGGGCATCAAGAGCGACCTGTTCGACCGCAAGGCGCGCGTGAATGTCAGCGTTTTCCAATCCGACTATAACGCCATCCAGCAGGTGCTGACGGCGCCTGGCGCGGCTGTTGTCCAGTCCCTCCTGAATGCCGCGGACTCAAGGATCCGTGGTGTCGAGGGAGAGTTTACCCTCCGGCCGATCCCTGAACTCGAACTCAATACCAATGTCGGTTATCTCGATGGGCAATACCGCAAATTCGACATTCCCATTCCCGGTATCGCTGATCCCACGAACCTGAAGTTCATCAAGATCCCGAAATGGACAGTGTATCTCGCCGGTACTTATCGCACGGAAATCCCGTCACTCAACGGCGCCGCCAGCCTGCGCGTTTCGTACGACTGGCGCTCGGAATACCAGACCGACTTCCTCAATACCCCCGGTCTTGGCGAGGAAAGCTACGGATTGACGCACGTTGATCTGACATTTCGACGCGACAACTGGTCGGCTTCGATCTTTGGCCGCAATCTGTTCAATATCGAATATGCGGACACGAAGGCGCGTAACTTCGCATATATTGCCTATGGCGGCGCTCCCCGCACCTACGGCGTCCGCTTTACCTATCAGATGTAAGGCGAGAAGATCGAAGCGAAACCTGAAATTCGTTCACGTCACCTCGCGGCGCGACGAACTTCAGGTTCCGCAATCTTTGGGCTGGGAGCCGTGCAGGCGGTTCCTTGCCGCACGATCATGGACTTGGAATAAAGGCGCGGTTGGGTACATCCTACGACGACAGATGGCGGCCCGGCATCAGAATTTGACAAAGTTGATGCCGGGAAACGGCTCGCCGGGGAACTGGGCAAGGCTGCCGCCGACCGCCAGCGAACCCAGATCCACGGCATAGAAACCCATTTGCGCCATTAAGTCGCCGACCTGCCTTTTGGCTTCGGCATCGTTCCCGGAATAGAATAGTACACGGCGTCCTCCCGCGGGGGCGGGCTCGTTGAAGATCTCCGCCTCAATATCGATGAAGGCTTTTACCACGCGGGCGCCCGGCAGCATATCCGACACCACTTCGCTTGACAGCCGGCCGTTTAATTCGACGGGCTTCAACGACGGCACCTCGTCGGGGTTCGCCGCATCCACGACGATGCGGCTACCCCAGTGGGGGAGCCCTTGTAGCGCGTTGGCCAACTTCACCCAGGTCACAGCCAGGATGACGATATCGGCCCGAGCGGCCTCGTCGAAGGAAACCGCGCGGACATGGGGAGCCAATTCCTCCGCCAGCGCCGCCAGGGAAGCCGGTCCACGGCTGTTGGCGATGACGGCAGGAATTCCACGGGCTGAGAGATTGCGCGCAAGCTCCGTACCGAAGGCGCCTGCACCGAGAATACCGATCGACATGCTAAACTCCGTGTGTTGTGGGGACGGAAATGCGCGCGACGTGCGCGAGCGAACGGGCGGCGAGATGGCCTTCGCGGATCGCGGTCTGCAGGTAGCGCGGACCAAGGGCGTCGCCGACCACAGCCATATGTCCGGCAAAGTGGGAAAGCTCATCAGCGACCAGTCGATTGGGCAGATTGTGCTGGACGAGCACTACCGTATCGGCCGGCACGTCGAACGGGGTTCCGCCCAAGCGGTGCGCCATGCGGCAGCGACCTTCGTCGACGGCAACTAGTTGCGCATAGCAGTGGACATCCACACCGCGCGCGAGTAGCCGGCGTAGCGCCGGCTCTGTTGTCACGCTTGTCATGAGTCCTGGAGCGAAAGACGCGTGGCTGGTCGCGAAGGTGACGTGCACCTGCCGATCGGCCAGATATTCGGCCGCCGCGATAGCCTCATAATGGCCGGTATCGTCGAAGACCAGCGCGGTCGGCCCCCAATTCGGCCTGTGCCCCGCCATAAGCACGTCATGGCTCGACACTACGTGGGCGCTCGCGGTTCCGGGCACTGCGGCGCCCGGCACGAACATCTGATGCCCGTCGACGCGCGGCATGGAGCCGGTCGCCACGATCACCGCGTCGGGATTGAAGGCCGCAAGGTCCTCTGCCTGGAAATAGCTGCTCAGCCGCACATCGACGCCCAGACGATAGATTTCCCGCTCCAGCCAGTCTGCAATGTCTCCGATGCCGATGCGCCACGGCGCTCGCTTTGCGATGTTCACGCATCCACCCAGACGGTTGTTCGCCTCGACCAGCGTGACCCTGTGGCCGGACAGGGCATCCACCCCAGCCGCCTCCATGCCCGGGGGGCCACCGCCGACGACCAGCACCGAAAGAGGCGTCTCGGCGGCAACGATCAGGTCTTCCGATAATCTGGCTTCCTGCCCGACGGCTGGATTGACGGCGCATCCCAACCTTCCGGCGCTCAGCAGTCCGCCAACGCATCCATGATTGTAGTCGATGCAGGGGCGCACCTGATCCTCCTGTCCCTCCAGCGTCTTCCTTACCAGATCGGGATCGGCGATATGCGCGCGGGTGAGGACGACAAGATCGGCATGGCCAGCCGCGACAACCTGATCCGCCTCTTCCAGCGTCCGAAAACGTCCGATCAGGATGACAGGCGAAGACCGGCTTCGGCCAGCCGACAATCGGGCGAGGTTGATCGCCAGCGGCCTGAAATTGATTCAATCCGGCCGAGCCGCGCTATGTCCATGCCCGGAGAGGACGGCGTCGACTTGCGCATTTCCGCTTTGCGGCACGATGTCCCCTATGCGTGACGTGATGCTATCCCAATCGATCCGAACCTGATCAATGTTTATGGCCGTCTGCCGATATGTGACGCCCTGCGTCATCGCGATGTTGGCCGCGTAGATATGTCCGCCGCCCGCGCCGATGATCATGTTGCGGGGTGCGGCGTCGCTGACGAGATGTAGCGCCGCCGGCACGACGAGTTCAGGTTCGAATATCGGCATCACTTCATCTGGAAGGATGGATTCCGTCATGGCGGTCGCGGCGATCGGCGCGATGCAGTTGCAGATGATGCCGTATCTTTCGCCTTCCAGCGAAAGCGTTTTCGCCAGGCCCACGAGTCCGAGCTTGGCGGCCGCATAGTTGGACTGGCCGAAATTGCCGAAGAGTCCGCTTGAGGATGTCGTCATGAGAATGCGGCCATAGTTGCGATCGCGCATGCCGTCCCAGAAGGCCTTGGTGATGAGGAAAGCGCCGTTCAGATGGACCGTCAGCACATCCGTCCAGTCCTCAATCGTCATCTTGGAGAAAGTGCGGTCACGCAGGATGCCCGCATTGTTGATGATGATGTCGATGCCGCCCCATTCGCGGCCAATGCGGTCCGCCATGTCCGCGACACTGGCGGGATCGCTCACCGAGCAGCCCATCGCTATCGCCTTGCCCTGAGCGGCGAGGATTTCATCGGCCACGCTCTCGGTCGCGCGCTCGTCCACGTCGTTGACCACGACCTGGGCGCCCAGTCGCGCGAGGCCGATGGCATAGGCGCGCCCCAGTCCCTTGCCGGCCCCTGTCACCAGAGCCCGCCTACCCGCAAAACTATCCACCATTACGCCGTTCCTCTGAAAATCCTCGACCGGTCTGCGCGCGGTCACGCGGCCCCATGCAGGTTGACGAAATCTTCGCTCAATTTCGCCTTGAGCACCTTGCCGAGCGCATTGCGGGGCAGCTCGTCGGCCAGAGCGAGGGCGTGCAACCGCTGCATCCTGCCAAGCCGCGCGTTCGCCCAGTCGCGGAGCGCATCGGCATCGACATCCGGCGAGTTGGGAATGACAAAGGCCACCGGGGTCTCGCCCCATTGCGTGGAAGGTACGCCAACGACGGCGACATCGGCGACCTGGTCATGGCCGAGCAGCACGGCCTCCAGATCGGTTGGGTAGATGTTGAACCCGCCGGAAATGATCATATCCTTCTTGCGCCCGCAAATGATGAGAAAACCATCATCGTCGAAGCGCGCCAGATCGCCTGTTCGGAAGTAGGAAACGCCGTCCGGCGCGGTCCAGCGCGCGGCCTCCGTCAAGTCGGGACGGTTATGATAATGGGTCATCGACGATGCGGAGCGGCCAACGACTTCGCCCACCTTTCCTGGGCTGACTTCCGCCCCGTCCTCGCCGACCAACCGGATGTCATGACCGGCCACCGGGCGACCCACGGTGTGCAGTTTCGTCGGATTGTCATGCGCGAACAGGATGGTCGATCCACCCCCTTCGGTCAGTCCATAAAATTCGATCAGCCCGCCCGGCCAGCGGTCGAGGACCTCGCGCTTTTCCTCCGCCGACAGGTAGGAGGAAGTCACATATTTCATTCGGTAGGAACCGAGATCGAAACTGTCGAAATCCGGCCTCGCCAGAATTCGCCTGAACTGTACCGGCACGAGGACGGCATGCGTGACCCGGTGTCGCTCCGACAGATCGAGGAATGCCCCCGCGTCGAACTTTTCCATCAACAGCAATGTGCCGCCCGCCGCCAGGGTAGGGAAGAGGCCCGTCAGCGTCGTGTTGGAATAGAGCGGCGTGGATATCAGCATGACGGCGTCGCTGTCGAAACCGAGCAGTTGGGTCTGGGAATAGACGCCCGCGCGGAAACGGTGCGAATGAACGATCCCTTTGGGCGCGCCGGTCGTACCGGAGGAATAGATCAGGTTGAATTCCGTATCGGCGTCCATGCGCGGGAACGACAGTCCCGCCGGACTGCGAGGTGAGAGCCATCCTTCCCACGCATCACCTGGGAGTTGGGGCGACAAGGACACAACACGGATATCGGCGCCCGTCAGGCCTTCGGGAACTTCAGCAGGGCAGGGCGCGCCGATCAAGAGATGGGTGGGGCCGCTGTCCCGGATCATGCCGTGCAGTTGCTCGACCGACGCCGATGCCGGCAACGGCACGGCGGCCATCCCATTACGCAGGGCCCCGAGGAAGGCGACAAGATATTCCACGCTGCTGCCGGCGCAGATCGCGATCCGATCCCCGCGCCCGGCGCCGTCGCGCCGAAGAGCCGCCGCCGCCCTGTCAACGAGCGCGTCAAGTTCGGCATAGCCGATGCGGCGATCCCCCAGGATGACGGCGGGTCGATCCGGCGCGGAACGCGCATGTCCCGCGATCAGATCGGACAGGAAGACTATCTCATCGCTCATTTCAGATTCCCGTCTGCCGTGCCGCCCGGTCCCGGATATCGCCGCAGCATGCCGATCAGTTTCGATAGCTGATCGAGACGCCGACGGTGCGCGGCCTGTCCTGATAGCGGAAATAGTCGTCGATCGTGCGGAAGACCGTGTTCCAGCGTAGCACGTTGAAGACGTTGGAAACCCAGACGGTGCCCCGCCAGCGGCCATCGGCTGCCTGCAGGCCTGCCCGCAGGTCGATCACCGTATAGGGTTTGATCCGGAACTCGGTCGCCGGAACCGCCTTCGTGGCGAGACTGCCATTGTCGGCGCTGTGATAGACCAGCCCGCCGCCGATCAAAGCCTGCGTGTCTCCGCCAATGTCCCAGTCATATTCGGCGTCGCCGACGACCGTATATTTGGGCGCGAAGGGGATGCGCGCTCCCTTGGCGTCAAGCTGAACGCCATCCGAATTATAGGTTTCCGAAGTGCCCGGAATGGTCGAGATGCTGCTGGTGATCTTTGAGTCCAGGTAGGTGGCGCCCACCGAGGCGTTCAGGCCCCTGATTGGCCGCATCTGCACTTCAGCTTCCAGCCCGAAGACGCGCGATTTCGGCACGTTGATCTCCCGCTCCAGCTTGCCGAAGGCGTTGAGGACGGTGCCGCGGATCTGCTTGTCCTTATAATCATAATAAAAGGCGGATGCATTCACCTGAAGCGCGCGGCCGGCGATCGGGGCTTTTACACCCACTTCATAGGCGTCGAGCCGTTCGCGGACGGCGGGATCATATTGGGCGGATTGAACGGCCGCGACGTTCGGCAATATGCCCTGCTTGTAGCCGCGGCTGACCGCAGCGTAGAATAATGCGCCGCTGTCCAGCTTATAGTCCAGGCCGAAGCGCCAGGAAACATTGCCCTCCGATAACCGCATGGGGACTGGCCCCGGATTGGCGTTGTCATCGAGCGTGACGCAGTCGCCCGGAGCGATCGGGACAGCCGATCCCTTGATGCTCGTCTGGATGGCCTCAAACAGGAAGCCAAGCTCGTTCGAAGGAAGGTCGTCGAAGGTGCAGCCGACACCCGTCGTCTTGTTGTGCGTGTAGCGCAGGCCGACGCGCGCCGAAAGACGATCGGTCAGCCGGTAGTCGAGATTTCCGAAGAAAGCATAGGTCTCATTCTTCTGGGCGACCGATGCATGCGCGTCCTGATAGGCGGGCAGGCCGGGGATGATCACGCGGTTCGACACGATCCGCTGGTCATAGCGGATATGGTCGTCCGATTTCACATGTTCATAGCTTGCCCCGACGAGCCAGTTAAGGCTGCCGGCATCGCCGCTCAAGCGAAGTTCCTGGTTGAAGGATTTGACGAACCCGAAGTGCAGGATGTTCTGATAGGGGAAGGGCGTGCCGGAGAATGGAAGCTGTTCGTCGGCCGTGGCCTTCTGATAGGAGGAGATCGAGGTCAGTTTGGCGTTATCGCTCAGTTGAAGATCGCCGCGCAGCGCGAACTGATAGAAGCTGTTGTCGCGATCCGGATATCCTTCCGGCCAGTCGGCGTCACGCGGCCGGCGCGCTGGTTTCGACTGGTCGAAGCCGGGTGCGATCAGTTCCGGATTGGTCGGCGCAACCCTGATAAGCGACGGCGCAAGCGGGTCGCCCTTGTCGATGAAGCCATTGGCGTTGAAAGAGAATTTGAGCGTGTCGGAAGGCTGCCAGTCGAGCAGGAGCCTGCCGGTCAGGAAACGCGCGTCGCCCAACTTGTCGTCGCGCGATGTGCTCTTCTGCCATGCGCCGCCCTGCTGAGTCTTCACCGCCAGCCGCGCGCCCAGGGTGGGGGAGATCGGACCGCTGATGAATCCTTCGGCATCCACCTGGCCGAATTCGTTGAGCGATCCCTTGATGCCATATTGGAAGCTCGACGTGGGCTTGGCCGCGATGTAGTTGACCGCGCCGCCCGTGGAGCTTTGGCCGAACAATGTGCCCTGCGGGCCCTTGAGCACCTCAACCCGTTCCAGATCGAGAGTCCCGCCCAGCGTCATGATCGGATAGGCGAGGGGAACTTCGTCGATATAGACGCTGACAGACGGCGCGACGGCAAGGCCGGAATCGTACAGGCCGACGCCGCGTAAGGTGTAGACGGGGGTGGCGTAGGGCGATGGCGTGAAGGTAAAGCCGGGGACCGCCTTCACCAGATCGGCCGCGCTGTCGATCCGGCGCTTCTGCAGGTCAGCGCCGCTGAGCGCCTGAAGCGACAGGCCGACGCTGTTTATGCTCTGCTCACGCTTTTGCGCGGTAACGACGATATCGCCCAGTCGTCCGTCGTCCGTTCCGTTGCTCTGAGGCGCGGTTTGCGCCGACGCCATGGACACAAGGCTGGCGGAAGACGCCAGGAAAAGCGAAACGGTTGCGAAATTTCTCATTTGTCCCCTCCAACCGGCCCAGCCGCGCTGGCGCCCTTATTCTTAGCCAGGTTCCGCATGCTTCAAAACCGGGCGCCGAACCGTGAAAGAATGATAGGCGGAGGATAGTGCCGGAAAAACATAGTATGTTGTCCAGTTATTTCGACAAGGCATTTTTGCCCCGCGCTTACCCCTGGCACTCATGGAAGGCGGCCCGCCTGCGCTAAGGGCGGCGTGTCGAGACCGGCAATAATAACTATATATTACGTGGCTTTAGTCCGAAAAGAAACAGCCGCGCGCAAAGGTCGGCAATGTCCATGACGTGCTGACCTTGCGACATTGTGAAAAGCGTTGGGAAGTTGTTCCGTAGGCCCGCCCCAATCTCTTGCATAAAGTTTATGTCCAGTTTTCGGAACAAGCCGGAATCGATGCCGCGTACGTACCGCTCGCGATTTGCGCCCACCACTTCCTCGTGCAATCCGGACATCTGGCGGCGCTGTTCCTGGCTCAGGAAAGCCACATTCTGAAAATTGATTTTTGGGCCGATATCGCTCTCATGCAAGGCGACCATGGCGCGCATAATATAGACTTCTTCCGCGATGATCCGCCGGACGGGATCGGCTTCCGTCCCGACCTTTCGGAGGACGAGGTCGAGCAGTTCCCCCTCGCGTCGATAGGCGCGTTCCAGGCAGAGGCGCAGCAGCGTCATCTTGTCCGGCGCATGATGATAGACCGCGCCGCGGGTCAGGCCCGCGTCATTGGCTATCGCCTCCATGGACGATCCGACCACGCCATATTGATTGAAACTTTGCGAGGCCGCCCGCAATATCCTCTCGCGCCGGAGCGCACGGCTCGCGTGCGGAACGAGCCTGCTTATCGCCTCGTCCAGATCCCAAGGATCGCACAGCGAGAGAGGTTCCGGGACATGACGGGAAAGGACGCCATGGGTTAGCAGGTCGTCGATCGCGTCTGCCGCCTCCTGCCGCGTATAATAGCTGTTTTCGGAATACCAGAGCGGCATCCAGTCAAGCACGGCAAAGACCGCGAGACTGGACAGGTAGGGGTCTCTGGCCGCGACCGTGCCGTCGGCGACGCCGCTGGCGATCAGTCCGGCCAGCCGCTCGACATTTTCCATGCGGCCGCGATGCACGGCCTCGCGGTGGATTTTCGGCAGGGAATTGAGGTCAGAAAAGACGATCATGCGCGGTTCGCCGGGTCGAAGCCGGCCACGGATGAAGCGGCGGACCAGTTCCAGCCCGTCTATCCCTTGCTCCATCGCGCGCGCCAGTTCCTCGCGATAAAGCGCGATGCCACGGGAAAGGCATTCGAAGACGAGCAGCTCCTTGTTGGCGAAATGATGGTAGAGCGCGCCGCTCGTCACCCCGACTTCGGCGGCGACGGCATCGAGGGTGACTCCCGCAAAGCTTTTGCGATTGAAGAGGCGGGTCGCCGCAGCGAGTATCTCTTCGCGCCGGGCCTTTGATTTATCCAGCCGCACAGGCCATGTTTCGGTCATAAGAAAACTGTACAGTTTTCCATGTTGGGTTCAACCGGAAAGGCCGTGATCCTGCATATGGTCGATTAAATCTGGGATATCGCCAAGATATTAACTGAACAACGGACTATGTAGCTTAAGCCGCCGGGGGCATGATAGCCAAAAGCTGTTCCCGGCGTCGCATGGGAACCAAGCGAGCCGCGTCGCGGCAAGGCATAGCGACCCGCGCAGTGCGGGCGGCAGGATTGAGGAAGGCTTGTCATGGCGATCATTGAAAACAGCACGGGCATATCCGACGAGGCGGCGATCGCCGAATTGAACGCTGCTTTCGCCGCGCAGAAGAAAGCGTTCGCCGCCGATCGGACGCCGACGGCCGCGACGCGCAAAGCCCGTATCCAGACCGTGATGGAAATGGTCCGCGCCCATCGCCATCCTATTCACGATGCGCTTGCCGCGGATTTCGGCTCGCATCCCAAGGGGGCGTCGGACCTGATCGAAATGCTCGGCGTGCTGGGCCGCGCACAATATGCGCTCGACCATCTGGAAGAATGGATGCGTCCGCAGCCTCGTCACGCCGATCCGGCGCTGATGGGCCAGTCTGAAGTGTATATCCAGCCGCAAGCCAAGGGCGTGATCGGCAATATCGTGCCGTGGAACTTCCCCTTCGATATCGCCCTTGGGCCGATGATCGACATGTTGGGGGCGGGCAATCGCGTGATGATCAAGCCGTCGGACTACACGCCGGCCTCCGCCGAATTGCTTCGGACGATGATCGGCGAATATTTCCCCGCCGACCTGGCTTATGTGGCGGTGGGCGGATTGGAACTGGCGCGAGCCTTTTCAAAGCTTCCTCTCGATCATCTTCTATATACCGGTAGCCCCAATGTCGGACGGGAGATCATGGCTGCGGCAGCGCCCAACCTTACCCCGGTCACATTGGAACTGGGCGGAAAATGCCCCACGGTGATGACCGCAGGGTCCGTCACTCGGGAGAATGTGGGCACGGTGATCGGCACCAAGATCATCAAGAACGGCCAGATGTGTATTTCGGTCGACCATGTCTACGTGCCGCGCGAGGATGTCGCCGACTTCACCGATCATGCGCGCGCCTTCATGGCGGAGGCCGCGCCCGATTACGCCAAGACGAGCGAATGCACCGGCATCATATCCGACCGGCATCTTGCGCGCCTGTCCGGCATGCTGGAAGAAGTCGGCGCGGTCGCCCCGCTCATCGCGCTGGAAGAGAACGCTGCAACGGACCCGGAAACCCGCCGCATGCCGATGCATCTGGTGATCGATCCGCCGTCCGACACGGCCGTCATGAGGGACGAGATTTTCGGCCCGATCATGCCGATCATTCCCTACGACAGGTTGGAGGACGTGATCGACCGCATCAACGCGGGCGAGCGGCCGCTTGCCGTCTATGTGTTCAGCGAGGACGAAGAACAGATCGCCCGTGTGCTGGACCAGACGACCACGGGAGGCGCAGCGGTGAATCTCTGCGCAATTCAGGGCGGGCTTCCGTCACTGGGTTTTGGAGGGACCGGCAACAGCGGCATGGGGCGCCATCATGGCGAAGACGGGTTCCGGGAGTTTTCCAACCCGCGCGGCGTCGTCGTGAAGAAGGGCGACGTGAATCTAAACCTGTTTTGGTCGCCCTATGACAAGGCCGCCCGGCTGGTCGAAGATACCATGTCGGCAACGGTGCAGGGTTGAGGCGATGTCTGTCCTCACGTCTCTTTCCGATCTCTTCGGCCTCTACGGGCGGGTCGCGCTTATTACGGGCGGCTCGCGCGGCATCGGGCTGATGATCGCCAAGGCCTTCGCCCGGCATGGCGCGCGCGTCTACATCTCCTCACGTAAAGCCGACGCATGTCACCAGGCTGCGCGCGATATCACGGAGGAGGGCGGCGTCTGTCACGCTCTGCCGCAGGACGTGTCGAGCGTGGAGGGGAGCCGGGCGCTGGCCCAGGCCTTTCTGGAACGAGAGGAAAAACTCGACATCCTTGTGAACAATGCAGGCGCGGCCTGGGGCGCATCCCTGGACAGCTTTCCGGAGGAGGGGTGGGACAAGGTGCTGAACCTTAACCTGCGTAGCCCCTTCTTCCTGACGCAGGCGCTGTTGACGCCCCTCAGAGCCGCCGCCGATGAACGGCCTGCGAAGGTCATCAACATCGCATCGATCGATGGATTGCGGGTCAGCGTCAATGACACCTATTCCTATCAGGCCAGCAAGGCGGCTTTGATTCATCTGACGCGCAAGATGGGTTCGCGCCTGATCGCCGAGAACATCTGCGTCAATGCGATAGCGCCAGGCGCTTTCGCCTCCGAAATGAATCGGGCGGCCCGCGACGATGTGGAGGCGGTCCTTCCGATGATCCCCGCGCGACGCATCGGCAGCGATGAAGATATTCAGGCGGCGGCGCTCTATCTGGCGGCGCGTTCCGGCGATTATCTGGTGGGATCGACACTGGTGGTCGATGGCGGCGTTACCACCGCCGCAAGCTGACGATCGCTTCACTTTCGTCCGTCGCGCCGGATCGGCGCATCATTATCGAGAGGAATGCACCATGCGCGACGCCGTGATCGTATCGACGGCCCGTACGCCGATTGGCCGGGCCTATAAGGGAAGCTTCAACGCCACGCTGGCGCCCACACTGGCGGCGCATGCCATCCGTGCGGCAGTTGAGCGCGCGGGTATCGAGCCGGCGGAGGTGGACGACGTGGTCGTGGGCGCGGCGCTTCAGCAAGGGCATCAGGCAACGATCGGCAGGACTGCCGCGCTTCGCGCCGGTTTGCCGGCCAGCGTAGCGGGCATGTCGCTCGACCGGCAATGCGCGTCCGGACTGATGGCCATCGCGACCGCGGCCAAGCAGGTCATCGTCGATCGCATGGACGTGGTCGTCGCAGGCGGCGTCGAATCGATCTCACTGGTGCAGACCGACGAGCTGCGGATCACGGTTGACCCGGAACTGGAAGCCATCGTGCCGGACATGTACATGCCGATGCTTCACACGGCGGAGACCGTGGCGCGCCGCTACAATATCGCGCGGGACGTTCAGGACGCCTACGCCCTCCAGTCTCAGCAACGCACGGCCAAGGCGCAGCGCGAGGGCCGTTTCGATCGCGAGATCGTGGCGGTCGAGACCGAAATGGCGGTTCTGGATAAGGCAAACGGACAGACGTCGCGCCGGTTCGTCCGGATCGAACAGGATGAAGGCAACCGTCCCGAAACGACTGCGGAGGGACTGTCCTTGCTGCGTCCTGTGGTCGAGGGCGGCGTCGTCACCGCAGGCAATGCCAGCCAGCTTTCGGACGGCGCGGCGGCCGTCGTGGTGATGGATGCGGCTATGGCGGAACGGCGCGGTCTGGAACCGCTGGGACGTTATGTCGGCATGGCCGTCGCAGGGACGAAGCCGGATGAAATGGGCATAGGACCGGTTTTCGCCGTGCCAAAATTGCTGGATCGGTTTGGTCTGAAAATGACGGATATCGGCCTGTGGGAGCTGAACGAGGCGTTCGCGGTGCAGCTTCTGTATTGCCGCGACCAACTCGGCATTCCGGACGAGCTGCTCAACGTCAACGGCGGCGCGATTTCGATCGGCCATCCCTATGGCATGTCCGGCGCGCGTATGGTCGCCCATGCGCTGATCGAAGGAAAGCGCCGTGGGGCCCGCCATGTCGTCATCACCATGTGCGTCGGCGGCGGCATGGGGGCAGCAGGCCTCTTCGAGGTTATCTGACTATGCTACTTCTACTGGAGGCGTCATGAGCTTCAAAGACACTAATCTGGTCCTGCGCTCGGAGATCAGCGCTGACGGCATGCTGGACCTGTGGCTGGATGAAAGGCCGTTACCCGTCCTGAAATCAGGCGAGGTGCGTGTCCGAATGGAGGCCGCCCCGGTCAACCCGTCCGATATGGGGCTTATGCTTGCCTCGGCCGATCTGTCGACGGCAAATCGGACCGGCGCGGGCGTCGGGTCACGCATGCGGGCAGAATTGCTCGATCGGAAGGTGCGTCCCTTCGCCGGCCGCATCGGCATTCCCCTGCCGGTCGGCAATGAGGGCACGGGAACCGTCGTTGACGCTGCGCCCGATGTGGCCGACATGATCGGTCGACAGGTTTCCCTGTTCGGTGGCGGCATGTATGCGCGCTACCGCACGATTGCTGCTAAGGAATGCCTGATCCTGCCTGCCCATATAGCTGCGGAAAAGCGGGCGTCGCTGTTCGTCAATCCGATGACGGCGCTGGCCATGGTCGAAACGATGCGGATGGAGGGGCATGGCGCCATCATCCATACCGCCGCAGCATCGAGCCTGGGTCAGATGCTGATCAAGATTTGTAAGGCGGACGGCGTCGACCTGGTGAATATCGTGCGCGGGGAACAGCAGGTTGCGATGCTGAAAAATCTGGGCGCGCAATATGTCGTCGACGGCAATGCGCCGGACTTCCACGCGCAGCTCCGAACGGCGGTCGCCGAAACCAGAGCCACAATCGCATTCGATGCGATTGGAGGCGGTCGGATGACGAACATATTGCTGCAGGCGATGGAGGCATCGGAACTCCGCTTCAGTTCTTCCTACAGTCTCTATGGCAGCGATGTGGTCAAGCAGATATATATCTATGGATCGCTCGACCTGGGCGAGACCGGCCTTGATCGGAGCTATGGTTACGCCTGGTCGGTCAGCGCGTTTCTGGTGACGAATTTCCTCAAACGCGTCAGCGATGATGTCAGATTGCGTCTGCTTTCTCGGATCGCGAGCGAATATGATTCCACATTTGCAACCCAATTCGCGCGATGCATTCGTTTGACCGATTTGCTGGAACCCAATGTGCTCGCCGGTTTGACCCAGAAAAGGACCGGAGACAAATATCTTATCCTTTTTGACGATTTTTAGGCCCGGCAATATTTGTTCCGTCCGCGACATCGCGTCGCATGGTAAGCGCGTCTTTGCGCAGGGCTCTGCTTGACGCGGTGCATTAAATGAAATAGAAGCGGTAACACACTTTGGATTTTCGCTATGCCCGCCAGTACCCGTTTCGCTGTAGCCGTTCATGCGCTTGCCGTCCTGGCGGTCGGCGATGGACAGCCGGTGCGGTCGGAAGACCTGTCCTATTCCGCCAGTACGAGCGCGGTCGTAATCCGGAGCATTCTTGCTCGCCTGAACGATGCTGGCCTCACCCGATCCCAGTTAGGCGCAGGGGGCGGGGCTTTGTTGGCAAGGCCCGCGGAACGCATCCAGTTGCTCGATATATATCTGGCCGTGGAAGATGCCGAAATTTTTCCAATGCATCGCACCACGCCTTGCCCGACATGCCCGGTGGGCGGCAGCATTCAGCAAGTGTTGAAACCGCATTTCGAGCGGGCGCGCCAAGCACTTGAACAGGAGTTGGCGGGCGTCAGTCTTGCCGACGTTGCGCAGGAAGTGGCGAGTGTCGGGAATTTTGAGATGCCGCTCACCCTGCCGTCCTGATTTATCCAATAATGTAACTGTGACAGCAGCACATACATTTTTATTTAAGGCCCTGGCGGCCCCACGAACCATCGCAATGGAGGATAAGGTAATGACAATCGGAATCATTGGCGCCGGCGCGCTCGGAACGGGCGTCGCCCGGGTCTTCGCGGCTGCAGGCGTAGCGGCCGTCATTTCGAACAGCCGTGGCCCTGACAGCTTGGCCGGGTTGGTCGAAGAGCTTGGGCAAAGCATAAAGGCGGGCACGACCGAAGAGGCTGCCCAAGCCGACATCGTGGTGGTCGCCGTCCGCTGGGAGGATGTGGGGCGCGTGATCGGGGGCCTGCCGGCGTGGAGCGGACGGATCGTCATTGATACAACTAATCCCGTCACGTTCCTCGAACCGGGGTCCCCGGAGGATCCGACCAATCCATTGGCCGCTTACGGCATCAAGCCGATAGATCTGGGCGGTCGCCACTCCAGTGCGGTGTTCAGCGAGCATGTTCCTGGCGCGCGGGTCGTCAAGCTGTTCAATCACCTCGATGCGCGCACGCTGGCGCCGGCAAGCCCCGTAGGGGGGCAGACAGTGCTATTCTATTCCGGTGACGATGCGGATGCGAAGGCGCAGGTGCGGGCGCTTGTCGAAACACTGGGATTCTACCCGATAGACCTGGGCGCACTCGACGTCGGCGGGCCCCTCGCCTCACTGCCGTTCGGTCCGCTCGCCGCCAGTCATCTCGTCAAGATCTGAAGGCCAGTTCCGGCCGTGCGATGAGGCTCGGTCCGGCTGGGCGGATGGGTGGGCCGATGCTCATGCCAGCGTTGGATCGTGCTGCCGGAGGACCGCGTCCCCTGCAATTTGACCTTGCGAAACAATGTAGTCCAAGGGAACATTGTTTCCATCAGGAGGAAGCATCATGCAGACGCGGATCACTAACTGTTTGGTATTGAACATCCGATCATGCAGGGAGGCATGCATTTCGTCGGATTGGCGGAACTCGCGTCAGCCGTTTCCAATGCGGGCGGGTTGGGCGTTATTACCGGGCTGACCCAACGGACACCCGAACTTCTTGCGCGGGAAATTGCGCGCTGTCGGGAAATGACTGATAAGCCTTTTGGCGTGAACCTGACCTTCCTGCCCACTTTTAGCAAGCCGCCTATCCTGAATATATTCAGGCGATCGCCGAAGGCGGCGTGCGGATCGTGGAGACCGGGACGAAATCCTGAGGCATATATGCCTATGCTCCAGGCCGCCGGCATCAAGGTGATCCACAATGCACCTCTGTACGCCATGCGTTGAAGGCTGAAGCGATCGGTTGCGATGCTGTCAGTGTCGATGGCTTCGAATGTGGCGGTCATCCCGGCGAAGACGATATTCCGAACATGATCCTGCTTCCGACGGCAGCCGATCAGCTGACCATTCCGTTTCTAGCTTCGGGCGGAATGGCCGACGCCCGTAGTCTCGTTGCGTCGCTCTCGCTGGGGGCGGACGGCATCAATATGGGAACGCGTTTTCTTGCGACGCAAGAGGCTCCCGTACATGAGAATGTGAAAAATGCGCTTCTGGAAGCCAAGAGACCGATACCCGGCTGATCATGCGGCAGCTGCGTAACACGGAGCGCGTGCTCAATAATTCCAATGTCACGCGCCTGGTAGAGATCGAGCGGGAGAAGGGTGACAGTTTGACGATCGACGATATTCATGATTTGGTGGCCGGTGTATATCCCAAGGTGATGGTTGATGGTGACATGGATGCGGGCGCATGGAGTTGCGGCATGTCCGTTGGCCTGATTCACGATATTCCCACGGTCGCCGAGCTGATAGGCCGCATCATGTCCGATGCGGAAGCATTGATCCGGCATCGTCTGGGAGGACTGCTTGGCGCTGTTGATCCGGAGCCGGCCTTGGCATGACGCTGGCTCCAAATGGCGGGCGCCTGGGCGACGTTCGAGCGGTGCGCGCGGCGATGGAAACGGACATGCGCGCCGTCCTTCTCGGCGCGGCAGCGGTGCTGTTAAGCGAAGAGGGGCCGTCGGCGCTGACCGTCCGCCGCGTGGCGGATGCAGTCAATGCGTCGACGAAGATGATCTACACGCATTTCGGCGGCAAGGACGGATTGTTCGACGCCCTCTATCTGCACAGTTTTGCCGGCTTGATGCGCGCCTTCGAGGATCAATGCGACGAGAGCGATTAGTATTGTCGTCTTGAGAAGATGATCGTTGCCTGTCGCTCCTTCGCCATCAAGGAGCCCTCATTATATAATGTCATGTTCGGAGATCTGGGCCGGGCATGGCAAGCTCCTGTCGAAAGTCGGCGTCAAGCCTGGCGGAGTTTCGAGAATCTCCGCGATACTGTAGGGCTTTGCCTTCCTCCGGAAGGGGCGGCTGAGGCCCGTAAGGTCAGTCTGCGGTTATGGGCGGCCATGCACGGAGTGGTCAGTCTTGAACTTCGCAAGTTGCTTGGGAACGCCGAGGACTGTGGGAAGCTCTATCAGCTCGCGGTGGACTCTGTGCGCGACACTTACGGTTTGCGCCGCTGATCCTCAAACTACTTCGTTAAAGCGGCGAGTGGGTGGGCGACGCCCTCCCCGGTGACTCGTCATGCCTGGATCGTCCGAGAAAAGGGTGATGCAGTGGGAAAATGCTCTTGACCTTACTCATATGACGTTTATCAAACCTGTAAGTCAAAGGAGAGAGGGCATGTCTAATACTCACGCTGGACGCGTGGCGGTCGTCACTGGGGCGGGACGCGGCATTGGCCGCGCGATCGCGCGATTGCTGGGGGAGCGCGGCGCGTCGCTCGTGCTTGTCGACCGGGTTGAGCCTGCGGAGACCGCGGAGCTGATCGGGGGCGACTGCGTTTCGGTAGTTGCTGACGTGTCGTCCGACGAAGACTGGGGGAAGATCGCGAAGGCGGCCGTCGATAATTTCGGCCGGGGCGACATCGTGGTCAATAACGCGGGAATCCTGCCTCTTGTGCATATTGATGAGATGACGATTGATGATTGGCGCACGGTTTTCAAAATAAATCTCGAATCTCATTTTCTCAGCGCGAAGCACTTCATCCCGCTGATGCGACAGAATAAGTGGGGCCGTTTCGTCAACATCTCCTCAAACTCGATCGGTGTGCCGCAGCAGGGGTTGAGCCACTATATGGCCAGCAAGATGGGTGTGATCGGCTTCGTCCGGGGGCTTGCAAACGACCTCGGCGGGGACGGCATAACCGTAAACGCGGTGCTTCCGTCCATCACCAATACCCCCGCTACGGCTGTCGTGCCCGACGAGTTCAAGCGCGAAGTATGGATGCAGCAGGCGATCAAGCGTTTTGCCGATCCAGAGGATATTGCCGGACCGGTCGTGTTCCTCACAAGTGACGATGCCGCCTTCATGACGGGGCAAGCCGTCGTGGTCGATGGCGGTATGTACAAGATATCTTGAGGTCGGCCAGGCCCGATGGCGCAGCCGTGTATCATGTGGCAGGAGCGCACTGCACGCACCGGCCCTGGCAGTTCGCAGGCTGATCAGAGGGAACTGACATGCCGAAATTATATGTCATAGACGTGCCCGAATTTTCCGGTCTGGTGTGCTATGCGCGCAGCCAGGAAGGGGTAAGCGTCAGCGACTGCCGCAAGGGCTACATTACCATCTCCAGTGAACTGGATCTGCTGCTGGATCGGCGGGCGTGCGGATTCAAGCCAGCGGTCTGGTATACCTGCCTTAGTGGGGGCATTGAGGGGCGCATTGCGGAATATGGCCGCGACACGTTGCGTATCGAGAATGATGAGGTCGGCTGAACTGCTTCGTCCGTTTTCTGCACGCCGTCCTGCGGACAGATGTGCCTGGCCCATTCCGTACGGACCATTCTTATTACCGGCGCATGGAGCGATGCCAAGGGCAGGAAGGTGGTCGACATGATGTACGAGCAGCAACACCAGCAGAAAACCGTTGTCGCCCGGACGCGCGGGTCTGGTCATGGCGGCATAACCCGCCTGATGAGTCCTTCGGACTTCGGCCAGATCCTGAAGCCATTCGTTTTCCTGGACCTATTCGCGTTCAGTGCAAGGGCGGTCGGCACGATGCCGATCCATCCGCACAGCGGGATTGCAACAGTAACTATCCTCACCGAAGGCGATCTCCGCTTCGATGACGTTGATTCGGGCTCCGGTACCATTGAATATGGTGGCGTGGAGTGGATGAGGGCGGGGAGGGGCGTCTGGCACGGCCAGGAGATGTCCGCCGGCGCATCCGATGCGGTTCGGGGTTTCCAGCTCTGGGTCGCGCTGCCGCCTGAACTGGAAACCGCCGCTGCGGAAAGCCAGTATATCGAGGCGCAGGACATCCCAACGGTGCACCCAGCCACCATCATATTGGGGCAATATGCCGGATCGCGCAGCCCGGTGCGCTCGCCTGAGGGCATAACCTACCTTCTGGTGACGCTAAAACCGGGAGATAGTTGGGAGTTCGTGCCGCCCGACGGCCAGGAGGTTGGCTTTATCGCCATGAGCAGAGGCTCGGTTTCCATTCCCGAGGTCATTGAGGAGGGGGAACTGGCGGCGCTGGCGGCTGGACCGCAGCCTGTCACTATCGTGGCGCATGGGGAAGGGCCGGCAGTTTTCGTTATCGGTTCTGCCCGGCCGCACGATCATGAACTCCATCTGGGGTCCCATTCGGTCCACACGTCGGATGCGGCGCTGGCAATCGGTCAGCGCCATATCGCCGATCTCCACGGCCGGCTGATCAAAACGGGTGGGGGTCGGCAGGTTTCGGGCGCAACGCCCGTATTTCGATAAGAAACTGTCGATGAACAACGGCCTGTTCCAGCGGTGCGTGTCGACAAGGTCGGCGGATCGCCCGCTTGCGCGCTGCGCGTCGCGTACAATGGGGGAAGGACATGACTGGTGAAGACAAACTCAGCATGCTCTGGGATGAGCGGGTCGTCACGAAACGCCTTCTGCATTTTGGCCGCAGCCTCGACCTTGGCGATTGGCAGGGATGGCGGTCATGCTTCACTGATCGGATAGGCGTCGATTTCAAGCGCCTCCTGGGACAGGACGAAGTGCGTATCGACGCGGATCTGTGGGTCGAAATGGTGGAACGCGCCCTCTCGCCGGTGAGGCGTCATCATACTTATACCAATTTCAATATTACATTTGACGGCGATCGGGCCCACGCCGTGGTTTACATGACGGCGCGGCACTGGGCGGCCACAGATATCGGCGTGTCTCACAATACACAATATGGATGGTATGATTTCCACCTCATCCGGCGCGATCCGGATTGGCTGATCGACCGGTATAAGCATGATTTTCAATGGGTTGATGGCAATTCCGGCATCCTGGACGTGCATGATCCCGCGCTGTCGGAACTGAGCTCAAAGATATTCACAGAAGAAAATTTCGAGGCGGCGCGGCAGGCCAACCGAGGCTGAGCCCGGGCCAGGTGCGATATCCATTCCGCCGCCGCAGCGAAACATGCGGCCGTCGGCCCTCCAGCCCGAATTAAGGCGAGCCCCGTCGCCAGGTGATACAGGGTACCCAATTGACGCTGCATACGGTTTATTGACATATCAGTAAAAATCTTTACAACAATGATTGTTGGGCGAGCTGTTCACGCCTCTTCGTCAGCTGCGCTGGCGGGCCATGAGGACAGGCGGTTTGCCGCAGCATTTGAGCGAAAATCCCCGACGCGGAAAAAAGCGTGGGTGGTCAAGGGAGAGAGTGATGGGGCGCCATCTTGCAGGTATTTCGAAGGCACGGCTGGTCGCGGGCGTGGGCGTGATTGCCTTGGCGTTGCCGGCGACGATGGCGGTGGCGAGTGCTCAGAGCAGCCGTGACAATTCCGTCGGCGCACCGGCCGACACGCAGGAGTCTGCGGCGGCGGGGCGCGGCGGTGTAGCGGATATCGTCGTGACCGCGCAGAAGCGTGCGCAGAACCTCAATGACGTCGGGCTGTCGATCAGCGCGATCGGTGCGGACGAAATCGCGAATCGTGGCGTCACGCGGCCGGAAGATCTCGCCGGCGTTGTGCCGAGCCTTACTGTCACCAGGACCCAGTTCGACTCGCCGAGCTACACCTTGCGCGGCGTCGGCTTTTACGACAGCAGCCTTGCGGCTACGACGACGGTCAGCATGTATGTCGATCAGGTGCCACTGGTTTACCCGATCATGGCGCGTGGCGCGCCGATGGACCTTGAGCGGGTCGAAGTGCTGAAAGGACCGCAGGGCACGGTTTTCGGTCAGAACTCGACGGGCGGTCTGGTGAATTATATCGCCGCCAAGCCAACCAGCGATTTCAAGGCGGGCGTAAACGCTTCCTACGCGCGGTTCGGCAGGTTCGATGGCGACGCCTTCATTAGCGGCCCGATCGCCGAGGGTGTGACGGCGCGTCTGGCGCTGGCCACGACGCAAGGCGGCGCATGGCAGAAGAGTGCGACACGGCCGTCCGATCGTCTTGGCGATCAACGGTTTACCCGCGGGCGCCTCATTGTAGAGGCGGAACCAGCTGAAACCTTGCGCCTGAGCCTGATGGTGCACGGTTGGATCGACAAATCGGATACGCCGGCTGCGCAGTCAGTCGACGATGTCGAGCGCGTCAACGGCCAGCCGGTCGGTCCCCTCTTGGATATTTCGACCAATTTGCAGAAGGGCCTCTACAAGAATCCTCGCATCGCCGACTGGGATGAGGGCGCGAGATTGCGTCGCGACGATGACTTCATTCAGACGTCGCTGCGTGCGGAACTCGATATCACGCCGGACGTGACCCTTACGTCGATCAGCGCCTATTCGCATCTGCGTCGGGACAGTCTCAACGATGGCGACGGTACTGCCGCGCTCGATCTGCTCAACCATCTTTATGGAAATATAGACGATTTCTCGCAGGAGCTTCGTTTGTCGGGCACCGCGATCGACAAAAGGCTGAACTGGTCCTTTGGAGGAAATTACCAGCGGAGCAGCGTGGACGATATAGAATTTGCGCTGCTCAATGTCGATGGTGGCGGGTTCCTTATCCCCGGCTTCGGTACTTTCACCGACGACATCAATCAGGCTTTTACCAGGACTAGATCCATCGCCGCGTTCGCCAACGCAGAGTTCGAACTGACTCCCGCCCTGACGATCTATGGCGGGGTGCGCTATACTGATAACCGGATACGGTTTCGCGGGTGCACGGCGGATAGCGGCAAGGGCGATATCGCATCCCTCTTCGGCGCGATCCAACAGTTTGCGCTGGGCATCACGCCGACGACTGCGCCCGGCGAATGTGCGACATTGCTGAATACTCCGGAAACTCCGCCCAGCGAACTCTACACGAGCGGAGAATATGTCAACACGCTCAAGGAGAACAACGTGTCGTGGCGCTTTGGCGCCAACTGGAAGCCGTTTGGCGACGACACCATGCTTTATGCGAATGTAAGTCGCGGCTTCAAGGCAGGCAGCTTCCCGCGCACCGGCGCGAACCTGTCGAGCCAGCTTCTGCCGGTCACGCAGGAAAAGCTGACTGCATATGAGGCTGGCTTCAAGGCGTCGCTTGCCAATCGCACGCTGCAAATCAACGGCGCGGGCTTCTATTACGACTATCGCGACAAGCAAATCCGCGGCCGCGTCGTGACAATCTTCGGGCAGCTTGAGCAGTTGCTGAACATTCCCCGCTCCAGGATCTGGGGACTTGAACTTCAGACTTTCTGGCGGCCGATTTCAGGACTGACCATCAATGCAACGGGGACTTATATCAATTCCCGCATCCTCAAAAACCCGGATGGAACAGATTATGCGACTTATCCGGCCCGCGCGCATAATGACGATGCGCTCATCCCGATCACTGGAAGCCAGTTTCCGTTCACACCCAAATACTCAGCATCCATAGATGCCCAGTATGATTTTGCGGTATCCGGGAACCTCAATGCGTTCATCGGCGGCTCCACGACATATCAGAGCCGGACGAAGAGCACGCTCACTCCTGCCGACGTGAACCGGCCGGTAGACATCGCTCCTTCCGCATCGGTGACCTACAATGACCCGGCGTTCTCGCTTCGACCCTATACGCTGTTCAACGTGCGGCTTGGGCTCAAGTCCGCCGACGACAAGTGGAACCTGAGCGCTTGGGGACGCAATATCACCAATAAATATTATACACCTGCAATTACGCGCACGTTGGACACGATCATCCGCTTCACAGGAGAGCCGGCAACCTACGGCGTCACCGTCGGATATAATTTCTGATTCCCGTCGATTAAGGTCATGGTCCCGCCCGGTGGGCGGGGTCTTGCGATGTTCCAAACCAACTCGCGTCCGCAATCGCTTGCGGCCGCTTTAACGTCGAATTGTGAGGAGATATCTCGGATGCGCGATGCTGTAATCGTATCGACGGCTCGTACCGCCATCGGGCGCGCCTATCGGGGGGCGTTCAATAATCTACCCTCGCCGTCGCTGGCCGCCGCCGCGATCACGGCTGCGGTGGAACGCGCCGGCGTTGACCCTGGCGAGATCGAGGACTGCATTCTGGGCAGCGCCCTGCCGCAGGGTTTCCAGCAGACAATCGGTCGGACGGCGGCTTTGCGCGCGGGACTGCCGGTGTCAGTGGCCGGCGTCACGATCGACCGCCAATGCGGGTCCGGGCTGGTGGCGATCGCCACGGCCGCCAAGCAGGTCGTCACCGACCGCATGGATGTGATTGTCGCAGGCGGCGTCGAGTCCATTTCGCTGGTGCAGACAAAGGAATTGCGGGTCGACGAAGATCCCGCTTTGCTCGACATTGCGCCGGATGTGTACATGCCGATGCTTGACACGGCAGAGATCGTCGCCAGCCGCTACGGCATCGGCCGGGACCGGCAGGATGCCTATGCGCTGCAGTCGCAGCAGCGTACTGCCGCGGCACAGGTGGCGGGTCGCTTCGATCAGGAAGTCGTGCCGTTCACCGCGCGAATGCTGGTCAAGGACAAGGAGACGGGCGCTGTCTCCGAGCGCGAGATTACCCTCTCAAAGGACGAAGGAAATCGCGCCGACACAAGCCTTGAAGGGCTTTCCGGGCTCAAGCCGGTGCGCAACGATGGGGTCATCACTGCGGGTAACGCCAGCCAGCTGTCCGATGGCGCTTCGGCCTGCGTGGTCATGGAAGCTGCGCTCGCCGAAAAGCGGGGCCTGCAGCCGCTTGGTCGTTATATCGGGATGGCGGTCGCGGGCACCAAGCCCGATGAGATGGGCATCGGTCCGGTGTTCGCCGTGCCTCGGCTGCTTCAGCGATTCAACCTAAAGATGGACGATATCGGGCTTTGGGAGCTTAATGAGGCGTTTGCCGTGCAGGTGCTCTACTGTCGCGACAGGCTCGGCATCCCCGACGAACTCCTGAATGTGAACGGCGGCGCGATCTCCATCGGGCATCCTTATGGAATGTCGGGCTCTCGCATGGTCGGCCATGCGTTGATCGAGGGCAAAAGGCGCGGCGCGCGCCATGTCGTCGTCACCATGTGCGTCGGCGGCGGAATGGGCGCTGCCGGTCTGTTCGAAGTGCTGTAGCTGCCGTCGGGCGTCAGTCTCCTCCTCACCCGGGCGCAATAGTCTGCTAAAGGTGAGGGAGGCTGGCGGTTGGCTTATGAACACCTGGCCTTTGATCGGTTGATTGCCGCCGTCGGCGGGGTCAGGCAAGGAAAAAATCGAATGAGCGGGGTTCCGGATTCTTCAGCATCGCTTGATCAATTTATTGACGAGCGGCTTATATGCAGGGCCCCCGTCACCGTCCGGCGTCGGGTGCGATGGGGGGAGTGTGATCCCGCCCAGGTCGTCTATACACCCCGGTTTGCGGACTATCTGGCGGCGGCTTATTCCTGGTTCACGCGAATTTTATTGTCCGACAAGATGATTGCGAAGGATGGTACGCATCTGGCGACGCCGATGAAGGCGCTTTCGCTGGAATTCCATAACACACTTCGCCCCGACGACCTGTTCGATATGACCGTCTATGTGGAGGCCGTCCGCAACCGCACCTTCGATCTTGTGATCATTGCCCGGTCTCCATCCGAAGAATCGCGCTTTGTCGGTCGATTGTCGCCCATTCTGGTCGATAGCAGTTTCCGAAGCGTGCCGCTGCCCCACTCGATTGAGGAGGCGCTGTTGGCGTATCGCGAAAGCTGCGGGCCAGCTATATTGCCATAGAGCCTGTCAGTTCGTGCGAACGTCAGGATGGATTTGCGACCTGCGTGCATCCTGGCGCTGAAACATCTTCCGATCATGGTGATCGGAAGATGCCGTATTTTTTCGCGTTTTCTAAATAGGCAGATAATGCCATCTGCTTCGAAAACTACCAGCTGCGGCCCTCGCGGCCCCACCGGAAACGCGCCTCATCGTCGCCGACATAGTCCGGATCGAGATAGACGTGCACGCTCTTGATGAGGCCATCCTTGATCTGGAAGACGTTGCAGAAGCGGCCTCCCGGTGTCTCGCCGGCCTTCCAGGTCCTGCCGTCGGTCATTGCGCCGCTCGATGTGCCTTCGGCGACAACGTGGGAGCCATTCTCGATAAAAAGATAATTTTCAAAGTCATGGTTGATCGAGGCCATCTCACCCGCGAAGCCTGACGCCATCTCCATGAAGGCGCCCGGTCCGTGGGCGAATCCGAGCTTCGGGAAATACATTTCAAATTCCGGGTGGAAGAGCTCAAGAAGATCCGGCCTTTGCGCATCAGCACGAACGAAATATTCCTTCGCCAGCTTAACATTGGGGCTGTCAGTGCTTGTAGTCGTCATTCTTGCCTCTCCTGGTTGGTAGTTTAACGGCGGGATGGGGCCATCCCGCTGTGATGATGGGTTCCGCCCGCAAATCCGCTGAGGCTGGCATGTTCGCCTTTTCTCAGGCGGAATCCGACGTGCATTGTAGGGCGGCATCCGCTCAAAGCGCGCGCGCACCGATGCAGAAGCCCGACGCCGATGCGCCTCAAAGGACATTAATTGAATAATGTGTCGGTATTTCGACTAATGAGTCTTTTATACGGCCGTTTTGCCCTTTGTCAATTCTGCTGTCTTGGACGGGTGCAATGAATCTGATCATGCCGGCGTCGATATGGGTCAACTAAGACGTTAAAATTACTGATCTTTATGCCAGTTGCGTAAGTCTCGCTGTCGTTTGCGCAAAACCTGGTTGTTTCCGGATTATGCCGGAACCCGCTTAACGTCGTGGCGTTATAGCGCCCGGGTCTCGGGAATCGAACCCGCAGAGCAACCCTATGCGGGGCCGCCAAAGCGTAAATCGAAATGAAGTAGCAGGGTTTCAGCGGTGAAGGGCGCGACGCTTTGAAAGCGATGCCGGATTAAGCGGTGCAAGGTAGCCCTGTGCCGCTGGATCGTCAGGCGGCACGGCAGACGGGAACACATCTGGAGGGAAGCACGATGGTTACAGCAACCCGGCCGGAATCGGCCCAGCCTGTTCACCTTTCACAAGACCAGATCGACGAAACTCTCGACAAGCTTGCAAGGAGCTTCGTGGAGTGGCCGCGTGCTCCTGTCCTGCATTGGCCTAAGGCGTGTGGACATTTAAGGGATTCCTTTTTCCGCGCGGATCGGATTCAAGACTGGCGAAGGGAGCGCCATCTTGGATCGACACGGATTAAGCGACGAGCAGTGGGAGCGGGTTCGCCCCGTGCTTCCCGGTAAAGTTGGGGACCGAGGCCGTTCGGC